>JAEPON010000020.1 GCA_017642895.1 Roseitalea sp.
GTTGCCAATCGAGGCGGTGGCGGAGAAGTCGATGCCGGACTGGCTGACTTCGGGCGTGAACACGTCCAGCGCGGACGATTGGGCGAAAGCGCCGGTGGTGGCGGTGACAGCGATGGCTGCGGCAAGAAGGATCGTTTTCATGTCAGGTCTCCATTTGGTCCGTTGTTGATGCGGCCCCTTTCGGGTGCCGGGCTTTGGCGGGGCGTTCTGCGTTGCCGCCTTGGCTGACCGGAAGATGGGGTGTGCGGTGCGATAACTGCCAATTACAAAAACGTAAGCAGACTCACGCAGCTGTGATCTTGAAGCGCGTGAATCCGCACCCTACAGCCGAATTTTTTTTAATTATTTCAGTGTTTTATAGAAAGGATGCGATTCACGCGATCCGTGATCGAAGCGCCATTGTTCACGCAGATCGACCGCTGCGTTCAGCGCTCTGTGAACGATGGGCCGGTTTTCGTGACCTGCATAAGGGCGGGTTTCGTTTTTCGGACGAGCGGCGAACTGGACGTGCCTGACAATTCTCACACGTTTCGTGAGGTTTGTGATCGCAAATCGCAGCCCGATTGACCGTGCGCGCCGGCCAAATCCGCCACCGACAGGCCGGCAAGTCAACGGGCGTGACAGGCATGGCGCCATTGGATAGAGCGTTTCTCATGACCCGATTGCCCACCGACCCGGCGGCCAACCTTGCCGCCCTGATCCGATGCCCGTCCGTGACGCCCGACGATGCCGGTGCGCTCGACACGCTGACCGCCATGCTGGCGCCGCTCGATTTCGTCTGCGACCGGCCGGTCTTCTCCGAAACGGGCACGCCCGACATCGACAATCTCTATGCAAGACGCTCGGGCAACGGCCCGCATCTGATGTTTGCCGGCCACACCGATGTGGTGCCGCCGGGCGATCCGGCCGCCTGGTCGCACGATCCGTTCGGCGCGGCGGTCTCGGATGGCGCCATGTATGGGCGCGGCGCCGTCGACATGAAGGGCGGCATCGCCTGTTTCGTCGCCGCGCTTGCCCGGGTGGTTGCCGAACGCGGCCTGCTGCCGGGTTCGGTGTCGCTGCTGATCACCGGCGACGAGGAAGGGCCGGCGATCAACGGATCGGTCAAGCTTCTTCAGTGGGCGACCGACAAGGGCGAGCGTTGGGACGCCTGCGTTCTGGGCGAGCCCACCAATCCCGATGCGATGGGCGACATGATCAAGATCGGCCGGCGCGGTTCCCTTTCGGGAACGATCACGGTCGAGGGGACACAAGGGCATGTCGCCTATCCCCATCTCGCCGACAATCCGGTGCGCTCCATCGTGGCGCTGTGTGCCGCACTCAACGCGTCGCCGCTTGATCGGGGCACCGATGACTTCCAGCCGACCAATCTGGAGGTCACCACCATCGACACCGGCAATCCGGCGGTCAATGTGATCCCGGCCCGGACGACGGCGCGCTTCAATGTGCGGTTCAACGACCGGTGGACGGAGGAGACACTGAAGGCGGAGATCATGGCGCGACTCGATCATGGTGCCGCCATGTCCGGACGTGGCGACGGCGGGCCGGTGCGGTTTTCCATCGCGTGGAACGAGCCGGTCAGCCAGGTCTTCCTGACCCGCAGTGATGCCCTGACGGGTGCACTGGCGGCAAGCGTGGCCGAGGTGACCGGGCGCTCGCCGACATTGTCCACATCCGGCGGCACGTCCGATGCCCGCTTCATCAAGGATTATTGCCCGGTCGTCGAATTCGGCCTTGTCGGCAAGACGATGCACATGATCGACGAGCATGTCGCGCTCGAAGACCTTGAGACGCTGACGGCGATCTATGCCGACTTCATCACCCGCTGGTTTGCGGACCAAGCCGGCCGATGATCAATCTCGACTATGCCTTCCACCATGTCGAGTGCGTCGCCGGGGTCATGACCGGACGGCCCGGGGCCATCGAGCGCATGGACATTTCGGCGGACGGGTTCTGGCGTTCGTTTTCGGCGATCGCCGTCGCGCTGCCGGCGATGTTTTTCGTCTGGGTGATGAACGCGCGGGCCAACCAGGCCGAGATGACGACCCTTGGCATCGCGCCGCTGGTTGCGGGCGAAGCGGTCTTTGAACTGATCGTCTGGCTGTTGCCGGTTCCCGTCTTCGCCCTTGTCCTGCGCCCGCTCGGGCTTGGCCACCGGTTCGTGCATCTGGTGATCGCGCGCAACTGGGCCAATGCGCTGTTCAGCTATGCGATCGCCGCGCTTTATGTGCCCTATCTGGTGGTCGCCGACGACAATGGGGCGATGATGATGCTGGGCGGCGTGCTGATGGTGCTGATTCTCATCGCCGCAGTCCGGCTGACACGCGCCGCACTCGACAGTTCGATGGCGCTGGCCATCGCCTTCATCGCCGGTGAACTCATCGTCAGCGCCACATTGGCGATCACCTATGTGGGGATCATGGGTTTTTGATGCGCTTCAACGGATCGCGCCGATCAGCGCTTTCGACGGAAAGCATGTCGGCTGCCGGCCGTTCTTCTGCTGCCAGTCGCCGATCGACCGGCGGGTCCTGAAGCCGGGCAGCCCGTCGGCGCCGCCCACATCATAGCCCTTGCCCTCAAGCACGCGCTGCATCGCCGCGATCTCCGAGCGGTAGAGCGTATCGACCCGGCCCCAGGACGCCTTGAAGCGGCCGGACCCCCATTCGATGCGGTCGCCGGCATGGCCGACGAACAGGGCGTAGAGATCACTCTCATTATACTGTTTGAGCACATAGAAGTTCGGCGTGACGATGAAAGCCGGGCCGCTGCGGCCTGCGGGCATCATCAGAAAGGCTTCCAGATCCATCTCGTGGGCCGGGAACGGCCGGCCGGAAATGCGGGTGATGCCCATGGCCGCCCAGTCACGGATCGTCAGGCCCTGGTCCGGCCCCTCGAAGCTGCAGGAAATGTCGGCCGGAACGGTGACCTCAAAACCCCAATCGCGGCCCGAAACCCAGCCGAAATGATCGAGATAGGCGGCGATCGAGCCGAGCGTGTCGGGCACCGATGTCCAGATGTTCGGCTTGCCGTCGCCATCGATATCGACGGCATGTTCAAGGAAGGATGTGGGCAGGAACTGCGGCTGGCCGAGTGCGCCGGCCCAGGATGATTTCATCTGTGCCGGGGTGGCGTTGCCGCGTTCGACCATCTGGAGCGCGGCGACCAGTTCGGTGCGGAACAGATCGGGCCGGGTCGACATGAAGGCCTTGGTGCCGAGCACCTGGAAGGCGTCGTGCGGAATGTCGACACGGCCGAACGCGCTCTCGCGGCCCCAGATGGCCAGGATGATGCGGCCCGGAACGCCGTAGCGCCGTTCGAGCGCGGCCAGCGTCGATGCGTGCTGGCTGGCCAGACGGCGCCCCTGACCGACGATGGCGCCCAGATTGTTCTCGTTGAAATAGCGGGCGGGCGCGGAAAACTCCGCCTGGCGAATGCGCTGCGGCGTCGTCTGGCCGGGGCGGACGAGGCCCGGAATGTCGGTGTTGAGGCGTTTGGTACCCATGGCGCGGTCGAACGTGGCGCGCGAAACGCCCGCCGACCTTGCCTTTGGCCACATCGTGTCTTCCAGAAAGCGCCCGTACTGGCCCTGGAGATCGGCATGGGCCGCGCCGGTCATGGCAAGGGCGCACGCAAGGATGAGGGCTGCAAGACGGACCATCGGTCGTTCCCCAGTCAAATCGGTCGGAACAGGCTATCAGGTGATTCTGGTGCGAAACAGGTCGATGGCTCAGAAGTTGGTGCGCGCGCGCAGGGCGGCCGAAAGCGTGCCCTCATCGAGATAATCCAGTTCGCCGCCCACCGGCACGCCATGGGCCAGCCGGGTGATCTTTGCATCGGTGTCTTCAAGCTGGGCGGTGATGTAATGGGCGGTCGCCTGCCCTTCGACGGTCGCGTTGACCGCAAGGATCAGTTCGCGCACGTCCCCGCCTGAGACCCGGTCGATCAGACCTGCAATGTTGAGATCGTCCGGGCCGACACCGTCGAGCGGCGACAGCGTTCCGCCGAGCACGTGATAGCGGGCATTCATCTCGCCGGCGCGTTCGAGAGCCCACAGATCGGCGACATCCTCGACGACGATGATGGTGGCGTCCTCGCGGCGCGGATCTGTGCATACCGAACAGGGGTCGCTGGTGTCCACATTGCCGCAGGTCGAACAGATGACCACCTTGGCCGCCGCCTCGGCCATCGCGCCGGCGAGCGGTTCGAGCAGTTGCTCGCGCTTCTTGATCATGTGCAGCGCGGCACGGCGCGCCGAGCGCGGGCCGAGGCCCGGCACCTTGGCCAGAAGCTGGATCAGCCGTTCGATCTCAGGGCCTGCGATTCGTTTCGATGACATGGCATTGATTTAGGCCGTCAAAGCCTGCGTGCAAAGCGTCAATGGCGGCGGGTCAAGAAACGGGTGGCGAGCGGCGCGCGCGGACGTTAGAGGCACAAGGTCGCCATTCTCAAGACCATTTCCCATGTCGCAGCCCGCCGCCGTCAACGCCTCCATGTCGCCCGCCCAATGGGTGATGCTGATCACGCTGTCGATCGTGTTCGGCGGATCGTTCTTCTTCAACGGCGTGATCGTGCGCGACCTGCCGCCGCTGACCATCGTCTTTTTCCGTGTGGCGCTCGCCGCCGTCGTGCTGCACATCTATCTGCGGGCAACCGGGCGGGCGATGCCCTGGACCGGCGCCGTATGGCGCATGTTCTTTGCGATGGGCGCCCTCAACAATGTCATCCCGTTCACGCTGATCGTCTACGGCCAGACCCAGATCGCGTCGGGCGTTGCCTCCATTCTCAACGCGATGACGCCGCTCTTCACCGTCGTCGTCGCGCACTATTGGACCGAGGACGAGAAACTGACCGGGCCGCGCATCGCCGGCGTCTTTGCCGGGCTTGGCGGCGTCGCCGTGATGATGGGCGGTCCGACACTCGGCGGCGGCTGGGGCACGGTCGCGGCCTATCTGGCCTGTCTGGGCGCGGCGCTCTCCTACGGGTTCGCCGCCGTCTATGGCCGCCGGTTCCGCAAGGCGGCGATCGATCCTCTGGCCGTGGCGACCGGTCAGGTCACCGCGTCCAGCGTCTTGATGCTGCCGCTGATGCTTACGATCGACCGGCCCTGGATGCTGGCCATGCCGGGGCTCGACAGCGTGCTTGCGATGATCGGTCTTGCGATCGTTTCGACCGCCTTTGCCTATCTTCTCTATTTCCGCATCCTGTCGGGCGCGGGCGCGACCAACCTGTCGCTGGTGACGTTCCTGGTCCCGGTCAGCGCGATCCTTCTGGGCATCGCGTTTCTCGACGAAGTCCTGCTGCCGCGCCACATGATCGGCATGGCGCTGATCGGATTGGGGCTGGCGCTGGTCGACGGTCGGCTGTTCAGCCGGAAAGCCGGCTGATAGGTTCGGCACCCGAAGCAAGCGCAGAGGAGCCGGAAATGAGCATCGAAACCTGGCTGACCTATGTGGCGACCGTGTTCCTGCTGATGTGCACGCCCGGGCCAAGCCAGCTCCTGATGCTGTCCAACTCCATGGCGCATGGCTGGCGACGGTCGCTGGCCACGGCCGCCGGCGACCTGACCGCCAACCTGTTTCAGATGCTTGCCGCTGGGCTTGGGCTGGCGGCCCTGATCATGACCTTCGATCACGCTCTGACCGTGATCAAATGGTGCGGCGTGGCCTATCTGGTCTGGCTCGGCCTGAAGATGATCCGATCGACAGGCCCCATTGGCACGACAAGGACGGCCCCGGCCCGGGCGCGGTTGCGCACGCTGTGGCTGCAAGGGTTTGTCACCTCGGCCACCAACCCCAAGGCGATCGTGTTCTTCGCATCGCTGTTTCCGCTGTTCATCGCCGCCGACGCGCCATTGTGGCCGCAATTGGCCGTGCTGACCGGCACCTATCTGGCGATCGATGCCTTGTTCCTGACCGGCTATGGCCGCGGCGCGGACTGGCTGGCCAAGCGGCTCGCCAGCCGTGCCCGCCCCTGGGCCGACCGGATCGGCGGTGGTTTCATGATCGGCGCAGCGGTGCTGCTCGGCTTGCGCCCGGTGGAGCGATAGGGCCTCTCAGACCCTGGGTTGCTCGCGGGTGGCGCAATGAATGCCGCCGCCCACTTCGCCGACAGGATCGACTTGGAGCATGACAATGTCCCGGCCGGGATAAAGCCCGGCCAGCGTGTCGCGGGCGATCACGTCGGTCTCCCGGTCGCCGAACTGCGCCGCAATCACCGCACCATTGCAGACATAATAATTGACGTAGGAGGCAACGAAATCGTCCGACCGGATGCGGGTGTCATACGGTTCGGGCAGAACCACCAGCTCGAACGGTTCGCCGCGCGCATCGGTCGCCGCCGCGAGAATGTCGTGGGTTTCGAAAGCCGCCTTCGACCAGGGATCGCCGGCAATGATGTCCTGGGGCATCTGGATCAGGATTGTGCCCGGCGCCGTGAACCGGGCCAGCGCGTCGATGTGATGGTCGGTAATGTCGGCACCGGCGATGCCCGGCGCCCACACCAGCTTTTCGGCACCCAGTGCATCGAGCAAAAGGCGTTCGATCTCGGCGCGCGACCCCGCATTGCGGTTCGGATTTACCCATGAGCTTTCATGGGCAATCAGCGTGCCGTGACCGTCGGTCTCGACGCCGCCGGGTTCGCCGACAAGGCCATTGTTGAAAACGGGCAACTCCATCATCGCGGCGACGCGCCGGGCGACCGCGCCGTCGTTGTCATGGACCTGCTTGCCGCCCCAGCCATTGAAGTTGAGGTCGCTGACGGCCAGGCCGCCTTTGCCGTCCACGACGAACATCGGACCGGAATCGCGCGCCCACAGATCGTCCGTCGCAACGTCCCAGATCTCGACCGCGTCCGACAGTATGCGCCGTGCGCCTGCCTCGTGGCTGGCATCCATCAGCATCACAACCGGCTCGAACTCGGCAATCGTGTTGGCGATATCGGCGATTGCCTGTTGCAGCATGTCGAGAAACACGCCGTCGGGATGGACCCGTCGGCTGACGGGCCACTGCATGAAGGTGCGCTCGTGCGGAACGGTTTCCTCGGGCAGAAAGAAACCAGAGGCGCAGGCCGAAGTCATGCCGCTAGCTCCGCCCTTCTTGGGCATCAGCGATGCCGCGCCGATCGCGGCTGCGCCTTGTGCTAAACGACGCCGCGAGAACACGGAGCCAAGCTCAGAACGGCAACTTCATGCCGGGCGGCAGGGGCAGGCCAGCGGTCATTTCCTGGGTCTTTTCGGCGACGATCTGCTCGATCTTGGCCTTGGCGTCCGAATGGGCGGCGATGATCAGGTCTTCGAGGATCTCGACGTCGTCTTCCGAGAACATGGAGGGATCGATCTTCAGGGCCTTCATGGCCCCCTTGCCGGTGAGCGTGACGGTGACCATGCCGCCGCCTGCGGTGCCGTCGGCGGTCATCTGATCCATCTCGGCCTGCATGGCCTGCATCTTTTCCTGCATTTCCTTGGCCTTGCTCATCAGGCCCATAATGTCGCGCATCATTGTCTCCAGATCAGTCGGTGTCGGTCGGATCGTCGGGGTCGGCGACGACCTCGTTCACATCCATATCGGTATCGCGAGCCATCTCGTCCAGCGGGCCGGCATCATTGACGCGCACATCAACCACGCGCGCGCCGGGAAAGGTCCCCAGGATCGCCGACACATCGGGATCGCGCGCGGCATCGGCAAACAGCGCGTCGCGTTTTTCGCCGTCCATTTCTTCGAGCGTCTGCCCGCCGGGTTCACGGCTGACCGACACGATCCAGCGCGCGCCGGTCCAGTCGCCCAGCTTGCGCGACAGATCGCCGAGCAGCGTTGCCGGCGCATCGTCTGTCAGATTGACCGACAGGCGACCCGGTTCGATCGAAACGAGCCGCACGCATTTGCGGATCGTTACCTTCATCAGCGGATCGCGGTGGCGGTCGGCGAGATCGGCAAGGTCCTGCAGGCTGGCGACCGAGACCGCAAGCGCTGCCGGTTCGGGTGTAGCGACAGGCGGCTCGGGCGCGGGCACCGGCTCGGGGTTTTCGGCGACAAGGCGCATGGCGGAAGCTGCGCCGACGTGCCGGGCATGGGTGGCGGTCATGGTGGTCGCCGGCTGCGGAGCGGGCTCGAGCGGTTGGGCCGGCCCCATTGAGGGCGGCGCATCTGCCGATGCCGACGGTGCGGATTGTAACGGGGCCTGCGTGCTCCCCTGCGGACCATTGACCGGCTGCGCCGGGGCGGCCGGGGCGCTGTCGAGCTTCTTGAGCGCCTCGTCCAGCGTCGGCAGCGTCGATGCATGGGCCAGGCGGATCAGCAGCATCTCGGCGGCGGCAAAGGGCCGCGCCGCGCTCTCGCATTCGCCGATGCCCTTGAGCAGCATCTGCCAGACGCGGGCCAGCACCGTGACCGGCAGCTTTTCGGCAAAGGCAATGCCGCGCTCGCGCTCGTCGGGCGACAGGGACGGGTCGTCCTCGGCGGCGCCGGGCACATAGCGCAGCCGGGTGACCAGATGGGTGAACGAGGCCAGATCGTTCAAGACGACGATTGGATCGGCGCCCGCCTGATAGAGTGACGAAAACCCGTCCAGCGCCTCGGTCACGCGGCCGGCCATCAGATGCTCGAACAGGTCAACGACGCGGGTGCGATCGGCAAGCCCGAGCATGTCGCGGACGGCCCCGGCATCGACCGTGCCATTGCCATGGGCGATGGCCTGATCGAGGATCGACAGCGCGTCGCGCACCGAGCCCTCGCCGGCGCGGGCGATCATGGCCAACGACGTGTCATCGACCGTCACTTCCTCGGTGTCGGCAATGGCGCGCAGATGCGCGGTCAGTTCGGCGATCTCGATGCGGCGCAGGTCGAACCGCTGGCAGCGCGACAGGACGGTGATCGGAACCTTCCTGATCTCCGTGGTCGCGAAGATGAACTTGGCGTGCGGCGGCGGCTCCTCGAGCGTCTTCAAAAGGGCATTGAACGCCTTTTCCGACAGCATGTGGATTTCGTCTATGATGTAGACCTTGTAGCGGGCCGACACCGGCGCATAGCGCACCGAATCGATGATCTGCTTGATGTCGTCGATGCCGGTATGCGACGCCGCATCCATCTCGACCACATCGACGTGCCGGCCTTCCATGATCGCCTGGCAATGGGTGCCGGGCACGGACAGGCCGATGGTCGGCTTGTCGATCGTGTCGGACTGGTAGTTGAGCGCGCGCGCGAGGATGCGCGCGGTGGTCGTCTTGCCGACGCCGCGCACGCCGGTCAGCATCCATGCCTGGGCGATCCGGTCGGCGGCGAACGCGTTGGTCAGCGTGCGCACCATCGGCTCCTGCCCGATCAGCGCGGTGAAGTCGGCCGGCCGGTATTTGCGCGCAAGCACGCGATAGCCGGCGTTTTTCGGGGACACATCGCTCATGGGAAAGATGTAGCGCAGTTGCGCCCGGCTTGACCAGCGAGGCGGGCCGGATTCGACGCCCGATGCAAAGGAAAGGCGGGAGGCTGGCACGGCGACCCGTGCCGGATCTCGTTAGGGCTGCTTCCTTCCGGACCTGACCCGGTTGGCGAGTGGCGCGTCCACCACCAACCTCCCGCTTTCCATATCGACCTTCGGCCAAGCATTTGCAAGTCGCATTCGGGAGCAAACCTGCTATCGTCGCCCGATGACGGACTTCGAACTCGATCCGACGCTCGAACGCGACAGCTTCTTCGTCACTGATCTGGGGCTGACCCAGTTGCGGCTGATGAACGATTCGCGCTTTGCCTGGCTGATCCTCATCCCCAAGCGCGCCGGCATCACCGAAATGCACGAACTGACGCCGCTCGACCAGACCATGCTGACCTTCGAGACGACGCAGATCGGCCAGGCGCTGGCCGATGTCACCGGTGCCGACAAGATCAATGTCGCCGCGCTCGGAAACCAGGTGCGGCAATTGCACATACATGTCATCGCCCGTCACCTTGGCGACCCGGCATGGCCCGGTCCGGTCTGGTGCACCGGAACGCCGGCGCCCTATCACAACGGTGCCGCAAGGGCCTTTATCGAGCGGTTCTCAAACGCGTTCTGACGGGGTAGGTAGTCGGCTGAACGTGCCTTCCGGCGGAGCCCTCATGCCCGACCTTTTTTCCGATGCCGGCACATCCGAACCCTCGGCGCTGACCGGCTTTGCCGGCAATCGGCTGCATCGCTGGTCGGAAAAGCGCAGCGAAGCATCGGTGCCCGACGCGCTGACCGATCCGCGCGCGCGGCTTTTGCTGGTCGGAGCGGGCCGGGCCGTGCTGCGCCCCAACGGCACGGTTGCCGATCCCTGGTTCGACGTCGCCGCCGCCAAGGCGCTCGGCACGACGATGGATGAAGCGGTGCTGCTGGGCTATGAGGATGGCGGCACACCGGTTCTGGCGGCTTCGGCCAATCCCGAGGCGCTGCCGGACGATCTGAAGGCGATCGACTATCGCTCGATCTATGTGCAGGGCCTGCTCGACGAGCCCGCGCTCGGCGCGCTCGCGCAGGGCGCGGCTCTGATTTCCTGGCATGACACGCACCGTTTCTGCTCGCGCTGCGGCCATCGGAGCGCGATCGCCGATGGCGGCTACAAGCGCGTGTGCCCGAATTGCAATGCGCAGCATTTCCCGCGCACCGATCCGGTGGTCATCATGCTGTCGGTGACCGCCGACGATCGGCACTGCCTTCTCGGCCGCAGCCCGCATTTTCCCGAAGGCATGTATTCGTGCCTTGCCGGTTTCGTCGAACCGGGCGAGACGATCGAGAACGCGGTGCGGCGCGAGACCGAGGAAGAGGCGGGCATCACCGTGGGTCGCGTCGCCTATCATGCCAGCCAACCCTGGCCGTTTCCGCACACGCTGATGATCGGCTGCTATTGCGAGGCGCTGACCGAGACGATCCGCGTCGATGACGAACTCGAAGATGCGCGCTGGTTCACCCGCCAAGAGGTTCTTGCCGTTCTGGACGGTCATGGCGGCACCGGCCTGAAGATGCCGCCGCGCGGCGCCATCGCATCGCTGCTCGTCAGGGACTGGGCCGCGACCCAATAGCCTCAGGAGCGGCTTTTCTGGCGCTGGCCGGCGCCGCGATAGACGCCCAGAACCCGGAAATGATCGGAGAAGAAGCCGATCTCCTCGAACGCCAGCTTGACATTGTCATCGTCCGGATGGCCCTCAATGTCGGCGTAGAACTGGGTCGCGACGAACGCGCCGCCGATCTGGTAGCTCTCCAGCTTGGTCATGTTGACGCCATTGGTGGCGAAACCGCCCATGGCCTTGTAGAGCGCGGCGGGAATGTTGCGCACGCGGAAGACGAAGGTGGTGATGATCAGTTCGTCGTCCGAGCGCCGCACGGGAATGAACGGCGCCTTGGACAGGACGACGAAGCGGGTGATGTTGTTGGCCTGATCCTCGACGTCACGCTCGAGGATGTCGAGGCCGTACATCTCGGAGGCCAGTTCGGGCGCGAGCGCGGCCATGGCCGGATCGCCACTCCCGGCGACGAGCTTGGCCGCGCCTGCCGTGTCGCCGGCGATCACCGCTTCCCAGCCATTGGCCCTGATATATTTGCGGCATTGTCCGAGCGCGTGAATATGGCTGTGGACGGTGCGGATCGCCGAACGGTCCGTGCCCGGCAGCGCCATCAGGTGAAAATGGATCGGCAGGAAATATTCGCCGACAATGTGCAGATCGGATTCGGGCAGCAGATGATGAATATCGGCCACCCGGCCGGCGATCGTGTTTTCGATCGGGATCATCGCCAAGGCCGCCGCGCCCTTGTCGACGGCGGTGAACGCATCCTCGAAGGTCGGGCATGGCATCGGCGTCATCGCCGGGTACATGTTGCGGCAGGCCGTGTCGGAATTGGCTCCGGGCTCGCCCTGAAAGGCGATCAGCGTTCTGGCGTTCTCGTCCATAGGTTTGGTTCTTCTTGTTCGCGCTCACGCCAAAAGGGTGCGCGCCCGCTCCAGATCGCGCGGTGTATCGACCCCGAACGGCACGGTGTCAACAAGCCGGGCGTGGATGGTCATGCCCGCTTCGAGCGCGCGCAACTGTTCGAGCCGCTCGCGCTGCTCAAGAGGCGATGGCGGCAGACCGACGAAACGCGTCAGCGCCGCGCGCCGGTAGGCGTAAATGCCGATATGGTGATAGAGCGGCCCGTCCCCCCACGGTGCCGTGGCGCGCGTGAAATAGAGCGCGTTGAGGGTTTGCCCGGTGATCGGCGTGCCGACGATCTTGACGATGTTCGGGTCCGTCTTTTCGGCCTCGTCGGCAATTGCATTGCCGAGCGTTGCGATATCACAGGCACGGTTTTCGAGCGGATCAAGCACGGCACGGACCATGGCCGGATCGAGCGTCGGCAGATCGCCCTGAAGATTGATCACCACATCGATGTCGCCCGCCGGATCGGCCGCTTCCAGCGCCTCGAAAATACGGTCCGAGCCTGACGGGTGGTCGGGCCGCGTCATCACCGCGCGATGGCCGTGCGCGGTGACCGCATCGGCGATCCGCGCATCATCGACAGCGACGAGGACCTCGGCGCAGGCCGCTTCGCGGGCCCGGTCGGCGACATGAACGATCATCGGTTTGCCCGCGATATCGGCCAGCGGCTTGCCCGGCAGGCGGGTCGAGGCCATGCGCGCGGGGATGAGGATAATCGGTGTCATCAAGGGCTAAACCAGGGGTCCCAATGGTGGCAAAACGTCTCAGCGGGTTCGACCTTATAAGTGTTGCAAGCCCCGGACAAAAGACATAGGAAACGGCCACTTTGCGCGCGCCCCGTGGCGGCGCGCCTGCGGCTATTGATCGGGTAGAGGCTTTTCATGAACACCACCATGTATGCAGGCGCGTTCCTGGGGACCGTGTTTGTCGTGATGACCGTCGGGATCGCAAGCGACGCGATCTTTTCGCACCACGCGCCCGAGCAGGACGGCTTTGCGATCATCGTCGAGGAAAGCGAAGGCAGCGCGGTGGCCGAAGAAGAGGTCGAAGTGCCGATCTCGGTACTGCTGGCCAGCGCCGATGCGAGCAATGGCGAAGGCGTCTTCCGCAAGTGCCAGTCCTGCCACAACATCGAAGACGGCGCCGGACACAAGACCGGGCCGAACCTTTGGAACATTGTGGGCAAGCAAGTGGCTCTCTATGACGAGTTCCGCTACTCGCAGGCCATGCAGGACTATGCCGCCGACGGCACCGTGTGGGACTTTGATTCGCTCAACAATTTCCTGGCCGCCCCCAAGGATTACATCGACGGCACGTCGATGAGCTTTGCCGGCCTGCGCCGCGACGGCGAACGCGCCGACCTGATCGCCTGGCTGGCAATGCAGAATGACAGCCCGGTCGCGCTGCCCGAGCCCGAAGCGGCCCCGGCCGAGGAAGCGGCCGTTGAAGGCGATGCGGCCGAGACGACGGCGACCGAATAGGGCGACCTGACGCATAAGTGAGCCGGATCGGCCCGGTTTTCGCCGGGCCGAACGCCGTTTGGGGCTTTGAATCGCCGCAAACGCCCCTACTGTGATGGGAAAGGCCAATCACGGAGGTGCCCATGAAGTTGCCGATCGCCAGCGCCGCTTGCCTGATGACATTGATCGCAACCGGTGATGCAGCGGCCCAGGAGGCCAGTGGCTGGGTGACGACCAGTTCCCTGATCGAACCCAGCCAGTATGGCGACGATTTCCGGCACTATGACCATGCAGACCCCGACGCCCCCAAGGGCGGAACGGTGAACCTTGCGGTCCAGGGCACGTTCGACAGCTTCAACCCCTACATCATTCGCGGCACGGCCGCCGCCGGCCTGGCCGGCCTGGGCGGCGGGCTCCTCTACGACACGCTGCTTTCGCAGTCGATCGACGAGCCGGCGACCAGCCATCCAAGCCTTGCCGAAGCCTATACCTATCCAGACGATTATTCCTTCGTCATCTATCGGCTGGACGATGACGCGCGGTGGCACGACGGGGAGCCGGTCACACCCGAAGACGTGGTCTGGACGTTCGATGTCCTGACCGAACACAGCCAGCTCTATCGCGAATATTACAAGAATGTCACGGAGACCGAGATCCTCAACGAGACAGACATCAAGTTCTCGTTCGACCAGACCGGCAACCGCGAACTGCCCCAGATCATCGGCGACATGCCCGTGCTGCCCAAGCACTGGTGGGAAGGCACGGACGCCGACGGAAATGCGCGCGACATCAGCCAGCCGACGCTGGAGCCGCCGCTCGGCTCGGGCCCCTACCGCATCCGCGCATTCAGCGCCGGCGCGTCGATCACATGGGAGCGGGTGGAGGACTATTGGGGCGCCGATCTCGGCGTCAATCTGGGCCGCAACAATTTCGACCGCATCTCCTACACCTATTTTCTCGATGCCACACCGATCTGGGAAGCGTTCAAGAAGGGCGGCATACAGGATTTCCGCTCCGAAACACGGTCGGCGCGATGGGCGGGCGAATACAATTTTCCCGCCTTCGAGGCAGGCCGGGTGACAAAGCGCGCGTTTCCGACCACCAGTCCCAAGCCGATGCAGGGCTTTGCGATGAACATGCGGCGCGACAAGTTCGCCGACCGGCGGGTACGCCAGGCACTGGCGCACCTTTTTGACTTCGAAAGCATCAACCGGCTGCAACTGGCCGGCCAGCGCACGCGCACCGACAGTTTCTTCGAGGGCGGCGAGTTGCAGGCTTCCGGCGTGCCCGGGGGCCGGGAACTGGAAATCCTGGAGGAGTTCCGCGCCGACCTGCCAGCCGACCTGTTCGCGATGCCGTTCGAAAATCCGGTCGGCGGCGACCGCGCCAAAAACCGCGAGAACCAGCGCGTCGCCGCAGGGCTCATGCGCGAGGCGGGATGGGCGCCGCGCGACGGCGCGTGGGTCAATGCCGAAACGGGCGAACCCTTCACCATCGAAATCTTGGGTGCCTCTGAAACCACCAACATCATTGCCGGCCAGTTTACCGAGGATTTGCGCCGGTTCGGCATCGACGCGCAGATCCGCATCGTCGATGCGAGCCAGTACATTGCGCGCCTTGAAGAGTTCAATTTTGACATGACGACGGTCGTGCTTGCGCAATCGCTGTCGCCGGGCAACGAGCAGCGCGACTTCTGGTCGTCGGCCGCCGCCGACAGTTCGGATTCGCGCAACATGTCGGGCATCGAGAACCCGGTCGTCGACGCGCTGATCGAGAAGATCATCTTTGCGGGGGATCGCGAGGAACTCGTGGCCGCGACACGGGCGCTCGACCGCGTGCTGTTGTGGAACCACTATTACATCCCGCAATGGCATTCGGCGGACGAGTGGATCGCCTGGTGGGACAAGTTCGATTTCGTCGACAATCAGCCCGCCTATACCGGCGTCGATTTCCAGTCCTGGTGGGTAAAGCCGGAGGCGATGCAATGATCATCGACCGGCGGCGGTTCCTGGCCGTCGCCGCGGGCGGCCTTGCGGCCTCGGCCGGCTTTCCGAAATTGTCGCTGGCGGCCAATGCGCGCGGGACGCCGCTGCACGGCCTGTCCGCCTTCGGCGACCTGAAATACCCGCCCGGTTTCGCGCGGTTCGACTATGCAAACGCCGATGCGCCGGCGGGCGGGGTGTTCAACTTCCAGCCCTGGTACTGGTACTTCAACCAGAACTACCAATCCTTCAACACGCTCAATGCGTTCGTGCGCCGGGGCGATGCGCCGCCGCGCATGGAGATGTGTTTCGATACGCTCATGGTGTCCGCGCATGATGAGCCCGACGCGATCTATGGCCACGTTGCCGAGACCGTGACGATCTCGGACGATGGCAACCGCTTCACATTCCGCCTGCGCGACATTGCGCGCTTTCACGACGGCGCGCCGATCACCGCCGACGATGTCAAGTTCACCTATGACACGCTCAAGCAGGAAGGCCACCCGGACCTGTCGCTGCCGCTGCGGCCGCTGGCCGAAGTCATCGCCGACTACCCGCAGACGGTGACGCTGGTGTTCGACGGCACCCAGTCCGCCCAGGCCATCCTGACGATCGCATCGACCTATCCGATCCAGTCGGCGGCCTATTATGCGGACCGGACCTTTGACGCATCGACGCTCGAACCACCACTCGCATCGGGACCCTACAGGGTCGGCCGTTTCAATGCGGGCAGCTTCATCGAGTTCGAGCGCGTCGAGGACTATTGGGGACGGGCGACCGGCACTGGAGCGGGGCAGAATCATTTTCAGACGATCCGCATCGAGTTCTACGCTGAACGGCAGGCAGGCTTTGAAGCGTTCAAGAAGGGCGAGGTCACCTGGCGGCGCGAGTTCACCTCCAAGACATGGGCAACCGAGTACAATTTCCCGGCGATCACCGACGGCCGGGTGGTCAAGTCCCTTGTCGATGCCGATGTGCGGCCGTCCATGCAGGCCTGGGCGCTCAATCAGCGGCGCGAACGGTTCGCCGACCGGCGGGTGCGCGATGCGATCGCGCTGTGCTTTGATTTCGAGTGGACCAACCAGAACCTGTTCTACGGGCTCTACGAGCGCAGCCATTCGTTGTTTGCCGGATCGCACTATGAAGCGTCGGGCCCGCCGGACGTCGCCGAAACCGCCCTGATCCAGAAGCTTGCAGCCCAACACGACTTGCCCGATGGGCTCGACGGCGAAGCCCACATGCAGCCGGTCGCCGACGGGTCGGGCCGAGACCGGGCGCGGCTGCGCGAGGCGACCCGCCTTCTGGCCGAGGCCGGCTGGACGGCCGATGGCGAAGGCCGGCTGCGCAATGCGGACGGCGAGACGCTGGATGTCGAAATGCTGATCCGGTCATCGATCTTCGAACGCATTTACGGCCCCTATGTGCGCACCATGAACCTGGTCGGCATCAATGCCAGCCTGCGGCTGGTCGATCCCGCGCAATATCAGGCGCGCACCAATGATTTCGACTTCGACATGGCGGGGCGCGGCATTGGCTGGACGCCAACGCCGACACAGAGCGGCATTGAGGGCGTTTTCGGATCGGCATCGGCCAATCTGCCCGGCTCGCGCAATTGGACCGGCCTTGCCGATCCGCTGGTCGATGCGCTGATCGCCGAAGTGGGCGCGGCCCCCGATCGCGATGCCTACCGCACGGCAATGCGTGTTCTGGACCGGGTGTTGCGTTTGCGGCGCGACTGGATTCCAAATTGGCGCGCAGCGAATCAGTTCATCGCCTATTGGGACATGTTCGGTTTCGACGACAAGCCGGACTATTTCTGGCCGATCGAGGCGCTGTGGTGGTTCGACGAGGAAAAGGCGCGCGCGATTGGCAGGGCATGAGGCGATAATGATCCCGACCCGCGATCCGCGCGCGCGGAGGGGCTGAGCCATGGGCGCCTATATTCTCCGCCGTCTCCTGCTGATGGTTCCGACCATTTTCGGGATCATGGCGATTTCCTTTGTCATCGTGCAGTTCGCGCCCGGCGGTCCGGTCGAGCAGGTCATCGCGCAACTGACCGGCCAGGGGGGCGATGCGACCGAGCGCTTCACCGGCGGGGGCAGCGAGGTTTCCGGCGCCGATGAATTCGGCAGCGGCGTCGAGGGCGGCGGGGTCAGTTCGCGCTATCGCGGCGCGCAGGGGCTCGACCCCGAATTCATCGCCGATCTCGAGCGCCAGTTCGGGTTCGACAAGCCGCCGCTCGTGCGGTTCGGCAACATGATCTGGGACTATCTGCGCTTCGATTTCGGCGAGAGCTATTTCCGCGACATCACGGTCATCGACCTGATCCTGGAAAAGATGCCGGTTTCGGTCTCGCTGGGGCTCTGGATCACGCTGATCTCCTATGCGATCTCCATTCCGCTCGGCATCCGCAAGGCGGTGTCCGACGGCTCGCGCTTCGATGTGTGGACGTCGGGCGTGATCATCGTCGCCTATGCCATTCCCGGATTCCTGTTTGCGATCCTCTTGATCGTCCTGTTTGCCGGCGGCTCGTTCTTTGACTGGTTCCCCTTACGCGGGCTTGTCTCCGACAATTGGGCCGACCTGTCCTGGCCGGAGCGGATCGTTGATTATTTCTGGCACCTGACCCTGCCGCTGACGGCGATGGTGCTGTCGGCGTTCGCGACCACGACGCTCCTGACCAAGAACTCGTTTCTCGACGAGATCCGCAAGCAATATGTGATCACCGCGCGGGCCAAGGGATTGACCGAACGCCAGGTGCTCTACGGCCACGTCTTCCGCAACGCGATGCTGATCATCATTGCCGGCTTTCCGGCGGCGTTCATCTCGGCCTTCTTTACCGGATCGCTTTTGATCGAGACGATCTTCTCGCTCGACGGCCTTGGCCTTCTGGGCTTCACCTCGGTGGTCAATCGCGACTATCCGGTGGTGTTCGCAACGCTCTACATCTTCTCGCTGATGGGGCTTCTGGTCAGCCTCCTGTCGGACCTGATGTATACGTGGATCGACCCGCGCATCGATTTCGAAAGCCGGGAGGTTTAGGTCGCGTGCCCATGATTGCGGTGGAATTGGTATGAGACGATTTGCTTGGACACCAGGAGCAGCTGCGTCGGAAGTCTGGCTGACTTTCAAGCGGCTGCGACGCCGTGCCCAGGCAAATCGACCATATCCTTCGGACGGCGAAGTGGCTTCGCGCTGCTTTGTCGCCACTCTCAACCGTGCCACCAGCACGTTTCTCGAGCGGCTTCGCGCATCGCATTGCCACTTCGGCCGCCAATTGCACCGCAATCATGGGCAAGCGACCTCGTGATGGACCAGACCGTGGAAAGCCCGACATTTGGCCGTGGCGGCACGATACCGCGGCGCAAGCGGCCGTTCCTGTCGCCGCTCAACCAGCGGCGCTGGCAGAACTTCAAGGCCAACCGGCGCGGTTACTGGTCGCTGTGGCTGTTTCTCGTCCTGTTCGTCCTGTCGCTTTTTGCCGAGTTCATCGCCAATGACCGGCCGATCCTGGTCTCCTACAAGGGCGAATTGCTGGCGCCGGTCTTCGTCAATTACCCCGAAGAGAAGTTCGGCGGGTTCCTGGCGCGGACCGACTATACCGACCCCTTCATTCAGGACGAGATCAACGCCAATGGCTGGATGGTCTGGCCGCCGATCCGCTATTCCTATCGCACCGTCAACAAGGAGGTGCCGACCACGGCGCCTTCCAGGCCCGCCTTCATGTTCGACAACCGCGAAGAGCTGTGCGCGCGCTATGCCGGCGGCGTGGACGACCCGAACTGCCACTGGAGCAATTTCAACTGGCTGGGGACGGACGATCAGGCCCGTGACGTGCTGGCACGCACGATCTACGGCTTCCGCATCTCGGTGCTGTTCGGTCTGATCCTGACCGTGGCCTCGGCGGTGATCGGCGTCACCGCCGGCGCGATCCAGGGCTATTTCGGCGGCTGGACGGATCTCATCTTCCAGCGTGTCATCGAGATCTGGTCGTCGATCCCGGTCCTTTACATCCTGCTCATCATGGCCGCCGTGCTACCGCCGGGCTTCTGGGTGCTGCTGTGCATCATGCTGATCTTTTCCTGGGTCGGCTTTGTCGGCGTCGTGCGCGCGGAATTCCTGCGCGCCCGCAACTTCGAATATGTCAACGCGGCGCGCGCGCTTGGCGTCTCGAACCGGACGATCATGTTCCGCCACCTTCTGCCCAACGCGATGGTGGCGACGCTAACCTTCCTGCCGTTCATCCTGAACGGCTCGATCACGACGCTGACCTCGCTCGATTTCCTCGGCTTCGGCCTGCCGCCCGGATCGGCCTCGCTCGGCGAACTGATTCTTCAGGGCAAGAACAATCTGCAAGCGCCATGGCTCGGCTTTTCCGGCTTCATCGTCATCTCGATCATGCTGTCGCTTTTGATCTTCATCGGCGAGGCGACGCGTGATGCCTTCGATCCCAGGAAGACATTTGGGTGATGCGCAAAGCAATGCCATACGAAGGTAGAATTCTACCATGGAGCCCGAGATGGGTCTGAACATCAAGAACGAGCGGGTTCATCGATTGGCCAAGGAACTGGCCCTCAAGCGCAATTCCACCATGACAGCCGTGATCCTTGACGCATTGGAAAGCGAGTTGGAACGAGATCAAGCTCGCTCCGATGAGGCTCAACGGCTTCGGATCAAGGCGCGAGAGCAGTTTCTCGCACACCGCGATACGATGAAGGAACGGCCGGCAGGCTACACCAGCACTCATGACGACCTTTATGATGAAGACGGCTTTCCGGCATGATTGTCGATGTGTCAGCGATCGTGGCGTTTATCATGAAAGAAGAGGGCAGCGGCATCTACGAGCCTTACCTGTTCAGCGACACGGTTCCGCTGTTCATATCCGCCATCAATTGGTGGGAGGTCCATGCCCGCATCATCAGGCACGACAAGCCCGACGTCACGCAATCGTTGCAGTTCTTTCAACGTGGAACGCGCATGAAGTTCGTCGCAGTAGACAAAGACCAAACCAACATGGCCATCGAAGCATTCCGCCGCTTCGGCAAGGGACGCCATCCTGCCAAACTCAATCTCGGCGACTGTTTCGCCTATGCGCTGGCCAAGGGTCGAAACGAGCCTGTGCTCTTCAAGGGCAATGATTTTCACCACACCGATGTGCGGGTTGCGTTGTGACCGAGCCGCTGCTCGCCGTCCGCGACCTGTCGGTCGATTTCACGCAAGGCGGCGCGGTCACGCATGCCGTCGAAACGATCTCGTTCGACATCGGTCCGCGCGAGACCGTCGCGCTGGTCGGCGAAAGCGGATCGGGCAAATCGGTCTCGGCCCTTTCAGTGCTCAAGCTCCTGCAATATCCGGCCGCATCGCATCCCTCGGGGCAGATCATGTTCGGCGGCAGGGATTTGCTGGCGGCATCGGACGATGAACTGCGCACGGTGCGCGGCAACGACATATCGATGATCTTCCAGGAACCGATGACGTCGCTGAACCCGCTGCACACGATCGAAAAGCAGGTCGGCGAAGTGCTGCGGCTGCATCAGGGCATGGGCGACGCGGCCCAGCGGGCGCGCACGCTCGAACTGCTCAACCAAGTGGGCATTCGCGAACCTGAAAAGCGGCTCGGCGCCTATCCGCACCAATTGTCGGGCGGCCAGCGCCAGCGCGTGATGATCGCCATGGCGCTCGCCAACACGCCCAAACTCTTGATCGCCGACGAGCCGACCACCGCGCTCGATGTCACGGTTCAGGCACAGATCCTCGAACTGCTCGACGATCTCAAGCGACAGCAGGACATGTCGATGCTGTTCATCACGCATGATCTGGGCATTGTGCGGCGCATCGCCGATCGCGTCTGCGTGATGACGAACGGCGAAATCGTCGAGGCCGGGCCGACAGAAGCGATCTTCGGTGACCCGCAGCACACCTATACGCAGCATCTGCTCGCCGCCGAACCCAAGGGCCGCCCGCCCCGCGCCAATCCCGACGCGCCGATCGTGATGGAAGGCGATGAGATCAAGGTCTGGTTCCCGATCAAAAAGGGCTTCCTGCGCAAGACCGTGGACCACGTCAAAGCGGTGGACGGGATCGATGTGACGGTGCGCGCCGGCCAGACGCTCGGCGTCGTCGGCGAGAGCGGGTCGGGCAAGACGACGCTCGGACTGGCGCTGAGCCGGCTGATCTCGTCGGACGGCGGCATCCGCTTTGCGGGCGAGGCCATCGATGCGCGCTCGTTCCGGCAAATGCGGCCGCTGCGCAAGGATCTGCAGATCGTCTTCCAGGACCCGTTCGGCTCGCTGAGCCCGCGCATGTCGATCGCCGAGATCGTCGCCGAGGGTCTTGCGATCCACGAACCCGGCCTCAGCGCCGACCAACGCGACGAGCGGGTCGTCGCCGCGCTCGACGAGGTGGGCCTCGATCCCGAAACGCGGTTCCGCTATCCGCATGAATTTTCCGGCGGCCAGCGCCAGCGCATCGCCATCGCGCGGGCGATGGTGCTCAAGCCGAAATTCCTGATGCTGGACGAGCCCACCTCGGCGCTCGACATGAGCGTGCAGGCCCAGGTGGTCGACCTTTTGCGCGACCTGCAGAAGAGACACAATCTGGCCTATCTGTTCATCAGCCACGATCTGAAGGTTGTGCGGGCGCTGGCCAATCACGTCATTGTCATGCGCGGCGGCCAAATCGTCGAGCAAGGTTCCGCTGACACCATTTTCGACGCGCCGGAAACCGACTACACAAAGGCGCTGATGGCGGCCGCCTTCGACATCAAGACGAGCGCGGCCGGCGTCGTCAGCCAGTAGTCTTTTTGTAAGCGAGCGCGCGCGATGGCATCCTCTTCCGGCACGATCCTTTTGTCCGTCACCGGCTTCGACCCCGCCGTCTGGCGCGAGGAGATCGAGCAGGCCGCCCCCGGCCGGACCGTCGTGACCGAACCGGACGGCCCTGAAGACGCAACCATCCACTACGCTGTCGTGTGGAAACAGCGGCCCGGCATTCTCAACCGGCTGCCCAATCTCAAGGCGATCTTCTCGATCGGCGCGGGCGTCGATCATATCTTTGCCGGTCCCGATGTCCCGGACGTGCCGATCGTGCGCGTCGTCGCCGACGATCTGACCGAACGGATGAGCGAATATGTGGTCTGGCAGGTGCTCGACCATCACCGGAAGGGACCGCGCTACCGGCGCCAGCAGGCCGAGAAAATCTGGAACGAAGACCGGATGCAACCGGCGGCGCGTGACGTGACGGTGGGCATTCTGGGTCTCGGCGTGCTCGGGCTCGATGCGGCGCGCAAGCTCGCCGCGCTTGGCTTCAAGGTCGCCGGCTGGAGCCGGACGGAGAAGACCGTTGACGGCATTGCAACATTTGCCGGCGAGGACGGCCTCGACGGATTTCTGGCCGTCAGCGACATCGTCGTGTGCCTTTTGCCGTTGACGCCGAAGACGCGGGGCATCCTGTCCAAACCGCTGTTTGCGAAGATGAAACGGCGCGGCGCGCTCGGACCGGCAGTGCTGATCAATGCCGGCCGCGGCGACCTGCAGAACGAGGCCGATATCCTTGCGGCGCTGGAGAATGGCTGGCTCGGCGCGGCGAGCCTGGACGTTTTCCAGACCGAACCCCTGCCCGAAACAAGCCCGCTCTGGACCCATCCGCGCGTGACGGTCACGCCCCATGCGGCGGCGACCTCCGTGCCCGCCGCGCTGATCCCGCCGATGATCGCGCAGATGGAGGCGCATGAGCGCGGCGAGCCGCTGACCGGCCTGGTCGATCGCGACGCCGGTTACTGACCCCGGTCAGGGCCGGCGATGGCTGGTCGGGTTTCCATAAAGGGCCGCAATCCGGTCGATCGCATCGCCGAGCGGTTCGCTCGACACCGCCATCGCGTCTGCGTTGGCGTGCAGGAGCGTGTCGGCATTGCGCATGATGCCGACATGTCCGGCCCAGAAGACGAGATCGCCGCGCTGAAGGCCGTTTGCGGGGTCGACGGGTTCGCCCAGTTGCGTTTCCTGCATGTCGCTGTCGCGCGGCACGGCCCTTCCGGCCATCAGCATGGCCAGTTGCACAAGGCCCGAACAGTCGATGCCGAAGGCCGATGTTCCGCCCCACAGATAGGGCGTGCGCAGCAGGGTTTCGGCTGCGGTGACAAAATCCGGCGCATGATCGCCGACCGGACGGACATGGCGGGCCGGGCAATAGTGGTCATCGTCAAGACGTGCATAGGCAACGTGGCGGTTCTCGACGGTTTCCAGGACCGAAACCAGCGAACCCATCGACAGGCAGTCGGCGGCCGGACGCTTGAAATCGGGTTCATCGAAGACGAACGTCCTTGCGGCTGCGATGCGGTGGGTGCCGGTGGCCGTACCGGACGGCTTGTCGAGAGCCCGCTGGGCGACGTAGCCGACATAGCCATCGCGTTCCGCCTGGACCCATGCCCAGCCTTCATCGGCCTGAAACATGCGGACGCGGTCGCCATGGAGCAGTTGCGTTCCCAGCCCGGCCCGGGGTGTGGGCTGGGTGCGCATGTCGACGACCGCGTCGCGGACGACCAGTTCCTCGCCATCGGCAAAATGAAAGGCGTCCACCAGGCCACGCAACCGGGCGTCGGCAAGATCGTAGCGAAAGGCATGCAGACGAGGATCAAGGGGCGTTTCGGTCATGTGGGCAACTCCCTTGCCTTGGCGATGATCACGTCGGCGAACCGTTCAAGGTAGAGCGCGCCATCGACAGTGCGGGCGATGACCACATTGCGCCGGTCGCGCGGATCGCGGTGCCGCGTGACCAGCTTCATGGCACCCATCGTGTCGAGTGCCCGCGTGATCACCGGCTTGGTGACGCCGAGATGGGCGGCAAGCCCGCGCACCGAGTGCGGCGGCGGATCGAGATAGACGGTCAGAAGAATGGCCAATTGGCGCGTCGTCAGGTCGGGGGCGCTGTCGCGCACCTCCGCAAGCGATACCTGGTGCCAGAGCGCGAGCGCCTGGCTTGGCCTCAAAGTGACCGTCATCGTTCGCAGGTCGCACAGAAACGTTTCGGAACCGTTTCAATATGCCGGCTCAGGCGGATTGATACAAGATGCCTTCAACCGCCGCCATATCGTGCCTCCAACACCGAGAACAGCGCGCGGATCGCCTGTGCTTCGCCGCCGACGGGAGCATGGGGTTTCGGCTTCGGTGTCCAGGCGAAGAGGTCCAGATGCAGCCATGGCGTCCTGTCCGACACGAACTTGCGCAGGAACAAAGCGGCGGTCACCGATCCGGCGAACCCGTCGGCCGTCACGTTGGCGCAATCGGCAACAGTCGATGACAGGCCCCGTGCATAGGGTTGCCACAAGGGCATGCGCCACAACGGATCGCGCTGCGTTTCGGCCGCCTGCGCCAGGGCGCCGGCCAGCGTGTCGTCGTCGGTGTAAAAGGGGACGATATCGGGTCCGAGCGCAACGCGGGCCGCGCCGGTCAGGGTCGCCATGTCGATGATCAGGTCCGGTTCTTCCTCATCGGCCAGCGCCAACGCGTCCGCCAGCACCAGACGGCCCTCCGCGTCGGTGTGCCCGATTTCCACCGTCAGGCCCTTGCGTGTCGGGTAGACATCTCCGGGGCGAAATGCGTTTCCGGAAATCGCGTTCTCGACCGCGGGAACCAGCACGCGCAGCCGAACCTCCAGCCCCAGCTTCATGATCATGGCAGCCAGGCCAAGCACGTTGGCCGCGCCGCCCATGTCCTTTTTCATGTTGCGCATCGGCGTCGAGGGCTTGATGCCGAGGCCACCGGTGTCGAACGAGACACCCTTGCCCACCAAAGTCAGCTTCGGCGCGCTCTTTTTGCCCCAGCGCAGGTCGATCAGCCGCGGCGGCGTCGCCGAAGCGCGGCCGACCGCATGGATCATCGGCAGTTTCTTGGCGATCAGTTCCTCGCCCGTGATTGTCTTGACGACCGCCTTGTGGCCGGCGGCCAGTGCACGGGTGGCCGCTTCGATCGCATCGGGGCCCATATCGTTGGCTGGCGTGTTGACGAGATCGCGCGTCAGCGACACCGCGCCGGCGACCGCCTCGAGACGGGCGCGATCGACGGTTTTGTCGGGCACGAGCCGCACCCGCTTGGACGACGCCTTGCGGTAGCGGTCGAACCGGTATGCGCCCATGCAAAAGCCCAGCATCGCCTGGTCGATGTCGGTCGCCGCAGGATTGGCAACGAACCAGTCGCCCGACGGCAGTTTGCCCGCAAGCGCGCCCAGCGCGAACGGATCGGCCGGATCGCCCAAGGCAACCGCCGCCCCGGCCGGACCATCGGCGCCGTCGGCGGGCACGGTCGACACCGCGCCCAGCTCGGGCTCAAAGCCGGATGCTTCCAGCCAAGCCGACACATGGTCTGGAATATCGGAAGCATCCTCGCCGACAATCCAGACGGGACGGGCATCAGCGCGCGTTTCGTCGGGAGCCAGCATTGTCATTGGATCAGCCATCATGTCCTCGGCGTACGGGATTAACCATCCGTTAGGGTTAACAGATTATCGCTGGTTAACAGAGGTTAATGCGCGGTTACGCCCGAAAAGGCCCTCGCCCCGCACCAACCGGTTTCATGGGGTGCGCAATGATCAAGCCAAACGGTCCATCGAACAGGCATCGGTCCGCCCGTCTTGGTCTGGCGGTGCTGCTGGCTGGCCTTGTTGCAGGGTGTGCCAACAGCTCGATGACGACCGGATCGATCGGGCCGGCCGGCAACACGCCGATCGCCCAGCTCAGCGGCTCGGAACTGCAAACGGCGCTGGCCAGCCACCGCCGCCAGTATGAGCGCCGTCCCGACGACAAGTCGGTCGCCATCGCCTATGCCTCGGTGCTGCGGATGAACGGGCTGAACGACCAGGCACTTGCGGTCATGCGCAAGGCGGCGATTACCCACTCGCGCGACAAGCAGGTTCTGGCGGCCTATGGCAAGGCGCTGGCCGGCGCCGGCCAGTTCCCGGCCGCGCTGGACGCCATTCAGAGAGCCCAGGATCCGACGCAGCCCGATTGGGAACTGTTGTCGGCCGAAGGCGCGATCTACGATCAGACCGGTCGCCCGGACGAAGCGCGCCGGCGCTATGAAAAAGCGTTGCAAATCCGGCCAAACGAACCATCGGTCCTGTCGAACCTTGCGATGAGCCACATGCTGCAAGGCGATCTGCCAGCGGCGGAGCAGCATTTGCGCACGGCCGTGCAGCAGCCGGGCGCCGACAGCCGCGTGCGCCAGAACCTGGCGCTCATCGTCGGATTGCAAGGCCGCTTTTCCGAAGCCGAGGACATTGCGCGGCGCGAAATGACCCCCGATCAGGCCGAGACGAACATCGCCTATCTGCGACAGATGCTGGCCCAGCAAAATGCATGGAACCTGATCGAACAGGAAGACCGGCAGAACGCCGCCAACTGACGGACCCAATCAAGGTTTGCCAGGCACGCGCTTGGGCGCGCAGCACCGCGCGGACAGATTTGCTTCTTGCACAACAGAAAAGCCCGCCGAGAGGCGGGCTTTGATGCGTTTGTCCGATTGACGGCCTGTCGGTATCATCCGCCGAAGATGCCGCCCTGCGCCGAGATCTGAATGCCCGCAGGGCCAAGGATCACGCCGAACAGAACCGGCAGGAAGAAGACGATCATCGGAACCGTCAGTTTCGGCGGCAGCGCGGCGGCCTTCTTTTCGGCTTCCGTCATGCGCTGCTCGCGGCTCTCATTGGCCAGAACGCGCAGCGCGGCGCCGATCGGCGTGCCATAGCGTTCGGCCTGGATCATGGCCTGGGAGACGGCCTGGACCGAATCAAGGCCGGTGCGCTTGGCAAGGTTTTCGTAGGCCTGCCTGCGCTCGCTCAGATAGGACAGTTCCGCCCCGACCAGCACGAGTTCTTCGGCCAGCGGCACGGACTGGGTTCCGATTTCCTCGGAAACCCGCTTGAAGGCGGCCTCTACGGACATGCCCGATTCCACGCAGATCAGCATGAGGTCGAGCGCATCGGGCCACGCCTTGCGGATCGAATCGCCGCGCTTGCCGGCAATGTTGCTGACATAGAGGTTCGGCGCGTAAAAGCCCGCATAGGCGGCGCCAACGCACATGAAGGCGCGCATCATCGTTGAGTGCTCGGTGAAATTTCCGAGCCCGAAAATGTAGAAGACGGCCAGGGCCAGAAACAGGAACGGCAACACGAAGCGGGCGAACAGGAATATGGTCAGCGGCTGCTGACCCCGGAAACCGGCCATGCGCAGCTTCTTCACCGTGGCTTCGTCGGCGAGCGCCTTGCGCAGATCGAGCCGGTCAACCACGCCCTTGATGCCGGCGAACCTGGATTCGTCAACACGGAGCGACCGGCTGCCCTGCACCTTTTCGGTGGCCATGCGGGCACGTTCGCGGGCGCGGATTTCGTCGCGTTCGGTGGCGACGGCCTTCATGCGGCTCTTGAGCTGGCTGCCGCCCATGAGCGACGTCAACAGCGTCAGGATGGTAGCAAACACCGAGACCGAGACCAGCACGGCCAAAAGGAACTGCGGCGAGGTCGTCGTCTGGACAATGGTGGAAATCATGGACGCGCCTCACACCTCGAAATTGATCATCTGGCGCATCACGAAAATG
The DNA here is from genome assembly GCA_017642895.1 of Roseitalea sp. Lineage (GTDB taxonomy): Bacteria > Pseudomonadota > Alphaproteobacteria > Rhizobiales > Rhizobiaceae > Roseitalea. The sequence goes on from JAEPON010000020.1 coordinate 27,948, forward strand.
CCGATCGACATCCACAAAAGCGAGACACCGATGATGAAAAGGCCGGTGTCGGTGGTGAACAGCAGCATGATGTATTCCGGGCTCGTCAGATAGACGAGGAAGGTCACGATCGGCGGCAGCGCGCCGATGATGGCGGCCGACGCCTTGGCCTCCATCGACATGGCGGCGACCTTGCTCTTCATCTGCTTGCGCGCGCGCAGCACCTTGGACAGGTTGCCCAACGCCTCGGACAGGTTGCCGCCGGCCTGCTGCTGGATCTGGATGACGATGGCAAAGAAGTTCGCCTCGGGGATCGGCATGTGATTGTACATGCGCATGCACGCCTCGGGCGTGGGAACACCCAGTTGCTGTGCCTCGACGATCCGGCCGAACTCGGTGCGAACCGGCTCCTTGGCCTCGCCGGCAATCAGCCTGATGCCGTCATTGAGCGGGAGGCCGGACTTGATGGCGCGCACGATGACGTCGATGGCATTGGGGAACTCTTCCAGAAACTGCTTCATGCGGCGTTTGCGCAGGAAAGCGACGACCCAGCGTGGCAAGCCGAACGCCGCCGCAAAAAAGACCGCCGGAACATAGATCAGTCCGAGGCCGGCAATCAGGGCCACCACCGCCAGCACGGCGCCCAGACCGACCGACATCAGATAGAAGGTGCGCATCTCGATCTGCAAACCGGCCTGCTTGATCTGCATCTTCAGCGACGGCTTGGTGACGTGCTTTTCGCGATCCTTGTTGCGCTTTTCCAGGTCATCGAGGGATTCACTGACCTGCTTGCGCCGCCGCTGGCCCTCGTTGAGACGCTCGGCGGCCGCCTTGCGGCTCTTGGTGTCCGATCGACGCTCCTTGACGGCGGCCAGGCGCTTGCCCGACTGCTCCTCAAGCTGGACCTTGTTGTAGAGCAGCGCATAGAGCACGCCGCCAACGCCGAGCGCGGCGAGCGCGAAGATGGCGATCACGATGACCGGAACGCCCATGATGATCATGGCTGCCTACCCCTGGCTTGTGATCCGCGCACCATCAGTTCTTGACCGTTTCCATGGCGTCCATGGAGGTGGCCAGACGCTGCTCCTCATTGTAGTAGCGCGCCCTGTCCCACATGGCCGGACGGCCGATGCCGGTCGAGCGGTGCTCGCCGATGATCTTGCCGTTGGCGTCTTCACCCTCCATGTCGTAGACCATCAGGTCCTGGGTGATGATGACATCGCCTTCCATACCGACCACCTCGGTGATGTGCGTGATGCGGCGAGAGCCGTCGCGCAGGCGCGCGGCCTGGACGATGACATCGACCGAGCCGACAATGATCTCGCGAACGGTACGCTGGGGCAGCGAAAATCCGCCCATGGCGATCATTGATTCGATACGGCTCAAACACTCGCGCGGCGAGTTGGAGTGAATGGTCCCCATCGACCCGTCATGGCCGGTGTTCATCGCCTGCAGGAGGTCGAACACTTCGGGTCCGCGCACCTCGCCGACGATGATGCGCTCGGGACGCATACGCAGACAGTTCTTGACCAGGTCGCGCATCGTGATCTGGCCCTCGCCCTCCAGATTGGGCGGGCGGGTTTCCAGACGAACCACGTGCGGCTGCTGGAGCTGCAGCTCGGCGGAGTCCTCGCAGGTGATGATACGCTCGTCTTCGTCGATGTAGCGGGTCAGGCAGTTGAGCAAGGTCGTCTTGCCCGAGCCGGTGCCGCCCGAAATGACCACGTTGCAGCGCACCCGGCCAATGATCTGGAGCAGTGTTGCGCCTTCCGGCGAGATCGAGCCGAAATTGACGAGTTGGTCGAGGGTCAGCTTGTCCTTCTTGAACTTGCGGATCGTCAGTGCCGTGCCGTCAATGGCTAGCGGCGGCGCGATGACGTTGACGCGGCTGCCGTCGGCGAGGCGCGCGTCGCAGATCGGACTGGATTCATCGACGCGCCGGCCGACCTGGCTGACGATCCTCTGGCAGACGGACAATAATTGCTGGGCATCGCGGAACTTGATGTCGGCGGGCTCGACCTTGCCGCCCACTTCGATATAGGCGTTGTCCGGCCCGTTGATCATGATGTCGGCAATGTCGTCGCGCGCAAGAAGCGGCTCGAGCGGACCATAACCCAGAACGTCGTTGCAGATGTCCTCGAGCAGTTCCTCCTGCTCGGCGATCGACATCGCATAATTCTTGATGGCGATGATGTCGTTGACGATGTCGCGGATTTCCTCGCGCGCCGAATCGGCGTCGAGCTTTGCAAGCTGCGACAGGTCGATCGTCTCGATCAGCGCCGAGAAGACCTGTGTCTTGGTGTCGTAATAGGATTCGTTGCGCTGCGACATGGAACGCGGCGCCGGCTTGGCCGGCGCGGCAGCGGCCACCGGCTCGGGCTGAACGGCTGGCTGCGGCGCTGCCTCCTGCGGAGCGGCGGCTTCGGGCTTGGCATCGACCGACTCCGCGGCAACGGGAGACGCCGGCGCATCCTGCACCCATCCGTCCGAGCCGCCCTGGCCGGCCGCTCCCGCTGTGCCTCTCTTGCCGAACATCAGCGTGCCCCCGTCGATCGATTGGTCGTCATGATTTCTTCAGCCTTGCCAGCAAGGCTTGCAGGCCGGGCTTGTGCTTGGGCATGGAGACGCTGCGGCCGGTGACCAGATGCGCAAGCTGACCGAGCGTTGCGACGACAGGGCTTCCGGCGTCGGTTTCAGCCAGCATGCGGCCCGAATTGGCGGCGTTGCCGAAAAGCTGCGCATCAAACGGGATCACCGCCGCCGGCTCGATCTCCAGCGGATCACTGAAATCGCCGACCGAAATTTCCGGGCGCTTGGGCACGCCGACCTGGTTGATGACAAGGCGCGGCGGCGAGTCGTTCGGGCGCAGTCCGCGAAGCGTGTCGATCAGGTTCTTGGTGTTGCGCAGGTTCGCCAACTCGGGCGCCGCGACGATGACCACCTCATCGGCGTGGGTCAGGGTCGTCTTCGTCCAGCCGGACCAGCCGTGCGGCACATCCAGAATGACGGCGGGCGCGGTGCGCTGGGCGATATCGATCAGGTTGGCGAAGGCATCGGCATCGAAGTCATAGGAGCGGTCGAGCGTCGAAGGCGCGGCAAGCAGGGACAGATGCTCGGCGCAGTTGGCGAGCAGGCGGTCCAGATAGACCTCGTCGAGACGTTCAGGCGAGAAAACCGCTTCGGCGATCCCCTGCGCCGGGTCCTGGTCGAAATTGATGTTGGCGCTGCCGAACGGCAGGTCCATGTCGACAACGACGACCTCGTTTTCGAACAGCGTCGAGATCGCCCAGGAGACGTTGTGGGCGATGGTCGAAGCGCCCACGCCGCCCTTGGCGCCGACAAAGGCGATCGATCGTCCGAGCGGCTCGGCTTCGGGATCGACGAACAGGCCCGAGATCGTGCTCATCAGATCGGCAATGGTGACCGGCGCAACCATATATTCCGAAATGCCGGCGCGGATCAGTTCGCGGTACAGCGCGATGTCGTTGTGGTGACCGATGACGACCACGCGGCTGGACGGATCGCACACTTCGGCAAGCGCGTTGAGGCGGGACATCAGTTCGTCCCGACCGCAGGCGATCTCAAGGAAGATGAGGTTGGGCGTCGGCGCCGACTGGTAGAACTCGACGGCCGCACCGATACCACCCATGTAGACGCGCGTTTGCGCTTTCGACATCCGCCGGTCTTCGGCCATGCGTTCGATGGTCGATGCCACGGCCTGTGTTTCGCAGAACGCCTGGACCGAGATGCGCGGGACGGGCCTGACCTGCTGGAGCGCATCGGCCTCCTCGGACGGCGCCGCCACGGTCTCGGTTTCGAGGTTCAGAGCGGTATCGGACATGTCACTTGCTTCCGCTTCGGTTTCGGGAACAACCGGCCTAGGGTCAGCCGCGTTGCGGGTCATCATCAGTAGTTGACCTCGGAGGTCTTGGCGGCCGGGCCGCTCTGATAGGTGTCAATCACCGCGCCGCGCTGGATGGCGTCGATCGGCGACATGGCACGCGGCCCAAGAAGGTCGTTGGGATTCTCGATCTGCGCGGCAAGGTTGTTCTGGCTGGAGCAGCCGAAGTCGCCGTAGTGGCGGTTCTGCATGGTGTCGACCAGGTTCTCGGTCCATTGCCCGCACGGCCTGGGCACGCCGGCCGTCACCCCGGAATAGGACAGCCGCACCGGCGCGGTGACACCGTGACCACTGGCATCATAGTGCTGGACCGAAACGTCGTTGCGGCTCGCCCCGCCCCGCTCGATCGCATGAAGGATGCTGTCGCGAACGCGGTCCGCGGCATGCTCGTTGGGCGAATTGGACGGCAACATCAGGTGCAGCACGCCGGTGCCCGACTGGTCGAAGGCGCGCGCAAACGCGGTGACATTGCTCTGGGTGGCCGCGTTGAGCGTCCGTGCGCCGCTGGCAACGGCGATATCGAGCGTCTGTTCGCTTTCGGAGACGATGATCGGATGGTTGGTGCGATAGTCTTCGGAGACCGAGCTGACGGCGATGTCGTCGGTGCCGGTCGCGCAACCGGCCAGAAGGCCCGCCGCGATAACCAGTCCGCCGACCGTTTGAAGATGTTTCAGGGACATGGCTGGCTGAACTCCGGTCACTTGTAGATGAAGCCGATTGCGCCGTGGTAGCGCCCGGGCGGCGGTTCCTGGGTCTGGCTGCCGTAGATCCGGTTGACGCGGGTCAACAAGGCGGCCTGCGCATCGGACGGCGGATTGAAATTGTCGGTCGGACGGGCGAGCTGCGAGGCGGCCACCGGGCGCGACAGGTAGGGGGTGACGACAATCACCAACTCGGTCTCGTTGCGGATATAGTCCTGGCTGCGGAACAGCGCGCCCAGGACAGGCACCCTGGACAGGCCCGGAAAGCCCGAGACAACCTGGCGGACATCATCGCGCAGCAGGCCGGCGATCATCATCGAGCCGCCGGACGGCAGTTCGACCGTGGTATCAGCCAGCCGCTTGCGCAGCGACAACACGCTGACATTGCCGGCAAGGCCGCTCACCGAGCCTTCCGACGTGGGTTCGGAAACGGAGGTGCGGATCTGCAGGCTGATCCGGCCTGGCGACAGGACAACCGGCGTGAATTCAAGGCCCACGCCATAGTCGACCTGGCGGTAGTTGACGACGACGCGGCCATCATCGTCAACGCTTGAGCCATTGACGATGTTGTATTCGCCGCCGGCGCGGAAGATCGCTTTTTCGCCCGACACCGCCGTCAGTGTCGGTTCGGCGAGCGTCTTCATGACGCCAGCCTCTTCCATGGCACGAAACTGCGCGCTCAGGTTGACGTTGCCGAACGCGCCGCCAAAGCTCAGGGCATTGCCGTTCAGGGGTTTGCCGTGCGCGCCATAGCTGCCCTCATTGGCGATGCCGAACGTGATATCGCCGCTCGAACCGGTCACCGAAAGGCTGGTGCCGAGCTGCTTCATCACCGAGCGCTGGATTTCGGCCACGGTGACTTTCAGCGTGACCTGGTCGCCGCCGGTGATTTCCAGAAGATTGACGATCTGGCTGTTGCCGATGCGGCCGAAGAAGAAACCGGTTTCCTGGGTGGTTGCGTCGCCACCCTTGACGAAGATCTCGGCCAGCTTGGCCGCCTTGGCCGCATCCTGCGGCGTCTGGACCGTACCGGTCAGGACGATGTTGTCGTTGATGATCTCGGTCTTGATGTCCGACCCGGCGATGAAACGCGCCAGATAGCGGTCAAGGCCGGCGACATCGCGCTCGACCCGAAGATCGAGGCTGACAAGCTGGTTGCCGCTGCGGTCAAAGACGAAAATGTTGGTCTCGCCGACCGACTTGCCGAACAGGTAGATGCGCCGCGCCGTGCGCGACACCGCATCGGCAACCGCCGGATTGGCGACCAGAATGTCATGGGCGTCGGCGGGAAGGTCGAGCACCAGCGACTTGTCGAGCCCGAGCACGATCCGCTCGCTGCCGGCGCCGTTGCGACCCACTGCCACCACGCTTTGGGCGTGTGCCTTTGTCAGGCCCGGCAACCCGGTCTGCCCGGTCGGCGAAAGCAGCATGGCGGTCGCGGCGGCAGCCACCAGCAAGCATTTGAACGGAAGAGCGGCCATGGTCGGGTGCCTGTCTGTTCGTGTCATGGATGCACGCAAGCTCGGCGCGCGATTTTCGTGGTCGAATGTCGCGGTCATGGCGATGCCGTCACTTTCTGGCCACCCTTGATGATGGTGATCGTTCCCCCGGGCCCCGCGCCGATCAGGTGGTCGGCGGCGTTCTCGGCGTCGGCCGGATCGACATCCTTGACCGAGCGCAGCGCCAGCGTCAGCCGATCGGCCATTTGCCGGGCGACGGTGATGATCTCGGCCTGCTTGGGCGTCAGTTCCAGCGTGGCGGTCTGGCCGACCTGGACCAGCCGACCTTCCTCGTCCTCGCGTATGGTCTGGTCGATGGCCAGCACGCGGATGGAGTTCAGGATGGTCTCGGTCTGGAACGCGCCATCATTGTCCTGGGTGACCATGATGACATCGACATAATCGTCGGGAAGAATGAATCCGCCGGCCGAGGTGTCGGCGGCGATCTCGGTCGCCACGGCCCGCTTGCCCGAGGGCAGGATCGACGACATGAAGCTCTGGTCGGCGCCCAGAAGCTTGATCGGCCGGATCGGCTCGCCCTGGGCAATGGTCGCCCGCACGACGGATTCGGACAGTTCGCTGATGGCTTCGGGCCGCGCGGACCGCGTGATGAAGTCAGGCGACAGGGCACCGGTCGGCCAGTCCTGCCAACGCATGCGGTCCTCGACCCTGGCGCCGGTTGTCAGGGTTTCGGTGGCGACAAGGACTTCATCCAGCTCGATCGCCGGAGCGACCGGAGCAGCGATGACGGGTTCGCCCGAATCGGACGGTCCCATCATGTTCATCGCCAGAAAGCCCGCGGCACCAGCCGCCAGCACCGCGACAGCCATGATTATGATACGCATCGACATGAGCACACCCGATCTGTGGGCGGACCTCTCCGCCATGGTGCCCATATTCGGCCGGCAATGGTGTACTTATGGTTAACGGTCCCTGCAGCGCCATGCTTAACGAACGGTGAAGCCGCAGCGCTGCGATATCAGGCCTGTGCCAGTGCCCAGATCATGGCCGGCGACAGGTGGAAAGAGGCCAGCCCGCCGAACGCCAGGGCGATGCCGTAGGGGATGTCCTTCTCATCAATGATGCGACGGAGCACCCGCACTTCGCCCGCATAGGTGGCAAGGGCGGACTTGCGGAACATCATCAGGACAAGCGTCAGCACGCCGCCCGCAATGGTCGCAAACAACAGATAGTTCATCAGCGCCGGCCCCAGGCCGAGCCAAAGCGCGGTCGAAGCCATGAGCTTGGCATCGCCGCCGCCCATCACGCCGGCGGCAAAAAGGCCGAACGTTGCGGTCAGGACCACAGCGAACGCGGCCAGATGCATCGCGACCTGCATCCAGGTCAGGCCGATGAAGGGGGCGATCGCCACAAAGGTGACAATCAGCAGCAGCGAGACCCGGTTGGCGATCGTCATGGTGAACATGTCCGACAATGCGGCATAGATCATGGCGAACGGGAAGACGACGAAGATGATGGCTGGGATCATGACCAATTCCACGGCTGGCGCATAAACTGCGGCCAACGCTAACACCGCGACGTTAAGACTTCCTGAGGCGGCAATGGTGCTGCATGGTACAAACGCCTCCGGCGGCCCGCTCCCGGCCTTCATGGTTAATGCTTCCTTCACGATTGTCGCCGAGTATCGGAGCGGAAAACTGAACGTTTCGGAGTCCCGATCATGGCCCTGCGTGTTGCCGGTCTTGTTGCCCTGTCGCTGATGTTTGCCGCACCTTTGGCGGGAACCGCCCACGCCGAACCCGCGACCAATGCAGGCGTCGAGGTCGTTCTCAACCAGGCCAAGATTCTCAAACTGTCCAAGGCGGCATCGACCGTGATCATCGGCAATCCGGAAGTTGCCGACGCCACCGTTCACGATGCGAACACGATCGTCCTGACAGGCCAGGGGTTTGGCCGGACCAACATCGTTGTCCTTGATGGCGCCGGCACGCCCATCCTTGATGAGCAGGTGGCCGTTGTTCGCGACGGTTCGACGACGCTGCGCATCTATCGGCGCTCGATCGTCGAAACGCTGTCGTGCGAGCCATACTGCGAATGGGCCTACCAGACGCCGGCCGAAGTGGAATCGACGCGCGAACGCGCCCGCGTCAATGCGATGTTCGAATCCGGGGCCGGCGGCGACGCCGACCTGTTCGGCAACTAGAGCATTCTGCCACCGGCTTGAACCATTCTGCCGGCGCGGGATTGGGGCCAAACCCGCACAGCCGGAATGTGTCGACTTGTAACGATCCTGAAAACCAGTTCTCAATCGCTTTGACCTAGACTGACACGGTTCGTGAACGGATCGGAGCGACGTGTTGGCCAGATCGGCTCAAACATTGGGATGGTTGCGGCGCGCTGGCGGTCTGGCGCGCGACAGCCGTGGTGCCACGGCCATCGAGTTCGGTATTCTGGCACTTCCCTTTTTCCTGTTGGCGGTCGCGGTTCTGGAGACCACGGTTTCGTTCACCGCCGAACAGGTGATGTCGAACACGACCGACAAGCTGGCGCGCCAGATCCGAACCGGCCAGATCATCCCGGCAACAACCGATGAAAACACGTTTCGCGGGCTGATCTGCAGCGAGATGGAGATGATGGTGCCGGCCGGCTGCCCGGACCTTCATTTCGACCTGCAAAGCTATTCGAGCTTTGCCGACGTTCCCAAGTCCATCCCGTTTTCGGCGCCGGGCGTGATCGACACGACCGGCTTTCGCTACGAGCCCGGCGGCGCGGGAACGATCAACAATCTGCGGATCATCTACAAATGGCCGGTCTATACGGACATGATGAAGTCGCGCATTGCCGGCCTGCAGGACGGGCGCATGCTGCTCTACACCACGACAACCTGGCAGAACGAGCAATATTGATGCGCGCGCACTCGAAATCCCGCCATCGCATGGCAGCGCGCGATACCGCGCCCAACAAGCGCGGGCTTATGCTCGCCCTTCGCCGCTTTCGGCGGAACCGGGATGGCGTCGCCGCCGTCGAGTTCGCGCTGATCGTACCGCTTTTGCTGCTGCTCTATCTGGGCACGATGGAAATCTCGTCCGGCGTTTCGCTCAACAAGCGCGTGGCGCGCGTTGCCGCAACCACGGCCGATCTGGTCACCCAGCAGACCGAGATCGACCGGAAGACCCTGGAAGGGATCATGCAGATCGGCGCCTCGATCCTTTTTCCATACTATGCCGACACGCCGCGCATCACGATCGCCGGCATCGATGTCGATGACGATCATCCCGATGGCGGCCAGGTGGTCTGGGCGCGGCGGATGAACAAGGATGGCAGCTTCGAACCGGGACTGACCGCGGACGACTACACCTTTGTGCCTGACCGTCTGCGCATTGATGAGACCTTCGTCGTCATGGTCCGGGTCGATCTGGTCTACAGGCCGCTGATCACCTGGGTCACCGAGCGTGACGCCGATGGAAACGCGATCGGCATCAACATGACCGAAACCTACTGGTTCCATCCGCGCCTGGTCGAAGACATTCCGTGCGTCAACTGCTGAAGCCGTTGCAGTCAGCGGCTGGCCGACAGGCTCCTGACCAGCTCGACCGCATAACCATAGTCACCCGGTTGGGCGGGTCGAAAGGCACCGGCCAATGACGGCGAGATGGCGTCGAACCCCGCCGGCGACGTGTCATGGAGCGCGACCAGCATCGATCTGAGGGCCTCGCGCACGTCGTCGGGCACGGTGTCGCGCACCGCATGGGGCCCGAACGGGATCACGCTTGACCGCCATGTGATCTCTGTCGCCGCATCGTCGGCCGGCGCCACGGTCGCGGCAAGCCCGCCCTCAGGCTTGGCCGCACCATCGGGAGCAGCATAATCCCAGGCGAAGAACGCGGCCAGGTCACCGGCAAGAAATGCGTCGCGCGCCACCTCGAAGCTTGGCTGCAGAACCAGATCCAGGCCCGCCCCATGCAGCGGGCTGCCGGCCAGACGGAAGGAAATGGCCGGCGCCAGATCACCGGTCAGCGAGCCGGCCGGCCCGTGGCCGACCGGTCCGCCCGCAAGCGCCGCCCTGCCATCGCCGCCAGCCTTGCGGACCACCAGAACCGACCGCACGCCGAACGCGCCGGATGCGCTGGTCGGCGCCGCCAGCGGCACCAGGCATCCACACATCTCCTGCGCAGCGGCGTAGCCGAGCGCGGACAGCACGGCATATTCGATCCGGCCGGCGGTCTGTGCATCGATGAGGCTCGGCGCATCGCGCAACAACAGCACCTCGGCCGGCATTCCGATCGCCGCGCTGACGGCATCGCGAAACGGCGAAAAATGCTCGGGCGAGCGGGAACCCGCCGCTTCATCGACCACACCGATGCGAAAGACGCCGGTTTGGCTGCGCCAATCGGCGCGACCAGGCGATGCCAGCGCGACCAAAGCCAGTGCCAAAACCAGTCTCAAAGTGTTTTTCATGACGCGCGCCCCAACCCCTGAACGACATGGACGTTGACCACACTCATGCTTATAAGACGCCGTTGGCGCAAGCGCGGGGCCGAAACGATTGCGCCGGCGGCGACAATCGGTGGCGAAAAAGGCTGACACATGGCGCGCGCAATTTTGGTGGTTCTGGATTCGGTGGGCATTGGCGGCGCGCCCGACGCGGCCGCCTTTGGCGATGAAGGCGCAAACACGGTCGGCCACATCATTGACCATGCGGCAGCCGGCAAAGCCGACAATGGCGACCGGCACGGCCCGCTCCATTGCCCCAACCTGGCTCGGCTGGGTTTTTTCCACGCGGTCGAACTGGCGTCGGGTCACCCGGGCGCCGCAGCGTTGAAACCGGATCGCGTGGCCGGTTTCTGGGGCGCCGCGCAGGAGGTGTCGCACGGCAAGGACACACCGTCCGGCCATTGGGAAATCGCCGGCGTGCCGGTCCTCTTCGACTGGGGCTATTTTCCGCACGAGGTGCCGGCCTTTCCGCAAGCGCTGCTCGATGCGATCCATGCCAAGGCCGGTCTTGATGGTTCGCTTGGCAACCGGCATGCGTCAGGGACCGAGATCATCGCCGAACTGGGCGAAGAGCATCTGCGCACCGGCCTGCCGATCTTCTACACGTCCGCCGACTCGGTCTTCCAGATCGCCGCGCACGAGACCCGGTTCGGGCTCGACCGGCTCTATGCGCTGTGCGAGACCGTGCGGACCCTGGTCGATGATCTGAACATTGGCCGCGTGATCGCCCGGCCCTTTGTCGGCGATGATGTCGGGACTTTCGAGCGCACCGGCAATCGCCGCGACTATTCCGTCCCGCCGCCCGCGCCGACGCTGCTCGACCGTACGGTCGCGGCCGGCGGACGGGTGATCGCGGTGGGCAAGATCGGCGACATCTTCGCCCATCAGGGCGTCAGCGAAGTGCGCAAGGCGTCCGGCAATGCGGCGATCGGCGAAACGACGCTCAAGGCCATCGACGATGCGGGTGACGGCGATCTGGTGTTCGCCAATTTCGTCGATTTCGACATGCTCTACGGCCATCGCCGCGACGTTGCCGGCTATGCGGCCGCGCTTGAGGCGTTCGACCGCTTTCTTCCGCAACTGACCGGCAGGCTGCGCGACGGCGATCTGCTGCTGATCACCGCCGATCACGGGTGCGACCCGACATGGAGCGGCACCGACCATACGCGCGAGCGCGTGCCGGTCATCGGTTGTGGCCCCGGCCTTGCCGCCACCAGCGTCGGCATCCGCCCGACCTTTGCCGATATTGGCGAGACGATCGCCGACCATCTGGGCATCGGCGCCGACGCCGACGGCACCTCGTTTCTGGGTGAGCTGACGGACCGTGCCTGAACTGCCCGAGGTCGAAACCGTCCGGCGCGGCCTGCAGCCGGCGATGGAGGGCGCGCGGCTGGTCAGGCTCGAACTGCGCCGGGCCGACCTGCGCTTTGCCTTGCCGTCCGGACTGCCTGCGGCGCTCGAAGGCCGGACGATCACCGCCATCGGCCGGCGCGCCAAATATCTGACGATGCATTTTGACGATGGCGTCGTCCTGATCAGCCATCTGGGCATGTCCGGCTCCTATCGCATCGAGGACGGGGCGGAGGCCGCAATGCCGGGAGCCTTCCACCACGGGCGCTCGAAGCTCTCGGCGCACGACCATATTGTCTTTCATCTGACCGGCCCGGACGGCGAGACGCGGCGCGTTGTCTACAACGATCCGCGCCGCTTCGGCTTTGTCGATCTCGACCGCGCCGACACGCTGGCCGACAACCGGCATTTGAAAGGGCTGGGGCTCGAGCCCACCGGCAATGCGCTTGACGGCACGCGACTGGCGGCGATGCTGGCAGGCAAGGCAACGCCGCTCAAGGCCGCCCTTCTCGACCAGCGGCTGATTGCAGGCCTTGGCAACATCTATGTGTGCGAAGCGCTGTGGCGCGCACGCCTGTCGCCGCGGCGCAAGGCCGGAACGCTCGTAACCCGCGCCGGGCTGCCGACACCGCGCTGCCACGCCTTGGCTGACGCCGTGCGCGCGGTGATCGCCGATGCGATCGCCGCCGGCGGTTCGTCGCTGCGCGACTATGTGCATGCCGATGGCTCTCTGGGCTATTTCCAGCACAGTTTTGCGGCCTACGGACAGGAGGGCGAACCCTGCCGTCACGAAGGGTGCGCAGGCACCATCGGGCGCATCGTCCAAAGCGGGCGGTCGACATTTTACTGCCCGACATGCCAGAGATAGCCGACCATCACCCCGATCCACGGAGCTTGCCTGCCATGGCCTATGACACGATCATCGTCGAAAAGCGCGGTGAAGCCGGTTTGATCACGCTGAACCGGCCCAAGGCCCTCAACGCGCTGAACGGCACGGTGCTGAACGAGTTGACCGCCGCGCTCAATGCCATGAGCGAGGATGCCAAGATCGGCGCGGTCGTGATCACGGGCTCGGAAAAGGCGTTCGCCGCCGGCGCCGACGTCAAGGAAATGTCGGAGTTCGAATTCGCCAGCGCCTATATGCACGATGCGCTGGGCGGCTGGGAAGACGTGGCGGCCTTCCCCAAGCCGATGATCGCGGCGGTCAGCGGCTATGCGCTCGGCGGCGGCTGCGAACTGGCCAGCATGTGTGATTTCATCATCGCCGGAGAGAGCGCCAAGTTCGGCCAGCCCGAAGTCACGCTTGGCATCATGCCGGGAATGGGCGGCACGCAACGGCTTGCGCGATCGATCGGCAAGGCCAAGACGATGGATCTGTGCCTGACGGGACGCATGATGGACGCCGAAGAGGCCGAACGGTGCGGTTTGGTCGCGCGCGTGGTCCCGGACACGGAACTGATCGAGGAGGCGATCAGCGCCGCGCAAAAGATTGCCAGCTACTCCCTGCCGTCGGTGATGATGGTCAAGGAGACCATCAACCAGGCGTTCGAGACCGGCCTTGCGGAGGGGTTGCGGTTCGAGCGGCGGCTGTTCCATGCCATGTTCGCGCTGGACGACCAGAGCGAGGGCATGGCCGCGTTCATCGACAAGCGCACGCCGAGCTTCCGCAACCGGTGATGCGTTGGCGCTCAAGCGCTGCGTGACGTTGACTGGTCACGCAATTGAGACTATAGCCACGCCACCTTGGCGGCAGATTTGCCGCCACACTTGTTCATGGCCGTGCGGTGACTGTCTTTTCAGGTCCTGCGGCCGGTTTCCGGGTTCCGGACCAGATTGAGAGAGGCAAGCATGGCCAACACAAGGTCAGCCAAGAAGGCAACGCGCAAGATCGAGGCGCGCACCGAAGTCAACACCGCGCGCCGCTCACGCGTGCGCACCCATATCCGCAAGGTCGAGGAAGCCATCGCGGCGGGTGACCAGGCGGCTGCAACCGAGGCACTGAAGGCAGCCCAGCCTGAACTTATGCGCGCAGCCTCCAAGGGCGTCATGCACAAAAACACCGCCTCACGGAAAGTGTCGCGCCTTGCCAGTCGCGTGAAGGCCATCGCCGGCTGATTTTTGTTCGCCGGCTCAGCTTATTGAAACCCGGTCCCGACCGGGTTTTTTTGATTCACCGGCTAAGGAAAAATTCGCCTTGAACGACAGGCATTTAGCGCGCCCGGCCGACGACTGATACTGGCATCACAGCATCGACCAGGCGCCGCCTTGCACGCAGTTCCGGAAAGTTTATTCTTTTTTTTCAATGGCTTAAATCGTTGGTGCACGATTCCGAACAGACCGCTTCCGCTTCATCCTCAATCCGCAAGAGTCAAGAACTCTTTTCGAAAATTTTTTTGCCGCAGCCCTCATTTTGGGCGTTTCAAAAGAAGCTGTGGAATCCCAAACGCTTATCTTTTGCGGGACGAATCAAGACGCATTTTGTTCCCGAAACCGGACGCTCCGGCGCGTTAAAATTGCCTTAACGGGCCTTGTCTGTGCGGCGCAGATAGGGCTAGTTTGACATCACTGACGGGCGAGCGTTCCTGCAAAAAATTGCGAGCCGAAAGTGCCGATTGCTACCATGGGTTGCATTCGTTGCGGGTACGTGCGTTCACCGGTCCCGGGGCAGGGCCAATTCGGGAGTTGCGTAACTCGGCTGGTGGCGGATCCGTTCGGATTCGGCAGTCAGATGGTGTTGCCGGATTTTCCGGTGAAGGCCGCCAGCGGTGTGAAAGCGCCGATATTGCCGGCGGTGAACGACGATTAGGACGGTGGCCGGTGGCCACCAGACATTGATTGCGGGGCATTGCTGACGCCCATTGGTGTTTTTGCGTCGGTCGACGGAGCACATGGCTGTTTACGGCCCGCAACGTTGAAAACATGGCGGCTCGGGGATGTGCACCCAACGCTCTTGGTCAAAAAGGAGGTGAACATCGACATGCGAGGGGAAGTCAGCAGGGCCGCGCAATCAACGACGCAGTCCGCATCATCAATCCACACGGCGGGCGGCACACCGTTTCCCGATCGACGATCCGGCCTTGGGTCAGATGTGAAGTCGTCAATGGGGAGCAAGACCGTGAGCAAGAAGAACATTGAAGAAGGCGGCAAGGCGGACCGGCCGGCCGGCACAGGCAAAAAGACCTTCGACAAGGTTTGCCGGCAGCTTCGCGCCAAGCTGGGCGGCGAAGTCTATCAAAGCTGGTTCAAGCGGCTGAAACTGGAGGAGGCATCGGGCCCGGTCATCCAACTGTCGGTGCCCACACCGTTCCTGCGCAACTGGATCAACAACCATTATCTGGACACCATCCTCGACTTCTGGCGGGCTGAAGACGCCAACGCTCTCAAGGTCGATATCGTCGTTCGCAGCGCGACACGCGGCTCGGCGGTGTCCGAGCGCGCCGGGCAAGCGGCGGACGCGGCCCGCGCGAGCGCCGAAAGGGCCAAGGCCAATGTGATGGCCAAGTCAGACCGCACACCAGCCTCGGCGGCCGCCCGTCAGGGCGCGGCGGAAACCGGCCGCAATGGTGAAATGCTGGGATCGCCGGTCGACAGCCGTTATACATTCGACAGCTTCGTCGAGGGTCCATCCAACCGCGTGTGCCTGGCCGCGGCCCGCGCCGCGGTCGAAAAGGGGCCCAATGCGGCGCGCTTCAACCCATTGTTTTTCCACTCCAATGTCGGCCTGGGCAAAACCCACCTTCTGCAGGCGATCGCCAACGCCGCCAAAGCCAAGGACCCGACCAAACGGGTTGTCTACCTGACGGCGGAGTATTTCATGTGGCGGTTTGCCAGCGCCATCCGCGACCAGAGCGCGTTGCGCCTGAAGGAAACGCTGCACGAGATCGACCTTCTGGTGATCGACGACATGCAGTTCCTGCAAGGCGAGAAAATCCAGTCCGAGTTCTGCCATCTGATCAACACGCTGCTCGACAGCGCCAGGCAGGTCGTCGTTGCGGGCGATCGGCCGCCGTCGGAACTGGAATCGCTCGATCCGCGTGTCCGGTCCCGGTTGCAGGGCGGCGTCGCGCTGGAGATCCAGGCACCGGACTATGACATGCGGTTGTCGATGCTGCAGCGCCGCCTTGCCGCGGCACGCTGCGACGACACTTCGCTCGACATCTCCGAGCAGGTGCTGGCCCATGTCGCCCAGACGGTCAGTTCGAGCTTCCGCGAACTGGAAGGCGCGTTCAACCAGCTCGTCTTCCGGCATTCGTTCGAACCCGACATCGCGCTCGACCGCGTCGATGACATTCTCGGCCATCTGGTGCGGATCGACGACGACAAGAAGATCCGGATCGAGGACATCCAGAAGACTGTCGCGCACCACTATAATGTGGCGCGCGCGGAGATGCTGTCGAACCGCCGCACACGATCCGTCGTCCGGCCAAGGCAGATCGCCATGTACCTGTCCAAGACGATGACGCCACGATCATTGCCGGAGATCGGCCGGCGTTTCGGCGGCAAGGATCACACCACGGTGCTGCACGCGGTGCGGAAAGTCGAGGCGCTGATCA
This sequence comes from Roseitalea sp., assembly GCA_017642895.1. GTDB lineage: Bacteria > Pseudomonadota > Alphaproteobacteria > Rhizobiales > Rhizobiaceae > Roseitalea. The sequence continues at coordinate 44,386 of JAEPON010000020.1, forward strand.
AGGACGATCCGAAGCTCGCCAAGGAAATCGAATTGCTGCGGCGGCTGATCAAGGAATAGGCTTGCGCACCGGCCTTTGGCCGCCGGTGCGTGTTTTCCCCAAAAGTTTGGCGCGGGCCCCCGGCGAGGGCCGGCCGTCCCACTTGCATTTCCCCGTTCGAGCCGCCACATTCGCGACCCCGAGGGGGTGGCGATCTGCGGGCGGCAGACATGTCGCAACGACCCCTCCCCCCAAATTTGCCAGCCCTGCCACCTTGGGGCAGGTCTTCAAACGCCGGACCGGACCAATCGAACCATGCGTGTGACCCTTGAGCGAGCCAACCTCCTGAAATCCCTCAATCATGTGCATCGGGTGGTCGAGCGGCGAAATACGATTCCGATCCTGTCGAACGTCCTTCTGAAGGCCGATGGCGCAAGTCTGGCGATGACCGCGACGGATCTCGATCTGGAGATCAACGAGGCGGTGCCGGCCCATGTCGAACAGGCCGGCGCGACAACGGTGCCCGCACATCTTTTGTACGACATCGTCCGCAAGCTTCCGGACGGTTCCGAAGTGATGCTCTCCACCGATGCGGACGGCGCGACAATGACGGTGGTGACGGGCCGGTCGCAGTTCAAGCTGCAATGCCTGCCCGAATCGGACTTTCCGCAACTGGCGGCGGGCGAATTCGGCCACAGTTTCCGGCTCGACAGCGAGGTGCTGCGGCGGCTGATCGAGGCGACCCAGTTTGCCATCTCCACCGAAGAGACACGCTACTATCTCAACGGCATCTATCTGCACACCGCCGAGGCAGACGGTGACATCGTGCTGCGCGCGGTCGCCACCGACGGCCATCGCCTCGCCCGGGCCGAAACCAAGGCACCCGATGGCGCCGAGAGCATTCCCGGCGTGATCGTGCCGCGCAAGACGGTCGGCGAATTGCAGAAGCTGGTCGATGATCCGGACGTGTCGGTGCAGATCGAGCTGTCTGACAGCAAGGTCCGGTTGACGATCGGTTCGGTGGTCCTGACATCGAAACTGATCGACGGCACCTTTCCCGACTATCAGCGGGTGATCCCGGTCGGCAATGACAAGGACATGGTCATCGATCGCAAGGTGTTCACGGAGGCCGTCGACCGGGTTTCGACGGTCTCGTCCGAACGGGGACGCGCGGTCAAGCTGGCCTTGTCGGACGGTCAATTGACGCTGGCCGTCAACAACCCCGATTCGGGCTCGGCGACCGAAGAACTGCCGGCCGGTTACGAATCGGAGGCGATCGAAATCGGCTTCAACGCGCGCTATCTTCTCGATATCGCCAGCCAATTGGGCAGCAACGAGGTGAAGTTCTCGTTCGCCGATGCCGGCTCGCCGACGCTCATCGAGGACCCCGAGGACAAGAACGCGCTCTATGTGCTCATGCCGATGCGGGTGTGATGCTGCCGGGGCGCCGCGGTGCCACGCGACCGCACACAGATGACCACGTTCGTTCACCTGTCGGCCCTGACGCTGACCGATTTCCGCAATCACGGCCAGACGTCGCTCGATCTTGATGAACGCCATGTCGTGCTTTCGGGCCCCAATGGCGCGGGCAAGACCAATCTGATCGAGGCGGTCTCGCTGCTGTCACCCGGGCGCGGGCTGCGCCGGGCGCAACTGTCCGACATGGCGCGCAAGGGCGCAGACGGATTTTCGGTGTTCGCCAAGCTTGACAGGGACGGTGACACCTATGCGGTCGGAACCGGCACGACCGGGGTGACCGCCACCGACAACACCGGACGAACGCGGCGCGTCCGCATCAATGGAACGACCGCCAACAGCGCCGACGAATTGCTCGATCTGTCGCGCGTGCTGTGGCTGACGCCAGCCATGGATGGACTGTTCACAGGCCCGGCGGCGGAACGGCGGCGCTTCCTCGATCGGATGGTGCTGGCGATCGATCCCGGTCATGGCCGGCGCGCACGCGACCATGAAAAGGCGATGCGCCAGCGCAACCGGCTGCTCGAGGCGCCGGCCAATGCCCAGAACGATCTGATGCTCGATGCGATCGAGGCGCAACTGGCGGGGCTCGGGACCGCCATGATCGTCGCCCGCCAGGAACTGGTGAGCCTGCTGGCGGCGCTGATCGACCGTTCACCCGATGGTTCGAGCTTTCCGACGGCGGACCTGTCGATGGCAGGGGAGCCTGAAGCACGGCTGGAGGCCGGCATGCCGGCTGGCGATCTGCAGGCGTGGCTCGAAACCGACATGCGCACCGGGCGCGGTCGCGACCGGGCAGCCGGGCGCACGCTGACCGGGCCGCACAGGGCCGATCTGATCGTGCGGCACCGGCAAAAGGCGATCGCGGCGTCACTGTGTTCAACCGGTGAACAAAAGGCGTTGCTGATCGGACTTCTGCTCGCCCACGCCGCGCTGACCGCGTCGGTCAGCGCGATGACGCCCATCCTTCTGCTCGATGAAGTTGCCGCGCATCTGGATCCCGAGCGACGCGCGGCCCTGTTCGACCGGGTTCACGAGATCGGCGGCCAGGCCTTCATGACGGGCACCGACAGGGACCTGTTTGACGCGCTCGGAGACCGGGCGCAATATTTGCGGGTCGAAGACGGAACCGTCACCGCCGATGCATAAATCGCCTTCCCTGAACACCGAGCAGATCGAGCGCTATGCGCGGCACATCGTGCTGCCCGAAATCGGCGGCAAAGGTCAGCAAAAACTTACAAATGCCCGCGTCGCGATGATCGGTGCCGGAGGACTTGGTTCGCCGGTTCTGACATATCTGGCGGCAGCCGGCGTCGGCCAATTGACCGTGATCGATGATGATGATGTGTCGCTGTCCAACCTGCAGCGCCAAACGCTGCACATGACGAACGCTGTCGGCCGACCGAAGGTGAAAAGCGCCGCCGCGCAGATTGGCGCGATCAATCCGCATGTTCAGGTTGACGGTCGGGCCGAGCGTCTGGAACCGCACAATGCCGAAGCGCTTCTTTCCAGTCATGACGTGATCGTGGATGGATCGGACAATTTCGACACCCGCCGTCTTGTCGCCGATATGGCCGAACGGCTTGAAACACCGCTGGTGACCGGCGCCATCCAGCGCTTTGACGGGTCGGTCACGGTGTTCGCCCCGTTCAGGGACGATGGTGATGGCAAACCGTTGCCGCGCTATCGCGATCTGCACCCCGACCTGCCCGCGCCGGGAACAGTGCCAAGTTGCGCCGAAGCCGGTGTCCTGGGCGCCCTGGCGGGTGTCATCGGGTCCCTGATGGCAGCCGAGGCAATCAAGCTGATCACCGGAGCGGGACCCCCCCTTTACGGAGAGCTGTTGCTTTACGATGCGCTGTCGGCGCGGTTCGAGACGTTGCGATATGGCCGCCGCGCTTGACCGGGGCATGTGCGCGGGTCATTAGGTTATTGTCACAGCGCCCGGGTCGTTACGAGGCCCGCACAGCACGAGGCCTTGCCGATGTTTCTGTTCTTCATGTTGGTCTTGACCGCGATTGCGATCGCCGCCGCGGTCTGGCTCTACCTTTATCTGTCGCGCCGGGCGCTGGACAATTCCATGTCGCCAGACAATGCGGCCAAACCGCTGGTCCGCTCGCCCAGAACGACCGGCGGCAAGGCCTGGGAGAACCCGGTTGCGGCCGGCACCGCGTCCTCGGTCACCGATACCAGGGGCGGATCGGCCGGCAGCCCCGTTGCTGCGACTTCGAGCGCCGAAACAACCAAGGACGAAGCGTCCGACGCAACCGAAAAATCAACCGCCGCCGATGCGCCCGCCAAGCGCAGCAAGGGCGGTGGAAAGTCGAGCAAGGGCGGCGGAAAACCCGGCAACGGCGCCGCGAAGGGAGCGGCTGTCGCGGCTGCCGGATCGACTGCGTCCGATGCACCGGCGACCGGCAAAGGCGGTGGCAAGGCGTCCAGATCGGGCGCCAAGGCCACCAAGGGGGCCGCGGCAACGGGATCTTCCTCGGCCTCCGGCAAGGGGCGCAAGGCAAGCACGGCGTCAAAAGGCGGCAAATCCGGCACGTCCGCGAAAGCCGCATCCGAAACGCCGCCGAAAGCGCCCGACGGTCCGCTTTTTGCAGCCCCGTCCGGCGCCAAGAACAAGCTGACCGACATTAAGGGGATCGGCCCCGTGGCCGAGCGCCAGCTCAACGAACAGGGGATCACGACGTTCGCGCAGATCGCCGCGCTGAGCGCGGCCGACATAAAACGCATCGACGACTACATGCCGTTCAGCGACCGGCAGATTCGCGACTGGCAGAAACAGGCCAAGAAAAAGGCCTGAACCGGCACGACAGGGCCGGCGCCACGTCGCCGGCCGGCCACCTCAAACCATAGACGGCAGGATTCGATCGGGAGGACGGTCCCCGCCCGCTGCCATCCTGATGTTGATGATCACCTTCTCGCCCATCTCGATGCGGCTTTCGATGGTGGCCGAACTCATGTGCGGCAGAAGAACCACCTTGCCCTGGGCGGCCAGCTTGCACAGCCGGTCATCGACCTTGGGCTCGTGCTCGAACACGTCAAGCCCCGCGCCGGCGATGCGGCCGTCTTCCAGAAGACGGATCATGGCATCCTCATCGATGATCTCGCCGCGTGCGGTGTTGACGAGAAAGGCCGACGGACGGAGCAGTTCAAGCCGCCGTGCTGACAGAAGGTGAAATGTGGCCGGCGTGTAGGGGCAATTGACCGAAACAATGTCCATATGGGCCAGCATCCGGTCGAGGCTTTCCCAATAGGTCGCGCCCAGTTCCTCTTCGATGACCGGCGCCGCACGGTTGCGATTGTGGTAATGGATGGCCAGCCCGAACGCCCTGGCGCGGCGCGCCACGGCGATGCCGATGCGCCCCATGCCGACAATGCCCAGCCGCTTGCCGTGAATGCGATGCCCGAGCATCCATGTCGGCGACCAGCCGTCCCAGCGATCCTCGCCGAGAAGATAGCCTGCCCCTTCAACAATCCGGCGGGGCGCCGCCAGCATCAGCGCCAGCGTCATGTCGGCCGTGTCCTCGGTCAGAACGTCCGGTGTGTTGGTGACGAAAATGCCGCGCTCATGGGCGGCGGCGATGTCGATATTGTCCACGCCATTGCCGAAATTGGCAATCAGCCTGAGCCGCTTTCCGGCGCCCGCGATCAAGTCCGCATCGATCCGGTCGGTCACGGTGGGGACAAGAACGTCCGCCCGGGCCATGGCGTTGGCCAGATCGTCGCGACTGAACGATCTGTCATCGCCGTTCAGGCGCACGTCGAACAGTTCCCGCATGCGCGCCTCGACCCGGTCGGGAAGACGGCGCGTGACGATCACGGTCGGCTTTTTGTCCAAGACGAGGCCCTTTCCCCTGAATGCTCCGGCCAACCCGATACCGACGCCCGATGGCCGGGCAAGGGTGTCCGTTGATCGCTCGTTAACCAACACATGCGACGGTGCGACACGCCGTACGGACGCGTCATCTCTAGCAAGCGCGCCCGCCGGTGCAAAGGGGTCTCGATGGCCGCGGCCATGCGCGTGCGGGGCGGGTGCGGCGGGCTCGACAAACCGACAGGTGAGACATGCGTTTGGTACTGGCCGTGGCACTGGCATTGACGATGGTTCCGGCAAGCGGAAGCGGGACCGCATCGGCGCAGACGACGAGCTCGGTCTCGCGCGGGCCCAGCGGCCTGCCGCTGCCGCGCTTCGTTTCGCTGAAGGCCGAGCGGGTCAATATGCGGGTCGGGCCAGGCAAGCAATATGCCGTCGCCTGGCGCTATGTGAAGACCGGCCTGCCGCTGGAGGTCATCCAGGAATATGACAATTGGCGGCGGGTGCGCGATTCCGAGGGTGACACCGGCTGGATCCACGGTTCGCTTCTGTCGGGCGCGCGAACGGCGATCGCGACACCATGGCGCAACGCCCGCGATGCCCGCAACGTGATCACGCTCTATGCGGAATCGCGGGCCGGCGCCGAAGCGGTCGCCAAGCTGCAACCGGGCGTGGTCGGAAAGATCGAGCGCTGCGATGGCGCCTGGTGCAAACTGGAAGTGCGCCACCGGGACCGGACGCTCAGTGGATTTGTCGCGCAGGCCGACCTCTGGGGTGCCTATCCGGACGAAATCATCGAATAGGCCGAAGAGCGGGCGACCGTTCGGAACGGGCCGGCCCCAGCCGGCGGATCAGCGCGGCTTGCGAACCGGGCGCAGCCGGATCACCACATCGACATTGGCGATTTCCATGCCTTCGGGCGGTTCGGGCAGATCGCCGACGGTGACCGTTCCCTCCGGGACATCCATCACCTCATTGCTGTCTTCGATGAAATAGTGATGGTGGTCGGACGTGTTGGTGTCGAAATAGGTGCGCTGGCCCTCGACGGCGAGAATACGCAACAAGCCGGCATCGGTGAACTGATGCAACGTGTTGTAGACCGTCGCCAACGAGACGGGAATGCCGGCGTCAATGGCCTGCCGGTGCAAGTCCTCGGCGGCGATGTGTTGATCATGCTCGCCAAAAAGCATGGATGCGAGCGCAACGCGCTGCCGGGTCGGCCGCAGGCCGACCGATTGCAGCAGATTGCGTGTATCGGAGCGTTGCACTCCGGCGCTTTCTTCACGCGCCATTCTCGACCCCAAAAACAGCTTTGCACACAGGGATTTCCCCTGTTGTTGCAACTCATTTTCATATATTCGCATTGGCGCCGAATGGCAATAGCTCCACCCGGCGCGACCATGGCGTCAATTTGACCGGGCCAGACAGGATCAATAAACAGGCGCGGCCGGCGACAAGGCAAGGGCCGGCGAAAAGAACGCGGAGGGCGCGCACCGGCATGGGCGAGCAGAAATCAAGCTACACCTACGAGGACATCCTGGAATGCGCGCGCGGCGACATGTTCGGCCCGGGAAATGCGCAATTGCCGGCGCCGCCCATGCTGATGCTGCACCGCATCACCGATATTTCCGAAACCGGCGGCGACCATGACAAGGGTTATGCCCGCGCCGCGTTCGACATCACGCCGGACCTTTGGTTCTTCGAATGCCATTTCATCGGCGATCCGGTGATGCCGGGGTGTCTGGGCCTTGACGCGCTGTGGCAACTGACCGGCTTCTATCTTGGCTGGCTGGGCGAACCGGGCAAGGGCCGGGCACTGTCGACAGGCGAAATCAAGTTCACCGACATGGTCACGCCATCGGTCAAACTGCTCGAATTTGGCATCGACTTCAAACGCGTGCGCCGCGGACGGCTGGTGCTCGGCATCGCCGATGGCTGGATGAAGGCCGATGGCGAAACCATCTACCAGGCCTCCGACCTCAGGGTCGGCCTGTTCAAGGCCTGACACAAAAAACGGGAAGCGAACATGAAACGCGTCGTCGTCACCGGCATGGGGATCGTCTCGTCGATCGGTAATGATACGGACGAGGTGCTGACCTCGCTGCGCGAAGCGCGGTCGGGCATCAGCCATGCCACGCAATACGCGGAGCTTGGCTTCAGATGCCATGTGCATGGCGAGCCGACGCTTGATCCGTTCACGCTTCTCGACCGGCGCGAATCGCGGTTTCTGGCACGCGGGTCGGCCTGGAACTTCATCGCCATGCGCCAGGCGATCGCCGACGCGGCGCTGGGCGAGGAATTGGTCTCCAACGAACGGACCGGGATCATCATGGGTTCGGGCGGGCCGTCGACGCGCACCATCTTCGAGGCGGCGCTGCTGACCCAGAAAAACAACTCACCCAAACGGATCGGGCCGTTCGCCGTGCCCAAGGCGATGTCATCGACCGCCTCGGCAACGCTTGCCACGCCGTTCAAGATCAAGGGGGTGAATTATTCGATCTCCTCGGCCTGCGCGACGTCCAACCATTGCATCGGCAACGCCTATGAGACCATCCAGATGGGCAAGCAGGATATCGTGTTCGCCGGCGGCAGCGAGGATCTGGACTGGACGATGTCGAACCTGTTCGACGCGATGGGCGCCATGTCGACCAAGCACAATGAGACGCCATCGACCGCCTCGCGCGCCTATGATGTCAGCCGCGACGGCTTCGTCATTTCCGGCGGCGCCGGCGTTCTGGTGCTGGAGGAACTCGAGCACGCCAGGGCGCGCGGCGCGAAAATCTATGCCGAGATCGTCGGCTATGGCGCGACATCGGATGGCCACGACATGGTCGCGCCGTCGGGCGAAGGCGCGGTGCGCTGCATGAAGATGGCCCTTGCGACGACAAACGGCAAAGTGAGCTATATCAATGCCCATGGCACCGCGACGCCAGTGGGCGACGAGCGCGAGATGGAAGCCGTTCGCGCGGTGTTCGGCGACGACATGCCGCCGATTTCCTCGACCAAATCGCTAACCGGCCACTCACAGGGCGCGACCGGCGCCCAGGAGGCCATCTACACGCTGCTGATGATGGACAACGGGTTCATCTGCGAAAGCGCACACATCACCGAACTGGATCCAAAGTTCGAGGGCATGCCGATTGCGCGGCAGCGGATCGACAATGTCGAACACGACATTGCCATCTCCAACTCATTCGGATTTGGCGGAACCAATGCGACGCTGGCCTTCCAGCGGTTCGCCGACTGATGGCCGAGGGAAAGGAAATGCCGATGACGGGACTGATGAGCGGCAAGCGCGGCCTGATCATGGGTGTCGCCAACGACCATTCGATCGCCTGGGGCATCGCCAAGGCGGTTGCCGACCAGGGCGCCGAACTGGCCTTCACCTATCAGAGCGAGGCGCTCGGAAAGCGGGTCAAGCCGCTGGCCGGGGAGCTGGGCTCGTCGCTGGTCATGCCCTGTGACGTTGAAGACATCGACACCGTGGCGTCCGTGTTCGAGACGCTCGGCTCGCAATGGGGCTCCATCGATTTCATCGTCCATGCGATCGGTTTCACCGACCGGTCGCAGCTGAAGGGCCGCTATGTCGATGTGACGACACGCGAGAACTTCACGCGCACCATGGTCATCTCCGCCTATTCGTTCACCGAGGTGGCGCAGCAGTCGATGGCCCTGTTGAATCCGGGCGCCTCGCTCCTGACGCTGACCTATGGTGGCGCGAGCCGTGTGATGCCCAACTACAATGTGATGGGCGTGACCAAGGCGGCCCTTGAAGCCAGCGTGCGCTACATGGCGGCCGATTTCGGCGACCAGGGCATCCGCGTCAACGCGCTGTCGGCCGGGCCGGTGCGGACGCTGGCCGGCGCGGGCGTTTCCGATGCCCGGCTGATGTACAATTTCCAGCAGAAGAATTCACCGCTCGCCCGCGCGGTCAATCTCGACGATATCGGAGGCGCCGGGCTCTACCTGCTTTCGGACCTTTCCAGCGGCGTGACCGGTGAAATCCACTATGTCGACAGCGGCTACAACATCATGTCGATGCCGCGTCTGGACGAGTTGAGGCGCACGGACGAAAAATAGGCCACACGGCAACGCAACCTTGGCGTGCCAAAACGCTTCATTTCACAGCTTCTTAGGGTTTTGCTGCCAGCCTGCCCGCGAGAGGACATCATGAAGCGCAACACGGTACCCCAACAGACCCGCATCTTCCGCGCGATTACGATCTTCTCGAGCGGCATGGGCGCCGCGATGCTGGCGCTTTGGGCGCTGGACATGGCCGGCATGACGCTCAGCAGCTATCGCGAAGCAGCCACCTTCGGCGCCATCGTTCTGGGCTTGGCGTCGCTGGCCGGCGCGGGCACGGCACATGCCTATTTCGCAGGCGGCGACGATACGAGCCAGAGCTACGAGGCCTTGTTGAATGTCGATTCGGTGACCGGGCTCTTATCGCGCAAAGGCCTGGCCGAAAGCCTTGAGGACTATGTCTCAAAGGGCGGCGGGCCAAGCCGCATGAACCGCTTCTTCCTGATCAGCCTGGACTTTGATTCCCTGCGCGACTTCAACGAGACCTATGGTCTGGAAACCGGCGACAGCCTGTTGCGCGTGTTCGGCGACCGGCTGCGGCGTGTCGTCGGTGAGACGGGCCTTGCCGCGCGCACGAGCGGCGGCGAATTCGTCATCGTTCTTGGCGCCAATCACGACGATCGCGAACTGCGCGCCGCCACCGAGGCGCTGCTCGGCGTCCTGTCGCTGCCGGTCCGCGTCGGCAATGCGTCGCACTCGGTTTTCTGGAACGCGGGCGTGGCGGAAATCCACAAGAACCGCCCGCCGATGGAGCGCATCTTGCGCCATGCCAACCTGGCACGGACGACATCACGGGCCACCGGGCGCGGCACCTGGTCGATCTATCACCCCGAAATGAGCCAGGTCGCGGCCTACCGGCACTGGATCGAGGCGGAACTGAGCGGCGCCTTGCAACGCGAAGAACTCATGCTGCACTACCAGCCCAAGGTCGATGCCGTTACCGGCGCGATCGTCGGCTATGAGGCGCTGCTGCGGTGGAACCATCACCAGAACGGCTCGATCCCGCCATCGGAGTTCATCCCGATTGCCGAGCAATGCGGTTTGATCCAGCAGATCGGCGACTTCGTGCTCCGCCGCGTGTGCGAGGACCTGGAGCAACTGCCCGATCACATCGTCGTTTCCGCCAATGTTTCACCCGCCCAGTTCAACCGCGACGATTTCGTGTCCAATCTCGGCCGGCTGATCAACGGTACCGAGATGCGGCCCGGGCGGCTTGAGATCGAGGTGACCGAGACGCTCCTGATCCGTAACCACAGCGAGATTCGCCGGCTGCTCGGCCGGTTGCGCGATCTCGGCATCAAGTTGGCGATCGACGATTTCGGGACCGGCTATTCCAACCTGTCGACGCTGAGCGAACTGCGCTTCAACACGCTGAAAATCGACAAATCCTTTGTCGACCGCCTGACCGAAAAAGACCCTGCCGCCAGCACGATGGTCGCATCGATCGTCGGCATGGCGCGCTCGATGAATGCAATGGTGGTCGCCGAGGGCGTGGAGACCGAGGAACAGGCAACGCTTTTGCGGGCGGCCGGCTGCACGGTCATGCAGGGCTATCTGTTCGGCAAGCCGCAACCACTGTCCTCGGTCAAGCGCCAAAACCATGACGGCAAACCGTTTTTGGTCCACACATCGCCGCCCGTCCGTCAGACGGACGTGCTGGCGGCCGCCTCATAACGAAGACGTGCACGCTCATCGGCGCGGGCGATGCGCCTCGATCACCTTGAAGCCGTTGCAAGCCTCGCGCTCGGCGCAATTGGCGAAACGATCCCCAAGCGTCTGCTCATAGGGCAGGCGCCGATTGGCGACCATCAGCAATCGACCAGACGGCTTCAGTGCCTTGGCGGCGGCGATGATGAAGGATCGACCGAGATCGGGCTCGCTGGCACGGCTCGTATGAAAAGGCGGGTTCGTCACCACCCAGTCGAACGGGCCCGGAAGGGGCTCGGCGGTCACGTCCAGCCAGTGGCCGGCGACGGGAACCATACCCTTGAGCGGCGCAAGATTGACGAGCGCCTGGTCGAGCGAGGGTTTATGCGCTTCGACAAGATCGATCGATGCCGGATTGCCGCGCGCCAGAACCTGCCCCGACAGGTAGCCCCAGCCCGCGCCAAAGTCCGCCACCGCGCCGGCAACCCGGCCGTCAATATGGTCGGCCAGCAGCGCCGACCCTTCATCGATCCGGTCGGGCGAGAACATGCCGGGAGCCGCGGCAAAGCCCGGCGCCGGCACGGTTTGCGGAAGCGCGACGCCTGCGAACGCGCCTTCTGCCGCAGCGAACCAGAAGGCGATACCGTGGTGCTTGGCAAGCGACCCCCCGAGCGCGATCTGCCCGCCAGCCCATTTGCGGGCACTCGCCGCGCCCAGCGCCTTGTCGCCAGCAACGATGACCAGTCCTCCCGACCTGACTGCGCCGTTGGCGCTGGCGATCATCGCCTCGTTAAGACGGCGATGCTTGCCAAGCCGCACCAACACGCCATCGAATCGACCCGCCGGCGCCTCGGGCTGCGCTTCGTGCCCGGCGCGCTCCAGCGCGAGAAACTCGGGGCGAGACGGCTGCACACGGCAAAGCTGCGCCGGTGCGAGAAGATCGCCGGCCTTATCCAACGGCGCTGCGTTCAAAAACAGCCAGTCGCTGCCGGCGACCGGTGGTGCGACATCGCCGGTCTCGAATGGCACCAGCAGCGTTTTTGCCGATCGGTCCACACTGGTTCTCCAAACGAAAAACGCGGGGCCCTGCCCCGCGTTTCCGGTTTCATCGGCCAATGACGATCAGTCGTCGGCCTTTTCCTTCTTGCGTTCGATCTCCTTGCCGGTCTCCTGATCGACGACCTTCATCGACAGGCGGACCTTGCCGCGCTCGTCAAAGCCCATCAGCTTGACGAACACCTTGTCGCCTTCCTTGACGACATCGGTGGTCTTGCCGACGCGCTCCGGGGCGAGCTGGGAGATGTGAACGAGCCCGTCCTTGGGACCGAAGAAGTTGACGAAGGCCCCGAAATCGGCGGTCTTGACGACCGTGCCCTGATAGATCTCGCCCACTTCCGGCTCGGCGACGATCGTGTGGATCCACTGCTTGGCGGCTTCGATCTCCTTGCCCGACGAGGACGCGATCTTCACCGTGCCATCATCTTCGATGTTGATCTTGGCGCCGGTCTTCTCGACAATCTCGCGGATCACCTTGCCGCCCGAGCCGATCACGTCGCGGATCTTGTCGACCGGGATGTTCATCACCTCGATGCGCGGGGCGAATTCGCCCAGTTCCGCACGGCTTTCCGACAGGGCATTGGCCATCTCGCCCAGAATGTGGGCGCGGCCGCCCTTGGCCTGTTCGAGCGCGATCTTCATGATCTCCTCGGTGATGCCGGCGATCTTGATGTCCATCTGCAGCGAGGTGATGCCCTCGGCGGTGCCGGCGACCTTGAAGTCCATGTCGCCCAGATGATCCTCGTCACCGAGAATGTCCGACAGGACGGCGAACTCGTCGCCTTCCAGGATCAGGCCCATGGCGATGCCGGCGACAGGTGCCTTGAGCGGCACGCCCGCATCCATCAGCGCCAGCGAGGTACCACACACGGTCGCCATGGAGGACGAGCCGTTGGATTCGGTGATCTCGGAGACGATGCGCAGCGTGTAGGGAAACTCCTCGGCTTCGGGCAGCACCGGATGGACGGCGCGCCAGGCCAGCTTGCCGTGGCCGATCTCGCGACGGCCCGGCGATCCCATGCGGCCCGCTTCACCGACCGAATAGGGCGGGAAGTTGTAGTGCAGCATGAAGTTTTCCTTGTAGGTGCCGGTCAGCGAATCGACGAACTGCTCGTCTTCGCCGGTGCCAAGGGTCGCAACGACCATGGCCTGGGTCTCGCCGCGGGTGAACACGGCCGAACCGTGCGTGCGCGGGAAGACGCCGACTTCGGAGACGATCTTGCGGACCGTCGACAGATCGCGACCGTCGATGCGCGTTTTCGTCTTCAAGATGTTGCCGCGCACGACCTTGGCCTGAAGGTCCTTGAAGACCGACTTGATCTGCTCGGGGTTCCAGGCCGGGTTTTCGGCGCCCTCGGGATAAAGAGTCTCGAAGACCTTCCTCATCGCCGCATCGACGGCGGCATAACGCTCGCCCTTGTCGGTGATCTTGTAGGCTTCGGCCAATTCGTCCGAGATCAGGCCGCCCATCGTGGCTTCGAGTTCGGAAAGGTCCTCGGGCACATAGTCGCGCGGTTCCTTGGCGGCCACTTCGGCCAGCTTGATGATCGCGTTGATGACCGGCTGGAAAGCCTGCTGGCCGAACATGACAGCGCCCAGCATGGTTTCCTCGTCCAGCTCGCTGGCTTCGGATTCCACCATCAGAACGGCATCGGCGGTGCCGGCGACGACGAGGTCCAGATCGGTTTCCTCCATCTCGTCGACATGCGGGTTGAGCACGAATTCGTCATTGATGTAGCCGACGCGGGCGGCGCCGATCGGACCCATGAAGGGCACGCCGGAAATGGTCAGCGCAGCCGACGCGCCGATCATGGCGACGATGTCGGGATCGTTTTCGAGGTCGTGCTGCAGAACGGTCAGGACGACTTGCGTCTCGTTCTTGTAGCCGGGGGCGAAGAGCGGGCGGATCGGCCGGTCGATCAGGCGCGAGGTCAGCGTTTCCTTTTCCGACGGGCGGCCTTCACGCTTGAAGAAGCCACCCGGGATCTTGCCGGCGGCGAAGGTCTTTTCCTGGTAGTTGACGGTCAGCGGGAAGAAATCCCGGCCCTCGCGGGCGCTCTTTTCCGAAACGACGGTGGCCAGAACAACCGTCTCGCCATAGGTCGCCAGAACGGCACCGTCGGCCTGCCGGGCAATCTTGCCGGTTTCCAGTGTGAGCGGGCGTCCGCCCCACTCCAGTTCCACTTTGTGGTGATCGAACATGTCTTGTCCTTCAATAAGGGCGCGATGCCGGCCAAGGGCCAGCGCGCCAGGCTTTGGTTTTTGAACCTGGGCCCGGGCAAGACGACTGGATGCTTGTCTTTGAACGGCAAGGCGCGTGCGCCCCGGTCCCTGCAAGCAGCCGGCAATCCTGCCCCGCGGCTCCAACGCGGTTCTCGGGCGGCCGGCGCGCCGCTGTGTTCAACGTGCGCGCCGGCCTGACAGGCGAAATGTCCCCCGCCTGAATGGGGCAAGGGCGGACCCGCAAGGAGCCCGCCCGAATTCGTTCAGCGGCGGATGCCCAGTTCCTTGATCAGGGCCTGGTAGCGCGCCTCTTCCTTGCCGCGCACATAGTCCAGCAGCTTGCGCCGCTGGGAGACCATCTTCAGAAGGCCACGCCGCGAGTGGTTGTCCTTCTTGTGGTCCTTGAAATGCTCGGTGAGGTTGTTGATCCGTTCGGTGAGGACCGCGACCTGCACTTCGGGCGAACCGGTGTCGCCGCTCTTGGTCGCAAACTTCTGGATCAGCTCGGCCTTGCGCTCGGCAGTGATCGACATCGTGTTTCCTTTCACAACATGTAAGGGTTTGAAGACGCCCGCTGCCGGGATGTCGTCCAGCAAGGGCCGTGGGCGCGGCCACAACGGGCGGCGCTTGCGGCGCTATAGTCGAAAAGCGCTGTGAACGCAAACGCCTTTCGTTCAGTTCAGCGCCCTGGTCATGAAGAAGGAATGCGGGTCAGGGCCGTAATCGCCGAACGGTCCGGTCTCCTTAAAGCCGAAGCGGCGGTAGAGTGCCTGCGCCGGCCGGAAATGCCCGGTCTTGCCGGTCTCGAGGCTGAGCCGGGTCATGCCGCGGATGCGCGCCTCATCGATCAGATGCGCAACAAGTGCCCGACCGATGCCGGCGCCGCGCCGTTCGGCGACCGTGTGCGCCGATTTGATCTCGCCATGGCCACCGCCCAGATCCTTGAGCGCGATGCAGCCGACCAAGTCCGCGTCGATCCAGGCGCTCCAGAAGGTGATCTCCGGCACGCGCAGCGCATCGAGATCGAGCGCATAGACGCTGTCCGCCGGGGTGATGGCGAGCATGTGGTCCATGTGACGCGTCAGAAGCGCGGCGATCTCGGGACCGCGCAGATCGTCGGGCCTGATCTCGATGGCCGGCATCTCAGTAGCGCTGGCTGAGCACCTTGACCTCGGTGAAGTCCTTAAGCCCCCATTGGCCGCCCTCGCGGCCATTGCCAGACTGCTTGTAACCGCCAAACGGATGGCCGGCCGAAAGCCCCGCGCCGTTGACGCGCACCATGCCGGCGCGCAGGCGGCGGCCGACGCGGTCGCCCCTGGCCTGGTCGCCCGTCCACAGATAGGCGGCGAGGCCGTAAGGCGTATCGTTGGCGATGGCGACCGCCTCGTCCTCACCGCCCGAAAACGGGATCATCGTCAGCACCGGGCCGAAGATTTCCTCGCGGGCAATGGTCATGTCGTTGGTCACATCGGCAAAGACGGTCGGCCGCGCATACCAGCCGCGGTTGAAGCCTTCGGGCCGTCCCGGACCGCCGGTGACGAGGCGTGCGCCCTCGGCCATGCCGGTTTCGATCAGGCCCTGGACCTTGTCGAACTGAGCCGCCGACGAGAGCGGGCCGATATGGTTGCCGGCCTCGCGGGGGTTGCCGACCGTGATGCTCTGGGCAACCTCTCTGGCCAGATCGATGGCTTCTTCATAAACATCGTGCTCGACGATCATGCGCGACGGCGCGTTGCAGGACTGGCCTGTGTTTTCCATCATGTGTGTGACGCCGCGCTTGATCGCCTTGGGCAGATCGGCGTCGGCGAAGATGATGTTGGGCGATTTGCCGCCCAATTCCAGCGTGACGCGCTTGATCGAGGCGGCCGATCCGCGCATGACGGCGCTGCCGGCGCGGGTCGATCCGGTGAAGCTCATCATGTCGATGTCCGGGTGGTTCGACATGGCTT
Source organism: Roseitalea sp. (assembly GCA_017642895.1). GTDB lineage: Bacteria > Pseudomonadota > Alphaproteobacteria > Rhizobiales > Rhizobiaceae > Roseitalea. The sequence continues at coordinate 60,622 of JAEPON010000020.1, forward strand.
CGCCGACCGTCGACCCGTCGCCATTGACCAGGTTGAAGACGCCCTTTGGGAAGCCGGCCTCGTCCATCAGTTCGGCCCAGACCATGGCCGACAGCGGCGCGATCTCGGACGGTTTGAGCACGCAGGTGCAGCCGGCGGCAACAGCCGGGATCACCTTCAGCGCGATCTGGTTGACGGGCCAGTTCCAGGGCGTGATCAGGCCGACCACGCCGATCGGTTCGCGGACGATGGTTTCGCGATCAGTGAATTTTTCTTCCCACGCAAAGCGATCCATCGCATCGAGAAAGCCTTGGAGGTGCCAAGGGCCGGCGCCGGCCTGTTCGCCCTTGGCGAAGTCGATCGGCGCGCCCATTTCCAGCGAGATCGCTTCTGCCAGATCGTCGTGGCGGGCCTTCATGACCGTGGCCAGGCGCTCAAGCGCGGCACGGCGCTCGGCGACCGGCGTTGCCGCCCAGCCGTCAAAGGCCGCCTTGGCCGCTGCGACGGCCTTGTCGACATCTGAGGCCGATCCCAGCGAGATCACCGCACAGACATCCTCGGTGGCCGGATCGTGCACCTCCAGATCGTTGGCCTGAACCGGATCGACCCACTGGCCGTCAATGTAGAACTGGCGCTGTTCGCGCATCGGGCGCTCCTGTCAAATCGGACTGGTTTGGCATGACGTTGGCGCCAAGCCTTTGCAAATGCAATCACCCTTGCGGGTGAATCTTGTCACCATGTCAAAGGCGGAAAACGCGGCGCGGCCGGAAGGCGCCCTGCGCGATCTCGCCGATCGCAACCAGCCGACCACGATGGAAGGCACAGGCTTCCTCCTCGGCGACCGGCGCATCGCGGCCACGCAGGATGGCGGGATTGCCGAGACGGATGCGGTGCGCCTGCTCGTCGCCGAGATCGATGCGCGGAAACCCGTCCATTGCCTCGCCCGTGTCGAGCAGGAACGCGTCGAGTGCAGCATGGCGCGCCGCCTCGTCATCGCCCGCCGCCTCGATGGCGGCTTCGAGCTTGGCCAGAGTGACGGCGTCCCGCTCGTCGAACGGCTCGACAAAAGTGCGGCGCAACGCGCTGACATGGCCGAAACAGCCAAGCTGGCGGCCCATGTCGCGGGCCAGCGAACGGACATAGGTGCCCTTGCCGCATTCAACGTTGAAAATGGTCGTGTCGCCGTCATGGTCGATGATCGTCAGCGCATCGATCTCGACCTCGCGTGCAGTGACGGCGGCTGCCTCGCCCTGGCGGGCCAGCGCATAGGCGCGCTCGCCATCGACCTTGACGGCAGAGAATTGCGGCGGCGTCTGGCTGATCGTGCCGACAAACTGCGGCAGCAGTGCCTCGATCGCGGCACGGCCCGGACGATCGGCGGAGGTGTCGATCACATCGCCTTCCAGATCATCGGTCGTCGTCTGTGCGCCCCAGCTTACGGTGAACCGGTACGCCTTGGTGCCGTCCATCACATAGGGCACGGTCTTGGTCGCTTCGCCCAGCGCGATCGGCAGGATGCCGGTCGCAAGCGGATCGAGCGTGCCGGCATGGCCGGCCTTTTGTGCGCCGAACAGCCATTTGACCCTGGAGACGGCCTTGGTCGAGCCCAGTTCCAGCGGCTTGTCGAGCACCAGCCAGCCGGAAACCGGCCGGCCCTTCTTCTTGCGCTGGCGCGCCATCAGTCCTCGTCTCCGTCCAGATCGCGCGCGACATGGGGCGATTTGAGCAGCGCGTCCACCTTCTGGAAATTGTCGAAGCTCGTATCCGCGCGGAAGCGGAAATCGGGCATGTATTTCATCTGGCCGAGTTCGCGCGACAGCCGGCCACGGATGAACTTGGCGTTGCGTGCCAGCGCCTTGACCAGCGGCGCCATGTCATCGCGCCCGAAAGCGGTGACATAGGCGGTGGCGATCTTCAGATCGGGCGACATGCGCACTTCGGTCACCGAAAGGACGACGCCATCGAGTTCCGGATCGGCGACTTCGCCACGCTGGAGAAGCTGCGTCAGCGCGTGACGCACATGCTCGCCGACGCGAAGCTGGCGCTGTGAGGGGCCATCATTGGACATATTCAGCTATCGCTTTGGTCTTGATCGGCGCGCGTTTCCAGAAGACGCACAACCGCATCGATTGCCGCGCGATCCGCAGCGCTTTCGATGCGCGAGGCAATTGAAGTTTCGAGTGTTGCCAGAATGGCTTTCAACTGGCCGTTGTGATCGTCGACCATCCGTTGAAGCGCCGTGACCTGGTTTCGAAGCTGGCGGTTGTCTTGATCCAAACGCGCGACCGTTCGTTCAAGCCGCAGTATGTTGGCGAAGAACTCGCCGAACCGCCTCCAAGATACCTGCTCACTGGACGCTTCCGGCTCATCCTTTTCCGGCGTTCTGCCCTGTTCCTCATCCATGAAGAGGAACGTCTCCGATCCAATGCTCTAGCGCCTCTGCGTTCACCGCATTTTCCCGCTCAATGCGAGCCATCAATGCCTGAGAGTGCGCCAGCCAGACAGCTTGATCAGCGGCCAACTCATCAAGCACATTGGCCGATCGCTCCAGAGAATTCGCCGCTTCGTCGAGCAAACTGTCGACGTCCACAAAGACGTTTGCGCGCTCGGAGCGTTGCTTGTCATTTGACGCCTCGCCACCATGGCGGGTTCTTGGTGGGAGTGAAGTCATAAAGGCAAACGTGTCTGCCATGGCCTTATCTCCTTCTATCCAAGTACAATTTGCAGCATCCGGGCGAGTTTACAACGTCCGTGCGACTTCCTCGACGCGGAAGCACTCGATGACGTCGCCGTCGCGGATGTCCTCGTAGTTCTCGAAGGCCATGCCGCATTCCTGTCCGACGGGGACTTCCTGCACCTCGTCCTTGAAGCGCTTGAGCGTCTTGAGCTTGCCCTCGTGGATGACGACGCTGTCGCGCACAAGGCGCACGCCGGCGCCGCGCTCCACCTTGCCTTCGGTCACTTGGCAGCCGGCGACCCTGCCAACCTTGGTGATGTTGAAGACTTCGAGGATCTCCGCATTGCCCAGGAAGGTCTCGCGGCGCTCCGGCGAGAGCAGGCCTTCCATCGCCGCTTTCACGTCATCGAGCAGATTGTAGATGATGTTGTAGTAGCGGATTTCGACGCCGGCAGCCTCGGCCGCATCACGGGCCTGCTTGTTGGCGCGCACGTTGAAGCCCATGATCGCCGCACCGGTCGATTCGGCCAGAGAGACATCGGTTTCTGTGATGCCGCCGGCACCCGAATGGATGATGCGCGCCTTGACCTCGTCGGTGCCCAGCTTTTCGAGCGCGCCGAGAATGGCTTCCACCGACCCCTGCACGTCACCCTTGATGACGAGCGGGAACTCGGCGGTTTCGGCGTCCTTGGCGGCCGCCATCATCTGTTCGAGCGAGCCGCGCGCGCCGGCCTGGCGTGCCACGGAAATCTCGCGCGTCTTGCGCTGGCGGTAGTCGGACACCTCGCGGGCGCGGGCCTCGTTTTCGACGACGGCCACCTTGTCGCCGGCCTGCGGCGTGCCGTTGAGGCCGAGAATTTCCACCGGCAAGGACGGTTCGGCCTCATCGAGGTTCTCACCGCGATCGTTGACGATGGCGCGGACCTTGCCCCACTCATCGCCGGCAACGACGATATCACCGGTCTTCAGGGTTCCGGCCTGAACGAGCACGGTCGCCACCGCGCCGCGGCCCTTGTCGAGCTTGGCCTCGACGACGACGCCTTCTGCGGTGCGATCCGGATTGGCTTTCAGTTCGAGGATTTCGGACTGAAGCAGGATCGAATCGAGCAAGCCGTCCAGATTGGTGCCCTTGAGCGCGGAGACCTCGACATCCTGGGTTTCACCGCCCATGGATTCGACGAACACCTCGTGCTGCAAAAGCTCGGTGCGGACCTTGTTGGCATCCGCGTCCGGCTTGTCGACCTTGTTGATCGCCACGATCATCGGCACGCCGGCCGCCTTGATGTGGGCGATGGATTCGATCGTCTGCGGCATCACGCTGTCATCGGCGGCAACCACGAGGATGGCGATGTCGGTCGCCTGGGCGCCGCGCGCGCGCATCGCGGTGAAGGCGGCATGGCCCGGCGTATCGAGGAAGGTGATCTTCTGACCGTCCTTTTCCACCTGGTAGGCGCCGATATGCTGGGTGATACCGCCGGCTTCGCCGGAAACCACATTGGCATTGCGGATCGCGTCCAAAAGCGATGTCTTGCCGTGATCGACATGGCCCATGATGGTGACGACCGCCGGGCGCGGCTTCATGTCCTCGGGCTTGTCGTCAATGTCGAACAGGCCCTCCTCGACATCGGATTCCGACACGCGCCGCACCGTGTGGCCGAACTCCTCGGCGATCAGTTCGGCGGTGTCGGCGTCGATCAGGTCGCCGGGCTTCATCATCTGGCCCTGCTTCATCATGAACTTGACGACATCGACGGCACGTTCGGTCATGCGCTGCGCCAGTTCCTGGATGGTGATCGTCTCGGGCAGCCGCACCTCGCGCGAAATCTTCTCGCGCGGTTCGGACATGCCCATCTGGGCGCGCTTGATCTTCTCCTGCCGGCGCCGCATGGCCGACAGCGAGCGCGAACGGCCCTCGCCGTCGCCGGTCACATTGGCGAGCGTCAGCTTGCCGCGGCGGCGATTGTCGTCGCGTCCGCGCGACGGCTTGGGCGCGGTGTCGGTCTTGGCCGGCCGCTTGGCGGCGGCGCCACGGCGCGCATCGCCATCGTCGGTGCGGCCGGGCGCGGCCTTCTCGGCGGGCGCGCGGCGCGCGCCTTCCTGTTCGGCCTTCTGGGCGGCCTGTGCTTTGGCCTCGGCCTCGGCGGCCAGGCGCGCCTGCTCGGCCCGCTCGGCTTCCTCGCGCTCGGCCATCTCGCGCTCGCGGCGCGCTTCCTCTTCCTTGCGCCGCTGCTCGTCGGCCTGGAACTTCTCGCGATCCTCGGCCTCGCGCGCCTTGGCCTCTTCGAGCGCCCGGCGGCGCGCCTCGATCTCACCTTGCGACAGTTCCTTCAAAACCGCGCCGCTGCGGTCGGTGCCAGCTGGCTCCTGTGCAGGCGCGGGCGCCTGTGCCGGCGCTTCGGCTGCCGGCTTGGTGCGCGGCTTCAGGCCGCCGGCCAGCGATCCACCGGCCGGCTTGTCGCCTGGCTTGGTGAATTTGCGCTTGCGCGTTTCGACGACGACGGTGTTGGTGCGCCCGCCGCCCATCTTCTGGCGCACGGTGCCCTTGCCGCCATCGCGCCTCATGGAGAGCGTGCGGCCAGCCGTCTTCTTGTCGTCCGAACTTGTATCACTCATTCCTGATCCGTTTCCTTCGCGGTCACATGCCCGCCGGCCTTTCCGGCCAAAAGACCGGCCCCTGCGTCCGGCAAAGCCGGTCGCATGTCTGGCCCAGTCCTGTAGTCGCGCAGCGCTTCAAGCCGCCGCAATGCGGCATGGCCACCCCTGCCGTCAAGCACGGCTGCATGTATTACATTACCGCCCCCGAATGCCAAACCCATTTGTTCGTCATCAAGGAGCATGAAA
>JAEPON010000001.1 GCA_017642895.1 Roseitalea sp.
CTTGGGAGAGCCTGGCGGTGGCCTCTAACCCACACTCTGGACATTTGAGCGGAACGGAGAAACGGTCACGTGCAGTCATACAGCAAATATGGCATTCAAAGTCGGGCATTTGAAGGCAGATTTTCAAACTGACCCACTACCCATCGTTCTGTCCGTTGGCAATTGCCTCTGGACGCTAGCGCGTGGGGCTTAAGAAACGCTTGATGCGCCGTTGGCTCGGGTGTCCCGCGAAGGGTGAACGGGCGCGCCGGACCGGGCGCGGGTCAGCGCCTCGCGATAGGCGTTGGTGATGCTTTCGGCCATGACCGCGGCGCTGAAGCGTGATTTGAGGGTCGTGGCCGGCACCATATGGCTCTCAAGCCACCCCGGCTGGTCAAGCGATCGACGCATCACCCCGGTCAGCGCTTCAAGCGTCGGTTCGACAAGGGCGGGATTGTCGGAGCCCACAATCTCCGGAATGCCGCCGACATGTGTGGCGATCAGCGGCTTTCCGGCCGCAAGTGCTTCAAGCACGATGTAAGGCATGGCCTCGGCCCGTGACGGCATGACGACGGTCTGCGCAAGGGCAAATGCGTCTCGCGCAGGCATCGGATCGTGCATCGTGACGGCGCTTGCAAGGCCGTGCGCGCCGATGCGCTCGGCGATCGCCGTGCGATCAGGCCCAGCGCCGACCATGACGGCATTTGTGTCCGCATGCCCGCTCGCTCGCAGTGCTGCAATGGCATCGACAAACAGGTCCGGTCCCTTCAGCATCCGGATTTCGCCGATGAACAGGAAGGCGGCAGCGCCCGCAACCGGCTTGACCGGCTCGAACTCCGGCGGGGTCAGCCCGTTATGGACCACGTGCGTTGCGCAGCGCGGCACGCCGATCTTGGTCTCATAGACCGACCGCTCATAGTCGGCGACGAACAGGATGGTCTCGCAGGCCCGTTCCAGCATCCGTTCGACGGCGAAGTAGAGCTTGCCGGTGCGGCTTTGCGGGTCAAAATGCAGGCTCCCGCCATGCGGCGAATAGAGCCGGGCAGGGCGCGCCTGACGATTGGCAAGCGCGCCGATGGCACGGGCATGAACGCCGCCCTTGGCGCCGTGGCCGTGCACAATGTCCGGTTTCAGCCGTTTGAGCACGGCAAGGATCGCGCGTGCGCTGGCAATGTCGCCAAAGCCGACGGCACGGGCCATGGCAACCCGGTGCAAGCCCAGCGGCAGCCCGTCGCCAAGCGCGCCCAGCATGGTCTCATTGTAGCCGTCGGGGCCGGGAACATCGCAGACCAGCCCGACCTGGTGGCCCGCATCGACCTGGGCGAGCGCGAGATCGCGCACATGGCGCAGAACCCCGCCCATCGGCGCGCGAAGCACGTGGACGATGCGCAGGCCGGACGTGTCGGACATCGCGGTCAGCTCCCGTCAGAACAGCCGCTCGCGGACATAGATGGTATCGCCGGGAAGGATCGGGTCGGAGATGAGCACGCGACCGGTCATCACGCGGCCATTGATGTGGCGGGTTATGTCCGCATTGGCCTGGTTGGCACGTGCCGAAAATCCGCCGGCCGAGGCGATGGCGGTCTGCACCGTCATGCCGGGCACATAGGCATATTGGCCGGCCGAGCCCACTTCACCCATGATGAAGACCGGCCTGTACTGGTCGACCTGGACCGAGACGTCCGGGCTGCGCAGAAAGCCCTGTCGCAGCTTGGCGGCGATCGCGCTTTCCATCTGCTGTACGGTTCTGCCGCGTGCCGGCACCGCGCCGACGAGGGGAAACGAGATGTAGCCCGACTGGTCGACCGCGTAGGAATTGGTCAGGTCGGCCTGGTCGAACACCGTGACCCGCACGCTGTCGCCGGCGTCGAGTGTGTAAGGCTGGTTGATCGCTTCGTGAAACGCTGCCGGCGCGGGACGATATCCCGAACAGGCCGCCAGCGAAATGAGGGCGAAGGCCGCAAGACCCGTCGTAAAAAAGGAGCGCAACTGAACACCCATTGGCACATCCCAACGTCGAATAGCATAGGCGCGTGCGCGCGCCGGTCAGCAACCGTTATCGCCCTATTAGGGTTAATGGCCGGTAAAGCCGGTGTGTCGTCGGAGCCGTGCGGGGGGGCAGGGGTTTACGGATCGTCAACAGAGGTGAACGAAGCCTCAATGGCCGGTTTACGCTGTGGTTACCATAAACCTTTAAAAGCAAAGGCCAGTACCGCGTATCCGGAGTGATCACATGGCCGTTTCGTCCTATCAGTCGCGCGACGCCGATATCGACATCGGACGGCTTTTTGCGGCCGTCTGGCGCGACAAATGGATCATCGGGATCGGCGCGCTTGTCATCACGGCTCTGGTTGCCGTCGCGCTCATGTGGACAACGCCGCAATACCGTTCCGATGCGCGCGTTCTGATCGACGCCGGCGAATCGGTTTTCACCCGGCCCGAACGTGATCCGCTGGCCGATCAGACCCGTTTTGACCAGGAAGCGGTGGCAAGCCAGGTCGAAATCATCACATCAACCGATCTTCTCATGCAGGTCGCCGATCAGCTCGATCTGGCCGCGCTGCCCGAGTTCAACGATGCCGCCTCCATGTCGGCGTTCGGGCGTGGGCTGGCGGCCCTGGGGCTTGCCGGGGATCCGTCCGCCGTCGCCCGGGAAAAGCGTGTTCTAGAAGCGGTGCGCGAGCGCCTGACGGTGTTTCCGGTCGAAAACTCGCGCGTGATCGTCATCGGCTTCCGCTCCTCCGACGCCGAACTGGCCGCGCGCGTGCCCAACGCGCTCGCCGAGGCCTATGTGGCGCTGGAAAGCCGCGCCCAGTTGCAGAACACCGGCGCGGCTGCCGACTATCTTGAAAGCGAGATCGGCCCGCTCCAGGACGAGGTCCGCGTCGCCGAGGCGGCCGTTGCCGAATACCGCGCCGCAAACGGGCTTTTCGTCGGGCAGAACAATTCGGTCCTTGCCACACAGCAGCTCGCCGAACTGTCGACTGAACTGTCGCGCGTGCGCGCCGAACGCTCGGCGCTGGAGGCGCGGGTCGCCAGCGTCGAGAGCGCGCTCGAAAGCGGCGCATCCGCCGATACGCTGCCGGACGTGATCGCATCCCCCGTGGTTGCCCGCCTGACCGAACAACAGGCCAATCTCAAGGCGCGCCAGGCCGACCTTTCGACCACGCTCCTGCCCGGTCATCCGCGCATGCAGGCCTTGCAGTCGCAGATCGGCGGCCTTGAAGCGCAGATCCGGGATCAGGCCCGCAATGTGCTGGCCGGCCTGCGCAACGAGGCGCGCATCGCGCGCGGCCGCGAGGAGGAACTCAACGGCGATCTGAACACGCTCAAGGCCGCTTCGGCCGATGCCAGTGGCAGCGAGGTGGAATTGCGTGCGCTCGAGCGCGAGGCCGCCTCCAAGCGGGCGCTGCTGGAGACCTATCTTCTGCGTTATCGCGAGGCGCAGTCGCGTGACCAGGGCGAATATGCGCCGGCCAAGGCGCGCGTGATTTCAAGCGCCACCGTGCCGCTTGAACCCTCGTTCCCGCGCATGGTGCCGATGGTCGGCGCCACCTTCTTCATCGCGGTCTTGCTGATGGTGATCGTCACGCTGATGCGTGAACTGTTCTCCGGACGCGCGCTGGTTCCGGCGGTTGCCGCGGCCGGCTCCGGCCCCGCAGTGTCAGCGCGACAGGACGACGCCGCGATGGCCGTCGCGCCTGCCGAGGCCGCGCCCGTTCGCGCAGCGCCGGCCGAAGCCCCGGCGCCGGAGACGGCCCTGCCGGCCAATGACAATTTCTCGGTGACGGCCGTCACGGCCAAGCTGGTGCGCCGTGGCGCGGGTCGCGCCCTGATCGTTGCCCCCGCCGGGGGATCGGGCGCCGAGAACACGGTGGCACTTGCAAGGGCACTCGATGGCAAGGGGCTGCGGGCGATCGTGCTTGACCTCAGCGGCACCGGGCTTGCGGGCGCCCTGATGGATGCCGATCCGTCCGATCCGGGCATCACCGATCTTCTGGCGGCCGATGCATCCTATTCCGATGTGATCTTCGGCGACAGCGCCTCGGCGGCGCACATCATTCCGGCCGGAAACGCTGACGCCGACCGGGCTCTGTCCGGCATCGAGCGGCTGCCGATCATTCTCGATGGCCTGTCGTCGGCCTATGATATCGTGCTCGTCGATTGTGGTGTAACCGATGCCGCCGGCCTGGGTCGCCTGGTAGGGCCGGACAGCGAAATCGTATTGTCGGTCGATGCGCATAGCGGCGACAACGCGGTGGATGCGGCCCAAGATCTCGCCGATGGCGGTTACGACGACGTGCTGATCGTCCTCGACGACACTGGCGAAACGCCCGATCCGGTGCAGCCGGCGCCGTTGCGCAAGGCCGGATGAGGCGGCCCGTCCCGTCAATCCGCTTCCATAGAAAAATGAGCCGATCTAGCGCCGGGCCATTGCCCTGCGCAACGACTTCACCGCCGACCAGACGCGATCATTGGACTTGATGGTCCGCACCGCGCGGCTCCGGTTGGTCTGTGCGAAGGCGCGCGCCTTGCCCGAAAGCGTCAGCCCGATCACCGTGTCCATATGCACCGTCTCAATGTCGCACCAGGAGCGCTTGTAGGGCTCGTCGCCGATCCCGAAATCGAAAACGCCGACACCGGTCTCGCAGGCATGCGCGACCGCGCTGAAGAAAAGCTGTTCGCCCGGCCGGGCCTGCGCATGTCTGGCGTCAAACGATCCGAATTCGACGGTCAACCGACCGCCATGGTTGGTGCAGCCGATAACGGCAATGATCTCGCCATCCAATGTCAGGCCATGCAGCGTATGGTCCGGGGCGCCCTTGCTGAACAGGTCGAGCAGGAACGCCTTGGTCCGGTCGTCGCCGAAGACGTTGGCAATCCCGGCCTGGCGAAACCGCTCGGCCTTGAGCATGAAGAACCGGTCGAGGAAACGCGGCACCTGGTCCGACGGCACCGGATGGAGAAACTCGACCGTTCCGTCGGCATCGAGCTTGCGGCGATAGCTGCGGATTTTCTTGCGCTTGCTCTTGCCGCCATGGGTTTTCAGGACCGTGTTGAAATCACCATTGATGGCAAAGGAAAGGGCGATGTTCGGGCTGGCGACGCTTGACCCGAAGACGAACGGGTTGGCCGCGCCGTCCCATTGCACATGCTGTCGCTCCAGAAACAATGAATTGGCCGAAATGCCCGCCGCCTTGATCGCCGCCTTGATCACGGTCTCGCCGGCGCGCGACAGCGCGGCCATGTCGTCGCGCTGCCCGACCGGAAAGTTGCCGTTTGCATGCCGTCCGCCGCAATAGCCGGCGACGCCGTTTTCACATCGTTCAAGCGGCAGCAGAACCGGGCCGTGACCGGCGGCGCTGATCGAAAGGAACATCGGGTCGCAGCCGGCCGTGCCCACCCATGCCGACAGGAACGCGGGATGCTGGTAGCCGGTAAACACCATGTCGGGCGTGATCGCGGCAACAGATGAGCGGGCGGCGGCGACGCCCGTGATCACGTCGACGGAAACGCCGATCGGCTGTGCATCGGATGCGGGGCGCACGCTGCCCATGTACGACGTAGCGTCAACCATTCGTTCAACCCTTTCGCCCTACCTTAGGCACAAGTGGGTTTCTTTTCCGTTGAGACCCGGGGCCAGCGCGGCCGACGAACCAGGTTCGGTGAAAGGCATGCCCGGCAACAAGACATTTCTGCGGAAGTCCGCGATGATCGGCGCCCGGGCAACCGGCCTTTCGGCGCTGTCTTCGCGGCTGTTCGGCGGTGTCGGCGCGGTCTTCATGTTGCATCGGATCGGCGCGCCGCAAAACCGGTCGGGCCTGAACGGCTTCCTCAGTTGCGAGCCCGGTTTTCTCGACGATTTGTTTTCAAAGCTGAAAGGTGAGGGCTGGCGGTTCGTCTCGCTGGACGAGGTGGCGGACCGGTTGCGGGCCGGCCATGTCGATGAGCGGTTCGCGGCCGTCACACTGGATGACGGTTATCGCGACAATGCCGAACAGGGCGCGCCGGTGTTCCGCGCTCACTCTGTTCCCTACACGGTCTTCGTCTGCCCGGGCTTCATCGATGGCGATGCCTTTCTGTGGTGGGAGATTGCCGCGCGCATCATCGAGACCACCGAGACCGTCAATGTGGCGACCGGCGGCGGGACGATGACGCTCGATTGTGCCACGCCGGCCCGCAAGCAAGTCGCCTATGACCGGCTGATGGACTATCTCACATCAGAAGTCGACGAGGACACGCAACGTCGCCTGATGTCCGCTTTGGCCCAGGCGCACGGCATCGATGCCCAGGCCCATTGCGCAGCGGAAATCATGGATTGGGACGCGCTGCGCACGCTCGATGCCGATCCGTTGTGCACGATCGGCGCCCACACGATTGGCCATTTCAGCCTCAAGCGGCTTGATCGCGATCGCGCACGTGCCGAGATCGAGGGATCGGCGCACCGCATCGCCGAGATGCTCGGCACGGTGCCGCGTCACTTCGCCTATCCCTATGGCAATGCATCGGCCGTCGGCGCGCGTGAAGTGGATCTGGCCCGCGAAGCTGGATTTGCCACGGCCGTCACCACGCGCCACGGACTTTTGCAGCCGGCCCATGCCGGTCATCTTCTGGCCCTGCCGCGGGTGTCGCTGAACGGCGAATATCAGCACCCCCACTATGTGGACACGATGCTCAGCGGTTTCACCATGGCCCTTGCCAATGGCGGCAAGCGGCTGGTCACGGTCTGACATCATCGAAGCGCACTGGCCGCATCAGCTCTAGCCGGCGTCGGTTTCCTTGGGCCGCCGTTCCATCCAAGAGATGACGAACATCGCCGGCACCACCCAGAAGACGCCGGAAAAGGCGAAGAAGGCCAGATGGACGTACCAGGGGCTTTCGGCCAGCCGGTGCGACGCAATGGCCGTTGCGACCAGCGCATAGATGATCACCAGCGCGACCAGGATCACCATGCCGATGAATTTCTTGAGACGGTAGGGCATCTTCTCTCCCGCAATGCGCTGCCATGTAGCACGACAGACGGCATTGCCAAGACCGGGGTGCGGCCCACATCTGCGGCAAAGCGGCCCTTGAAAGGCAAAGGCCGATTTGCAATCAGACGCCGGTGTTTCATGCCGAGAAAGGGCGCCGATGACCGCCGCCACCGATCTTGCCGACAACCACTCCGCGCCGGCCATTGCAACCGGCCGTGACGCGGAATTGCGCAACCGCGCGCAGGTTCGCGGCTGGCTCTATTTCACCGCGCTGGTGCTTCTGGTGCTGGTCGTCGTCGGCGGCGCGACCCGGCTCACGGATTCAGGTCTTTCGATCACCGAATGGGCGCCGATCCATGGCGTGATCCCACCGCTGACCGAGGCGCAGTGGCAGGAGGAACTGGAGCGTTATCGGCAGATCCCCGAGTACCAACTGGTCAACAAGGGCATGTCGATGGCCGAGTTCCAGTTCATCTATTGGTGGGAATGGGGCCATCGCTTCCTCGCGCGCACCCTCGGCCTGGTCTTCGCCGTCCCGCTTGCCTTCTTCTGGCTGACCGGACGTCTCGACCGGCGCCTGAAGTGGCCGCTTGTCGGCCTTCTGGCGCTGGGCGGCCTTCAGGGCTTCATCGGTTGGTGGATGGTCTCGTCCGGCCTGACCGAGCGGGTTGATGTCAGCCATTATCGCCTGGCCGTGCATTTGTGCATGGCGGCGCTGATCCTGGGCGGCATCGTCTGGGTCGCGCGGGCCATCGCCCCGCATGCCGACGACCTCAAGCCGACGGCGACCTCCTCGCTCTGGGCCGGCGTCATCGCCGCCTTGGTCTTTGCCCAGATTTATCTCGGCGCGCTGGTTGCGGGGCTTGATGCCGGCTGGGTCTACAATGAATGGCCGATGATGGGAGAGGGGCTGTTCCCGTCCGTCATGTGGGAGCCGACGCTGGGCTGGCGCAACTGGGTCGAAAACCCCGCCATCGTTCAGTTCGCCCACCGCACCGGCGCCTATGCGCTGCTGTTCGTCGTGATCGTGCACGCCATCTCCTGCCGGCGCTGGGCGCCGGGCTCGACCCATGCGCGCCGTGCCGCGACCCTGCTCGCGCTGGTGCTCGGCCAGGCGCTGGTCGGCATCGTGACGCTGGTGATGGAAGTGCCGCTGTCATGGGCGCTGGTCCATCAGGGCGTGGCCTTCTTCGTGCTCGCCTTCGCTGTCGCCCACTGGCGCGCGATGGTCGGCCCCATGCCGCTTCTGGACGGCCGGCCGCACCGGCATGCCTGATCAGGCACCGATCATCAGATCGAGGTTCTGAACGGCCGCGCCCGAGGCGCCCTTGCCCAGATTGTCGAGCGAGGCGATGAGGTTCATATGCCCGTCGCCCGGCGTGCCGCAGACATAAAGCTTCATCTCATCGGTCCCGGCCATTTCCGTGGCATCGATACGCACGGTCGCCGCGCTCTCGTCGAGCGGAACGACCTGGACGATGCTCTGCCCCGCATAATGGGTTTCCAGCGCTTGATGCACGGCCTCCATCGACGCCTGGTCGTTCAGATGCGCTGACAGGAGCGGCACATTGACCAGCATGCCTTGCGGGAACCTGCCGACCGATGGCGAAAAGATCGGGCGCACCGTCAGGCCCGAGCGTTCGGTGATCTCCGGCACATGCTTGTGTCGCAGCGGCAGGGCATAGGCGAAGAAGGGCGCGGCGATCCGATCATCGGCGGCCTGGTCCTCCATCTGCCGGATCATTTGCTTGCCGCCGCCCGAATAGCCCGACACCGCATTGATCGTCACCGGATAACCGGTCGGAAGGATGCCGGCCAGAACAAGCGGTCGCAACAGGCCGATCGCGCCGGTCGAATAGCAGCCCGGATTGGAGACGAACTGCGCTTCGGCGATGCGGGTTGCCTGACCTGGTTCGGCCTCCGCAAAGCCGTAGACCCAACCGGGATCCGTCCGGTGCGCGGTGGATGCATCGATGAAGCGCGTGCCGGCATCATCGGCCAGTTTGACGGCTTCGCGGGCCGCTTCGTCGGGCAGGCACAGGACCGCAATGTCCGCTTCGCGCAGAAGCACGGTGCGCTTGTCCGTGTCGCGCCGGTCGGCTTCGGCCAGCGACAAAAGTGCGATGTCGGAACGGGCCGCAAGCCGCTCGCGGATTTGCAGACCCGTTGTGCCATGTTCGCCGTCGATGAAGATCTTCGCTGCCATGTCGGTCTCGAAAGCTCTTTGTTTTCCGTTCGTTGTCCGGACAATCGGACTCAGCGCGCAAACACGTTGAATCACGGTGCCAAGTGGTTGAATCAGTCTCTCAACGGCCGGCTTTCCGCGCCGCGAGCAGACCCAGATAGTGCATCGCCACCGCAGCGCCCGCAATCGCCGTGATATCGGCATGATCATAGGCCGGTGCAACTTCGACCACATCCGCGCCCACCAGTTGCAGGTTTTTCAGATGCATCAGCGTTGCCAGCATCCTGGCGCTCGACGGTCCGCCGGCGACCGGCGTTCCCGTGCCTGGCGCAAAAGCCGGGTCGAGGCAGTCGATGTCGAAGGTGATGTAGGCCTTGCCGCCGCCGACCCGCTCATAGATCGCTTCGGCGATCTCGACCGCGCCCATCTCCTCGACCTGATGGCCGTAAAGAATCTCGATGCCGCAATCGTCCGGCGCGTGCGTGCGGATGCCGATCTGGATGGACCTGTCCGCATCGACGATGCCGTCGCGGACCGCGCGGCGGACAAACGAGCCATGGTCGATCCGCTCGCCGTCGTCGAACCACGTGTCCTGATGGGCATCGAACTGGACGAGCGCCAGCGGCCCGTGCTTTGCGGCATGCGCCTTCAAAAGCGGCCAGGTGACGAAATGGTCGCCGCCAAGCCCAAGCAGGAACACGTCCTTGTCGATCACCGCCCGCGCGGCCGTCTCGATGGCGCCAGGCGTTTTCTGATGGTTGCCATGGTCGAGCAGGACGTCGCCAAGATCGACGATCGCCAGATGCTCGAACAGCTCCGCCGAGAACGGGTATTGGGGGTCATTGTCCATGATCGCCGAGGCGCGGCGGATCGCCTGCGGACCGAACCGCGCCCCCGGCCGGTTGGAGACAGCGGCATCGAACGGAACACCGAGCACCGCCACATCCGCGCCGGTCAGGTCCTTGGTGTATTTGCGGCGCATGAAGGACAGGGCGCCCGCATAGGTCGGGTCGCTCGCGGCGCCGGTCAGCGGACCGGGCGTGACGGCGTGATCGATGGTTTCCGAAGGCATGGTCGGCTCGTCAAAGCGGGGACACGTCCATCGCGTTCAACAGCTTTCGCGCGCCGTTGGCAACCGATTTGCGCCTGTCATCGCCGAGCGCCCGTGTGCGGACCTCGATCCGCGGCGTGATCGCCCGATTGTGTTTGACCCATCGTTCCAGCGTTTTCATCGTCATGTTGACGGCGATCCAGTCATCTTCCGAATGCAGATTGGCGATCAGGATCTCGGTCGCCTGAGCGCGCTGATCCGGCGTCAGGCTCTTTTGATGCTCGAGAAAAAGCTGCGCCAGCGTCCATTTGGTCGAAGGCTGGTCGATTGCGGCGATCTCACCAAGCAGCCGGTCGGTATAGTCTGGAAACCAGTCCGGTCGTTCCTTGAAGACGCGCCGGACCGCATTGGCTGCGCGCAGGCGTACAATCTCGTCATCGCTGAAGAAGCACTGGTACAGCTCTTCCATCTGGTCCGGCGTATCGAGCACCGCCGCGACCACATCGAGCGTGCGGCCGAGCGAGTTGGGGTGGCCGCCGGTGAGCATCAGACGAAACGGTTCCATAGTGCGAGCCTAGCGTTGCAGGCCGCACAAAAAAAGCGGGGCCGGGGCCCCGCTTCGATCTCTGCTGACAAGCTTGGAACAATCAGCGCTTGGAGAACTGGAAGCTCCGGCGTGCCTTAGCCCGGCCGTACTTCTTGCGCTCCACCACGCGGCTGTCGCGCGTCAGGAAGCCGCCCTTTTTCAGGATCGAGCGAAGCTCGGGCTCATAGTAGGTCAGCGCCTTGGAGATGCCGTGGCGCACCGCGCCGGCCTGGCCGGACAGCCCGCCGCCCTTGACGGTGGCGACGATGTCGTACTGGCCGTCGCGATTCACCGCGACCACCGGCTGGCGCAGGATCATCTGCAGCACAGGCCGGGCAAAATAGGTGTCCATGTCGCGATCGTTGACGGTCACCTTGCCGGTGCCGGGCTTCAGCCAGACGCGAGCGACGGCATCCTTGCGTTTGCCGGTTGCGTAGGCGCGGCCATGTTCGTCGAGCTTCTGGACGTGGACGGGCGCTTCGGGTGCGGCGGCCGGTGCCGCTTCGGTGCCGGCAACGGCATCGCCCAGTTCTTCAAGCGAAGTCAGATCAGCCATGGATGTCATGCTCTCTTGTTCTTGGCGTTCATTGCGGCGACGTCGAGCACTTCGGGCTGCTGCGCCTCATGGGGGTGTTCGGCGCCGGCATAGACGCGCAGATTCTTCATCTGGCGACGGCCGAGCGGGCCGCGCGGGATCATCCGTTCGACGGCCTTTTCGACGACGCGCTCGGGAAAGCGTCCGTCAAGAAGCTGCGCTGCGGTACGCTCCTTGATGCCGCCGGGATGGCCCGTATGCCAATAATATTTCTTGTTGCCGCGCTTGTTGCCGGTGAAGACCACCTTGTCGGCATTGATGACGACGACATTGTCGCCATCGTCGACATGGGGGGTGAAGCTGGGCTTGTGCTTGCCGCGCAGGCGGTTGGCGACGATCGTGGCGAGCCGGCCGACGACCAGCCCTTCCGCATCGATCATCACCCATTTCTTCTGCACATCGGCAGGCTTCTGCGAAAAGGTCCGCATGGGAGTGTCCTTGGTTCGGTGATCCCTCCGGGCATGCGCCCTCGGGGCTTTTCTTGTTGCTTGGATTACCGGCAGAAAGACCAATGGTCGTCCGGCAAAAACAAACGCGCGGAAACTGGCCCCGCACGTTATGGCGGGCATTTAGACAGGCGAAGCTGTACTGTCAAGCACTTTTTCGCGGGTGAGATACAAAAAGTTCAATAATTTCAGTATCTTGAATATACGGTACTATTTTACCGCATCTTTTCCGTCCGGTGGGATCGAATAGGTGCCGGTGGCGTGGGCAACGATGGTGCCTTTTTCGTCGGTGATCGTCGCCTCGACCACGGCCAGTCGCTTGCCCAGCTTGAGCAGCCGTCCGGTGCAGAAGATCGGCCCGGGCGCGGCCTTGTGCATGAAATTGATGTTCAGATTGGTCGTCACCGTGTGCTTGGCCGGACCGATATGCGCCAGGATCACCATATAGGCGCACACATCGGCCATCGCGAACAGGGTCGGGCCGGAAACCGTGCCGCCCGGCCGCAAATGCCGCTCATTGGGTTCGAGCCGCATGGTGGTCTCGCCGGGCGCGACGGACACGATGTGAAAGACCCGCCCGTCCATGTGAACCTGCGGGAAATCGCGCTCGATGAAGGCTTCAAGGTCGGCCACATCCATGACGGGCGTGTAGGGTGTGTCGGGCATGATCCCAGCTTGGCGTTGTGTCCCGGCTTGCTGTTGTGTCGCTGCTTTGCGACAAGGGCGCTGATACCGTTCCGCCGGCAGGGGAGGCAAGGGCCATGAGCGCCACTGTGACATCGTTGAGAAAGCCCGGCGGCCTGGTTCTGGCCGGCACCGAAGGCCCGATCCGCCGTCTGACGCTGAACAGTCCGCCCGCCAACGCGCTGTCGATCGCCATGATGGAGACGCTGATCGCCTCGCTGGAAGAAGCCGCCGCCGACAAGGATGTCCGCGTCATCGTGATCCGCTCCGACGAGCGTGTGTTCTGCGCCGGCCATGATCTGAAGGAACTGACCGCCCATCGCGCCGACGCCGATGGCGGGACGGCGTTCTTCAAGACGACATTCGATCTGTGCGCCGAACTGATGACCGCCATCGTCCGCCACCCCAAGCCGGTGATCGCCGAGGTGGACGGGCTTGCGACCGCTGCCGGATGCCAGCTCGTGGCGAGTTGCGATCTGGCAATTTGCACGGATTCGTCGGGCTTCTGCACGCCGGGGGTCAATATCGGCCTTTTCTGCTCGACGCCCATGGTCGCGTTGAGCCGCAACGTCCACCGCAAACAGGCCATGGAGATGTTGCTGACCGGCGAGACGATCGATGCATCGACCGCAAAGGAGTTCGGCCTCGTCAACCGGATCGTGCCGCGCGAATATCTGAATCAGATTGTCACCAAATACGCCCAAACCATTGCCGACAAGTCGGCTTTCGTGGTGCGCACCGGCAAGCAGGCCTTCTACCGGCAGGTCGAGATGGATCTCGACGCGGCCTATGCCTACACGGCCGAGGTGATGGTCCAGAACATGATGGCCGCCGATGCGGAGGAGGGCATCGGCGCGTTTCTGCAAAAGCGCAAAGCGGAATGGTCCGGCCAATAGACCCATGAACCACAGCACCTGTTCCGACGATCTGATCCGCCATGTTCTGACGTCGATCACATCCATCGCCGTCGTCGGCGCGTCGCCCAATCCGGCCCGGCCGAGCCATGGCGTGACGGGGTTTCTGGTGCGCAAGGGGTTCACCGTCTTCGCCGTCAATCCGGGCCATGCGGGCAAGACGATCGCCGGGGCTCCGGTGGTCGCAACGCTCGCCGACCTGCCGCAGCCGGTCGACATGATTGACGTGTTCCGCCGGTCCGAGCATCTGGGCGCGGTGATCGATGCGGCGCTCGCGCTCGATCCGTTGCCCGAGGTGATCTGGAGCCAGTTGGGCGTGCGCGACGATGTGGCGGCTGCCCGCGCCGAAGCGGCCGGCCTGACCGTCATCCAGGACCGCTGCCCGGCGATCGAGATGCCGCGCCTGGGCCTGTGATCGCGCAAAACGGTTCCGCAAAACCGCCGATGGCGCCACAAGGGGGGTGCGCATTGGCCGTGGCGCGCAAATTTGTTCTTTGCATTCGACCGGCCGCTCGCCGATAACGCCCTCGGACCAACGACAACCGATCATCCGGGAGGCATATCATCATGGCAGATCACACGCCGGGCTTCGAGACGCTCGCCATCCACGCGGGCGCCCAGCCCGATCCGACCACCAATGCGCGCATCACGCCCATCTACCAGACGACCTCGTTCGTCTTCGACAGCGCCGATCACGCCGCCCGCCTGTTCGGCCTTCAGGAATTCGGCAACATCTACACCCGCATCATGAACCCGACCAATGCGGTGCTCGAAGAACGCGTCGCAGCGCTCGAGGGCGGCACGGCGGCGCTGGCGGTGGCATCGGGCCACGCCGCGCAGCTTCTGGTCTTCCACACGCTGATGAATGCGGGCGACAATTTCGTTGCCGCGACCCGGCTCTATGGCGGCTCGATCAACCAGTTCGGCCAGGCCTTCAAGAATTTCGACTGGCAGGTCCGATGGGCCGACATGGACGATGTGTCCGCGCTGGAATCGCAGATCGACGAGCGCACGCGCGCCGTTTTCGTCGAGAGCATTGCCAACCCTGGAGGTGTGATCACGGACATCGAGGCCGTTGCCAAGGTGGCGCACAAGCATGGCCTGCCGCTGATCGTCGACAACACGATGGCAACGCCGTACCTCATGCGGCCGATCGAACATGGCGCCGACATCGTTGTTCACTCGCTGACCAAGTTCATCGGCGGCCACGGCAATTCTATGGGCGGTATCATCGTCGATGGCGGCACCTTCGACTGGTCGGCCTCGGGGAATTATCCGATGCTGTCGGCGCCGCGCGAGGAATATGGCGGCGTGGTGCTGCACGAAGCGCTCGGCAACATCGCGTTTGCCATCGCCTGCCGTGTGCTCGGCCTGCGCGATTTCGGCCCGGCACTGTCGCCCTTCAACGCCTTCCAGATCCTGACCGGCCTTGAAACGCTGCCGCTCAGAATGCAGCGCCATTGCGACAATGCGCACGAGGTCGCCAAGCACCTGAACAAGCATGATGCGGTGTCCTGGGTGCGCTATGCGGGCCTGAAGGGCGACACCTACAAGGACCTGCAGAAGAAATATGCGCCCAATGGCGGTGGCTCGGTCTTCACCTTCGGCCTGAAGGGCGGCTATGAGGCCGGCGTCAAATTCGTCGAGAACCTCCAACTGTTCTCGCATCTGGCCAACATTGGCGACACGCGCTCGCTGGTGATCCATCCCGCCTCGACGACCCACCGGCAGCTCAGCGACGCCCAGCGCGACGCCGCTGGCGCCGGCAACGATGTGGTGCGCCTGTCGATCGGCATCGAACATGTCGACGACATCATCGCCGACATCGACCAGGCGCTCGCCAAGGCGGGCTGACCGCGCAGAGATGTGATCGCCAAAAGGCCGCCCGGCAGGGCGGCCTTTTTCCGTGCGCGGTTCTTGACCTGCCGCAAGGCGAGCAGGGCGGAGTGGTGCTTTTGTGTGTTTGAGGGACGCAAGTAACCGGGAGGGCGCCCATGCGCTTTCAGATCACCGCCTTTTCCGCCGCCATGCTTGCGGCGGCAACGCTGCCGGCTCTGGCTCAGTCCACCGACCCGGCTTGGCTTGATGCCGTCTCCGAGCAACTGGCCCGCGATGAGCAGTGCCTTGTCGAATACTATGTCAACATCCGCGAGGGCGAACTGGCCGGGCGCAAGACCTTCGAGGCGCGCGCCCAGTGCCGGGACGGCCGCCAGTTCGATGCGGCGCGCACCGAGCCGGAGGCCGAATTCAGCTTTCAGCTTTGCCAGATCCAGGTTTGCTGATCAGCGCCATTCGAGCATCGCGCGGTCCAGCCCGTGAAAATGATAGGCATCGGCATAGCGCGGCGCCTCGGCAAACCGCAGTCCCGGCAGCCGGGCGAACAGAACCGACAGGGCCTCCTGCAGTTCGATCCGCGCCAGCGGCGCGCCGATGCAGAAATGAAGGCCGGCGCCGAAGGTGACGTTGGCCTGATCGGCCCGGTGCGGGTCGAACCTTTGCGGATCGGCAAAGCGGCGCGGATCGCGATTGGCCGCGCCCAGGAGCAGACCGATCGTCTCGCCCTTGCGCAGCGCGATCGTCTGGCCGTCGGCCTCCAACGCCATGTCTTCGAGCGCATAGCGGGTGAACATGTGCAGGGGCGCGTCATGGCGCAGACATTCCTCGACGGCCGCCGCTGTGGCGTCAACGTCGGCAAACAGATGGCGCGGCTCGGTTCCCGACGTCAGGATCGAGCGCATCGCATTGCCGATCTGGTGCACCGTCGCCTCGTGGCCCGCGTTGAGAAGCAGGATCACCGTCGACACCAACTCATCCACCGACAGGGTCCGGCCGTCATCCTCGGCCGCAATCAGCGCCGACAGAAGATCGTCGTCCGGATTGGTCCGTTTCTCGCCGATCCGCTGGCGCAGGAAGGCGGCAAAGTCGCGCGCCGCCGCATTGGCGGCGATCTGGTCGTCCATGGACGGGTCGAGCACATACATTTTTACGATCGCATGCGACCAGGCGAGCAATTGCGGACCGGCGTCGTCCGGCACGCCCAGAAGCGTGCAGATTGTCGTCAGCGGGATCGGCGTCGCATAGGCCGACAGAAGTTCGACTTCTCCGTCCGCCTCGAACCCGTCGATCAGCCGATGGCACAGCGCGTTGATCTGCGGCCGCAACCGTTCCACCTGCCGGGCGACGAACGCCTTGGTGATCAGACGTCGGAGGCGGGTATGGGCGGGCGGTTCAAGTTCGAGCAGCGAGTGCTTTTCGACCGCGTCGAAATCGGCCAGATGCACCGGACGTGGCGGCCAACCCAACTCGTCGCGCGTGGCCACATGCAGGATCTGCCGGCCGAACCGCCGGTCACGCAACAGCCGATCGACGGTCTCATACCCCGCAAAACACCAATGGCCGTATTCCGTCCAGAAAAAGGTCGGCCCTTCCGCATGCCAGCGCGCATAGGCGCCGTAGACATCCTGCACGAAGTGATGGTCGCGCGGATCGATAGAGCGTGACGGTGTGTGGTCGGTGGATCGGGGTCCTGCGTTCACGATTGCGTGTTCCTGCCGGTGTCGTCCGGCGCTTTGTGGGGCGTTTCTCGCCGCCGGGCAACCAATTGGGAGCCCTCTCTTGCGAACCGGCCGGTGCGCGCCCTATCTAGTTGGCCAGTCCGACACTGATTCCCGCCGTTCTCGCCGCATTGTCCGCGGCAAACCCCGATAAAGGTGACGCATGCCAAGCCCGATCGATACCGTGATGAATCTCGTGCCCATGGTCGTCGAACAGACCAACCGTGGCGAGCGCGCCTATGACATCTTCTCGCGCCTGCTCAAGGAGCGCATCATTTTCATCACCGGCCCGATCGAGGACGGCATGGCCTCGCTCGTCTGCGCGCAGCTTTTGTTCCTGGAAGCCGACAATCCGAAAAAAGAGATCGCCATGTACATCAATTCGCCCGGCGGCGTGGTGACGGCCGGGCTTGCGATCTACGACACGATGCAGTTCATCAAGCCGCCCATTTCGACGCTCTGCACCGGTCAGGCCATGTCGATGGGCTCGTTTCTTTTGGCCGCGGGCGCAAAGGACATGCGCTTTGCACTGCCCAACGCCAACGTGATGGTGCACCAGCCTTCTGGCGGCTACCAGGGCCAGGCCACCGACATTTTGATCCACGCCGAATTCACCCAGAAGCTCAAGCGCCGGCTCAACGAGATTTATGTCAAACACACCGGCCAGGACTATGAGACGATCGAAAGGGCGCTCGAACGCGACAATTTCATGAGCGCGGAGGAAGCCAGGGATTTCGGCCTGATCGACAAGGTGATCACATCGCGCGAGGCGATGGAGAATGAAGCCAAGGGCGAATGAGCCGGCGAACTGCCCCCGGGTGCGGCACAATTGCCACGCATTGACGATTGCCCTTCGCGCCCCACGCGCTAGGGTTGATGCCACGTTAAGGTCTTGTTGACAAAGGCAGCCTTAGCCTTTGATGATTCGGGTGTCGGGTTTGTGTCTTTGCCACTTGTGTATAAGGTGCCGAACGGGCGTGGTCCCGGGTGCGGTTTGAGTGCCCCCGTGATTGCGCGATCGCCGGCCGGCCAGCCAGATGGCCGTTTATGGCCCGGCGCAGGAAAGGATAGACGATGAGCAAGGTTTCCTCGAGCGGTGGCGGCGGCGACGCCAAAAACACGCTCTATTGCTCATTTTGCGGCAAGAGCCAGCACGAGGTCCGCAAGCTGATTGCGGGCCCGACCGTGTTCATCTGCGATGAATGCGTCGAACTGTGCATGGACATCATCCGCGAGGAGAACAAATCCTCGATCTCCAAATCCAAGGAAGGCGTGCCCACGCCGCAGGAGATCCTGGGCGTCCTCGACGACTATGTGATCGGCCAGCAGCGCGCCAAGCGCATCCTGTCGGTTGCCGTCCACAATCACTACAAGCGGCTGGCCCATGCCGAAAAGAACGAGGATGTGGAGCTTGCCAAGTCCAACATTCTGCTGATCGGCCCGACCGGTTGCGGCAAGACGCTGCTCGCCCAGACGCTGGCGCGGATCATCGACGTGCCCTTCACGATGGCCGACGCGACGACGCTGACTGAAGCCGGCTATGTGGGCGAAGATGTCGAGAACATCATTTTGAAGCTGCTTCAGGCGTCCGACTACAATGTCGAGCGCGCCCAGCGCGGCATCGTCTATATCGATGAGATCGACAAGATTTCACGCAAGTCGGACAATCCGTCGATCACGCGGGACGTGTCGGGCGAAGGCGTCCAGCAGGCGCTTTTAAAGATCATGGAGGGCACGGTTGCCTCCGTGCCTCCGCAGGGCGGGCGCAAGCACCCGCAGCAGGAGTTCCTGCAGGTCGACACCGCCAACATCCTGTTTATCTCGGGCGGCGCCTTTGCCGGTCTCGACAAGATCATCGCCGACCGCGGCACCAACACCTCGATCGGCTTTTCGGCGTCCGTCGAGGCGCCCGATGAGCGCAAGACGGGCGAACTGTTCCGCAAGGTGGAGCCCGAGGATCTGCTGCGCTTCGGCCTGATCCCCGAATTTGTCGGCCGCCTGCCGGTTCTGGCAACGCTCGAGGATCTCGACGAAGACGCACTCGTGCAGATCCTGACCGAGCCCAAGAACGCGCTGGTCAAGCAATATCAGCGCTTGTTCGAGATGGAAAACGTGCAACTGACCTTCCACGAGGACGCCCTGCGGGCCATTGCCAGGCGTGCCATCGAGCGCAAGACCGGCGCGCGGGGCCTGCGCTCGATCATGGAGACGATTTTGCTCGACACGATGTTTGAGTTGCCGGCGCTGGAAGGTGTGCGCGAAGTGGTGATCTCCGACGAGGTGGTCACCGGCGGCGCTCGCCCGCTCTACATTTATTCCGACAAGGAAGACGAAGCAGAGGCCACGGCCGAAAGCGCGTAACGCTTCGTCCCGGCCGCGTTCGCGGCCGCCTTCGAACAGACCGGTATGCGTAAATCATCTTTGGGTATCGCCATCGGGACACCATTGTCGCGATTGCGCGAATCTGCGTCCGGCGCGAAGGTGGGCGTCATGGCGCGCAGGCGATGGTTGAAATGCCGGTTTGCGGGCGCCAGTTAAGTACTGGGCGTGAAATGCCCGAACCAGCCTCCGGGACTTCGGTACGGCGGCCAATCCGGCAAATGGCCGATTCCGGCCGGAAGCCTTGCAAAGGACGAAACGCATGACCCATGCAGATGAAACGATGATGGCGGGTGGACCGGGCGGGCTTTGTGCCGTGCTGCCGCTGCGTGATATCGTCGTTTTCCCGCACATGATCGTGCCGCTCTTCGTGGGGCGGGACAAATCGATCCGTGCCCTGGAAGAAGTGATGGAGAACGACAGGCAGATCCTGCTGGCGACCCAGAAGGATGCGGCCGATGACGATCCATCGACCGATGCGATCTACACCACCGGCACGCTGGCCAATGTGCTGCAACTGCTCAAGCTGCCCGACAACACGGTCAAGGTTCTGGTCGAGGGTGTCGAACGTGTCGCGATCGAACAGTTTTCCGACCGCGAAGAGTATATGGAAGCCCGGGTCCTGCCCGTCGACATGCCCGACGAGGACGAGGTCGAAGTCGCCGCTCTCGCACGTTCGGTGGTCGGTCAGTTCGAGGACTATGTGAAGCTGAACAAGAAGATCTCGCCCGATGTCGTCGGCGCGGTCAGCCAAATCGACGATCATGCCAAGCTGGCCGACACGGTCGCTTCGCATTTAGCCGTCAAGATTGGCGACAAGCAGGAGCTTCTCGAAACGCTGCCCGTCAAGGAGCGGCTGGAAAAGGCGCTCGGCCACATGGAGGCGGAAATCTCCGTCCTGCAGGTGGAAAAGCGGATTCGCTCAAGGGTCAAGCGGCAGATGGAGAAGACCCAGCGCGAATATTACCTCAACGAGCAGATGAAGGCGATCCAGAAGGAGCTGGGCGACGGTGAGGATGGCCAGGGCGAACTGGCCGAACTCGAAGAGCGCATCGAAAAGACCAAGCTCTCCAAGGAAGCCCGCGAAAAGACCGAGGCCGAGTTCAAGAAGCTCAAGCAGATGAGCCCGATGTCGGCCGAGGCCACCGTCGTGCGCAACTATCTCGATTGGATGCTGTCCATCCCCTGGGGCAAGAAGTCGAAGATCAAATATGATCTGGAACTGGCTGAAGAGGTGCTGGACACCGACCATTACGGCCTTGAAAAGGTCAAGGAACGGATCATCGAATATCTCGCGGTCCAGAAGCGTCAGAAGAAGCTGAAAGGCCCGATCCTGTGCCTGGTCGGCCCGCCCGGCGTCGGCAAGACCTCGCTGGCCAAATCGATCGCCAAGGCGACGGGCCGCGAATATGTGCGCATGGCGCTTGGCGGGGTGCGTGACGAAGCGGAGATCCGCGGTCACCGGCGCACCTACATTGGCTCGATGCCCGGCAAGATCATCCAGTCGATGAAGAAGGCCAAGAAGTCCAACCCGCTCTTCCTGCTCGACGAGATCGACAAGATGGGCATGGATTTCCGCGGCGATCCGTCCTCGGCGCTGCTTGAGGTTCTCGATCCCGAGCAGAACAACACCTTCATGGACCACTATCTGGAGGTGGAGTACGACCTGTCGAACGTGATGTTCATCACCACGGCCAACACGCTCAACATCCCCGCCCCGCTGATGGACCGGATGGAGATCATTCGCATCGCCGGCTACACCGAGGATGAGAAGGTCGAGATCGTCAACCGGCACCTGATGCCCAAGGCCATCCGCGACAATGCCCTTCAGGAGGGCGAGTTCGAGGTGACAGAGGCGGCTGTCCGGGAGATCGTCAGGCTCTACACGCGCGAAGCGGGCGTCCGGAACCTGGAACGCGAGTTGATGAAGCTGGCACGCAAGGTTGTCACCGAAATCCTGCGCTCCGACGTCAAGACCGTGCATGTCACCGAGGACAATCTGGACGATTATCTGGGCGTGCCGAAATTCCGGTTCGGAGAGATCGACCAGGAGGACCAGATCGGCGTCGTCACAGGGCTTGCCTGGACCGAGGTCGGCGGCGAACTGCTGACGATCGAGGGCGTCATGATGCCCGGCAAGGGCAAGATGACGGTCACCGGCAACCTCAAGGATGTGATGAAGGAGTCGATTTCCGCCGCCGCATCCTATGTGCGGTCGCGCGCGATCGATTTCGGCATCGAGCCGCCATCCTTCGACAAGCGCGACATCCACGTCCATGTGCCCGAGGGCGCAACGCCCAAGGATGGTCCTTCGGCCGGCATCGCTATGGCAACGGCGATCGTCTCGGTTTTGACGGGCATTCCCGTGCGCAAGGATATCGCCATGACCGGCGAGATCACGCTGCGGGGCAGGGTGCTGCCGATCGGTGGTCTCAAGGAGAAGCTTTTGGCGGCCGTGCGCGGCGGCACCAAGAAAGTGCTGATCCCGCAGGACAACGCCAAGGATCTCGCCGACATCCCCGACAATGTGAAGAGCGCGCTGGAGATTGTTCCGGTCAGCCACATTGGCGAGGTTCTCGGCCATGCCCTGACGTCGGCACCGGAGCCGATCGAGTGGACCGAGGAGGACGAGAAGATGGCCGCAGCCGCCCTCACCACACCCTCCGGATCGGCTCCCAGCGTCGCCCACTGATCGACACCAGACCCGCCACAAAGACCGAAAGGCGCCGTTTCGACGGCGCCTTTTGCTTGTGTGCACAGCCCAACTGGGTGATTTTGTGTTGAATTCGGCCATTTGCCGGTCGTTTGACGCCTAAATGCTTAGGAATCGCCCAAATTCCGGCTAGTGTCCCTCCATCGTGCCGATGGGTAAGCGATTCGCGCCCGCGCCGAACAATTCCGAATGAGGGGAGATCACCCATGAACAAGAACGAACTCGCAGCAGCCGTCGCCGACAAGGCCGGCCTTGCAAAGGGCGATGCCGCTTCGGCCGTCGATGCTGTCTTTGCAACCATCACCGAAACATTGTCGTCGGGCGGCGATGTCCGTGTGCTCGGCTTCGGCAATTTCGTCGTCCAGCAGCGTGCCGCCACCACCGGCCGCAACCCGATGACTGGCGCCGCCGTCGATATTCCGGCCAAGCGCGTCCCCAAATTCTCCGCCGGCAAGGCGCTCAAGGAAGCCGTCAACAACTGACGCTTCTCGCCGCCGGCTCAGCTCGGCCGACGCAAAAACCAAAAGCCGTCCGAAACATCGGGCGGCTTTTTGCTGGCTGGAACGGCCGCGACACCGCGTCGCGATCGCTCGGGCATGGACAGAAGTCTGGTGGATGTTTGGGAACAAGGCCGCGATTGCGGCCCGCCCTTTCGGGCGCCCTCGCAGAGCCGTTGAGCAAAGCGAAACTGGCGTAAGCGAGATGGTGGTGGATGTTTGGGAAGAACCGCCAACCGGAGCCCGCGGTATGGGTTGGCAGGCGGCAACGCGCATTAAAATGGTGGGCGATGAGAGACTCGAACTCCCGACATCTTCGGTGTAAACGAAGCGCTCTACCAGCTGAGCTAATCGCCCCTTGCGCACAAGCTTTGTGCGCCCGTTTTGATCTAATCGCCGCCGGGCGCACATGCAAGCGCCGCAGTGCCCTGACGCGGTCGGGACAATCGCCTCCGGGGCCGCTTGACACCATCGGCCCTTCCACTTAAGTGACCCGAACGCCGGCCACGCCGGCTGCCAGCAAATGCGGGTGTAGCTCAGTTGGTTAGAGTGCCGGCCTGTCACGCCGGAGGTCGCGGGTTCGAGCCCCGTCACTCGCGCCATTTGCTGTTGAAGTCCGGTCGTTTTCCCGATCCGGCACGGCTTTTCGAAATTCTCATATCCTTCTGTTTTCCAAGTCTTTTTTTGCGCCGGTTGGAACGCACGCGTGAGCGCCTGGGTTCCGCATCGTGCAAGGCGCAGCCGAGGCGGGAAGGGCGCAACCTGAGCCCTGCGCAAAATCGGTGTTTGCGGCCCGCCCGCACCCTTGCGTGCGGCCGGCCAAGACGATAACTGCCCCTGCAAGACAAAAAGGGCGTTCGGCTTGTGCCCCGTGCGGCTTTCGGCCATATGGTGCGGCGCGGGAAATCGGGCTAGAACGCCGATGAACGATCATCGGGGTTTGCACACATGGAAGCCGTCGTCGCCTCCTATCTGCCCATCATCATCTTTCTGCTGGTCTGTATCGGCATCGGCGCGGCGCTTTTGATCGCGCCTTTCATCGTCGCCTATCAGAGCCCGGACCCTGAAAAGCTGTCCGCCTATGAATGCGGCTTCAACGCGTTCGACGATGCGCGCATGAAGTTCGACGTGCGCTTTTATCTGGTGGCCATCCTGTTCATCATCTTCGATCTCGAAGTCGCCTTCCTGTTCCCCTGGGCGGTGTCGTTCGGCGAACTGGGCATGTTCGGCTTCTGGTCGATGATGGTTTTTCTTGGCGTTCTGACGGTCGGCTTTATCTATGAATGGCGAAAGGGAGCCCTGGAATGGGATTGAACGACGATCAGACGCTCGTTGCCCCGCAGCCAAAGGGCATCATCGATCCGAAGACCGGCAAGCCGGTCGGCGCCGACGATTCATTTTTCGGCGAGATCGACAATGAACTGGCCGACAAGGGCTTTCTGGTCACCTCCACCGACGAACTGATCAACTGGGCGCGCACCGGCTCGCTGATGTGGATGACGTTCGGCCTGGCCTGCTGCGCCGTGGAGATGATGCACACATCGATGCCGCGCTACGATGCCGAGCGCTTCGGCGTCGCCCCGCGCGCCTCGCCGCGCCAGTCCGACGTGATGATCGTCGCCGGCACGCTGACCAACAAGATGGCGCCCGCCCTGCGCAAGGTCTACGACCAGATGCCCGAACCGCGCTATGTCATCTCGATGGGATCGTGTGCCAATGGCGGCGGCTACTATCATTATTCCTATTCGGTGGTGCGCGGCTGCGACCGCATCGTGCCGGTCGATATCTATGTTCCGGGATGCCCGCCGACGGCCGAGGCGCTGCTGTACGGCATCCTGATGCTCCAGAAGAAGATCCGCCGCACCGGAACGATCGAGCGCTGACGGCGTCTCGACGGCCGAACGACAGGGAAGCCTTGGATGGCCACGCTTGAAAATCTCGACGATCTGGCAAGCGCCGTTGCCGATGCGCTGGGCGACATTGCCCATGATCCGGTCATGGCGCATGGCGAACTGACGATCACGGTCGCCATCGAGGACATCATTGCAACGCTGACGCGGCTGCGTGACTCGATGCAAACGCGCTTCGTCTCTTTCATCGACATTTCCGGCGCCGACTATCCGGCGCGCGACAAGCGGTTCGATGTGGTCTACCACCTTCTGAGCCCGACGCTGAACCAGCGCCTGCGCGTCAAGGTGATGACGGATGAGGAAACGCCCGTGCCGTCGGTGACCGGCGTTTATCCGGGCGCCAACTGGTTCGAGCGCGAGGCCTACGACCTTTACGGCATCCTGTTCACCGGCCATCCCGACCTGCGGCGGCTTTTGACCGACTATGGCTTTGAGGGCCATCCGCTGCGCAAGGACTTCCCGCTGACGGGATTTGTCGAGGTGCGTTATGACGACGAGGCCAAGCGCGTCGTCAACGAGCCGGTCAGCCTGCGCCAGGAATTCCGCGACTTTGATTTTCTTTCCCCATGGGAGGGCACGGATTATGTCCTTCCCGGCGACGAGAAGGCCGACGGCAAGTGACCGAACACAATGTCCGCAACTTCAACATCAATTTCGGCCCGCAGCACCCGGCCGCACACGGCGTTTTGCGTCTTGTGCTTGAACTGGACGGCGAGGTTTGCGAGCGCGTGGACCCGCATATCGGGCTTCTGCATCGCGGCACCGAGAAGCTGATCGAGGCCAAGACCTATCTGCAGGCCGTGCCTTATTTCGACCGGCTCGACTATGTCGCGCCGATGAACCAGGAACACGCCTTCGCCTTGGCCGTCGAACGGCTTCTCGACATTGAGGTGCCGCGGCGCGGCCAGCTGATCCGCGTCCTCTACTCCGAGATCGGGCGCATTCTCTCGCATCTGTTGAACATCACCACGCAGGCGCTCGATGTGGGCGCGCTCACCCCGCCGCTCTGGGGCTTTGAGGAGCGCGAAAAGCTCATGATGTTCTATGAGCGGGCCTGCGGCGCGCGCCTGCACGCGGCCTATTTCCGGCCCGGCGGCGTGCATCAGGACCTGCCGCCCGAACTGATCGACGATATCGGCAACTGGATCGACCCGTTCCTCAAGGTGGTCGGTGAGATCGACGGGCTTTTGACCGCCAACCGCATCTTCAAGCAGCGCAATGTCGATATCGGCATTGTCGATCTCGATGATGCGTGGGCCTGGGGCTTTTCCGGCGTGATGGTGCGCGGGTCGGGCGCCAAATGGGATTTGCGCCGGTCGCAGCCCTACGAATGCTACGAGGAGATGGAGTTCCAGATCCCGATCGGCAAGAATGGCGACTGCTTCGACCGCTATCTGATCCGCATGGAGGAGATGCGCCAGTCCGCCGAGATCATGCGGCAATGCGTCGACAAGCTCAAAAGCGCGAACGGGCAGGGCCCGGTCTCCAACACGGATGGCAAGATCGTGCCGCCCGGGCGCGGCGAGATGAAGCGTTCGATGGAAGCGCTGATCCACCATTTCAAGCTCTACACCGAGGGCTACAAGGTGCCCGAAGGCGAGGTCTATGCGGCTGTCGAGGCGCCCAAGGGCGAGTTCGGCGTCTATCTGGTCGCCGACGGGTCCAACAAGCCCTATCGCTGCAAGCTGCGCGCGCCGGGCTTTGCCCACCTCCAGGCCATGGATTTCATCTGTCGCGGCCACATGCTGGCCGATGTCTCGGCGGTCCTGGGCTCGCTCGACATCGTGTTCGGAGAGGTTGACCGATAATGTCCGTACGTCGTCTTGCCGAAGACACCCTCCAGCCCGAGGGTTTCAAGTTCGACCGCGCGCGGTCGGCCGAAGCCAAGGTCTGGATCAAGAAATATCCCAAGGGGCGCCAGCAGTCGGCGGTGATCCCGCTTTTGATGCTGGCGCAGGATCAGGAGGGATGGGTCACCAGGGCATCGATCGAGCATATTGCCCAGATGCTCGACATGCCGCTGATCCGGGTGATGGAGGTCGCCACCTTCTACACCCAGTTCATGCTCCAGCCGGTCGGCACCAGGGCCCATATCCAGGTGTGCGGCACGACGCCGTGCATGCTGCGCGGTTCGGAAGACCTCATGAAGGTCTGCCAGCGCAAGATCAACGCGCAGCAGTTCCACCGCAACGCCGAGGGCACGCTGTCGTGGGAAGAGGTCGAGTGCCAGGGCGCATGCGTCAATGCGCCAATGGTGATGATTGGCCGCGATGCCTATGAGGATCTGACGCCGGAACGTCTCGAAGAGATCATCGACGCGTTCGAGGCCGGAAAAGGCGACACGATCGAACCGGGTCCGCAGATCGATCGCATTTATGCGGCGCCGGTCACCGGTCTGACGAGCCTTCTCGATGAGACAAAACCGGCAGCGGGCAGGGGGTCGACCAAAGCCGGCGGCAAGGCGGCAACGGCCGAGCCGCGCGCCCGCAAGGCCAGTTCGAC
This sequence comes from Roseitalea sp., assembly GCA_017642895.1. Taxonomy (GTDB): domain Bacteria; phylum Pseudomonadota; class Alphaproteobacteria; order Rhizobiales; family Rhizobiaceae; genus Roseitalea. The sequence goes on from JAEPON010000001.1 coordinate 26,970, forward strand.
AACGCAGATCGCCAAGACCGCCAGCGCGGTGCGGCCCAAACGCAAGCCGCCGGCGAAAACCGTCGAAGGCGGCAATCCGACCATGAAGCTGGCCGCGACCGCCTCGGGCCGCGCCAAACCTTCGGCCAAGACCGCCAAAACAGCACCGGCAGGCGCCGCCGCCAAGCGTGCCGCGGCCGATGCCAGCCAGCCCGCGCTGGACGACAAGAACCGTCCGCCGGTGATCGAAAAGCCGGCGCAGCCCGATGATCTGAAACTGATTACCGGCGTCGGCCCCAAGCTTGAAGGCACGCTTCACTCGCTCGGCATCTACACGTTTGCGCAGGTCGCCAGGTGGAAGAAGGCCGAACGCGAATGGGTCGATGGCTATCTGAAATTCAAGGGCCGGATCGACCGCGACGACTGGGTCAGGCAGGCGAAAGCCTTGGCCAAGGGCGGCGTGGACGAGTATGTTCGGGTCTTCGGCAAGAAGCCGCGCTAGGAGTGCATGATGCTCGCTGACAAGGACCGCATCTTCACCAACATTTACGGCCTGCGCAACAAGTCGCTCAAGGGCGCGATGAGCCGTGGCCATTGGGACGGCACCAAGGCGCTGATCGACAAGGGCCGCGACTGGGTGATTTCCGAAATGAAGGCATCGGGCCTGCGCGGTCGCGGCGGCGCCGGCTTCCCGACCGGCCTGAAATGGTCGTTCATGCCCAAGGAAGTGGGCGAACGGCCGCATTATCTGGTTGTCAATGCCGACGAGTCCGAGCCCGGCACCTGCAAGGACCGCGAAATCCTGCGCCACGATCCGCACACGCTGATCGAAGGCTGCGTGATCGCCGGCTTCGCGATGAATGCGCATGTCGCCTACATCTATGTGCGCGGCGAGTTCATGCGCGAGCGCGAAGCGCTGCAGGCGGCCATCGACGAATGCTACGAGGCCGGCCTTCTGGGCAAGAACAACAAGTGTGGCTGGGACATGGAGGTCTATGTCCACCACGGCGCCGGCGCCTATATTTGTGGCGAGGAGACGGCGCTTCTCGAGAGCCTTGAGGGCAAGAAGGGTCAGCCGCGCCTGAAACCGCCATTTCCGGCCAATGTTGGCCTTTACGGCTGCCCGACCACCGTCAACAATGTCGAATCGATCGCCGTTGCGCCGACCATTCTGCGCCGTGGCGCCGGCTGGTTCGCTGGCCTTGGCAAGGAAAACAACACCGGCACGAAGCTCTTCTGCGTCTCCGGCCACGTCAACGCGCCGTGCACGGTCGAAGAGGAAATGTCGATCCCGTTCCGTGAACTGATCGATCGCCATTGCGGTGGCATGCGCGGCGGCTGGGACAATCTGCTCGCGGTCATTCCGGGCGGCTCGTCCGTGCCGCTCGTGCCGGCCGATGAGATCATCGACGCGCCGATGGATTTCGATTCGCTGCGCGGCCTGCAGTCGGGCCTCGGCACGGCGGCGGTGATCGTCATGGACAAATCGACCGACATCGTCAAAGCCATCGCGCGCCTGAGCTATTTCTACAAGCATGAGAGCTGCGGCCAGTGCACGCCGTGCCGCGAGGGCACCGGCTGGATGTGGCGGGTAATGGAACGCATGGTGGTCGGCAACGCCCACAAGCGCGAGATCGACATGCTGCTCGATGTCACCAAGCAGGTGGAAGGCCACACGATTTGCGCTCTGGGCGATGCTGCGGCCTGGCCGATCCAGGGCCTGATCCGGCATTTCCGGCCCGAGATTGAGCGCCGGATCGACGAATTTTCCCACAACGCCCACCAGACCAGACCGGTTTTGGAGGCGGCGGAGTAGCTTTTTACCGCGATTTATGCTGCAATGCAGCAAATGATGCCGGACACGCACCTAATGTCGTGCTGACAGGGCCGCGTTTTTCGGCATAGAAGACGGACAAAGAGACCGGAACCGGTCCGGCCACGCGGCGCTTTTGCGGCGATGCGGCAAGAGGAAACACCACGGAACGGCGGACGCAAGCGACTTTGAGGAGAAGACCGATGTCGATGTTTCCGTTCGCAGACAACATGATCAGCCCGCAGGCCAAGGAAAACCCGTTTCTGGCGCTGATGCCGGGCATGGAACCGCTGCAGAAGACGACCGAGACCTTCATGAAGGGCATGGGTGTGCCGGACGTGCCGAAGCTGCCCGAAGTACCGTTTTCGTCGATGGTGCCCGATGTTGGCGCGATCGAGGCCAACATCGAAACCATCATGAAGGCGGTGCCGGGATTTGAGGGCATGCCCAATCTCGCCAGTCACCCGATGGCGGCCATGGCGGCCGGTGCGGCCGTTTCGATGGGCGCGACCAGCCAGATGATGGGCACCATGTTCGGCGCAATGACCGGCATGATGGACAATGCCGTACGGATGCAGAAGGCCACGCGCGACATCTCGCCCTTCGCGCCGCCGGCGCTCGACGGCGTCAACCCGCTGAAATTCGAATGGGCCTTCGGCATGGGCGAAGCGCTCGCTGAAGCCGGGGCGCCAGCGGCCAGGACCGTCAAGGCCGCGCCGAAGCCCAAAGCCGAGCCTGCCGTCAAGGCAAAGCCGACGGCCAAGGCCAAGGCAACACCGAAGGCGGAGGCGAAAGCCGAAGCATCGGCGCCAGAAAAGCCGATAAAAGCACCCAAGGTGAAGGCCGCCGCGCCCGCGCCCGTTTCGGCTATCGAGCCCGCCCCCAAGGTACCGACCAGGAAAACCAACGGCACCGCCGAGGTCAAGGCTGCCAAGGCATCGGTGGTTCGGCTGGTTCCGTCCGCTGAACCGATCGCGGATGTCCCGGCGCGCCCGGGTGGTCCGGCGTCCGTCGCCGACATCATGCCTGAGGATTTCAAACAGCCCGCCAAGGTCGAAAAGCCGGCCAAGCCCGACGATCTGAAGATGATCGCAGGCGTTGGTCCGAAGCTCGAATCGGTGCTGAACGGTCTTGGCATCTGGACTTTCGCGCAGATCGCCCAATGGACCGCCAACGAAGTGGCTTGGGTGGACGACTATCTGCAGTTCAAGGGCCGCATCGGGCGTGACGACTGGATTGCCCAGGCTGCGGCGCTCGCCAAGGGCGGCCGCGACGAATATGTCAAACAGTTCGGCAAGGAGCCGCGCTGAGACGCATCCATCGGTTCGGGCGCTGGCGCGTCCGGGCCGACCATTGACCGGTCCGCGAAAGAAGGCTGGCACAACACGGAGGAAGGCTCGTGCTGCTGGCCGAGGCCAACATTGCCCGCGCGAAACATCCGCTGGACGATCCGGCCATGGCCGGCTTCGTCGACCGGCTTGAGGCGGTCAACGCGGTCGCTGAACGCGCGCCCGGTTTCGTCTGGCGCTTTCAGGGCGCCGATCTGGCGGCGCTTGGCCGGCGCCTGTTCGGCAATCCCCGCATCATCTTCAACATGAGCGTCTGGCAAACGCCGGCCGACCTCGAACACTATGTGTGGAACACCGTCCACAAGCAGGTCTATCGCCGCAAGACCGAATGGTTCGACGCGATCGCGTCCCACCATTTTGTGATGTGGTGGGTCGAGGATGGCTACCGACCTTCGCCGATAGAAGCACGCGAACGGCTTGACCATTTGGACCGGCACGGCAATACGGACCATGCGTTCGACTGGGCGCATCTGCCGCATGTCAAGTTGTGGCAAAGCCAGCGCTGCGCGTGAGACAAACGACGGATATGACGGAAGGCTTCCATGGCCCTGATCAAGGTTGACGGCAAGGAAATCGAGGTCCCGGACCACTACACGCTGCTGCAGGCGTGCGAGGAGGCCGGCGCCGAGATCCCGCGCTTTTGCTATCATGAGCGCCTGTCGATCGCCGGCAATTGCCGCATGTGTCTTGTCGAGGTGAAGGGCGGGCCGCCCAAGCCGGCCGCCTCGTGCGCCATGGGCGTGCGCGACCTGCGCCCCGGGCCCGAAGGCCAGCCGCCCGAAGTCTTCACCAACACGCCGATGGTCAAGAAGGCCCGCGAAGGCGTCATGGAATTCCTGCTGATCAACCATCCGCTGGACTGCCCGATCTGTGATCAGGGCGGCGAATGCGACTTGCAGGACCAGGCGATGGCCTATGGCATCGATTCCTCGCGCTTCCAGGAGAACAAGCGCGCCGTCGAGGACAAATATATCGGGCCGCTCGTCAAGACGATCATGACGCGCTGCATCCACTGCACGCGCTGCGTCCGCTTTACCACCGAAGTGGCCGGCATTTCCGAACTGGGCCTGATCGGCCGCGGCGAGGATGCTGAGATCACCACCTATCTCGAACAGGCCATGACCAGCGAACTGCAGGGCAATGTGATCGATCTTTGCCCGGTTGGTGCGCTCACCTCGCGCCCCTATGCGTTCCAGGCCCGCCCGTGGGAGTTGACCAAGACCGAATCGGTCGACGTGATGGACGCGGTCGGCTCGGCGATCCGGGTCGATACGCGCGGCAAGGAAGTCAAACGCATCATGCCGCGCGTCAACGAAGCGGTGAACGAGGAGTGGATCTCCGACAAGACGCGCTTCATCTGGGACGGGCTGCGCACCCAGCGGCTCGACCGGCCCTATGTGCGCGGCGGCGATGGCAAGTTGAAGCCTGCTTCGTGGAGCGAGGCGTTCGGCGCGATCAAAGCGGCGCTCGATGGCAAGCCGGGTGAGACGATCGGCGCCGTCGCCGGCGACCTTGCCGGCGTCGAGGAAATGTTCGCGCTCAAGGCGCTGATGGAGAGCCTCGGTTCGGCCAGCATCGATTGCCGCCAGGACGGCGCCGCGCTCGATCCGGCGCGGGGCCGCGCTTCCTACATCTTCAATACCACCATCGACGGCATCGAGGATGCCGATGCCATCCTGATCGTCGGCGCCAATCCGCGTTTTGAGGCGTCGGTCCTGAATGCCCGTATCCGCAAGGCGTGGCGCGCCGCACCGCTGCCAATCGGCGTGATCGGCGACATGGGCGATCTGCGCTACGATTACGAGACGCTGGGCGCTGGACCCGAAACGCTCAAGGACCTGGTTGACGGCAACCACAAGTTTGCGGCCAAGCTGAAAAAGGCCAAGCGTCCACTGATCATTGTCGGACAGGGCGCGATCGCGCGCGGCGACGGTGCCGCGGTGCTTGGCCTTGCGGCAAAACTGGCCGATCAGGTCGGCGCGGTATCGGACGACTGGAACGGCTTTTCGGTTCTCCACACCGCCGCCGCGCGTGTTGGCGGGCTCGATCTGGGCTTTGTGCCGGGCGAGGGCGGTCTGAACGCGGCCAGGATGGTCGCCGACACCGATGTCCTGTTCCTGCTCGGCGCCGACGAACTCGACCTGCGCAAGCGGAAAGAGGGCGCCACGACCATTTATATCGGCACCCATGGCGATGTCGGCGCGCACCATGCCGACATCATCCTACCCGCTGCCGCCTACACGGAGAAATCGGCGATCTACGTCAACACCGAAGGCCGCGTTCAGGTGACCAACCGGGCCGGTTTCGCACCCGGCGACGCGCGTGAGGACTGGGCGATCTTGCGGGCCCTGTCCGATGTGGTCGGCCACAGACTGCCGTTCGATTCGCTGGGCCAGTTGCGGGCCAAACTGTTTGAGACGCATCCGCATTTCGCCAATGTCGGCGCTATCGAGCCGGGCCTTGCGTCCGACATCCGGGCCTTGGCCAAAAAGGGTGGGCGTCTGGGCAAATCGGCATTTGCATCGCCGGTCAAAGACTTCTATCTGACCAACCCGATAGCGCGCGCATCGGCCGTCATGGCCGAATGCTCGTCTTTGGCGCGCAAGGGTTTTGCGGAAGCAGCGGAATGAACGGTGTGACAGCCATGATGGAACGGACCACCGGCCATGTTTGAAACCTACGTGCTTCCCGGCATCCTGATCCTTGCCCATTCGCTGGCGCTGCTGGTGGTGCTTCTCGTCTTCACCGCCTTCATCCTTTACGCCGACCGGAAGATCTGGGCCGCCGTCATGTCGCGCAGGGGCCCCAACGTCGTCGGCCCCTTTGGCCTTCTGCAGTCCTTTGCCGATCTTTTGAAGTTCGTCATCAAGGAACCGATCATCCCGTCGGGCGCCAACAAGGGCATCTTCCTGCTCGCGCCCCTGGTCTCCGCGGTTCTGGCACTCGCCGCATGGGCGGTCATTCCCGTTCAGCAGGGATGGGCCGTCGCCAACATCAATGTCGGCATCCTCTTCGTCTTCGCGGTCTCGGCCCTCGAGGTCTATGGCGTGATCATGGCCGGCTGGGCCTCGAACTCGAAATATCCCTTCCTGGGCGCATTGCGCTCGGCTGCCCAGATGGTCTCCTACGAAGTTTCCATCGGTTTCGTCATTGTCACGGTGCTGCTGCTGGTCGGCTCGCTCAACCTGACGGACATCGTGTTGTCCCAACAGGACGGGCTTGGCACGCGTCTGGGCCTGCCCAACTCGTTCCTCGACTGGCACTGGCTGGGCCTGTTCCCGATGTTCGTCATCTTCTTCATTTCGGCACTGGCCGAGACGAACCGCCCGCCCTTCGATCTGGTCGAGGCCGAATCCGAACTCGTCGCCGGGCACATGATCGAATATTCCTCGACGCCCTACATGCTGTTCATGCTCGGCGAATATATCGCCATCCTCTTGATGTGCGCGCTGACGGTGATCCTGTTCATGGGTGGGTGGCTGCCGCCGTTCGATTTCGCGCCCTTCACCTGGCTCCCGGGCGTCTTCTGGTTCATGTTCAAGCTGTGCCTGGTCTTCTTCATGTTCGCCATGGTGAAGACAATCGTGCCGCGCTATCGCTACGACCAATTGATGCGGCTTGGCTGGAAGGTCTTCCTGCCTATTTCATTGTTCATGGTGGTGGCCACCGCCGCCTTCCTCAAGCTGACCGGCTGGGCATAAGGAGGCAACGACCCGATGAGCACATTCGCACAAGCCGCCAAGTCGCTGCTACTGGCCGAGTTCGTAAGCGCCTTTTTTCTGGCGATGCGCCGGTTCGTCGCGCCCAAGGCAACGATCAACTACCCGCACGAGAAGGGCAAGCTGAGCCCGCGCTTCAGGGGCGAGCACGCGCTGCGCCGCTACCCCAATGGCGAGGAACGCTGCATTGCATGCAAACTGTGCGAGGCGATCTGCCCGGCCCAGGCCATCACGATCGAAGCCGGCCCGCGCCGCAATGACGGCACCCGGCGCACGGTGCGCTACGACATTGACATGGTCAAATGCATCTATTGCGGCTTTTGTCAGGAAGCCTGTCCGGTCGATGCGATCGTTGAGGGACCCAATTTCGAGTTCGCCACGGAAACCCGCGAAGAACTCTACTACGACAAGGAAAAACTGCTGGCCAACGGGGACCGGTGGGAACGCGAGATCGCCCGCAACATGGCGCTCGACGCACCCTACCGCTAGCCGGCCGGCACAACGACAACAACAGGGGCGCCGCGTTCAACCAAATGCGTCTGGCCCCGAAAAGCCGGGACTGCTAGAGGGCAGCCGGCAGATCATCGATCGGGGGAACACATGCTGTTGACCGGCCTCGCAGCGGCGTTCTTTTACATGTTCGCATTCATTGCGGTCGCCAGCTCCGTCATGGTGGTGGTGGCGCGCAACCCCGTGCATTCGGTCCTCTATCTCATCCTGACCTTCTTCAACGCCTCAGCCCTGTTCGTGCTGACGGGCGCAGAGTTCCTCGGCATGATCCTTCTGGCGGTCTATGTCGGCGCCGTCGCGGTCCTGTTCCTGTTCGTCGTCATGATGCTCGAGGTGAACCGTGTGTCCTTCGCCAAGGGCGTCGCGCAATATGCGCCGATCGGCGTTCTGGTCGGCATCGTCATTGCCGCCCAGCTTCTGATCGTCGTGATCGGCCAGTCGCTTGCCATCGAACCATCCGGCACGCCTGCGCTGCCGACACCCGATCCGGCGGCGCGCCCCAACACGGCCGCGCTCGGCGATGTCCTCTACACGGACTATGTCTACTTCTTCCAGATCGCGGGCCTTGTGCTCTTGGTCGCCATGATCGGTGCGATCGTTTTGACGCTGCGCGATCCGCGCCCGCACATCAAGCGTCAGAACATTGGCGAACAGGTCGCCCGCGATCCCGAAAAGGCGGTCGAGCTTGTCGATGCGGAAAGCGGCAAGGGACTTTGAGACCAATCACATGACCATCACCATTGCCATTGCCCACTACCTGACCGTTTCCGCGCTGATGTTCGTCATCGGCATCTTCGGCATCTTCCTGAACCGGAAGTCCGTCATCGTCATCCTGATGAGCGTCGAACTGATCCTGCTGGCGGTGAACATCAATTTCGTCGCCTTTTCGGCGCACCTGCAGGATCTGGTCGGCCAGGTCTTCGCGCTGTTCGTCCTGACCGTCGCGGCCGCCGAGGCGGCCATCGGTCTTGCCATTCTCGTCGTCTTCTTCCGCAATCGCGGCTCGATCGCCGTCGAAGACGTCAACATGATGAAGGGCTGATCGCACCCATGTATCACGCCATCGTCTTCCTGCCGCTTCTGGGCGCGCTGATTGCCGGCTTCGGCGGCCGCGCGCTGGGTGCCAAAGCCTGCGAATACATCACCTCCGGCTTTCTGGTGATCGCTGCCATCCTGTCCTGGATCGCGCTGATCACGGTCGGCTTTTCGGAAGCCGAGCCGCGCACCGTTCAGGTCATGCGCTTCATCGGGTCCGGCAATCTGGATGTCGATTGGGCGTTCCGCATCGACACATTGACCGTCGTCATGCTGGTCGTCGTCAACACGGTCTCGTCTTTGGTGCACATCTATTCGATCGGCTACATGCATCACGATCCGCACCGGCCGCGCTTCTTTGCCTATCTGTCGCTCTTCACCTTCGCCATGCTGATGCTGGTGACGGCCGACAATCTGGTCCAGATGTTCTTCGGCTGGGAGGGCGTCGGTCTCGCTTCCTATCTGCTGATCGGTTTCTGGTACAAGAAGGCCTCGGCCAACAACGCCGCCATGAAGGCCTTCATTGTCAACAGGGTCGGGGATTTCGGCTTCATCCTGGGCATTTTCGGCGTGTTCGTGCTGTTCGGCTCGGTCAATTTCGACACGATCTTCGCCAATGCGGCCGCTTTCGCGCCGGTTGATGGCGAAGCCTCCGAAGCCGCGCGCGAGGTGCTGTTCACCTTCCTGTGGATGGACCTGACCGCCGGCGAAGCGCTGACCGTCGTCTGCCTGCTCCTGTTCCTGGGTGCGATGGGCAAGTCGGCGCAGTTCCTGCTACACACCTGGCTGCCCGACGCCATGGAAGGCCCGACGCCGGTCTCCGCGCTGATCCACGCCGCAACGATGGTCACCGCCGGCGTCTTCATGGTCGCGCGCCTGTCGCCGATCTTCGAATTCTCGCCCGATGCGCTGACCGTCGTGACGATTGTCGGCGCGATCACCGCCTTCTTTGCGGCGACCGTTGGTCTGGTCCAGAACGACATCAAGCGCGTGATCGCCTATTCGACCTGTTCGCAGCTTGGCTACATGTTCGTCGCGCTCGGCGTCGGCGCTTATGGCGCGGCGATGTTCCACCTCTTCACCCATGCCTTCTTCAAGGCGCTCCTGTTCCTGGGCGCCGGCTCGGTCATCCACGCGGTCTCCGACGAGCAGGACATGCGCAAGATGGGCGGGCTGCGCAAACACATCCCGATGACCTACTGGATGATGATCATCGGCACGATCGCGCTGACCGGTGTCGGCATTCCGGGCACTTATATCGGCACGGCCGGTTTCTTCTCGAAGGACGCGATCATCGAGAGCGCCTTTGTCGGCCACAACGCGGCCGCCGGCTTTGCCTTCGGCATGCTGCTGATCGCCGCCGTCTTCACCTCCTTCTACTCCTGGCGGCTGATCTTCATGACCTTCCACGGCAAGCCGCGCGCCACCGCCGATGTGATGCACCATGTCCATGAATCGCCGCCCGTGATGCTGGTGCCGCTCTATATCCTCGCCGTCGGCGCGCTGTTGTCGGGCTTTGTCTTCTATTCCGCCTTTGTCGGCCACGGCCATCATGAGGGCTGGTACAACGACTTCTTCCGCACAGCACTGTTCGCCGGTCCGGACAACCACATTCTTGAAGAGTTCCACGAAGTCGCCTTCTGGGTGAAAGCGAGCCCGGCGGTCGCCATGCTGCTCGGCCTCGTCACGGCCTGGTACATGTATATCCGCTCGCCCGAAACGCCGGTGGAACTGGCGCGCCAGCATCGCGGCCTGTATCAGTTCCTGCTCAACAAATGGTACTTTGACGAGCTTTACGACTTCCTTTTCGTCAATCCCGCCAAGCGGCTGGGCACCTTCTTGTGGAAGCGCGGCGACGGCTGGCTGATCGACGGGTTCGGACCCAACGGCCTGGCAAAACGCGTCACCGACGTGACCGGCCGCATGGTCCGTCTGCAGACCGGCTATCTCTATCACTACGCCTTTGCGATGATGATCGGCCTTGCCGCGCTCATCACATGGATGATGCTCAGAGGAGCCCTGTGATGGCCGGCATGCCGCTGCTTTCGCTCGTCACCTTCCTGCCGTTGGTGGGTGTCCTCGTCATCTTCTTCATCTCCGACGAGACGGAACTGGGCCTGCGCAACATCCGCATGGTCGCGCTGCTGACGACGGTCTTCACCTTCCTCGTCTCGCTTTTGATCTGGGCCGGCTTCGACACGTCCAATCCCGGCTTCCAGTTCGTCGAAGAAGCGGCATGGCTTGGCGGCGGCCTGACCTACCGGATGGGCGTCGACGGCATTTCCATGCTGTTCGTCATCCTGACGACGTTCCTGATGCCGATCTGCATCCTGGCGAGCTGGGATGCCATCAAGGACCGCGTGAAGGCCTATATGCTCGCCTTCCTGATCCTCGAAACGCTGATGATCGGCGTCTTCTGCGCGCTCGATATCGTGCTGTTCTACGTCTTCTTCGAGGGTGGCCTGATCCCGATGTTCATCATCATCGGCGTGTGGGGCGGCAAGCGGCGGGTCTACGCCTCCTTCAAGTTCTTCCTCTACACGCTGCTCGGCTCGGTGCTGATGCTGCTGGCGATCATGGCCATGTACTGGGAAGCGGGGACGACCTCGATCCCCGAACTTCTGGCCCATGATTTCCCGCCGCAGATGCAGTTCTGGCTGTGGCTCGCCTTTTTTGCCTCGTTCGCGGTCAAGATGCCCATGTGGCCGGTGCACACCTGGCTGCCCGACGCCCACGTGGAGGCGCCGACGGCGGGCTCGGTGATCCTTGCCGGCGTCCTTTTGAAGCTCGGCGGCTACGGCTTCATCCGCTTTTCGCTGGCCATGTTCCCGCTCGCCTCGGCCGATCTGGCGTGGCTCGTCTTTGCCCTTTCAGTCATCGCCATCATCTACACCTCGCTGGTCGCGATGATGCAGCAGGACATGAAGAAGCTGATCGCCTATTCGTCGGTCGCCCATATGGGCTTTGTGACGATGGGCATCTTCGCCGCCAATGTGCAGGGCGTCGAGGGCGCGATCTTCCAGATGCTGTCGCACGGCCTTGTCTCCGGCGCGCTGTTCTTGTGTGTCGGCATCGTCTACGACCGGCTGCACACGCGCGAAATCGCCGCCTATGGCGGGCTGGTGCATAACATGCCGGCCTATGCGGTGGTCTTCATGGTCTTCACCATGGCCAATGTCGGCCTGCCGGGCACATCGGGCTTTGTCGGCGAATTCCTGACGCTGATGGGCCTGTTCCGGGTCAGCACATGGTTCGCGCTGTTTGCGGCAACCGGTGTGATCCTGTCGGCCGGCTATGCGCTGTGGCTCTACCGGCGCGTCATCTTCGGCGCGCTGGAGAAGGAAACGCTCAAATCGCTGCTCGACCTGACGACGCGCGAAAAAGTGCTGCTCTATCCGCTCGTCGTCCTGACCATCTTCTTCGGCGTCTATCCCGCGCCCGTCCTTGATGTGATCGGCCCGTCCGTCGAGGCGCTTCTTGTCGATTACAATGCGGCGCTCCAGGCGGCTGCCGCGGCCGGCGATGTCGCCGCGCAGATGAACTGAACGGATCGCACCCGATGACCGCACAAGAACTCGCTCAAAGCCTTGTGATCGCAGCGCCGGAACTCCTGATCGCGGTCGGCGCGATGGCACTTCTCATGGTTGGGGTCTTCGTGCGCAAGGAAAGCGCCAACGCCATCGTCACTTCGCTGACCGTTGCGCTTCTGGTCGCGGCGCTTGGCTGGATGGTGTTCTTTGCGCCCATGGGCTCGGCCTTCGGCGATGCCTATGTGCATGATGCCTTCGCCTTCTTCATGAAGATGCTGGTGCTGATCGGCTCGATCGTCGCGCTCGTCATGTCGGTGGGTTTTGCCCGCGAGGAAAAGTTCGACCGGTTCGAATTCCCGATCCTGATCGCCCTGTCGACGCTCGGCATGATGCTGATGGTGTCGGCCGACAATCTGCTGTCGCTCTACATGGCGCTCGAACTGCAGTCGCTGGCGCTCTATGTGATCGCCGCCATCAACCGCGACAGCACCCGGTCGACCGAAGCAGGGCTGAAATATTTCGTCCTGGGCGCACTGTCCTCCGGCATGATGCTGTACGGCATCTCGCTCATTTACGGCTTCACCGGCCATATCGGCTTCACCGAGATCGCCGCCGCCGTCACCGGCGGGGAACGCTCGATCGGCGTCCTGTTCGGTCTTGTCTTCCTGCTGACGGGGCTTGCCTTCAAGATTTCCGCCGTGCCGTTCCACATGTGGACGCCCGATGTCTATGAGGGGGCGCCGACGCCGGTCACCGCCTTCTTCGCCGCCGCGCCCAAAATGGCGGCGATGGCCATGCTGGTGCGTGTCGTGATGGACGCCTTCCAGCCGGTGACGGCCGACTGGCAGCAGATCATCGTCTTCATTTCGATCGCCTCGATGGTGCTGGGCGCCTTCGCGGCCATCGGCCAGAGCAACATCAAGCGCCTGATGGCCTATTCGTCGATCGGCCATATGGGCTATGCGCTGGTCGGCCTTGCCGCCGGCACCGTGGCCGGCGTTCAGGGCGTCATGCTCTATATGGCGATCTATCTGGCCATGACGCTCGGCACGTTCGCCTTCATCCTCGCCATGCGGCGCAAGGATGAGGGCAATGTCGAACAGATCACCGATCTGGCCGGCTATGCCTCCAACAATCCGCTGATGGCGGCGATCCTGACCGCGCTGATGTTCTCGCTGGCCGGCATTCCGCCGCTCGCCGGCTTCTGGGGCAAATGGTACGTCTTCCTGGCCGCCGTCGAGGCGGGCCTGTGGCCGCTCGCCATCATCGGCGTGCTCGCCTCGGTGGTCGGCGCCTATTACTATCTGCGGATCGTCAAGATCATGTGGTTCGACGAGGCCGAAGGCCGGTTCGTCGCGCCGGCCGGCGAATTGCGGCTGGTGATGGGCGTGAGCGGCGTGTTCGTTCTGGCCTATATCGTCTTCGGCGGGCCGATCGCCGCCTATGCCGAAGCGGCCGCGCGGACCTTCTTCTGACGCATGTCCGAAACGCTCGTCTTTGAGCCGATCCCCGGTCTGCCGGACTGGCGCACCGCCCATGTGCCGAGCACGGGGTCGACCAATGCCGATCTTGCCGCCCTCGTGCGCGACGGCAGGGCGGGCGAGGGGCGGCTGTGGCTGACGGCCGGCGAACAGACGCAAGGGCGCGGCCGGCGCGGTCGGCCCTGGTCGTCGCCGCCCGGCAATTTTTTCGGCTCGCTCGCCCTGATCGATCCCGCTCCCGGCGATCGGATCGGCTTTCTGCCGCTGGTCACGGCGCTGGCGGTACGGGACGCCGTGGCCGCCGAACTGGGCGAGGCCGCCCCTGCCGTCGATCTCAAATGGCCCAATGATGTGCTGATCGATGGCGCCAAATGCTGCGGCATCCTGCTGGAAAGCCTGTCGGCACCGGACGGCGCGAACGCCGTCATTATCGGCTGCGGCATCAATGTGACGGCGCACCCCCTTGATACGCCCTATCCGGCGACCCATCTGCAGGCCCATCGGCCCGACGCGACATCGCATTCGCTGTTTCACCATCTGGTCGGTGCGTTTGCAGCCATCTTCGGCGATTGGAACCGCGGCCGGAATACGTCATCCATCCGCGAGCGCTGGCTGGGCCATGCGCGCGGCCGTGGTGATCGGCTGACCGTCACGCTCGACAATGCGTCCCATCAGGGCATCTTCGAGGATATCGACGCGGACGGATATCTGATCTTGCGCCTGCCGGACGGCACGTCCAAAGAGTTCGCGGCAGGCGATGTTTTCTTCAAACCACAAGGGCGGCAGCCGTCGCCCGCGCCGCTTGGCGGCAAAGGAACTTCATGACTGAATTGGTATTTGTACCCCTGGGCGGTGTCGGCGAGATCGGCATGAACTTCGCCCTTTACGGATATGGCCCGAAGGAACGCCGGCAATGGCTGGTTGTCGATTGCGGCGTGACCTTTCCCGGGCCGGACCTGCCGGGCGTCGATCTCGTGCTGCCCGACATCCGCTTCATCGAGGGCGAGCGCAAGAACCTGGCCGGCATCGTCATCACCCACGCGCACGAGGACCATTACGGTGCGCTGCTGGCGCTCTATCAAAAACTGTCGCCGGACGGCGCGATGCCCGTCCATATGACGCCATTCGGTGCCGGCATGCTGGAGGCCAAGGCGCAGGGAGAAAGCGATGCGCCGAAAATACCGGTCGAAATCTACGATGGCGGCGAGCGTTTCACGATCGGCCCGTTCGACATCGAGGCGATCGCCGTGACCCATTCGATCCCCGAACCGGTGTCGCTCGCCATTCGCACGCCGGCGGGTATGGTGCTGCACACCGGCGACTGGAAGAATGACACCGATCCGGCGCTTGGTCCCTTGACCGACGAAGCGCGGTTCCGTGCGCTTGGTGACGAGGGCGTTCTGGCGCTGATCTGCGATTCCACCAACGCCATGCGCGAAGGGGAATCCCCGTCTGAACGGCAGGTTTCCGAAGGGCTTGCGGAGGTCATCAACAATGCTTCCGGTCGCGTCGCGGTGACGACCTTTTCGTCCAATGTCGGCCGCATCAAGTCGATCGCCGAGGCGGCCCAGACCGCCGGACGCCGCGTTCTGTTGATGGGCCGCTCAATGAAGCGCGTCGTCGATGTCGCGACCGATCTGGGCTATATGGACGGGCTGGAACCGTTCCTCGGCGAAGACGAGTTCGGCTATCTGCCGCGCAACGAGGTGGTGATCATCTTGACCGGTTCGCAGGGTGAACCGCGCGCCGCGCTCGCCAAGCTCGGCCGCGACGAGATGCGCGACGTCAAGCTGACCGCCGGCGACACGGTCGTCTATTCCTCGCGCACCATCCCCGGCAACGAAAAGGCCATTCTGGAAACCCAGAACCGGCTGATCGACATGGGCATCGAGGTGATCGAGGACACCGATGCTCTTGTTCACGTCTCCGGCCATCCGCGCCGCAACGAATTGCGGCAGATGTACAAATGGACGCGGCCGAAGATCGGCGTTCCCGTCCATGGCGAGGCCGCCCATCTGGCCGCCCACGCACGGCTGATGCGCGAGGAGGGCATTGCCGATGTGATGGACGCGCGCAATGGCGACATGGTGCGGCTGGCGCCCGGCGCGCCGGAGATCGTCGATGATGTGCCGCACGGGCAAATCTTCAAGGACGGCAAGATCATCGGCGACGATGATGCGGTCGGCGTCACCGACCGTCGCCGCCTCTCCTTTGCCGGCCATGTGTCGGTCTCGGTGATCTTGGACCGCAAGCAGGAGATCGCCACCGAGCCGCAGGTTGTCGCGGTCGGACTGCCGCGCGCCGATGCACATGGCGAGGACATGGAGGATGTCCTGTTCGAAGCCGTGGTTGGTGCCGTCGAAAGCATGCCGCGCGGACGCCGCAAGGACCTCGACGGCGTCGAGGACGCCGTTGACCGGGCCGTACGGGCCGCCGCGCGCAACGCCTGGGGCAAAAAGCCGCTCGTGACGGTGCTGGTCGACCGGGTGTAGGAAAAGGCCATGATCGGACGTTTGAACCATGTCGCCATCGCCGTGCCGGATCTGGCGGCCGCGGTCGCGAAATACCGCGATACGCTGGGAGCTGCCGTCTCCGAACCGCAGCCGCTGCCCGAGCACGGCGTGACCGTTGTCTTCGTTGAACTCGACAACACCAAGACCGAGCTTTTGGAGCCCTTGGGCGAGGGCTCGCCCGTGGCCGCGTTCCTCGACCGCAATCCGGCCGGCGGCATCCACCACATGTGCTACGAGGTCACAGACATTGCCACCGCCCGCGACCGGCTGTCGGCGCAGGGCGTTCGGGTGCTGGGCGATGGCGAGCCGAAGATCGGCGCGCATGGCAACCCGGTCCTGTTCCTCCATCCCAAGGACTTCGACGGCACGCTGATCGAGCTTGAAGAGGTGCAAGGCTGATGGGCTGGCTCTCGGCGGTCGCCATCTTCTTCATCATCTGGTGGGTGACGCTGTTCGCCGTGCTGCCCATCGGCGTGCGCAGTCAGGCGGAGGCCGGCCATGTCGAGCCGGGCACGGAGGCCGGTGCGCCTGTCGCGCCGCGCATGGGCTACAAGCTGCTTCTGACCACCGGCATCTCGATTGCGGTCTTCGCCCTCTTCTATTTTCTGACGGTCACCATGGGCTGGAGCGTCGACGATCTGCCGCGCATCGTACCCGATTTCGGTTCGGTCGACGGTTAGCGCTGGGTTCCAAGCGGCCCGCACAAGCAAAATGGCAGGACCGAAGTCCTGCCATTTCCTGAAACGGGTGATTTCCATCTCTTCCTAACGGAAGCGGCTGCTCTGACGAGCGCCGGAAAATCGGTTCCTCCCAAGACCTTGACCCGTTTTCGACGGCGCCCGGCTAGCCGTTTCGCTGTCGAGGCCGGAAGCTAGCAACACCGATCACGATTGTCACCCGTAAATTCGGACTAACTTTTGACCCAAACGTCACAAATCACGCGGTTTGCGTCCGACACGGACAAGCTCGGCCGCTCTCCTTTGAACCTTTGCATTCGTCACCAACCACTCTAGAAGGTCCGGACACGGGCCATATGCTTGACTGATTCCGCGGCTCGAATGCCGCCCTGCCTGAAGCCGGAACCCCCATGCGCCTTTCCAGATACTTCCTGCCGATCCTGAAGGAAAACCCCAAGGAAGCCGAGATCGTCTCTCACCGGCTGATGCTGCGCGCCGGCATGATCCGCCAGCAGGCCGCGGGCATCTACTCGTGGCTGCCATTGGGCAAGAAGGTGCTTGAGCGCATCAACGACATCGTGCGCGAGGAGCAGAACCGCGCCGGCGCCATCGAGATCCTGATGCCGACCATCCAGCCCGCCGATCTCTGGCGTGAGAGCGGGCGTTATGACGATTATGGTCAGGAGATGCTGCGCATCACCGACCGGCATGAGCGCGACATGCTGTACGGGCCGACCAATGAGGAGATGGTCACCGACATCTTCCGCTCCTATGTTCGGTCCTACAAGGACCTGCCGCTGAACCTCTATCACATCCAGTGGAAGTTCCGCGACGAGGTGCGCCCGCGCTTCGGCGTCATGCGCGGCCGAGAATTCCTGATGAAGGACGCCTATTCCTTCGATCTCGATTACGAGGGCGCCAAGGCATCCTACAACCGCATGTTCGTGGCTTATCTGCGCACCTTCGAGCGGCTCGGGCTCAAGTCGATCCCGATGCGCGCCGACACTGGCCCGATCGGCGGCGACCTCAGCCATGAATTCATCATCCTCGCCGAGACCGGCGAATCGGAGGTTTTCTGCCAGAAGGCCTTCTTGGACATGACCGTGCCCGGAAAGGACGTGGATTTCAGCGACGATGGCGCCATCGCCGAAATCGTTGATCAGTGGACGACGCCCTACGCGGCGACCGACGAGATGCATGATAAGGCGGCATGGTCCGGCATATCCGATGATGACAAGGTCTCCGCGCGCGGCATCGAAGTGGGCCACATCTTCCATTTCGGCACCAAATATTCCGAACCGCTGGGCGCGACGGTTGCCGGCCCCGACGGCAAGGATGTGCCGGTTTCGATGGGCTCCTACGGCATCGGCCCCTCGCGGCTGATCGGGGCGATCATTGAAGCCTCGCACGACGACAATGGGATCATTTGGCCCAAAAGCGTCGCGCCCTTCGGCGCGGTGATCGTCAACATGAAGCCGGGCGATGCCGATTGTGACGACTGGTCCGAGCGCGCCTATGGCGCCCTGGCCAAGGCGGGTGTCGACCCGCTTCTGGACGACACCGACCAGCGGCCCGGCGCCAAGTTCGCCACCGCCGATCTGACCGGCATGCCCTGGCAGATCGTCATCGGCCCGCGCGGCGTCAAATCCGGTCTTGTCGAACTCAAGGACCGCGCGACCGGCGAGAAACACGAACTCGATCTCGACACGGCGATTGCCCGCGTTTCGGAGGCTTGATCCAGGTGAGCGC
Source organism: Roseitalea sp. (assembly GCA_017642895.1). Classification (GTDB taxonomy): domain Bacteria; phylum Pseudomonadota; class Alphaproteobacteria; order Rhizobiales; family Rhizobiaceae; genus Roseitalea. The sequence continues at coordinate 45,325 of JAEPON010000001.1, forward strand.
CGCAACGCAGGACCCAATCGAGGCAGAGGCGGCCGGCAACGGCCGCACGGACGGGTCGGCCGGCCCGTTTTCGGCCTTTGAGCGGATGATCGCGTGGCGCTATCTGCGGCCCCGCAAGAAGGAAGCGGCGGTTTCCATCGTCACCATCATCTCGCTGGTCGGCGTGACGCTGGGCGTGGCGGCGCTGATCATCGTCATGGCCGTCATGAACGGCTTTCGCGCCGAACTGCTCGACCGCATTCTGGGTTTGAACGGTCATGTCATCGTCCAGCCGGTCGAACGGCCGCTCGACGATTACGACGCGGTCGCCCAGCGCATCACCGCCGTCGATGGCGTGACGCTGGCCGTGCCGCTGATCGAGGGGCAGACGCTGGCGTCCGGCAATGTCGGCGCGGGAACGGGCGCGCTGGTGCGCGGCGTGCGTGCCGAGGACTTTTCGCGCCTTGAATCGATCTCCGGCAATCTGACCGAAGGGTCGCTCGTGCCGTTCGCGGCCGGCGAGGGCGTCGTCATCGGCATTCGCATGGCGCGCAATCTGGGCCTGATCGCCGGCGACCGGATCACGCTCGTCTCGCCGGAAGGCGATGTCACGCCGTTCGGCACGACGCCGCGTGTCAAATCCTATCCGGTGGCAGCCATCTTCGAGATGGGGATGAGCGAATATGACGGCTCGATCATCTTCATGCCGTTCGAGGAAGCCCAGCTCTATTTCAACTCCGAGGGCGTGGCGCAACTCATCGAGGTGTTCATCGACGATCCCGACGCGGTCGATGCCTATCGCCAGCAGATCGAGGAGGCCGGCGACCGGCCGATGTTCCTTGTCGACTGGCGTCAGCGCAATTCGGCGTTCTTCTCGGCGCTGGTCATCGAGCGCAACGCGATGTTCCTGATCCTGTCGATCGTTGTTCTGGTCGCCTCGCTCAACATCATCTCCAGCCTGATCATGCTGGTGAAGGAAAAGGGCAGGGGCATCGCCATCCTGCGCACCATGGGCGCCAGCCAGTCGGCCATCCTGCGCATCTTCATCATGGCCGGCACCGGCGTCGGCGTTGTCGGCACCGCCGCCGGCGTGTTGCTCGGCGTGATCATCTGCTGGAACATTCAGGGCATCCAGCGCTTCATGAACTGGGTGTCCGGCGCCGAGGTGTGGGACCCGACGATCCGGTTCCTCAGCGAGATACCCGCCCGCATGAACCCCGGCGAAACGCTCGCAGTCATTGGCCTGTCGCTGGCCCTTTCCTTCCTGGCTGCCATCATTCCGGCGCGTCGTGCCGCCCGCCTCGATCCGGTCGAAGCGCTGAGGTATGAGTGATGACGGGTCCGGTTCTGAAGCTGGAGGCCGTCGAACGCGCCTACGAGGAGGCCGGCCACACGCTCGATGTGCTGCGCGGCGCGGACCTTGCCCTCAAGCCTGGCGAGATGGTTGCCTTGGTCGCCCCGTCCGGCGCCGGCAAATCGACGCTTTTGCACACGGCCGGCCTGCTTGAAAGGCCCGATGGCGGCGAGGTCTATCTCTCCGGTCAGCCCTGCGGATCGCTGAGCGACCGGGAACGCACCGCCCGCCGCCGCAACGATATCGGCTATGTCTACCAGTTCCATCACCTGCTGCCGGAATTCTCGGCACTTGAAAACGTGATGATCCCGCAGATGATCCGTGGCCTGGCCCGCCGCGAGGCGGAGACACGGGCGCGCGAGCTGCTCGACTATATGCGCATCGGCCCGCGCGCCGCCCATCGGCCCGCCGAACTGTCCGGTGGCGAGCAGCAGCGTGTCGCCATCGCCCGGGCCGTCGCCAACGCGCCGCTCGTCCTTCTGGCAGACGAGCCGACCGGCAATCTGGATCCGGAAACCTCCTCCTATGTCTTCGAGGCGCTCGAAGCACTGGTACGGCAGTCGGGGCTGGCAGCTCTTTTTGCCACCCACAACCATGATCTGGCGCGCCGGATGGACCGGATCGTTACCATGGAGGAGGGCCGGATCGTGCCCTTCGTCGCCGGCTGACCGCCGCCGGTCTGTTCACCCTTTGATAACCAATGTGCCGCTCCCTTTGGCCGCCGCCGTCAGGGCATCTTTACAAATGACAGAAAAGGGAACATGATAAGAACATAAAGGGAATAGGAGTGAATAATGCCGGAACTTGCACGCGACTTCGCCGCCTTCTTCTCGATCGCATCCTTCGTGGCAACACTCGCCCTGATGATCGGATATCTGTGAGCCGGATCACCTGAACATCGGGGATTTCCGTGCTGGTCTCTGGACTCTCGCCAGCCTGCAAATGACGATGGACCGTCCGCTTGGCAAAGGCGCGCGATTCCGCGCGGGCGCGGCAAGGAGAAGACGGTTTGGCATCCCAGGACCCAGCGGGCGGCGTATCGCTCATCGACCCCGGTTACGTTCATCTGCGCGTCCATTCGGCCTATTCGCTGCTCGAAGGCGCCCTCAAACTGCCCCGTATCATCGATTGGGCCAGGGACAATGGCGCACCGGCCATTGCCGTCACAGACACCGCCAATCTGTTCGGCGCGCTGGAATTCGCGCAGAAGGCATCGGGCGCCGGCGTCCAGCCGATCATTGGTTGCCAGTTGCCGATCCGGTTCGACGGGGAAGCCGATGATGATCGCGGGCAGGGCCGGGGCGGCAAGGGTGCCATGGCCGATGCATCCATCGTGCTGCTGGCGGCCAACGAGACCGGATATCGTAACCTCGTTGAACTGGTCAGCCGCGCCTATCTCGACGAGGATGATCTCGACTGCGTGCGCATCCATGATCGCTGGCTCGCCGATCGCGCAGACGGCATCATCTGCCTGACGGGCGGGCCGTTGGGGCCGATCGGCACCGCGCTGGCCGATGGGCACGGCAAGCTGGCCGAACTGCGTCTCGTTACGCTGATGGACCGATTTGGCGACCGGCTCTATGTGGAACTGCAACGGCACGGTTCATTCGATCGCGCTCTTGAGGCCCGCACGGTGGAACTGGCCTACCGCCATCATCTGCCGCTGGTCGCGACCAATGAGGCGTTCTTTTGGGGCCGCGAGGATTTCGAGGCCCATGATGCGCTGATCGCCATCGCCGACGGCGCGCTCCTGTCGATGGATGAGCGGCGCCAACTGACGCCGGACCATTGGCTCAAGCCGGCCGCCGAGATGATCCGGCTTTTTTCGGACCTACCCGAAGCGACGTCGAACACGGTCGAGATCGCCAAGCGTTGCTCCTGGTTCCCCCGCAAGATCGATCCCATCCTGCCGCGTTTTGCCGCCGTGCCCGAAGGCGCAACGGCCGCCGAAGCGGAAAAGGCCGAGGCGGACGAATTGCGCCGGCAGGCGCTTGAAGGGCTGAATGCACGCCTCGAACATCAGGGCATGGCCGAGGGCTACAGCCGTTCCGACTATGACGAACGGCTCGACCGCGAACTGTCGATCATCGAGGGGATGAAGTTTCCCGGCTATTTCCTGATCGTCGCCGACTTCATCAAATGGGCCAAGGCCAAGGACATTCCGGTCGGCCCGGGGCGCGGCTCGGGCGCCGGCTCGCTGGTCGCCTGGGCGCTGACCATCACCGACATTGATCCCTTGCGCTTTTCGCTCCTCTTCGAGCGTTTCCTCAATCCTGATCGCGTGTCGATGCCAGACTTCGACATCGATTTCTGCCAGGAGCGGCGCGACGAGGTCATCCGCTACGTCCAGGACAAATATGGTCGCGACCAGGTCGCCCAGATCATCACCTTCGGAACGCTGCAGGCGCGCGCCGTCCTGCGCGATGTCGGCCGCGTGCTCGAAATGCCCTATGGCCAGGTGGATCGCCTGTGCAAACTGGTGCCCAACAATCCGGCCAACCCGACAACGCTCGCCAAGGCCATAGAGGGCGAGGCGAAGTTCGCCGAGGAGCGCGAGCGCGAACCGATCGTCGGCCAGTTGCTGGACATGTCGCTGAAGCTCGAAGGGCTCTACCGGCATGCCTCGACCCACGCGGCGGGCATTGTCATCGGCGACCGGCCTTTGTCACGGCTCGTCCCGCTGTACCGCGATCCGCGCTCGGACATGCCGGTCACCCAGTTCAACATGAAATGGGTCGAGGATGCGGGGCTGGTCAAGTTCGACTTTCTTGGCCTGAAGACGCTGACGGTCCTTGAAGCGGCCGTCAAGCTGCTCACCCGACGCGATGTGACCATCGATCTGTCGGCGCTGCCACTCGATGACCGGCCCACCTACGAGATGATGGCACGCGGCGAGACGGTCGGCATCTTCCAGGTGGAAAGTCCCGGCATGCGCAAGGCGCTGGTCGGCATGAAGCCCGACCGGATCGAGGACATCATCGCGCTGGTCGCGCTTTACCGGCCCGGTCCGATGGACAACATTCCCACCTACAATGCCCGCAAGCATGGCGACGAGGAGATCGCATCGATCCACGAGAAGATCGATTACCTTGTCGAGGAGACGCAAGGGGTCATTGTCTATCAGGAACAGGTGATGGAGATCGCCCAGGTCCTGGCCGGCTATTCGCTCGGCGAAGCGGACCTTTTGCGCCGCGCCATGGGCAAGAAGATACGTGCCGAGATGGACAAGCAGCGCGTGCGCTTCGTCGATGGCGCCGTGGAGCGCGGTGTCTCCAAGCCGCAGGCCGACTTCATCTTCGATCTTCTGGCCAAGTTCGCCGATTACGGCTTCAACAAGTCGCATGCGGCCGCCTACGCAATGGTCGCCTACCAGACGGCCTATCTGAAGGCGCATCATCCGGTCGAGTTCCTCGCCGCGTCGATGACCTATGACATGGCCAACACCGAAAAGCTCAACGATTTCCGCCGCGACGCGCTGCGGCTCGGCATCGAGGTGACGCCGCCTTCGGTGCAGACCTCGCACCGGCCGTTCGAGGTGGGCGACAACCGCATCTTCTGGGCGCTGGCGGCCATCAAGGGCGTCGGCGAGGCGGCGGTGGATCACATCGTCGCCGTGCGGCCGGAGGCCGGGTTTGACAGCCTTGAGGATTTCGCGCGGCGCGTTGACCCCAGGATCGTCGGCAAGCGCGTGTTCGAGGCCTTGATCGATGCCGGCGCGCTCGACTGTTTCGGCCATGATCGTGCGGCGCTGGCCGCCGGGCTCGAACGGATCATCGGGCTTTCCCAGCGCGTTGCCGAGGAGGCCGCCAGCGGACAGGGCGACATTTTCGGCGCGATGGAAGCGGTGCAGCCCGAGCGCCTGGCGCTGCCGGCGAACGCGCAATGGCCGGACGCCGAAAAGCTGATGCGTGAACTGCGCGCCATCGGCTTTTACTTCTCGGCCCATCCTCTGGATGCCTATCAGCCGGTTCTCGAAAAGATGCGCGTGCAGACCCATGCCGATTTCGCAATCGCGATCAAGCGCGGCGCCGAGGCCGGCCGCCTGGCGGGCACGGTTGCGGCACGCCAGGTTCGCCGCACCCGCACCGGCAACAAGATGGGCATCATCACCCTGTCGGACGCCACCGGCCAGTATGAAGTGGTGATGTTCTCGGAGATGCTCGACCTGTATGGCGACATGGCCGAAGTGGGAAAGAGCTTTGTTCTGACGGTCACGGTCCGCGAGCGCGAGGACGGATCGATGTCGCTGATGCTGACCTCGCTCGGCACGCTTGACGATCAGGCCGGCGTCGATGCCGCTCATGTGCTGCGCGTGTTCGTGCGTGATGCCGCGCCCGCCAAGTCGGTGGCGCGTCAATTGCGCCAGAAGGGTCGGAGTCCCGTTTCGCTGATCCTCATCAAGCCCGACGGCGCCGGTGAGGTGGAGATTGAACTGCCGGGCCAGTATGCGGTGTCCGGCCCCCTTGCCAGCGCGATCAAGTCCGTACCGGGCGTTATCGACGTCGAACTGGTTTAGACCACCGCATGGTGCCGGCAATCAGCTTCAACACCGCGCGGCTTGATGTGGCGCCGTGGGAGACGGTCCTGGACGATGCCCGGATGCGGCCCGGTTTCGTCGCCGCGCTGGTCAACCTGCTGACCCCGGACGTTGCCCGCTATCTGCCACCTGTGTGGCATTTGGCGGATGCGCATGATGACATGGATGGCTGGATCGCCGCGCGGCGCGCTGCCAGCGCGATCGCCTGCGTGCATGAACGCCAACATGGCGCGCTTGCCGGCCTTTGCGTGATGCGGCCGGGGTCCGAAGACGGTGTGCTGACCGTCGGCTATCTGTTCGGTACCCCCCATTGGGGGCGCGGCTATGCCACCGAACTTGTTCGCGGCGTCATCGGCTGGGCCGGCCGGAACGGTTATGAGCGTCTCGAAGCGGGCGTGGTGCGCGACAATGCGGCCTCTTCCGCGGTGCTGGTGAAGGCCGGGTTCTCGCCGGCCGGCCGCATGGAGGATGGCGTTGACGCCTATGGCCTCGACATTGCGGCCGGTCCCGGCTGACCGGCCCGGACTGGTCTTTCCGTGCGGCTTTGCATGTGCCAATGACACATGATCGAACAGGAGAGGGCGCATGACGCATTCAAGCGGAAAGACCGCCATCATCACCGGCGCCTCGCGCGGTATCGGCGAAGCCGCCGTGCGCGAATTGGCGAAGGCGGGCATGAACGTCGTTCTGGCGGCGCGGACGGCAGATGACATCGAACGGGTCGCGGCCGCGGTCGTCGAAGACGGTGGCGCGGCCCTTGCCATGACCTGCGACGTGGCCGACAGCGGCTCGGTTCAGGCGCTGGTGGAACGCGCGGTCGAGACATTCGGCGGCGTGGATCTTCTGGTCAACAATGCCGGCATTATCAATCCCATAGCGCGGCTTTCGGAATCTGATCCTGAAGCGTGGGGCAATGCCGTCGACATCAATTTGAAAGGCGTCTATCACGGCATCCGCGCGGTTCTGCCGGTGATGGTCGAAAACGGATCGGGCACGATCATAAACCTGTCCTCGGGTGCCGCCTATGGGCCGATGGAGGGCTGGAGCCATTATTGCGCGACCAAGGCCGCCGTGCTGATGCTGACCCGTGCGGTCGACAAGGAATATCGTGATAGGGGGATCCGTTCGGTGGGCCTGAGCCCGGGCACCGTGGCAACGCAGATGCAGGTCGACATCAAGGCGTCGGGCATCAACCCGGTCTCGCAAATGGACCCGTCCATGCACGCGCCGCCCGAATGGATCGGCCGGGCCATTGGCTGGCTGGCGGGCGAGGGTGCCGACCGCTATCTGGGCGCTGATCTCCAATTGCGCGCGGACACCGAGGCTCGCGCCGCTATCGGCCTGCCGACCTGAGAAAGGCTGCGCTATCGCGGCCTTGAAAGGCGCCGGGTCGCCGCATCCATCGCCTGTAAAAACCGCGACCGGTCGGCCTTGGTGAACGGGGCGGGTCCGCCAACCTGCTCTCCGCCGGCGCGCAGGTCTGCCATGATCGCCCGCGTCGCCACCGCCGCGCCGATCGAGTTTTCGGTGAAGGCCGTGCCCTTGGGCGACAAGACGGCGGCGCCGGCCTGAAGGCAGCGCTCGGCGAGCAATATATCGGCGGTGATGACGAGCGTCCGGTCGCCGGCCCGTTCCGCGATCCAGTCATCGGCGGCATCGAAGCCGTCCGAGACGACGACGCGGCTTATCAGCGGATCGTCCGGAATGCGGATGAAGCTGTTGGCGACGATCGTCACCGCAACGCCATAGCGCTCGGCGACCCGATAGACCTCGTCCTTGACCGGACAGGCATCGGCATCGACCACAATGGCCGGTGAAGGCTGCGATGGGTCATGGCTCATTGCGCGGTTATCGGCCCGGTTTCACGGCCGTGCAAGCATGTTCAACACGAATTTCTCAGCGCGGCTTTTCCAGATATCCACGCAGCGTAAAGCCGATGCCCGAGCCCGCCGCCGCATCGCCCGATCCGGCCCAGATCGCGCCGCCGCGGGCCACCAGCATATGGCGCAGCCCGGAAATGACGGCCGCATGCTGCTTGGAGCCACAGGGTTCCGTTCTGTGTTTTTCGTCCGACCGGTGTCCAAGGACCATAATGCGCAACGTGTCCCCGTCGGCTTGGGTCAGGGTTACGTCGATTTTTTCCGGCCTGTCGGATATCGGCGTCAGTTGCGCCGCCAGCGCCGCACGCAGCACGATGTTGAGAACGGCGCCATCGGTGCGCACGAAGCCGGTCGGGTAGCGCACGTCGCATTGGCCGAGTGGGTCGAGAATGGACAGAAGATCGCCGCACACGCGATCGATCGCAAAGCTTGTCATCGACCAGGCCTCATCATGCGCGCCCAGGCACCGCTCGACGACCGAGTCGATGTCGGCGATCGATGACGCCACGACCTCTTCCAGCTTGTCGATCAGCGCCAGCTTGCCATCGCCGAGATCGGAGAAGCCGTCCTTGAGTTGCCGGGTGATCGTCTGCAACTCGCGCAAGGGCAGGCCCATATCCTGTGCCGTGGTCGATGACAGGAAACGCATTTCCGCGATCCGGTCGATGATTTCGCCGTGCCGCTGCGCCAACGAAATCTGGCTCGATTTCTGGTGGGTGATGTCGGCGGCGATGCCGACAATCATGTAGATCTGGCCGTTGCTGTCGAACATCGGCGTCAGCGTCGTCTGCCACCACCGTTCGCCGGTTCCCAGGTTGAGAAACTCTTCGTAGGTGTGGTTTTCTCTGGTATCGACGCAATGCTGGTAGTTGGCCGTGATCTGGGTGGCCATGCGCGGCGGCATCAGTTCATCGAGCAGCTTGCCCCTGACCGCGTCCGATGACATGCCCGTTGCCTGCTCATGCGCCTTGTTCAGCTTGAGCAGCCGATATTGCGGGCCATCCTCGACGCCGACGAGAAAAACCGGCGAGCCAACGGCATCGACCAGCGAATGAAGGGCCGGAGAACCGGCCATGATGACGGATTGTTCACTCACCGGATGCCCCCTGCGGCAGGTCTCTGCAACGACCTTCGACGGCGCAACGTTTGCGCGAAAGGTTAACAATTGATTAATGCGAATCCGGCGCGCGACGATATCTGATCCGTCACGTTCATATTTTCGTGATGAGCGCTAAATCATTGCAGTACAAACGTTTTCATGATCGTCTCTCGGTCACCAAATGACGTTGCCGAATGAAGCGGAGGGCCCGAGCCCGGCGAATCGGGCGCCTGTTTGCCGGCGCGTCAGCCGTCGCGCTGCGGTCGCCCGCGATGGTCGGTCCTGAAGGTGTAGCCTGTCTCGACCGCGCGATCGCCGAACTTGCCGCGCAAGGCGTCAATGGCCCGTTCGGCCTTTGCGCGCCGCGTCGCCTCGATGTCGATCAGGTCGTCGGGATCGGCTTGCGCCGGATGGGCGAAATCGGCAACGCCCACACCCAGCAGGCGATATTGCGTGCCGTCCAGTTCTTTTTCGAGCAGCGGCAGCGCGGCGCGGAAGATGCGATCGGCCAACTGGGTTGGATCGCCCAGTTGCCGGTTGCGGGTCTTGGAGCGGAAGTCGCGGTCCTTGAGCTTGAGGGTGACGGTCTTGCCGGCCAGGCCCTTGGCCTTGAGGCGTGCGGACACTTTCTCGGTCAGCGACCGCAGCACCGGCACGAGCGTCTCCGCGTCCGCATGGTCGTCATTGAACGTCGTTTCATGGCTGATCGACTTGGCGCCGCCCCGTGGCTCCACATGGCGCGTGTCCTGGCCGCGGGACAGGTGATAAAGGCGCCGGCCCATCACGCCATAGCGCTTCATCAGCGCGGTTTCGTCCATCTTCTGCAACTGGCCGATATGCGTGATGCCGTCCCTTTCGAGCGTTGCGGCAAACGCCTTGCCAACGCCCCAGATCAGCGTCACTTTTTGCGCGGCGAGAAAGTCGAGCGCCTCGGCTTCGCCGATCACCGAAAACCCGCGCGGCTTTTCAAGATCGGACGCGACCTTGGCCAGGAACTTGCAGTAGGACAGGCCGACCGAGACCGTGATGCCGATCTCGGTCTCGACGTGTCGCGCAAAGCGCGCAAGCGTTCGGGCCGGCACATCGCCGTGCAGCCGCTCCGTCCCGGTCAGATCAAGGAATGCCTCATCGATCGAAAGCGGCTCGACCAACGGTGTCAGCGCCTGCATCATGTCCCGGACCTGGCGGCCCACCGCGGCATATTTTTTCATGTCGGGCTTGATGACGACCGCATCCGGACAGGCTTTCAGCGCCTTGAACATCGGCATTGCCGATCTCACCCCATGTATGCGCGCAACGTAACAGGCTGTTGAAACAACGCCTCTTTTGCCGCCGCCGATGATGACCGGCCTGTCGCGCAGTTCCGGTCGGTCGCGTTTCTCGACGGCGGCGTAGAACGCGTCGCAATCCACATGGGCGATCGACAGCCGGGCCAGTTCGCCATGGCGCGCCATGCGCGGACTGCCGCACGCCACGCAGCGCCGCTCGGAACCGGTCGCCGGCTCCAGACAATCGCGACAGAACGCGCCTGACATGCCCGCATCATTCATGGCTTGAACATAGCACGAACACGAGCTTCCGCCCAAAGTCCGTCATCGTCAGACGAAATCGCCGGGACCGGGCACCGCACCGCCTGAAAGGCGCATTGCCGCCTCTTGGACGATGCCCGGCTCAAGATCATTGTCCGCGCAAAAGCGTATCAGGGTCGGTTCGTGCGCCAGGATGAAGTCCATCACGCCGGCAAGAAATCCCGGTTCGGTCGCCGCCTGCCTGATCTGGGCGGGCTCAATGCCGCTTAGTGCGCAGAACCGGCTCATCATCGCGCCGTCGGCGGCGATCCACGAAAGGGCGGCGATGGCGATCGAAGGCGCATCGGCATTCATCGCACCTTTGTTCGAAGTTGCCGGAGCCTGCCGCTTTGTCATTGCCGCCTTCGCTCTTTTTCAATCATCTGGCGCTATAGCCAAAGGCGGACAAGCCCGGGCACAATGCCGCCGCAAGGCGATTCTCGCGCCGCTCGGCCGCCGGATGGGGATGGATATGGCCAAGACCGTCATGATCGTAGAAGACAATGAGCTCAATATGAAGCTCTTCCGCGACATCATCGAGGCCAGCGGCTATGAAACGGTGCGCACCCGCAACGGTCTGGAGGCGCTCGATCTGGCGCGCGCCCATCGCCCCGACCTCATCCTGATGGACATTCAACTGCCGGAGGTTTCCGGCCTGGACGTCACCAAATGGCTCAAGGCCGACGACGATCTGCACACGATCCCGGTGATCGCCGTGACCGCTTTTGCCATGAAGGGTGACGAAGAACGGATCCGGCAGGGCGGATGTGAAGGCTATATGTCCAAGCCCATCTCGGTTCCTAAGTTTATAGAAACGATTAAGTCCTATCTTGGCGAGGCTTGAGCGCTCAACGCTCGCCCGTTCGGGATGGATGACACATGACCGCACGCATTCTCGTCGTCGACGACAAACAGCTCAATCTGGACCTGCTCAACGCACGTTTGACGATGGAGTATTACGATGTGCTGACGGCCATGAACGGTGCCGAAGCGCTCGAGACGCTGGAACGTGAAAACATCGATATCGTCCTTCTGGACGTGATGATGCCCGGCATTGACGGTTTCGAAGTCTGTACGCGCATCAAGGCCAACCCGGCGACGATGGACATTCCGGTCGTCATGGTGACCGCGCTGAACCAGATGGAGGACCGCGTGCGCGGTCTGCAGGCCGGCGCCGACGATTTCCTGACCAAGCCGGTCAACGAGATGCAGCTTCTGGCCCGGGTCAAGAGCCTTGTGCGCCTGAAGATGCTGACCGACGAATTGCGCCTACGCGCTCACACCACGCGCGATCTGGCGATCGAGGAACTGCTGCGCAACCAGGGCAACGCCGGCAACGAGCCGGCCGAGGTCCTGCTGATCGACGAACGCGTCTCCGTATTCGAACGGTTTTCCGGCATTTTGCGCGGTGCGGCGCGGCTGCACCATGTTAATGAACCGCAGACCGGCGTCCGGGCGGCCGCCGAGGGCGGGTTTGACTGCGCCATCGTCTCGGCGGACTTTTCCGCCTTCGACCCCTTGCGCGTCATCTCGCAGCTTCGCTCGCTGGACCGCACCCGCTTCCTGCCGATCATCCTGTCCAGTGATATCGAAAATGACACGCTGATCGCGCGTGCGTTAGAGCTGGGCGTCAACGATTTCGTCGTCCGTCCCGTCGATGCCAACGAATTCGTCGCGCGCCTGAAGACGCAGGTGCGCCGCAAGGCCTATCATGACGGTTTGCGCTCGAACGTCGCCGAATCAATTGAACTTGCCGTCACCGACGGGCTGACCGGCCTGCACAATCGCCGCTATCTGGACACCCATCTGGAGACGCTGGTCGAACGGGCGCACAAGCGCGGCAGGGCCCTGTCGCTGCTGATCACCGACATCGACCATTTCAAGGCGGTCAACGACACCCATGGCCATGATGGCGGCGATGCGGTGCTGCGCGAGTTCGCCCGGCGCCTGCGCGCCCAGGTGCGCGGCATGGATCTTGTCTGCCGCTATGGCGGCGAGGAATTCGTCATCGTCATGCCGGACACGCCGGCGCCGATGGCCGCTGAAATCGCCGAGCGGCTGCGGTTCGACATTGGCGATGCGCCATTCGCGCTGGGAGAGGGCGGGCCGGACATCGCCGTTACCGCTTCGTTGGGCGTGGCAACGCTTGACGGTGATGCTGGCGAAACGGCGGCGACCCTGATCAAGAAGGCCGACACGGCGCTCTACGAAGCCAAGGCCGGCGGCCGCAACCGGGTCGTGTCGATGGCGGCTTGATCGTCTCGGGACTTTCCATCACAACGCGCGAAAAACCGCCGGGGCAGGGCCGCCGGCGGTTTTGACGATGCCTCAGGGGCCGATCGGTGAAGGCCGGCGCCTCACTTGATCTTGGCTTCCTTGAATTCGACGTGCTTCTTGGCGACCGGATCGTACTTCCGCTTGACCATCTTCTCGGTCATGGTGCGGCTGTTCTTCTTTGTCACGTAGAAAAAGCCCGTATCGGCTGTCGATTGCAGCTTGATCTTGATGGTTGTGGCCTTGGCCATGGTCTGTGCGCCTTGTGATCGAAGGGGGTGCGGTCGGATAAAAAAGAGCCGGTGCGCGCAAGGGGCCGCTCCGGCGTTGGCGTGCAGATGACTTATCGGGTGCGAAAAGTCAAGCGCCTGTCCGGGTTCAGGGGAACCAGCCGGTCGCCGGATATTCGATCATGCGGCGTCCGTTGCGCACCCTGTAGCAGGGCACCGGCGGATTGTCGGCGAGTGCGCGGTCCCGGGCCAGCCGGGCGATGGCGATGCGCATCACTTCGGCCGTGATGGCATGCAGGCGCTCATCGGGATCATGGTCGGCGCGATACCAGTCGATGCCCGACAATTCCCCGTCGGTTCCCGTAAAGCGCACATGGTTCCGGTCCACGACGGCAAGGAAAAAGCGCGTGTCGTAGCGGCGCACCTGGCCGGGCGGCGTGATCGCGCGCGCCACGTAGCGCAGCGGCGTCAAAAGCGCTTTTTCTTCCAGCACGAGACCGGTTTCCTCGCCGGCCTCGCGCAGCGCGCAGGCGGCAAAGGCGGTGGCACGCCGGTCGCTTGCATCGGCGCCAAGCTCGTCGCGCAGCCAGGCCATGTCGACATCGGGGATGACCGGCGCAACCGCCGCGCCGCTGTCGGCCTTTTCGACGCGCCCCCCTGGAAAAACGCGATTGTGCGCCATGAAGACGTGTCCGCCCGACCGTTCGCCCATCAGAAATGCCGGCGCATCGCCCGAAAGATCGGCCAGAAGCAGCGAAGCGGCATTGCGCGGGCGAAGACGGGGCCGGCCGGACATTGCGCCGTTAGCCATGCTGGGCCGGATCGATGTCGGGATCGGCAACCTCGTCTTCGGCGCCGCCAAATCCGTGCATCCGGTTGGCCCATTGCAGGCCGATCACCGCGCCCTTGATCGGCGGGATCAGCGCGAATGCCATGATGATTGTGAGCGGAATCCACACCGCAAAATGCATCCAGGCGGGCCATTGCGTCACCCGCTCCACCATCAGGAAGCCGGCAACGACGACGTGGCCGACGATGAAGACGTTCAGATAGGCGGGCAGGTCGTCGGCGCGGTGATGATGGATGGCTTCGCCGCACGCCGCGCACGCATCGACGGACTTGGCATAGGAGGCAAACAGGCGGCCCTGACCGCATTGCGGGCAACGGCATTTGAGGCCGCGCCCGATGGCCCGCCACAGCGGCCGCCGCGGCTCATGTCCGGTGCCGCCGAAAACTTGCGTGTCCAGTGTCTGGCTCATCTGATATCCAAGCTCCTATCGGCGCCGGCGGCCGCGATTGCCGGCCTTGCGCGCCTGTCGTCTGCCGCGCCCCTTGTGGCGCGATGCCATCGACATGCCCAGATCGCGCGGTTCGCTCTCCATGTCAAAGCGGATCGCGCCTGCCATCGCCTGCACTTCGGCCAGCCGGACCTCGACGGGATCGCCCAGCCGGTAGCCGGCGCCGCTGCGTTCGCCGACCATGGCGTGCAGCGCCTCGTCATGGCGATAATAGTCATCGCCGAGTTTGGAGGCGGGAATGAAGCCGTCCGCGCCCAGCCCGTCAAGCGTAACGAACAGGCCCGCGCTCGCCATGCCGGAGACGCGCGCGTCGAACGTCTCGCCGACACGCTCGGCCAGATGTTCGGCGGTCAGCCGGTCGACCGTGTCGCGCTCCGCATTGACCGCGCGGCGTTCCGCCGACGATATCAGCCCCGCGATCTCGCGGAGCTGGTCGAGGTCCATCTCCGGCAGTTCGTCGCCGCCATCGCCGAGGCCAAGCGCGCGGATCAGCGCGCGGTGCACGATCAGGTCCGCATAGCGGCGGATCGGCGAGGTGAAATGGGCGTAGCGCTTCAGATTGAGGCCGAAATGGCCGATATTGTCAGGTGAATATTCCGCTTGGCTCTGCGAGCGCAGCACCACACCGTTGACGAGCGGCGAATGATCCGTGTCCTCGACCCGAGACAGGATCGCGTTGAAGGCGGATGGGCGCAACTGCGCCCCGCGGGCCAAGGGAATATCCAGCGTTTTCAAGAACTCGCGCAGCGCCTCCTGCTTGGCGAGCGCCGGCGCGTCATGAATGCGGAAGACCAGCGCCTGCTTCTTCTTTTCCAGCGTTTCGGCGGCGGCGACATTGGCCTGGATCATGCACTCTTCGATCAGCTTGTGCGCGTCCAGCCGGGGCGGCACGACCACCTTGTCGATCGTGCCGTCCTCGGCCAGCACGATCTTGCGTTCGGGAATGTCCAGTTCCAGCGGCTCGCGGTTGCGCCGGCCCTTGAGCAGGCACGCATAGGCGGCCCAGAGTGGCTTGAGGATCGTGTCGAGGACCGGCGCGGTTGTCTTGTCCGGCGCGCCATCGATGGCCTGCTGCGCCTGCTCGTAAGAGAGTTTGGCATGGCTGCGCATCATGATGCGGTGGAAGGAGTGGGATTTTTTGTGCCCCTGTCCATCCAACACCATGCGCACGGCCATGGCCGGGCGGTCCTCGTTGTCCCGCAATGAGCACAGATCGTTGGAGATGCGTTCGGGCAGCATCGGCACGACGCGGTCGGGGAAATAGACCGAGTTGCCCCGCTTTTGCGCCTCCTTGTCGAGCGCCGAGCCGGGCCGGACGAAATGGGCGACATCGGCAATGGCGACCGTCACGACATGGCCACCCGGATTGGCCGGATCGTCGTCGGGTGTGCCATGCACCGCATCGTCATGATCCTTGGCTGTCGCCGGATCGATCGTGATCAGCGGCAGGTCCCGCCAGTCCTCGCGCGGCGGCGCGAGCGCCGGGTTCTTTGCGTTCCGCGCTTCGTCCATCACCGTATCGGGAAAGACGTGCGGAATGCCATGCGCATGAATGGCGATCATCGAGACCGCCTTCTCGCTCTTCAGCGAGCCGACGACTTCGAGCACACGCGCCTTGGCAAGGCCGTAACGGCCGGACTTGACGACCGAAATCTCAACCAGATCGCCGAGCTTCGCTTCGCCCAGATCGGCCTTGTCGATCTCAAGCTCGCTTTGCTTGCGCTCGGTCGGTTCGATCCGATAGCCGCCCTTGTCGGTGCGGCGCACGACGCCGAGAATGGCGCTCTTGCGCTTCTCCAGCCGCTTGATGACCCGGCCCGCATAGCTGCCATCGTCGGCCTGATCGCCGATGCGCGTCAGCACGCGATCGCCGACGCCGGGCAGGATGATCCTGGCCCGGCCCTTCTTTGGCGCCGAGATGGTGACAAGTGGCTGCGCGCCGCGTTCCTCGTCCCATTCGGCCGGCCGCGCG
This sequence comes from Roseitalea sp., assembly GCA_017642895.1. Taxonomy (GTDB): domain Bacteria; phylum Pseudomonadota; class Alphaproteobacteria; order Rhizobiales; family Rhizobiaceae; genus Roseitalea. The sequence goes on from JAEPON010000001.1 coordinate 61,516, forward strand.
ATCAGCCCGCCATCGGCATCGCGGCCCGTCACCTCCAGCACCATGACCGGGGGCAGGGAACCGGGCGCTGCAAGACGCTTGCCGCGCTTTTCGACGAGGCCTTCCTCTTCCAGTTCGCGCAGCACATGTTTGAGTGCCACGCGCGCATCGCCCTTCAGGCCGAAGGCCCGGGCGATGTCGCGCTTGGTCGCCTTTTGCGGATTGTCGCGGATGAAGGCCGCGATCGCCTCGCGCGAGGGCGTGCCCTTGGGCCGTCCGCCCCCGCCGCGCGGCGCTTTACTCATCGGCCGCCGCCGAGGCGGCGGTCTTGGCCTTGCCGGCCGGCTTCTTCTTTGGTGCCGCCTTCTTCCTGGCGGTGGTCTTCTTCTTGGCGCCCGACGGGCCGGCCACCTTCTTGCCCGCCTTTTCGGCGCGCGCGGCGATCAGTTCGACGGCCTTTGCCAGATCGACGTTCATCGGGTCGGTGCCCTTGGGGATGGTCGCGTTGATCTTGCCGTGCTTGACATAAGGCCCGTAGCGCCCGTCATGCACGGTGATCGGCCCGCCCACCCCGGGGTGCTCGCCCAGTTCTTTCAGCGCCGCCGGCGCCGAGCGTCCGCGGCCGCCACCCTTGGCGGCCTTTTCGGCAATGACGGTAACGGCATGGTTGAGCCCGATGGTGAAGACGTCCTCGACACTTTCAAGGTTTGCGTAAGTGCCGTCATGCAGAACGAACGGGCCGTAGCGGCCGATGCCGGCCGAAATCATCTTGCCCGTTTCGGGATGCGCGCCCACATCGCGCGGCAGGGCCAACAGCGCCAGCGCCTTTTCATGGTCGATCTCTTCGGGCTTCCAGCCCTTGGGCAGGCTGGAGCGCTTGGCCTCCTTGCCTTCGCCGCGCTGGACGTAGGGGCCGAACCGGCCGGTGCGCAGCGTGATCTCTTCTTCGGTGAACGGATCCTTGCCGAGCACTTTCGGGCCATCGGCGAAGGCGTCCGCATCGCCATTGCCTTCCTGGCCGAGCTGGCGCGTATAGCTGCATTCGGGATAGTTCGAACAGCCGACGAACGAGCCGAACTTGCCCAGCTTGAGGCTGAGCTTTCCGGTGCCGCATTTGGGGCAGATGCGCGGGTCGGACCCATCCTCGCGCGGCGGGAAGACCAGCGGTTCGAGCCGCTCGTTCAGCGCGTCGAGCACATTGGAAATCCGCAATTCCTTGGTCTCGTCCACATGGGCCGAGAACTCGCGCCAGAAATCGCGCAACACGTCCTTCCAGGCCAGCTTGCCGTCAGAGATCAGGTCGAGCTTTTCTTCAAGCGAAGCGGTGAAATCGAACTCGACATAGCGCTCGAAGAAGTCCTGGAGGAACGCCGTGACGAGCCGTCCCTTGGGCTCGGGCACAAGCGCGCGCTTGTCCAGGCGCACATAATCGCGATCCTTCAAGGTCGAGACCGTCGCCGAATAGGTGGACGGCCGGCCGATGCCGATCTCCTCCATTTTCTTGATCAGCGAGGCTTCAGAATAGCGCGGCGGCGGCTCGGTGAAATGCTGGGTTGCCTCGATCGTCTCGCGCGCGCAGGCCTCGCCCTGCCGCATGGCGGGCAGACGCTTGTCGTCGTCGCCATTGTCATCGTCGGCGCGCTTTGAATCGTCCTTGTGCTCGGTATAGGCGGCGAAGAAGCCCTCGAATTTCACCACCGAACCGGTCGCGCGCAACTGCGCGTGTTTGCCATCGCCGTCGGCCGTGATCTCGACGGTGGTCCGCTCCAGCCGCGCCGGCTCCATCTGGCTGGCAATGCCGCGCTTCCAGATCAGATCGTAGAGCTTGAACTGTTCGTCCGTCAGAACGCTGCGGATATCGTCGGGCGCACGGCTGAAATCGGTCGGCCGCACCGCTTCGTGCGCTTCCTGCGCATTCTTGGCCTTGGAGGAATAGTGTCGCGGCTTATCCGGTACGAAGTCTGCGCCGAACCGGTCGCCGATCGCCGCGCGCGCGCCATCAATCGCCTCGGGCGCCATCTGCACGCCGTCGGTCCGCATATAAGTGACCAGACCCGCCGTCTCGCTGCCCAGATCCACACCCTCGTAAAGCTTCTGGGCGATCTGCATGGTCCGCGCCGGCGCAAAGCCGAGCTTGGCCGAAGCCGCCTGTTGCAGCGTCGAGGTGGTGAAGGGCGGGGGCGGATTGCGACGGACGGGCTTGGCCTCGACCGATGTGACCGCGAATGTCGAGGCTTCCAACATGGCCTTGATGGTGTTCGCCGTCTCGCCGTCGCGCACGCCCATCTTGGTCAGCTTCTCGCCGTCGAACCCGGTCAGCCGCGCGGTGAAGTGGGCGTCGTTCGCCGTCTTCAGATTGGCCAGAATCGACCAATATTCCTCGGGCTTGAACTGCTCGATCTCGGTTTCGCGGTCGCACACAAGGCGTAGCGCCACCGATTGAACGCGGCCGGCCGAGCGCGCGCCGGGCAGTTTGCGCCACAGGACGGGCGAAAGCGTGAACCCGACCAGATAGTCGAGCGCGCGGCGCGCCAGATAGGCATCGACCAGCGGCCCGTCGATCTCGCGCGGATGGGCGATCGCATCGAGCACGGCCGCCTTGGTGATCGCGTTGAAAACGACCCGCTTGACGGGCTTGTCCTTGATCGCCTTCTTCTTGTTGAGGACTTCCAGCACATGCCATGAAATGGCTTCGCCCTCGCGGTCGGGGTCGGTCGCGAGAATCAGACCGTCGGCCGACTTCATCGCCGTTGCGATCTCGTTGAGCCGTTTGTTGGAGGCCGTGTCCACCTGCCAGGACATGGCGAAATCCTCGTCCGGCTTGACCGATCCGTCCTTGGCCGGCAGGTCGCGCACATGGCCGAACGAGGCCAGCACCTTGTAGCCCGAGCCCAGATATTTGTTGATTGTTTTCGCCTTGGCAGGCGATTCGACGACAACGACTTCCATGGATGACCCGTTTCGGACAGAGGCCGGCGCACCGAGCGCGGCGGGCATGGACATGGCGGCACGGGGGCGTCGGGTCAAGGGCGGAAGTCGGGATTTGTACCTTGGCCCCGGTGACCATAGCGACGGGATAGACACGTTTTGCGTGTATATTTCCGCGCACTTTGCTTGTTTTACAACTTATGGTGATATATCTTGAAGGCCTGCGGTCGAATTCTTCCCGCATTGCGCCAGGAGCATTCAGTGCCTGATCATCAGCGACAAACGCGCGCCGACAGACTTGACTACATTCGGGCCATGCTTGGCCAATTGCGTGCCATGGCCGAGGCTGAGCGCTGTGATCTTCTGACCTACCTGATCGAGATGGCCTATATCGAGGCAGGAGACGTGCTGAGCGGCGAGCGTCCGTCAGGGGCCGGCAGCAAGAAGCGAGACACGGTTGCCTGAATGCCGCTCGATGCGGCCGGCGAGATCCAGTTCCATGATGATCAGGAGCATTTGCGGCGCCCCGAGGCCGGTTTCCACGATCAGTTCATCGACCGGAACCGGCGTCGGTCCCAGAAGCGCGAGCACCTTTTCGCGCGCTTCGTCGTCGGGCGGCAGGGCCATCATCGCTGTCAACTCCATGGCCGCCGGTGGCGGCTGATAGAACTCGGCCGCCGGATCCAGCGGGCTGATCGCCTCGACCACATCATCGGCCGATCGCACCAGCGTTGCGCCGTCGCGGATCAGCGTGTTGGTGCCGTGTGCGCGTGGATCGAGCGGGGAGCCGGGCACCGCCAGCACCAGCCGGCCGAGCTCGCCGGCAAGGCGCGCCGATGTCAGCGAACCGGACCGTGCCGCGGCCTCGACGACCACAAGCGCCATCGACAGCGCGGCGATCACCCGGTTGCGGCGCGGAAAGTCCCTGGCGCGCGGCCGCCAGCCAAATGGCATTTCGGTGATCGAACAGCCCTTGCCCTCCCGTTCGATCCGGCCGAGCAGATCGACATTTTCCGGCGGGTAGGGCTTGTCCGGCCCGCCCGCCAGCACGGCGATGGTCCCCGTTGCCAGCGCCGCCTCATGCGCCGCGCCGTCTATGCCGCGTGCAAGGCCCGAGACGATCGCATGGCCCTGTTCCCCCAGCTCGGCTGCCAGCCTGCGTGCCATGGTCAGCCCGGCCATCGATGCGTTGCGCGAACCGACAATCGCCACCGCCGGTGCCTGCAAAACGCCGGGTTCGCCGGTCACCGTCACCAGTGGCGGTGCCTGGTCGGCCAGACGCAGCAGCGGCGGATAGTCGGGTTCCCCAATGCCGATCAGCCGCGCGCCATGGGCGGCGATGGCCTCCAGCTCGGCTGCAGCCTCGTCTTCGGAGGGTATGTGTGGATGGCGCCTGCGCCCGCCGCGCGTCGACAGTTCCGGCAGCATGGCCAGAGCCTGTTCGGCCGACCCGCAATGGTTGATCAGGTCGCGGAACGTGGCCGGGCCGACATTTTCCGCGCGCCACAGGCGCAGCCATGCCAGCCGTTGCCGGTCCGATAAAACAAAGCGAACCGCCTGTGGCTCGGTATCGGCCTGGCCGTCCTCCGGCACGCCTCGTCCCCCGTCATCCCTTTTGCCCGATCCGGCTTTCGGTGCCTTCGCGTAGCCGCGCAATATTGGCGCGGTGTTTGAAGAAGACAAGAACCGTCAGGCCGACATAAAGCCAGCCCAGCATGTTTTCGCCAAGGATGAACAAAGTCAATGTCGCCACGCTGACTCCGACGAGCGCCGCCAATGACGAATAGCGCGTGACAAAGGCCGTCAAAAGCCAGCCGGCGGCAAACGGCAGAAGCACCATCCATGAATAACCCAGCGAAATACCGGCGAAGGTGGCGACGCCCTTGCCGCCGCGAAAGCCCAGCCAGACCGGGTAGAGATGGCCGACAAAGGCGCCAAGCCCGGCTGCCAGCGCCGCCTCGGTGCCGAACGCCTTGGCGATCAAAACCGGCACGAGGCCCTTGAGCGCGTCGAGCAGCAGCGTCAGCGCCGCAAGGCCCTTGTTGCCCGTGCGCAGCACGTTGGTCGCGCCGATATTGCCCGAACCGATGGAACGGATGTCGCCCAGCCCGGCAAAGCGCGTCAGGATCAGGCCGAACGGGATCGCGCCCGAGAAATATCCGCCGACAAGTGCGACAAGCGACGCCAGCAGGCTGAACTCACCGATCGTGTCCATCATGCCCTCCCGGCAACTCGCCGATCATGCTGCAAAGACGGTGTGCCCGGCAACGACCGTCCGCACCGCCCGCCCGGTCAGCCTCGCCTCGTCAAAGGCGGTGTTTTTCGACAAGGAGCACAACTGCGCGGCGTCCAGAACGAAGGGCTCATCGACATCGATGACGGCAAAATCCGCCGGCGCGCCGGGCCGCAGCGTACCGGCATCGAGCCCCAACCGGCGCGCGGGCGTCGTGCTCATCGCTTCGATCAGGCGTGGCAGCGGCACGTCGCCCGAATGGTGCAGGCGCAGCGCCGCGCTGAGCATGGTTTCAAGGCCGACCGCACCGTCTTCAGCCTCGGCAAAGGGCAGGCGCTTGGTGTCGACATCGTGGGGGTCGTGGTCTGAGCAGATCGTATCGACCGTGCCGTCGTTCAGCGCCGTGATTATCGCCTGGCGGTCGTCCTCGTGGCGCAGGGGTGGCGAGAGTTTGAAGAATGTCCGGTACTCGCCGATATCGTTCTCATTGAGCGTCAGATGGTTGATCGACACGCCGGCGGTCACGTCGAGCCCCCCGGCCTTGGCGCGGGCGATCGCGTCGGCTGCGGGCGCACAGGAGATTTTCGCCGCATGATAGGCCCCGCCCGTCAGCCGGGCCAGCCGCAGATCGCGGTCGAGCGGCAAAAGTTCGGCCTCGCGCGGTATGCCGGGCAGGCCCAGAAGGCTGGCGAACAGGCCTTCATTCATCACGCCGGCGCCGGCAAGGTCCGCATCGGTCGTGCAATGGTCGATCACGGCACCGAAATCGCGCGCATAGGTCATCGCCCGCCGCATCACGGCGGCGTTGGCGATCGTCTTGCGGCCTTCGGTGAACATCACCGCTCCGGCATCGCGCAGATTGCCCATTTCGGTCATCTCGGCGCCGCCAAGGCCGATCGTGATCGCAGCGGCCGGGTAAACCCGAACCACGCCGGTCTCGCGCGCCGTGCGCAGCACGAACTCGACCAAAGCTACATCGTCTATCACCGGGCTCGTGTCCGGCATCATCACGATCGAGGTCACGCCGCCTGCCGCCGCCGCCTCGCAGGCAGACGCGATCGTTTCGCGGTGTTCGCCGCCCGGCTCGCCGATATGGACGCGGCTGTCGACAAGGCCCGGCACGATGATCAGCCCGGTGCAGTCGATGCGGGTCGCGCCGTCCGGCACGCCCTGATTGCGCGCGCCCGCGCCACATGCGGCGATCACGCCGTCGGCGACGATCAGCGTCCCCGTCTCGTCGATCCCGCGCGACGGATCGATGATGCGCGCATTCTCATAGACTGTTGTTCCGGTGGCCGGGGTCATGATGCCACCGTCAGGTTCCGGCGCGGATCGAGCAGCGCCTCCATGACGGCCATGCGCACGGCAACGCCCATCTCCACCTGTTCCTCGATCACCGATTGGGGTCCGTCGGCGATCTCCGAGGCGATCTCGACGCCGCGGTTCATCGGCCCGGGATGCATGACCAGGCAATCGGGTTGGGCATGGGCGAGCTTTGCCGCATCGAGCCCGTAATGGCGAAAATACTCGCGCACGGACGGCACGAAGCCGCCGGCCATGCGCTCGCGCTGGAGGCGCAGCATCATCACCACATCGGCGCCGGCAATGCCGTCCTCGAGCCGGACATGGTGCTCGGTGCCCATCTCGGCGATGCCCGCCGGCATCAGCGTCGATGGCCCGACGGCGCGCACCCGCGCGCCCATCGTGTTCAACAGGATGATGTTGGAGCGCGCGACGCGGCTGTGCAGGATGTCGCCGCAGATCGCCACCGTCAGCCCGTCGAGCCGCCGCTTGTGGCGCCGGATCGTCAGCGCGTCGAGCAGGGCCTGCGTCGGATGCTCGTGGGCGCCGTCGCCCGCATTGATCACCGCGCAGCCGACCTTTCGGGCAAGAAGGGCGGCCGCGCCGGCTGCGCCGTGGCGGATCACCAGAATGTCGGGATGCATGGCGTTCAGCGTCATCGCCGTGTCGATCAGCGTTTCGCCCTTCTTCACCGAGGACGAGGCGACCGACATGTTCATCACGTCCGCGCCGAGCCGTTTGCCGGCCAGTTCGAACGAGGCCTGCGTGCGTGTTGACGCCTCGAAGAACAGGTTGATCTGCGTCAGCCCGCGCAGCACGGCCTTCTTCTTCTCGCGCTGGCGCGAGATGTCGACGGCTTCGTCAGCCCGGTCGAGCAGCGTTGTGATATCGGGATAGTTCAGCCCGGCGATCCCCAGAAGATGCCGGTGGCCGTACAGAGGGTGGTCCGCGGATGCTGTCATGCTGAATGTGCCGCATAAGCGCAATCGGTGCCGCTCGCAAGCGAGCGAGGCGATGATCACCGGTTTTTGCGCGCGCCGTCGACCATTCGCAGCGCGCCGCAGATGCTTTAGGCTGGACAACAGCACGCATGATTCAACCAGCGGGACCCAGTCGTGAACACCTCGCCGACCCACGCCGTCACAAACCAGCCGCCGCCGCGCGCCGGCGGCAACGCCTATCGCGACGATCCGCTGTTGCTCGCCCTGACCAAGGCGATGGGCGGCGAGACCGTCCGCGAACTGGACCAGGTCGGCCGTTACGTGCTGGCGCCTGAAGCGCTCGATCTGGCGCGCCTTGCCAATGAAAGCACGCCGCGCCTGCGCACCCACGACCGCCAGGGACGGCGCATCGACCAGGTCGAATTCCATCCAGCCTGGCACGCGCTGATGCGGCGCTCGGTCGGCTGGGGTTTGTCCAGTTCGGTCTGGGAGGAGAGGGCGCGCAAGTCCGGCCATGCCCATGCCGCCCGCGCGGCGCGGTTTTTCATGGTGGCGGGGCTCGAGACCGGCCATTTGTGCCCGCTCACCATGACGAGCGCGGCCATGGCCGCGCTGATGGTGTCGCCACCGCTTGCGCGCGAATGGGCGCCGCGGCTGATGACCCGCAAATATGACAGCGCCAACCGGGCACCGGTGGAAAAGGCGGGTCTTCTGGTCGGCATGGGCATGACCGAAAAGCAGGGCGGCAGCGATCTGTCCGACCTGTCGAGCCGCGCCGAACCCGCCGGCAACGGGCTCTATCGTCTCACCGGCCACAAATGGTTCATGTCGGCGCCCATGTGCGACGCCTTCCTGATGCTGGCGCGCACGGCAAACGGCATTTCGTGCTTCCTGGTACCGCGCTACCTGGCCGGCGGCGAACGCAACGGCCTTGCCTTCCAGCGCCTGAAAGACAAGCTCGGCAATCGGTCCAACGCATCGTCCGAGGTCGAGTTTTCGGGCGCGATCGGCCAACTGGTCGGCGAAGAGGGGCGCGGCATCAAGACGATCCTTGAGATGGTCACGATGACCCGGCTCGATTGCGCGGTCGCTTCGGCGGGCCTCATGCGGTCCGGGTTGGCCGAAGCGGTCCATCACGCCCGGCACCGCAAGGTTGCCGGCGGCGCGCTCATCGACAAGCCGCTCATGATGCGGGTTCTCGCTGACATGGCGCTTGATGTGGCGGCGGCGACCGCCCTGTCGTTCCGGCTGGCGCGATCGTTCGACGGCGCGGGCGCCGATGCGGCCGAGGGCGCCTTTGCCCGGGCGATGACGCCGGCGGTCAAATACTGGGTCTGCAAGACCGCCCCGCCGCTTCTGGGCGAAGCGATGGAGTGCCTTGGCGGCAACGGTTATGTCGAGGAGGGGGTTCTGGCGCGCCATTATCGCGAGGCGCCGGTCAATGCGATCTGGGAGGGCTCGGGCAACATCATGGCGCTCGACGTGATGCGGGTGCATGCGCGCTCGCCTGAAACGTTCGACGCGATCATTGACGGGCTGGCCGGGGATTTGGGCGAGGGCGGCGCGCGAACGATCGAAGTGGTCCGGGCGGCACTGGCGTTGGCAGCCAGTGACGAGGGCGCGGCGCGGATCGCCACCGAACAGTTGGCGCTGGCCGCCGCTGCCGCTGAACTGCGGCGCCTGGGCATGGGCGCGCTCGCCGATGCGTTTGCCGAGACCCGTCTGGGCGGTGCGTGGCGCGCGACCTACGGCATGCTCGATGCCCGGTTCGATGCGCGCGCCATCCTCGATGCGCTTTATGTGCCAGCCAGTTGAGCGGTAACCGCCAGCACCGCCGGGATCGACAGGAACGAGATGGCCGTCTGCACGGTGACGACCGCCGCATAGGCTTCCGCATCGCCGCCCATCTCGCGGGCCAGCACATAGCCGTTCATGGCCGTGGGCACCGCCGCGCACAGTGCCAGATAATGCAGTTGGAGCCCGTCGATGCCCATCAGCATCGCCATCCCGATCATCAGCACGGGAAACACGAACAGCTTGAGGGCCGTGGGTGTGACGATCGCCCAACCCGTGAGCATCCGGACATCGCCCTTCAGCCCTGCGCCGATGGCCAGAAGGCCCATGCCGAGCGCGGCACGGCCGACCAGATGCAGCGCATCCATGATCGGGCCGGGCAGGGGGAAGGGCAGAAGGCGGACGATGATCGCCAGCGCGGTGCCGATGATCAGCGGGTTGGTGGCGACCTTGCGCAATGTCGCGCCGAGGTTGGGCTGGGCATTGGTGAACCAGGCGACGACCGAGACCGTGGTGACGTTGATCGGGATGATCACAACCGCCATGGCCAGCGCGACCATCGCCGCCCCCTCGGGCGGAAACAGCTTTTCGGCGACAGCGAGCGCAATGAAGCCGTTCCAGCGGATCGAGGTCTGAAAAACCGACGAATAGGTCGGCCGCGACAGGCCCCGGCGCCTTAGCAGTGGCCAAAGCGCCAGCGCCAGCAAACCCAGGACGACGACAGCGGCCATCAGCACCAACATGACAGCGCCCAGCGACAGGCCGGAAAAGTCGGCGCGGACGATGGTGGTGAACAACAGGACCGGATAGAGGACGTAAAATCCCATCCGCTCGAGGCCGCGCCAGAAGGCGGGCTCGAACAGCGGCAGTCGCCGGAGCCCGTTGCCGGCGAAGATTAGCAGGAAGATCGGGGCTATGGAGGCAAAGATGGCGGCCATGATGGCCGCTCCTTACGCCCGCGCGAACCGTCCCGCAACGCGTGCGGCGGTCTCCGACCGGGCGGTGCGCCGCGCGTTAACCCTAACAAATGGTTTCATTTGTGTGTCGGCTTGCGCTGATCGATAGTGGTATGGGCATGAGCGATGGGCGGAGAGCGGATGCGCTATGTATTTTGGTTCTGGTTCGTGCCCATGGGCTTCCTGTGGAGCTGGTTCTTCCTGTCCTATCACGACATCAGCTTCGGGCTGCGCTTCTTCTCCCGTCAGACCCATGACCTTGTGTTCCTGATCTACGGCCACATTCTGGGCATGGAAAAGGACGTCGTCGTCCAACTTCTCATCAAGGCCTGCATCGTCGATACCTTCCTGATCATGGGCATTTTGGCGTTCCGCCGCAGGAAGGCCATTCGGGCCTGGTGGCAGGAGCGCCGCGCTGAGCGCTCGACGCCGGCGCCCGTCGGCGAAGAGGCGGCCGATCAGATCGTCGCGCCGGCCGAATAAAGCCTGTCCAGAACACCCTGCAAAATGAAAGCGGCAGCGGCCGAATCGATCCGTTCGCCGCGCCTTGCCCGGCTCATGTCCTGATCGATCAGCGCCCGTTCCGCCGCAACGGTCGACAGCCGCTCGTCCCAGAACGCGTGGGGCAGGGCGATCCGGCCCGCCATGTTGCGGGCAAATGCCCGGGTCGATTGCGCGCGCGGTCCCTCGCTGCCATCCATGTTGACCGGCAGGCCGAGGATCACCGCGCCCACATTGTCTTCGTCCAGTTGCGCTGCCAGCGCCGTCACGTCGGCGGTGAACTTCTTGCGCCGGATGACGGGCCGAGGGTGGGCGAAGGAAAGGCCCGTGTCCGACACCGCGATACCGATGGTCTTGCTGCCCAGATCGAGCGCGGCCAGCGTCTGGCCCTTTTCAAGCTCGTCCGCGATGGCTTCGATGGCGGTTTCCGGCATGGGCGCTCCCGGCGCGATGGACTGTGTCAGGCGCGTTTCTTAAAGTGCGCCAATCCCAATTGCGAGGAGGCAATGCGATGAAGCTCACCTGGTTCGGCCATTCCGCGTTTCGCATCGACCATGGCGATGCCCACATCCTCATCGACCCGTTCCTGTCGGGCAATCCATCCTGGGAAGAGGGCTGGCAGGCGGCTGCCGAAGGCGCCACCCATGTGCTTCTGACCCATGGCCATGACGATCATCTCGGCGACAGCCTCGATATCCTCAAGGCGAGCGGCGCCATGCTCGTCGCCAATTTCGAGATCTGCATGTATCTGGTCGGGCAGGGCGCCGACGGTGACAGGATCAATCCCGGCAATCATGGCGGCACCGTCGATTGCGGGCTGTTCAGGACATCGTTCGTGCGCGCCCAGCATTCCTCGTCGGCGCAACTTGAGGGCGGAAACAATGTCTATCTCGGCAATCCCGGCGGGCTGGTGCTGGCCTTCGACGATGCGCCGAGCGTCTATCACATGGGCGACACGGACATTTTCTCCGACATGGCGCTGATCGACGAGTTTCACCGGCCGCAGGTGGGCCTCGTGCCGATCGGCGACCGCTTCACCATGGGCGCGTCGGCCGCCGCGATCGCCTGCCGGCGCTATTTCAACTTCACGACGATCGTGCCCTGCCATTACGGCACCTTCCCGATCATCGATCAGACGGCCGATGCGTTTCTGGAAGCGATGGAGGGCGATGCCGAAACGGTCACCGTTCCCGAAATCGGCAGCCCTATCTCGCTCTGAAGCCGGCCGGATGCACCGACCCTGACGCCGCCAGCGCCCCGTTGCGCCGCCGACCGTGCGCCGTTATAGCGGGGCCAGTACAACCGATTTCCCGGAGCCATCGATGTCCGTCGATACCGCCACCGTCAAGCGTGTCGCCAAGCTTGCGCGCTTCCGCGTCAGCGACGAGGAGGCCGCCCATCTGGAAGGCGAACTGAACGCCATTCTGGGCTTTGTCGAGCAACTGTCCGAGGTCGATATCGAGGGCGTCGAGCCGATGACCTCGGTGACCGAAATGGCGATGAAGAAGCGCCCGGACGCCGTCACCGACGGTGGCAAGGCCACCGACATCACCGCCAACGCGCCCAATTCGGAAGACAATTTCTTCCTGGTGCCGAAAGTCGTCGAATAACAGCGATAACGGGTTTCCCCTACGTTATGACCGACCTGACAAGCCTGACCATTTCCGAGGCACGCGACCGGCTCGCCGCCAAGGACTTCACCGCGCTGGAACTGACCGACGCCTATCTAGCGGCGATCGATGCGGCCAACGGTGCCCTGAACGCCTATGTCGCAACGACGCCCGATCAGGCGCGCCAGACGGCCTCGGCGTCCGACAAACGCCGCGGCAAGGGTGAAGCCGGCGCGCTTGAAGGGATTCCGCTCGGCGTCAAGGACCTGTTTGCCACCGAGGGTGTCCACACCCAGGCCGGCAGCCACATTCTGGACGGCTTCAAGCCGCGCTATGAATCGACCGTCACCGCCAATCTGTGGGCCGACGGCGCGGTCATGCTGGGCAAATTGAACATGGACGAGTTCGCCATGGGCTCGTCCAACGAGACCTCATACTATGGCCCGGTCGTCAATCCGTGGCGCGCCAGTGGATCGAACATGGATCTGGTGCCCGGCGGCTCGTCCGGCGGGTCGGCGGCCGCCGTTGCCGCCCATCTGTGCGCCGGCGCCACCGCCACCGACACGGGCGGCTCGATCCGCCAGCCGGCCGCCTTCACCGGCACCGTCGGCATCAAGCCCACCTATGGCCGCTGTTCGCGCTGGGGCATCGCCGCTTTCGCGTCCTCGCTCGACCAGGCCGGCCCCATCGCCCGGGACGTGCGCGATGCGGCGATCCTGCTCAAATCCATGGCCAGCGTCGACGAAAAGGACACTACCAGCGTCGATCGCCCCGTGCCCGACTATGAGGCAGCGCTTGGCGGTTCGGTGAAGGGCATGACGATCGGCATTCCGGCCGAATACCGCATGGACGGCATGCCCGACGAGATCGAAGCGCTCTGGCAGCAAGGCATTGCGTGGCTCAAGGATGCGGGCGCCGAGATCAAGCCAATCTCGCTGCCGCACACCAAATATGCGCTGCCGGCCTACTATATCGTCGCGCCGGCCGAAGCCTCATCGAACCTTGCGCGCTATGACGGCGTCAAATACGGCCTGCGCGTGCCCGGCAAGGACATTGCCGAAATGTACGAAAACACGCGGGCGGAGGGTTTTGGCGCCGAGGTCAAGCGCCGCGTGATGATCGGCACCTATGTGCTGTCGGCCGGCTATTACGATGCCTATTATCTGCGCGCCCAGAAGGTCCGCACGCTGATCAAGCGCGACTTCGAGACGGTCTTTGGCGAAGGCGTCGATGCGATCCTGACGCCCGCGACGCCGTCCGCCGCCTTTGGCATCGGCGATCAGGACATGGCCGCCGACCCGGTGAAAATGTATCTCAACGACATCTTCACGGTGACCGTGAACATGGCCGGCCTTCCGGGCATCGCCGTTCCCGCCGGGCTCGACGCGAAGGGCCTGCCGCTTGGCCTGCAGCTCATCGGCAAGCCGTTCGACGAGGAAACACTGTTCCGCACCGCCCATGTGATCGAACAGGCCGCCGGACGGTTTGTACCGGACAGATGGTGGTGATTGAGGCGCAAGCGGCGCTCGATGCGCTGAAAGCCGATGGCTTCGCCATGGGCCCCGGTTTTGACCGCGCCCATCGGATCGCGCAGGCGCATGAGGGCGAGCCGCTGTTCGACTGGCTGCATGCGCTGTGCCACCGCATAGAAGGCGATCATGGCAATGCCGCCTATTGGTATCGCCGGGCCGGCAAGGCGCCGTTCGATGGATCGTTCGAGGCCGAAGCTGCGGCGATCGCCGCGCAGATCAGCGACTGAGCGCGACCTACCGGTGCGACCCGTCAAGGCCGCACCGGCCCGTCTTTTGTCAGCGATTGTCCAACTGGCTGCGCACAAGGCCAAGTCCGCGTCGTGTGATTCGGTAGGCGCCGCCATTGAGCGAGCGGATCGCCTTGCGGCGCTTGAGCTTGCGGAACAGCTCGACATCGAGACCCGGATAGCGCCACCCCTCGCGGGTGAAGCAATCCACGTCGATGACGCGCTTGTTCGCCTTGATGGCCTGAATGTGCCCGCCTTGCGCGAGCAGGTGGAGAATGCGCTGTTCGGCGCGTGATATGTCCATGGTTGGTGAGTCCGGCAATGCGGCCACATGGCCGCAGACAAAGGCAAGCCGCCCGGCGGGCGGCCGGTTGCTCTCTTGTCTGGCCCTGAACGTCTTGCGACGATCAGGGCATTACCGGGTCTCGGTGGAACCGAACATGAAGTCTCCTGATACGTGCCGCATATAGGCATTGGCTCATGCGCTGTAAACAGGGTCCGGAAGCGCGGCAATCGAACGCGCTCTCAAACAAAAAAAGACCGGGCACATCGGATGATGAAAGCCCGGCCAGTCGGTTGGGAGAGGGGAAAGAGGGGAAACTGTCTAAGCGTGTTGAAGCTTTTCGGCCTCGATATCGTGCTTGAGCCGCTCGAACATGTCGTGGTTGCGGCAATAGGAAGGCGCTTCGTCGGCGCTGTCATGACCGGCCAGCCACTTTTCGCACGCGTCGGGCTCAGAGCATGTCATGCAGCGATTGGCGGCGCGGCGCAGAACATTGGCATGGTCGGCACGGCTTTGCAGCGCATCGCGCACATCCACCGTATCGATCATCTTTTCCATCAGATCCGCCTTGCGGATCATGCGTCTGTACATGGCCAGAAGAGACATGGTTCAACCTCCCTTTTGACCAAAAATGCGGCGATTCAGACGTTCCGGCTTTGACTTCGATCAAGCATTTTGCCGGCACGGTTTGCGTCTTTCGACGGTGCCCCGGCTATTGCGGGCAAAGCAGGCTTGCTCTAACCAGCGATTTGGATTTCCTGCCCCCATTGACCGAGAAACCAACCGACATGACGCTCGTTGACACACGCACGCCCGATCCCAAACGCCTGATCGCCGGCGCCACCGGCGACTGGGAGATCATCGTCGGCATGGAGGTGCATGCGCAGGTCACCTCGCAATCCAAGCTCTTTTCGGGTGCCTCGACCTCGTTTGGCGCCGAACCCAACGCCAATGTGTCGCTGGTCGATGCGGCGATGCCCGGCATGCTGCCGGTGATCAATCAGGAATGTGTCCGCCAGGCCGTTCGCACCGGTCTCGGTCTGAAGGCGCAGATCAACAGGAAGTCGGTCTTCGACCGCAAGAACTATTTCTATCCGGATTTGCCGCAGGGCTACCAGATCTCACAGTTCAAACAGCCCATCGTCGGCGAAGGCACCGTGCAGGTCGCTGTCGGCCCGGACAAGAAGGGCGGCTATGAGGATGTGGAAGTCGGCATCGAGCGGCTGCATCTGGAGCAGGATGCGGGCAAGTCGATGCATGACCAGCATCCGACCATGTCCTATGTCGATCTGAACCGCTCCGGCGTCGCGCTGATGGAGATCGTCTCCAAGCCCGACATGCGCTCGGCGGACGAGGCCAAGGCGTACCTCACCAAGCTGCGCCAGATCCTGCGCTATCTGGGCACCTGCGACGGCAACATGGACGAGGGTTCCATGCGCGCGGACGTCAACGTGTCCGTGCACCGGCCCGGCGCCGAGTTCGGCACGCGCTGCGAGATCAAGAACGTCAACTCGATCCGCTTCGTCGGCCAGGCGATCGAGTATGAGGCGCGGCGCCAGATCGCGATCCTCGAAGACGGCGGTTCGATCGACCAGGAAACGCGCCTGTTCGATCCGAACAAGGGCGAGACGCGGTCGATGCGCTCCAAGGAAGAAGCGCACGACTATCGCTATTTCCCGGACCCCGACCTCTTGCCGCTCGAATTCGACGATGCCTTCGTCGAAGAACTCGCCGCTGATCTGCCGGAATTGCCCGACGACAAGCGCGAACGCTTCATGGCTGAGGGCCTGACCGCCTATGACGCCTCGGTCCTGGTTTCCGAAAAGGCGATTGCCGACTATTTCGAGAAGGTCGCCGAGGGCCGCGATGCGAAGACGGCGGCAAACTGGGTGATCAACGACCTTCTGGGCGCCTTGAACAAGGCCGGCCAAACCATTGACGAGACTCCGGTTTCGCCCGACCAGCTCGGTTCGATCATCGACCTGATCAAGCAAGGCACGATTTCCGGCAAGATCGCCAAGGACCTGTTCGAGATCGTCTGGTCGGAAGGCGGTGACCCGGCCGTGGTCGTCGAGGAACGCGGCATGAAGCAGGTCACCGACACCGGCGCTATCGAAGCCGAGGTCGATGCGATTATCGCCGCCAACCCCGACAAGGTGGAACAGGCCAAGCAAAAGCCGAACCTGGCTGGCTGGTTCGTCGGCCAGGTGATGAAGGCGACCGGCGGCAAGGCCAATCCGCAGGCCGTCCAGGCGCTCGTGCGGCAGAAACTCGGCATTGAGGACTGAAGCCCGACAGCGCCCCATCGAGCGGTTTTTGGCTCGCCCCTTGTCATTTTGTCGCATTATGGCAAGGATGGCGCCCGCAAACCGCCCGAGAGGACGAGACACAAGCGATGTGGATCCGCACAGCGTCCACCGAAGACCTTGAAACCATCTCCGCCATGCTGACCGAGACTTGGCATGACACCTACGATCAGATCTACGGTCGCGAGAAGGTGGCCGAACTGACCGGTGCATGGCATTCGGTGGCCGCCCTCAAGCAGCGCATGAACAAGCCGCGTTCGGAGTTCATCGTTTGCGACGATGGCGCCGAGATATCGGGCATGGCCTATGTCAGCCAGGTCGATGGCGAAACCTCCATGCTGCACCAGCTCTATGTCCGCCCCACGACGCAAGGGCAGGGCATCGGCCAGAAGCTCCTGGTCGAAGTGGAGGCCTGCTTTCCCGACGTGCGCAAGATCCGCCTCGAAGTCGAGGAAGCCAATGAGCGCGCCGTCAAATTCTATGGCGGCAACGGTTTCAAGAAGGTCGGCACGACGCCCGATTGCGGGGTCAAGGGCTCCGGCATTCCCGCCGTGATCATGGAAAAGGTGATCTGGTAGCGCGGCGCGTCACCACTCCATCAGCGTGCCGCCGTCCGGATCATAGACCTGCACCACCGCGCATTCGATCAGATAGGGCCGCGCGTCGCGGTCGCACAGTGTTTCGCCGATAGTGCGGGCGATCTGCTCGTCCGGCAGGCCGCAGACCACCTCGTGCCAGTGGGGGCCTTCGCTGTGCTGCAAAAAGACATCGACGCTGAAACCCGCCGGCGCGCACCAGTTGGTCCTGATGCAATCCTCTTCGAGCGCGCCCGTCTCCGTGCATTGTGCCACCGCCCTGCCAAACGCTTCCTCCATCGTCGCGCCGGTCGCCACGCCGCTGCCCTGTTCGAGCGCCTGGACGAAGGCGATGCCATCGGCATGTGCGGGCGTCGCCGCCAGAATGACGGCAATCACTGCGCTGAAAAACGGCGTTGTCCGGGCGGTCATGGACGTCTCCCCAAAGTGATCGATGCGCACTGTTCGTACGGACCATAGACGCCTAAGGTGACCGCGCGAACCATCCCTGTGAGGAAAATGCCATGCGCCGGTTTCTGGCGATCGCCATTTCCGTCTTCGCGCTCGGTTTTGTCTGCGGCGCGGCGGCCTGGTATCTGTTCTCGCCGCTGATCATCGATGAGGTGGTCTCCGAGGAACTGCCTGCCGGGCTGGTCGTCACGGAGGTCGCCAGCGGCCAGTTCCGCGACGCCGACCGCGCTCATAGCGGCACGGGCAATGCGCAGCTTCTTGAAACCGGCACCGGCGCGCATCTTCTGCGCTTCACCGAATTCGAGGTGACCAACGGGCCCGATCTTGAAGTCTGGCTAGTCGCCGAACCCGATCCGCAATCCTCGGCCGACGTGACGGCCAGCCAGTGGCTTTCGCTCGGCCAGCTCAAGGGCAATGTCGGCGACCAGACCTATGTGATCCCCGAAGGCACCGACATTTCCGCCTACGGCTCGGTCGTCATCTGGTGCGAGCAGTTTTCAGTGCTGTTCTCGCCGGCGACACTGCAATTTGCGACGGAGGGCTGACCAATGTCCGAGACGATCATCCGCAATCCCGGCAACCCCGATCATCTGGCCCACATCCGGCCGCTGGGGCAGACCGTGACCGTCACCTCGGGTGGCGCAACGCTGGCTCGCTCGGACACGGCGATCGTCGTCGCCGAGGAGGCGCCCGGGTACGGCAAGCTGCCCGAGGTCATCTACATTCCATCCGCCGATGTCAGCGGGCTGACGCCGGTCGAGGGCAAATCGACCCATTGCCCGCTGAAGGGCGATGCGTCCTATTTCGCCCATGAGGGCCGCGAGGTGGCCTGGACCTATGATCGATGCATCGACGGTGCCGACGTGCTGTCCGGCTACATCGCCTTTTACGCCGACCGCGTGACCATCGAGACGGCATCGGCCGGCTAGCGGCGATGCGGTCCTTCGACGAAATCCACGCCATCGCCGCCGAACGCCAGGGCGGTACCGAGGCACTTGAAGAAAAACTGGCCCGGCCCAAGACCGGTCAGGAGCTTGCGGCCATCCCGGATGATCGCTGGCTTGCCCAGATGACCCAGAACATCTTCTCGGCGGGCTTCAACTGGAAGGTTGTCGAGACCATGTGGCCGGGGTTCGAGGAGGCGTTCTTTGGCTTCGATCCGGGCCGGTGCGCAATGCTCAGCGACGACGACGTGGCCGATCTCGTCTCGGACAGGCGGATCGTTCGCCACGGGGCCAAGATCAGGTCGGTTCAGGAGAACGCGGTCTTTCTGCGCGAACTGGCCGCCGAGCATGGCGGCGTTGGCCGGTTCTTCGCCGACTGGCCGGCCGACGATCATGTGGGTCTGCTGGACCTGCTGAAAAAGCGCGGATCGCGTCTGGGCGGCACGACCGGGCAGTATTTCCTGCGGTTCATGGGCAAGGACAGTTTCATCCTCTCCCGCGATGTGGTCGCGCGACTGATCGCCGAAGGCGTGATCGACAAGCCGCCGACATCGAAGAAGGCGATGGCGGCCGTTCAGGACGCGTTCAATGCGTGGATGGCGCAGTCCGACCGCTCACTGACCGAGATCAGCCGGGTCCTGGCGATGAGCATCGGCTGAACCGGCCGGGACACGCCCTTGGTTGCTCTTGCATTGCACCTTGTGCGGCGCCATAACCGCCCCAGACGGACAAGGCGGAGCCGATGAAAACCTTCCTGACGCAATTCTTCACTTGGTGGAACGGCCAGACGCTGGGCACGCGTTTCTTCACCTGGCGCCATGGCACCCGCGTTGGAGAGGACGAGTTCGGCAATGTCTATTATACCGGCGGCACCGATGCCGACGGCGCCACACGGCGCTGGGTGATCTATAACGGCTATGCGGAAGCCTCCGGCGTGCCGCCCGGCTGGAGCGGCTGGCTGCATCACCGCGTCGATACGCCGCCAAGCGAGGAAGACTATACGCCCCGCGAGTGGCAGAAGCCGCATTTGCCCAATCTGACCGGTTCGTCCGCTGCCTATCGGCCCAAGGGCTCGATGCTCAATCCCGAGACCCGGCCGGTCACCGATGGCGACTATGACGCCTGGACTCCCGGCGGCTGACCCCGCCGCTCCACCGGTTAATCAAATGTTGACCCTGTTTTGGCCATAAGACGCGGCTAGCCGCGTGCCATGAAGAGAAGCGCATCGATGAATCGCCGGGGACCGGTCCGATCGGGATTGAAGCGGGTGGTGCCGGCGCTGTTGGTTGGCATGTGTGCCGCCAACGCCGCAGCGGCGCAGGAAATCGCCGACCCGGCGGCCAAGACTGCCAATCCGGTCGCCGAATTCTCCGGCATCGACAAGATCACCGGCCGCATCATCACCTTCGATGTCTATATCGACGAGACGGTGCAGTTCGGCGCCCTGCAGATCACGCCGCGCGTGTGCTATTCGCGCACTCAGAACGCGCCACCCGGCTCATCGACCTTTGTCGAAGTGGATGAGATCACGCTCGACCGGAAGATTCGCCGCATCTTCACCGGCTGGATGTTCGCCGACAGCCCCGGCCTGAACGCCATCGAGCACGCGGTCTATGATGTGTGGCTGAAAAGCTGCAAGGCCGAATCGGACGTGCCGCCGCCCCAATCATAAGCAGTCAGGCGCGCTTCAATCGAACGTCGCCGTGCCGATCAGCGCCTCGGCAAGCATCTGCTCATAGTCCGCGCGCGGCACATCGACGGCGCCGAAGCGCTTGAGATGATCGGTGGTGAACTGGGTGTCGAGCAGCACAAACCCCCGCGCCCTGAGCCGTTCGACCAGATGCACGAGGCACACCTTGGAGGCATCGGGCCGGCGCGAGAACATGCTCTCGCCGAAAAAAGCCCGGCCCAGTGTGACGCCGTAAAGCCCGCCGACAAGCTGGTCATCGTCCCAAGCTTCCACCGAATGGGCGTGGCCGAGCCGGTGAAGGTCCGCATAGAGCGACAGGATCGTTGCGTTGATCCACGTCTTGCGGCGTCCGGGCGCGGGCTCCGCACAGGCGCGGATCACCGGCCCGAAGGCGGCGTTGAACGTGATGTGATAGCGGTCCTGACGAACGGTCTTGGCAAGGCTGCGCGGCACGTGGAAATCGTCGAGCGGGATGATGCCGCGCATGTCCGGCTCGACCCAGTAAAGCGTCGGGTCGCCGGCATCCTCGGCCATCGGGAAAAGCCCGACCGAATAGGCCTTCAGCAGCACTTGCGGGGTGATGCGGCTTTCGTTGTTGCCGTCATGCCCGGTCATCGGGTCCGCCATTCGCCGGTTCGTGGCAAGGGAGCGAGCACGCGTCAGGCGTCTTGCGCCTGCCGGGCGAGATATTTTTCCAGCCAGTGGATGTCATAGTCGCCATTGGCGATGTCCGGGTTTTCCACCAGATCCTGAAACAGCGGCAGCGTCGACGAAATCCCGTCAATGACGAATTCGCCCAATGCGCGCCGCAGCCGCATCATGCATTCGACGCGGTTGCGCCCGTGCACGATCAGCTTGCCGATCAGACTGTCATAATAGGGCGGGATCGCATAGCCGGCATAAACGCCCGAATCGACGCGCACGCCAAGGCCGCCCGGCGTGTGATAATGGCTGATCGTGCCCGGCGAGGGCATGAAGGTGCGCGGGTCTTCGGCGTTGATCCGGCATTCGATGGCATGGCCATTGAAGCTGATCTGGTCCTGCGTCACCGAAAGGCCGGCGCCCGAGGCGACGCGCATCTGTTCATGGACGAGATCGATGCCGGTGATCGCCTCGGTCACCGGGTGCTCGACCTGCAGGCGCGTGTTCATCTCGATGAAGAAGAACTCGCCGCCCTCATAAAGGAACTCGATCGTGCCGGCACCGCGATAGCCCATCTCTGCCACCGCATTGGCGCAGATCATGCCGATCCTGTCGCGCGCCTCCGCGTTCAGCGCGGGGGAGGTGGCTTCCTCCCACACCTTCTGATGCCGGCGTTGCAGCGAACAGTCCCGCTCGCCCAGATGAATGCCCTTGCCCGCGCCATCGCCGACGATTTGCACCTCGATATGGCGCGGCTTGTCGAGGTATTTTTCGATATAGACCGCATCGCTGCCAAAGGCGGCGCCCGCCTCGGTCCGCGCCGTGTCGAGCGCCACCGACAATTCGGCCTCCGACCAGGCGACCTTCATGCCGCGCCCGCCGCCGCCCGCCGCCGCCTTGATGATGACCGGATAGCCGATCTCACCGGCTACGCGCTTGGCCTCGCCCACCTCGGTGACGCCACCATCGGAGCCGGGCACGACCGGAATGCCGAACTTGGCGGCCGTGCGCTTGGCCTCGATCTTGTCGCCCATGATCGAGATATGGTGCGCGGTCGGCCCGATGAAGGTGATGTTGTGCGCTTCCAGGATCTCGGCGAACTTGGCATTTTCCGACAGGAACCCGTAGCCCGGATGCACGGCATCGGCGCCGGTGATCTCGCAGGCGGCGACGATCTGGTGAATGTTCAGATAGCTGTCGCGTGACGGCGGCGGTCCGATGCACACGCTTTCGTCGGCGAGCCGGACATGCATGGCGGTTTCATCGGCCGTCGAGTGGACGGCGACGGTCGCAATGCCCAGCTCCTTGCAGGCGCGCAGGATGCGCAGCGCGATCTCTCCGCGGTTGGCGATCAGGACCTTGTTGAACATCGGTTCCGCCCGCGCCTACTGGATGACCAGAAGCGGCTGGCCGAATTCGACCGGTTCGCCGTCTTCGATCAGAATGTCGGTGACCGTGCCCGTGCGTGGCGCGGCGATCTGGTTCATGACCTTCATCGCCTCGATGATCAGCAGTGTCTCGCCTTCGGTAACGTTGGCGCCGACCTTGACGAACGGATCGGAATCGGGCGCCGGCGCCAGATAGGCCGTTCCGACCATCGGCGCGGGCACCGCGTTTTCATGGCTGGCGGCCGGCGCGGCGGGCTCGGAAGCGGCCGCTGGCGTGGCTGCGGGTTGCGCGGGAGCGGCAGGTGCCGTTGCCGGAGCCAGAGCGGGCATCGCGGCATGGGCGAAGGCCTGTGGCGGCGCTTCGCGGCTGACCCGGATGCGCATTTCGCCCTGCTCGACCTCGATCTCGGTCAGGTCCGTCTCGTTCAGGATTTGCGCCAGATCGCTGACCAACTGTTTGTCGAAGGCCGTTTTCTTGTCAGACATCTTTGTCCTCTTGTGCCCCGTGCGCGTGCATCCGCGCCTGTCGAAAATACCGCTTAAGCGCCGCCCGGCGTCTCCGCAAGGGCGCGGATCGCCATCATGTAGCCCATGGTCCCCATCCCGACGATCGTGCCCTTGCAGACGGCCGACAGCATCGAGTGGTGGCGGAAACGCTCGCGCGCATGAATATTGGAAATGTGGACCTCGATCACCTCGGCATTCGATCCGGCGACCGCATCGCGCAGGGCGATCGACGTGTGCGAGTAGGCGCCCGGGTTGAAGACGATCGCAACGCCATCCAGACCCGCTTCCTGCACCTTGTCGACCAGTGCGCCCTCGTGGTTGGACTGGAAGTGCGAGATCTCGAGCCCCAGTTCGGCACCGAGGCGCTCGCATTGGGCGTTCAGCTCGTCGAGCGTCTGGTCGCCATAAACCTCCGGTTCCCGCTTGCCGAGCAGGTTCAGATTGGGTCCGTGAAGGATCAGAACATGTTTGCCCATGGCGCGGTCAGCCCCGGTTTCCGTCACGATTGACTAGTCGCGGCCGGTTGGCGCGGCAAGGGGCAGACCGGCCCTTGCGGCGCCGGGATGCTCGAAAACCACACGATTCTTGCACAATTGGCCGGTCAGCAGCTCAATTCGGGGCATTCGCGCACGTCGGCGATCCTGTCGCGCAGCGTTTGCTCGCCAAGTGCTCCGGGCACCATCTGGTTGCCGACGACATAGGACGGCGTGCCGGTGATCCCCAGCGCTTCGGCCAGCAGATAGGTCGTCTCGACCGAGCGCGCATTGGCCGGGTTGGCCATTTCCTGACGCAGTGCGCCTTCATCGGCTCCGAGCGCCATGGCGATACGGATCGCGGACTCCTCGTTCGCGCGGCCTTCCACGGTCATGAGTTGCTCGTGGAATTCGCCATAGCTCTGCGGCATCAGTCGGTTGAAGGCCAGCGCCACCATGTGCGCGGCCTGGGAATCCTCGCCCAGGATCGGGAACTCCTTGAGCACGAACCGCAGGTTGGGATCGGTTTCGATCAGCGCGTTCATGTCCTCCATGGCGCGCCGGCAGAAGCCGCAATTATAGTCGAAGAATTCGACGATGGTCACATCGCCGGCCGGGTTGCCGAGCACGGGGTCGGCCGGATCGCGAAACAGATCGTTTGCCGCCGATGCGATGACATCCTTGCGCCGTTGGTCCTCTTCGGCGGTGCGCTGCGCTTCGAGCGCCTCCTGGACCTCGATCATCACTTCGGGATTGGCCAACAGATAGTCGCGCACGATCTCGCCGATCTCGGTGCGCTGGGCTTCGTCGAACCCCTGGGCCGACGCGGGCGGAAAGGGCAGGGCCATGCACAGGGCAAGGGCAACTGTGGTTAGAACGGCAAGACGGTGCATCGGGCGACCTCGGTGTTGGTGCGCGCTCGGCTCAGCGCGGCAGGCGGAAGCGGTGAATGTCGTCGGCACGCAGCCATTGCGGCGCAC
Organism: Roseitalea sp.; assembly: GCA_017642895.1. Lineage (GTDB taxonomy): Bacteria > Pseudomonadota > Alphaproteobacteria > Rhizobiales > Rhizobiaceae > Roseitalea. The sequence continues at coordinate 85,778 of JAEPON010000001.1, forward strand.
CCTCGTTAAAGCGTCTTTTGGCACGCGCGGCAAACCGGCGCGCCTCGTCATAGCGCCCGGCGTGGAAATTGGCTTCGGCGGTCGCAAGCTCCGCTTCGCCGGTGGCGCCAAGCCGGCCATAGGCCATCGCCAGATGCTGGTAGGCGCGCGGATTGGCCGGATCGAGCGTGATGGCGACTTCCAGTTCGCCAATGGCACGCCGCAGATTGGCCTCGCCGCCGGCCAGCACCAGCGCATGGCCGAGCGCGACCTGCATGGTCGGCGCGCTGCCGCCGGAGAGCCGGACGGCCCGGCTAAAGGCATCAACCGCGCCTTGCGCATCCTGCGCGCGCAGCAGAATCTCGCCCTTGGCTTCGTGAAAATAGGGATCGTTCGGATTGTCGGCGATCAACCGGTCGATCAGCGGGATCGCCGCGCGCGGCGATCCGTTGAGGAAGGTCGACAGGGCCTTGCCGTAGCGGGCCGCCTGCGAGCCGGCATTGTTCCTGAAACGGCTTTCCACCGCGCCGGGCCCATAGCTGTAGGCAAGGATCTTGGCCCGCGCCCGGTCGTGCCGGCGCTGTAGGGCCGCGCTGTCGGTCTTGTTGAAGTGCGGGCTTTCTTTCGCAATCGTCTCCAGCGCCACGCGCCGTTCGCGGGGCAGGGGATGGCTGATCCGGTAGGGGTTGATCTGGCGACCGGCAAGGCTCAGTTCGCGCTCGAACCGGTCAAACGTCGTCAACAGCCCCTTGGAGGATTGCCCGGTCCGGTTCAGATAATCGACGGCCGCCCGGTCGGCCGCCAGTTCCTCGGTGCGCCGGTACGACAAAAGACCGCGCTGCGCCGCTTCGGCGCCACCCATGGCGATGCCGCCGCCGGCACCCACCGCGTCGCGATTGCCCGACAGGCCCCCGGCGACCGCCGCGCCCACCCCCAGGACGGCGGTCACGGCGGCAATGGTCTGAGCCCGGTCGATCTGCTGGCGCAGCCTGTCCTGGTGCCCGCCGGCCAGATGACCCACTTCATGGGCGATGACGCCGATGATCTCGTTGGGGGTCTCGGCCTGAACGATCGCACCGATATTGATGAAGATCTTGCGGCCCGAAACGAACGCGTTGAACGAGCGCTGGTTGACCAGAACGATGTCGGTGCGGTTGCGCTTGACGCCGGCAACGCGCAGGATCGGTTCCGCGTAATCGGCCAGAAGCGCCTCGATCTCGGCATCGCGCACGATCGGCACGCTTCCCGACTGCGCATGGGCAGGCGCCATGCCCGCAAAGGCGAAGCACAAGGCGATCAGCGCTGTTGCAAGATGACCGGCCACGGTATCCCGGTTTCCGTTTTTGATTGCGCGGGGCGGACAAATGCCCTACCGGCGGTACCGCCGTTTGCGCATCAATAACAGCGAAAACATGGCGGTTCACGTGAATTTCAATAGCCCGCATCAAGGTTGGGTGCACCCATGACCCGGATATCGCAGCGCGGCACCGTTGCGCCCTTTTACGCCATGGACGTGCTGGCCGAGGCCAATCGCCTGGCCGCCGAAGGCAAGCCGGTCCTGTCGCTGGCCGTCGGCCAGCCCGGCGCGCGGGCGCCCGAAGCCGTGCGAAAGGCCGCAGCCGATGCGGCGATGACCGCGCGCCTTGGCTACACTGACGCGCTGGGCCGGCTGGAGACGCGTCAGGCCATTGTCGGCCATTATCGCGACCGGTACGGCATCGACGTGCCCGCCAGCCGTATCGCCGTCACCACCGGCTCGTCTGCGGGCTTTTCACTGGCCTTTCTCGCCCTTTCGGAGCCTGGCGGTCGGGTTGCCATCGCATCGCCCGGCTATCCCGCCTATCGCAACATCATCAAGGCCTTGTCGCTGGAAGCGGTTGAACTGCCCATGAAGGACGGCGCCTTCGATCTCAACGCGCTTCTTGCCGCCCATGCCGAAAAGCCGGTCGACATCCTGCTGCTCGCCAGCCCGGCCAACCCCACCGGCGCGGTGATCGGCCGCGATGCGCTCGGCGCGATCGTTGACGCATGCCGCCAAGCGGGCATCGCCTTCATCTCCGACGAAATCTATCACCGCCTGCGCTATACGGGCGATGATGTTACCGCTCTGGCCTTCGGCGACGATGCGGTCATCGTCAACTCGTTCTCCAAATATTACTGCATGACGGGCTGGCGCGTCGGCTGGATGGTGCTGCCCGAAGCGCTCGTGCGCCCGGTCGAGCGGTTGGCGCAAAGCCTTTACATCTGTGCGCCGGACCTGTCGCAGATCGCCGCGGCGCACGCCTTTGCCTGCACCGATGCCTATGAGGCGATCAAGCAAGGCTATGAGGCCAACCGCGCGCTTTTGCTCGAACGGTTGCCGAAGATGGGCATCACCTTCGCCGCGCAGCCCGATGGCGCGTTCTACGCATGGTGCGATGTTTCGCGGCACACCAACGATTCGATGGATTTCGCGCGCCGCATGCTGGCCGAAATCCACGTTGCCGCGACACCCGGCGCCGATTTCGACCTGTTTGAGGGCGAGCGGCACATGCGCTTTTCCTATGCAGGATCGACCGAGGTGATCGCCCAGGCGCTGGACCGGATCGAGGCTTGGCTGTAGCGCACATGGCACATTGCCGATAGAAAAAACCGCGCTCAACCAAAAGGTTGGCGCGGTTTTCGGAATCAGGAACGCAAGCCTGCGATCAGAAGAAGCTTTTGCCGCGCGCCCACCATCCGGCGCGTTTGGGCTTTTCTTCGGCAGGCTTTTCGCTTTCCGAGACGACCACCGGTTCCACATCGAGGTTCAAATTGGCCGCGGTCGCCCGCTTGCGGGCCGGAGCGGCCTCGTCTTCGCTTTCCGGTGTCGCGACATCGCCCGTATCGTCATTGGCCGATGCGGGTGTTTCCTCCACCGGCGCAGCATCGTCGTTTGAACCGCTGTCGGCGGCGGCTTCGTCGGCATCAGCAGTCACCGGCCGGTCGCTTGCCTGTTCTGCCGCAGGTGCGCCGTCTTGCGACGGTGCTTCCCGGGTTGCCGGTTCCGCGTCCGGGACGGTCCGGGCTTCCGCCGGCTCTTCGGTCGCCTGTTTTGCCTCGGCCGCGATCAGGTCCGCCAGCGGGCCGACCGGTTCCGCATCCGGGATGCGCGGGCCGCGATCGCGCCGGTTGCGCCCGCCGCGGCGCCCCCGCGAGCGGCGTTTGCGGCGTCGGCCATTGCCTTGCTCCTCATCATCGTCGCCGTCGTCAGCACCGTCCGCACGGCTTTCGGCGGTATCGTCCTCGCCATCCCTGTCACGCCCGCGGCGGCCGCGCCGGCGCTTGCGACGGGGACGATCGTCCTCCTCGTCGGCCGCATCACGGACGGTTGCCTCGTCGGGTGCATCATCGTCGTCGTCTTCATCGTCCAGGCCAATGCCGATCGCCGGGCTTTCGATCTTCGGCAGATCGGAAATCGCGCCCTTGTCGATGGCGAACATCTCGGTGCCGATATCATGGTCCATCTCGATGGTGATCTTGACGCCGAACCGGCCTTCCATCTCGGCGAGCGTGTCGCGCTTGTTGTTGAGCACGTAAAGCGCCGTCGCCGCCTGGGTGCGCACGGTCACATGGTGCTTGGAGTTCTTCAGAAGATGCTCTTCAAGCGACCGGATCACATGCAGCGCCACCGATTGCGGCGACCGCACATAGCCCGTGCCGTTGCAGGTCGGGCACACCGACATGGTGCTTTCAAGCACCGAAGCCCGCATCCGCTGCCGGCTCATCTCCAAAAGGCCGAAATGCGAGATGCGGCCGACCTGGATGCGGGCCCGGTCGTGCTTCAGGCAATCCTTGAGCTTCTTTTCGACCGCGCGGTTGTTGCGGTTCTCGTCCATATCGATGAAATCGATGACGATCAGTCCGGCAAGATCGCGCAACCGCAATTGCCGCGCCACTTCCTCGGCGGCTTCCAGATTGGTCGCCAGCGCGGTTTCCTCGATCGAGTGCTCGCGGGTCGACTTGCCCGAGTTGACGTCGATGGCGACCAGCGCCTCGGTCTGGTTGATGATGATGTAGCCGCCCGACTTGAGCGTCACCTGCGGCTGGATCAGCTTGTCGAGCTGGGCTTCGATGCCGGTGCGCGCAAGGATGGGCGCGGTCTCGCGCCACGGCTTGACCACCTTGGACTGGCTCGGCATCAGCATCTTCATGAAGTCCTTGGCTTCACGATAGCCATCCTCGCCGGCGACGATGATCTCGTCGATATCCTTGTTGTAGAGATCGCGGATCGACCGCTTGATCAGGCTGCCTTCCTCATAGACAAGCGAGGGCGCGCTCGATGACAGGGTCAGGTCGCGCACATTGTCCCACAACCGCATCAGATAATCATAGTCGCGCTCGATCTCGGCCTGGGTCCGGTTGGCGCCGGCCGTGCGAAGGATCACGCCCATGCCCTTGGGCACGTCGAGCTTGCGAACCAGGTCTTTCAGCCGCTTGCGGTCGGACGCGGTGGTGATCTTGCGCGAGATACCGCCGCCGCGCGCCGTGTTCGGCATCAGCACGGAATAGCGCCCGGCCAGCGAAAGGTAGGTTGTCAGCGCCGCGCCCTTGTTGCCGCGCTCTTCCTTGACGACCTGCACCAGGATCACCTGGCGCCGCTTGATCACTTCCTGGATCTTGTACTGGCGGCGCGAGGGGCGTCTGCGCGGACGGCTCTCTTCGAGCGCATCATCCTCGCCGACATCCTCGAAATCACCATCATCATCACCACCATCGTCGGACGATGCATCGGCGGGCGCATCCTCCGACGTCACCTCGCCATTGTCCGCGCGCGCGGCCTGCACCGGGTCGTCGCCATCGTCCTCATCCTCGTCAAGCGCGGCGAGAATATCGTCCATCGCGACCGGTTCGGCGTCCGGCACCTGGCTCTCGCGGCGTTTGGATTTCCAGTTGCGACGTCCCCGGCCGCGGCGCCGGCGGCCCTTGCGGCCGCGCCCATTGTCGCCCTCGTCTTCATCACCGTCGAAATCGGTCTCGGCCTGCGCGGCCTCTTCTTCGAGCAGCGCCTGACGGTCGGCGAGTGGAATTTGGTAGTAGTCGGGGTGGATTTCCGAAAAGGCGAGAAAGCCGTGGCGGTTTCCGCCATAATCGACGAACGCGGCTTGCAGCGACGGTTCGACGCGGGTCACCTTCGCAAGATAGATGTTTCCGCGGATCTGTCTTTTGTGTTGGGATTCGAAATCGAATTCTTCGAGGCGGTTACCTTTGACGACGACTGCGCGCGTTTCCTCCGGGTGGGAGGAATCGATGATCATTCTGTTTGACATAAGTTCTGTATCCGCCGGGCGGGGCGGTATGCCGCCAGGTCCCTTCCAGGATCCCTGGCCTTGGCAATGTGCGCCACGCAAGGACAGGCCGGCTCACGCCGGTCGCCCCCCCGATGCCCGGTTTTTTGTTTGTGGCCGCCCGCCAAGGCTCCAACTCGCGCCGCGCCGGGGCGGCTTGCCCCGTGGCGGGGGAGCGGTGCGAAAATGTCGAATGTCTCAACGACATGGCAGTCAGCAATTTACCAAATGGGCCCGCCTTTGGGCGAACCGTGACATGCGCTTCGGTGCGAAGCGGGAAACAGCAAAGCGGCTTCCGAACAAACCTCGGCGTCGGCTATTGCGACACGTCGGTAATTCTCTGATGCGGAAGCGACACATTCATCGTGCGCCGAACCGCTTTGTCTAAGTTAGGTTTTCGGCGTTGGAACCGCAAGCGGTTTTATTTTGACACAACCGCCTGTGGGCCGTGCGGTTATGTCAAATGACGCTTCCTGACATCGCACGTGACGCATCCCCTTGCATCGGGTGTGGATTCGCCACATATGGCGTCGGTTCGCGCTGTTGGCAGAAAATCACAGAAGAACTGCCCGGGGGCATCATTGACAGCGCGTTACCATCCCATCACGCATGACACCTGACCGCGTGCTCACCCGATCCGACAACAGCAGCATCACGTTCCGCAATGCCAACGCTTGACGACACCAAGAACAGCTACCGCGAGCGGGTTGCGCTGTGCACGACGACCTATGACCTGCTGCGGATGGTCCGCCAGGTCGCCGCCGAGCACGATTTCAAGTTCTTTTCCATTGCCCGGCTGCCCTCGTCAAAGGACGAAAAACTGGCGCCGCTGGCGTTCCTGACCAATTGGCCCGAGGAATTGCTCCGGCGTTATGATGAGCAGGAACTGCTCAAGGACAGCCCGATCTACCGCTCGCTGAGAACAAGCACCAAGCCGGTGGTTTGGTCCAACCGGCCCGGTTCGCGGCACGCTCTCAAGGGGCACAGCAGCGAGGTGCAGGACATGTTCTGCTCCTATGGGCTCTATGATGGCGTGCATTTCAGCGTACAGGAACCGGGCGGCAAGCGCGGCGCGGTCGGATTTGCGGGCGATCGGCCGCCGCCCGATGAGGCCGAACTGGCCGAACTGAGCTTTGTTGCCAACCTGATCTATGAACGGCTTTGGGAACTGGACAAGGGCTCAAAGCCGCAAAAGACCCAGAAACTGAGCCAGCGTGAAGGCGAGTGCCTGATGTGGACGGCCTCTGGCAAGACCAGCGCGGAGATCGCCATCATTCTCAAATTGTCCGAGCACACGGTGAACCATTATCTGACCGCGGCCTGCCAGAAACTGGGCGCCACCAATCGTGCCCATGCGGTCTACAAGGCCATGCGCGCGGGTTATCTGGACTGAGTTGGGGTAGGGGGGAGCAAGTCATGGATCAGTCGCTTCAGTTTTCCGTTATGGATGGGCCGCGACCGCTGCAGGAAACCGAAGATGTCACGATCGCATCAGCCGCGTTTTTGGAGATGATGTCGCAGTTCGAGCCCTTTGGCCTGTGGCGCATGGAACTGGAAACGGGGCTCGTCTACTGGACCCGTGACATTTACGAGATCCACGAAATTCCGCATCGTGACGGGCCCGTCAATGTGAAGATGGCAATCGATGCCTATCACCCCGATGACCGCGATCTGGTCGTCGATTGCCTCGAAGATGTGGTGGCCCGCAAGTCCGGCTTTCATTTTGTCCTGCGCATCGTAACCAGCAATGGCCGCCACAAGATGGTCAAGGCCGTCGGCAAGTTTCACGTTGGCGAAGACGGGCGCGAGGAACTGATCGGCTCGTTCAGCGAGGACCCGGGCGGCGTCCGCGGCGTCGTGATCAAGCAATAGCCGTTGGCGCGCCGGTCAGGCCGCAGGCGGCGTCTCCGGCGCAGATCGTGCAATGAAGCTGTTGTGCGCGAATGCGCGGTCCAGCGCCACCGCGTGCCATGCGCTGCTCGCCGGCGGTTCCGCACGCAAGTGCTGGAGTTCGATCGTTGCGTGATCGGCGCGGATGGTCAGCCTTACGCGTGCATTGAAGCGCGCGGCCGCGACGCCGACGCCCAGGGAAACGCTCGGCCGCCCGCTCCAGTCCAGCGACAGTGCGCTGTCCTGGTCATAGTGGATGAAGCCGGGCGCGAAATGCAGTTCGGCTGCCGTTGCGACAATCTCGGCGATGTTGGCCTCCCGCCGGTTGATCACATGATCGGCAAAGGTTTCAAGCTCGGTCAGACGCAGCTCACCCACAAGCGGCTTCAAATGCGCGGCCAACACCTTTTCGAGCGCGATGAAATGCGGATCGCGAAGCATCGCCTCAAGCCTTCTTCTTGTTCAGATAGACGATGATCTCCGCCACCGCTTCGAAGAATTCCGGCGGAATCATCTGGTCAACGCCGACAGCCTTGTACATGGCACGCGTCAGTGGCGGGTTCTCGTGCACCATCACCTCGTTCTCGGCGGCAATTTCCTTGATCCGCTGCGCGATCAGGTCCTGGCCCTTGGCGACCACGACCGGAGCGGGGTCGGTCGGAGGGTTGTAGCGCAGCGCGATGGCATAGTGCGTCGGGTTGGTCAGGACCAGCGTCGCGTTGGGAACCGCGCCCATCATGCGCTTGCGGGCGCGATCGCGCGCCACCGACTGCATGCGCGCCTTCATCAGCGGGTCGCCTTCCGCCTGCTTGTGCTCATCGCGGATTTCCTTTTGCGACATGCGCAAATCCTTGAGCCACTCCCGGTTTGTCCACAACAGGTCGGCCAGGGCGATTGCCGCCATGGCAAGAACCATCGTGAACAAAAGGCCGAACAGGATGCGGGCCACCTGGGCAAGAAAGATTTCAGAACTGGTGATCGGCCCCTCGGCGAGCACCGGCATGATCCCGCCGGCGAAAGCGGCGACGCAGCCGCCGGTGAAGGCGATCTTGGCGAGCACCTTGAAGAATTCGGCCCAGCCCTTGGTGCCGAACATGCGCTCGAAGCCCTTCTTCAGCGATATGCGCGACAGTTCGGGCTTGATGCGCTTGAAGACGATCCGGGGCGGGTTCTGCGCGAACGAGCCGGCCAGCCCGGCAAAGGCCAGCCCCAACAGAACCGGGGCGAGAATGATCATCGTCACCTCGAAGTAACGGGTCATGACGATCATTGTGTCGGCGGTGGTTTCCAGCGAGTATTGGCCGGCCCGGTCGAGCAGGATTTCAAGTTGCGTCTTCAGGTTCGCGGTCAGCGCGCTGGAGGCAAACCCGATGATCGCCGTGATCGCTGTCAGCGTGAACAGGACCGGCAGTTCCTTGGAGAAGGCGGTTTGCCCCTTTTCGATGGCATCCTGCTTCTTCTTCTCGGTCGGTTCCTCGGTCTTGCTGTCCTTGTCGTCCTCATCGGCCATTGTCGGTCACCGTGCGTCAGTCTCGCTTGGGCAGGGTGATGCGGCCTTCGGTGGCCAGCTTCATGGCCAGTTGAGCGATCGATTTGCGCGAATCCTCGATGGCGGCGGGCGTATCCTGGCCGCCAGCCGACAGTTCCGATTCGATCATCTTGCGCGCCCGCTGGCTGATCGAGGACAGTACGGCTTCCTTCAAATCCGCATCCGCGCCGCGCAGCGCCCGCACCAGGATGTCGCTCGGCAACCCGTCGACGACCAGGGTGCGCGCGCTTGCTTCGAGCAGGACCATGTCGTCGAACCGGAACAGGCGCGATTCAAGCGCGGCCAGCTTCTTGGGATCGATCGATTCGCGGACCTTCTTCATCAGCGTTTCGCTGGCATCCTTCTGCATGGCGTTCATGATCTCGGCCACACGCTTGGGCGCAGCGTCGCTGCCTCCGGCGCTTTCCTTGGCGTCGAGTTTGAAATCCTTGACCAGCGCATGGCCGACATGGGTCAGCCGCTCGCCGGGAACGTCACGCGCGGTCATCATCGCGGTCACGATGGGCGTCTGCTTGTCATCGGGCATCGCCTCGAGCACGCCCGCCGCCTTGGCGGAGGGAAGCTGCGCCATCAGGGCGGCGACAAGCTGCGGCGGTTCGTTGGCAAGGCGGTTGACCAGAACGTCATCGTCGACCGTGGCGATCAATTCCCAAGGCGATTTCTTCGGCTCTGCCGCCTTGGACGGTTCGCCGGCTGCTGCCGGTTCGTCCTCGGGCAGCGAGTCGTCCATGATCGCATTGATCGCGTCGCGGCTGTCGATGATGCCCGATCCCTCGACAAATGCCGCTTCGAACTCGCTGACCAGCGCATCGACATCGGTCTGCGGCAGGTTCTTGAGCGTGTGGCCCGCATCGATCATGCGGCGCAGTTCGTCGCCCTTGAAGTATTTCAGCAATTGTTTGGCACGCGGCTTGCCCATCGCGATCAGCACGGCCGCCGCCTTTTGCGAAGTGGACAATGTGTAACGCTGCTGCATGGTCTGCTGGGCCCCGGCGATCGTCAGGCAAACACGTTGGTGACCTTGAAGGCGAACCGGTCGGGCTCTTCCTCGGAGACCTGCATCTGCCCCGTGGCGACCCTGACGCCGTTGACGAAGATGTCGATCGGATCGCCGACGCGGCTGTCGAGCGGGATGGTGGTTCCCTTTTCAAGCCCGTTCAACTCGGCGACAGACAGCTCGGCGCGGCCGATGACGGCCTGCACTTCAAGCGGAATCTCGCGCAGCGTGCGCGACAGCCCGGCCGTGGTGGCCTCATTGTCCTTGTCGACCACGTCCTGCAAGTCGTTGATCGCCTTTTCGAGCGCATCATCCGGGTCCAGTTTCGCATCCTGGGCCCCGTCCCCGTCCCCGGCGTCGGCTTCGGCTTCGGCGAACGTGATATGTTCTTCTTCGGCGGCATCGGCCATGTCATTGACCCCTTTTGATGGCGTGTTGATGGGCATGCGCTCTCAGGGCAGCGGCGATCGGCGCGATCGGTGCCTCGATCCTGACGGCATTGGCCGGCCCCACCCGGCCGATCTGTGTCGTGAACAGGTCGCGCCCCTTGGCACGCAGGAGGGCGGCATCGGCCCCGACCGGTGCGCCCTCGATCACATCGCCGGGCTTGAGCCGGGCAATCTCCGCCAGGGTCATGCCCGCGAGCGGAAGGATCACCTCGACCGGCAGATCGAAATCGGGAACGTTGAAGTCGTTTCGCTCCTTGGCGCGCGCCGCGCTCGCCTCGTCGGCCGCCAGTTTTGCCGAAAGGTCGATCAGCAACCGGTGCGGCACATCAAGCCAGCACCAGGTCTGGTTGATGCCAAACGACAGTGAGAAGGTCAGGGTCGCCACCGTATCGCCGGTCTCGTCTGCCAGGCCCGGATCGTCGCCACGATAGACATCGACGCGGCCGAAGCCGAGCAGGGGGCGGTCGGTCTGCCGGGTCTGCCCAGCCGCAACCGCCATCGAATGCAAAACCCCGATCTCCAGTTCCGAAATCTCGCCGGACGAGGCAGGCATTTCGGCTTCCGGATCGCACCCCAGCAGCGCACCGTTGACCAGGCCGGCCGACTGCCGGTCCATGTGCAGCACCAGCCGGCAGCGCTCCTCCGGATAGTAGAATGTGAAGCCCGCCGTCTCGGCACTGCCGGCCGCCGGCTTTCCGGGTCGCGCGGGGTCGCTCATCATCTCGAACGCCATCGCAAGATCGGACGCAAGCGTCCGCATCCGCGCGGTCATGTGCGCCTCGAACGCCGTGCCCATGCGTTTGACGACCTTCTTGAGGCCGTCCTCGCTTACGCGCTTGCGCAAAATGCGGTCGGCGACATCGCGGTCCTCGGGCGCCAAATCATATTTGTGCGCAAGCGTACTCACGCCGCCTGGGCCTCATTGGCGCGCCCGGCCTCCTCCTCGACATCTTCGAGCGACGGCCGGTAATAGGCCGAAATCGTCTTGCGGCCGAACTCCAGCGCCACCTGTGGCATCGACCCGTTCATGTAGGCGATCAGCGTCTGCTTGGCGACGTAATAGAGCCGGATGCCCTTTTCGCGAACGCCCTTGACCTTGGTCGCGATCGGTCCGACCACCGCGTAGGCAAGGAAGATGCCCAGGAAGCTGCCGACGAGCGCTGCGGCAATCAGTCCGCCAAGGATCTCCGGGCTCTGATCGATGGCGCCCATCGCCTTGATCACACCCAGGATCGCCGCGACGATGCCGATGGCCGGCAGTCCGTCCGATGAATTCTGCAGGGCTTGGTAGGGCTTGAGCTTGTCGCCCTTGATGGTCGCGATCTCTTCCTCCATCAATGCCTCGACCTCGTGCGGGCGCGCATTGCCGACAATGATCAGCCGCACATAGTCGCAGATGAAATTGGTCAAATCCTCCCGGTCGAGAACCGCCGGGTATTCCGCGAATATGTCTGATTCCTCCGGATTGTCGATATGGGCTTCAACTTCGTTGCGCGGCTTGGACTTCAGTTCGCGCATCAGCCGGTGCAGCAAGCCCAAAAGCTCCAGATAATCGTCGCTGCCGGGAACCTTGTTGGTCAGCGCTTCCATGACCGCCTTGCCGGTGTCCTTGATCGCCGACATCGTGTTGGCCACGATGAAGATGCCGATCGCCGCGCCGACAATGATGACCACCTCGAACGGCTGCCAGAGCACTTTGACATAGCCGCCCATGGCCATGTAGCCGCCGAGCACGCAGCCGAAGGTTACAACCAGACCGATGATGATGCCCACGGGGAACTCCTCTTGAGGTTAACCAAAAGCTAAGCCTCAAACCTTGCATGAACCTGTGCTGCCGGCATGCCCTCTACCAGTGGCGCGCGGGGGCGCGCGGAAAGTTTCGCGCAAGAAGTGTGCGATAGGCTGGGCGCGTCAAGGGCAGGGTGCAGACATGAACACGACGCTGGTTTCTCTCAACATGATCACGCGCGACATGGATGCCAGCATCGAAAGGCTGGAATCGCGCGCCGATGTTCAGCGCGAAATCGAATATTACAACGAGACGATCGGGACGATCAAAACCGCTGAACAGTTTGTCGGCGATACGCGCCTGTTCAATTTTGCCATGAAGGCGCACGGCCTCGAGGACATGGCGTATGCCAAGGCTTTCATGCTCAAGGTTCTCAACGAAGGCACCGACGCCAACGACGCCTTCGCCAACACGCTGTCCGATTCGCGCTACCGCGACTTTGCCGACACGTTCGATTTCGCCCGGCACGGCGAGGCGGCCACCGTCTTCACAAAGGCCCAGCAGGGCGTGATCGACAAATATCTCGTTCAGACGCTTGAAACCGAAGCCGGAGAGTCCGACCAGGGCGTCAGGCTGGCGCTCTATTTCGAGCGCAAGGCGCCGCAAATCAACTCCTACTTCGATATCCTTGCCGACCCGGCCTTGAGCGAGGTCGTGCGCACCACGCTTGGCATCCCCCAGGAGACGGCCACGATAGACATTGACAAGCAGGCCGCCATGATGGCCGATCGCCTGTCGCTGTCCGACCTCAAGGATCCCGAAAAGCTCGACAAGCTGGTCGAGCGGTTCGCCAATATGTGGCAAATTGAAAATGGCGGCCAGGCGGCCGCCGCCAACGATCCCTCGCTTGCTCTCCTGGTCCCGTCGTCTGCCTCGGCGACCGTTTCGGCCGATCTTCTGTTGCAGATCCAGCAGATCAAGCTCTGAGGGCGCGGCCATGAATGATGGTTTAACCGTTGGCCTGTCCGCCCAGTTGGCGCTGGAGAAGCGCCTGACGACGATTGCCTCCAACATCGCCAACACGCGCACGGTCGGGTTCCGGGCGGCTGAGGTGAAGTTCGAGGATGTTGTTTCACGCCAGCAGGTTGTCGAGGGCATCAACACGGTCGCCTATGCATCCGGCGGCGCCGAATTTGCCAACACCCAGTCTGGCGCCATCGAAAAGACCGGAGCGCCGCTCGACTTCGCCATCAATGGCGATGCCTGGTTCGCGCTGCAAACGCCGGCCGGCACTGCGGTCACCCGTGACGGGCGGTTCACGGTCAGGGGGGATGGGGCGGTGGTCTCGCTGGCCGGCCATCCGGTGCTTGATCCCGGCGGGGCGCCGCTTGAGGTCAATCCCGAAGGCGGCCGTCTGGATGTTGGCGCTGACGGCTTTATCCGCCAGGATGGCAATCAGGTGGGCGCGTTGGGCGTGTTTGCCTATGAGCCCGGTCCGGATTTCGTCCGTCATGCCGATTCCGGAATCCTCGTCGATGGAGAGCCGCAGCCGATCGTTGACGCGCCCGATGTGACCGTCGTGCAGGGCTATGTCGAGCAATCCAACGTCGATCCGGTCGAGGAGTTGACCCAACTGATCATGGTCCAGCGGAGCTTTGAGAATGCTAACGCGCTGATCCGCGATACCGAAGACTCCCTGTCCAAGTTGATCAATGCCTTCCACCGCTGACCGGCCACTCGTCGGGCTTGATGCGCTCGTCGCAGGTCTCAAATCCGTTCAGGACAACGATGCGCTGGTCGCGCGGGGCGGGCTGGTCACCGCCGTTCGGCCCGATGCCGCAGTGGTCAAGGGTTTGCCGCGCTCGGCCTGTATCGGCGATATCGTCCGCTTCGGCGCCGCGTCCCGCCGCGCGCTGGGTGAAATCCTGCATATCGAGGCGGGCGAGTTCATCATCGCGCCGGTCACCCCGCTCGACCGTTTGTCGGTCGGCGATATCGCGCTGCATGCCGGCGACGTGGCGCCGGTGCCAGACGCGGGCTGGCTCGGGCGCGTCGTCAATGCGCTGGGCGAGCCGGTCGACCGTCGCGGGCCGCTGCCGCCGGGGACCGCCGCCGCAGCTTTTACGCCGTTCGGCGCGCTCGGCCGCGCGCGCGTCACCGAGCCCTTCAGCACTGGGATCCGCGTCATCGACCTGTTCACGCCGCTGTGCATCGGCCAGCGCTTCGGCATTTTTGCCGGCAGCGGCGTGGGCAAGTCGACGCTCTTGTCCATGCTGGCGCGCGGCGGCGAATTCGATGCGGTCGTTGTCGCGTTGGTCGGCGAGCGGTCGCGCGAGGTGCGCGAATTCGTCGAGGACACGCTTGGCGAGGAGACGATGGCGAAATCGCTGATCGTCGTGGCGACGGGCGATGAAAGCGCGATCATGCGCCGTCGCGCCGCGCCGCTCGCCATGCGCTTTGCCGAAGCGCTGCGCGATCAGGGCAAGCGCGTGCTGTTCCTGCTCGATTCGGTCACGCGCTTCGCCCATGCCCTGCGCGAAACCGGCATTTCGGCCGGCCAGCCGCCGGTGCAGCGCGGCTACCCGGCGACGGTCTTCTCTGAACTGCCCATGCTTTTGGAGCGCGCCGGGCCGGGCGGCGACAATGGCGGATCGATCACCGCGATCGTCACTGTGTTGATTGATGGCGATGACCACAACGATCCGATCGCCGACACGGTGCGCGGCATTCTGGACGGGCACCTGGTGCTTGAGCGTTCGATCGCCGATGGCGGCCGCTATCCGCCCGTCAACGCGCTGGCATCGATCTCGCGGCTGGCGGCGCGCGTGTGGCAACCGCAGGAGGCTGAACTCGTCGCCGGTCTCCGGGCGATGATGGCGCGCTTCGAGGAAACCCGGGACCTGCGGCTTCTGGGCGGCTGGAAGCCGGGTGCCGACCCCCAGCTTGACCAGGCCGTTGCCACCGTTCCGCAGCTCTACAAGGCGCTGAACCAGACCCCGTCCGATCCGCTTTCGACCGATCCTTTCGCCGAACTTGCCGAGGTGTTGCGCAATGACGCAAGCCGGTCATAGACCGCGCCGCCGCGGCCCTTTTGGCCGCACATGGCGAACGCTGCGAAGGGCCAAGGCCGGCGACTTCGCCTTTTGGGGCGGTGCGTTGTCGCTGGCGGCCCTTTCGGCCTATCTGCCCTGGGATGTCTATCTGAACCAGGCGCGCTACGGCCCGCCCGAATTCCAGTTCTCCCGAAGCGGCGAAGTGCCCGCCGATGTGATCGCGCTGCAGGAGGGCAGGGCACCGCTGTTCGACATGGTCGCCGAGACCTATGTCGGCGACCCGCCGCCGCGACCGGTCGATGATCCCGACGGTGTCGATCCGTTCACGACCGCGGCGATCCCGCTCGACACGGGCGAGGAGGAAGGCGAGCGCGAAGACCTGCCGCCGGGCGTCGATCCGATCACAACCGCCAGCGTACCTTCGGGCGCAGGCGCGGCCGCCCGCACCTACAAGCTTCTCGATGCCGGTCGCGGCCTGGCGCTGATTGCCGACGAGGATGGCATCTACATTGTCCGCCCGGGCACGCTGCTGCCCGATGGCCGGCGCGTGTCGGCCATAGTCGGGCGCGGTCCGCACGCCCAGATCGTTCCCGACGACGAGACCGAGGTCCAACTGGACTGATCGGCAAATCGCAAGCCACGCGCAAGTCACCATCGATATCCTCACACAAGGTGAAAGGATGTCATGATGACACCAGTGCAATTGTTTGATCTCGCCTCGCGTCAGGCCGACTGGTTGTCCACGCGGCAGGCCGCCGTTGCCAGCAACATCGCCAACGCCAACGTTTCCTCCTACCAGGCCAAGGACGTCGCGCCCTTCGAGCAGCAGGTCAAGTTCGCGCAGGTCCGCCTTGAGGCGACCCATGGAACCCATGTCGGTGTACCCAAGGGCGGCGGCGGGGCCGGCGCGCCGCCGGGCGCCGAGATGCGAACCGTGGGCGGTCCGGTGGTGCTCGAGACCGAACTGGCCAAATCGGGCCAGGTGCGCGCCGGCATGGAACTGAACACGGCCATCGTCTCGGCCTTTCACCGTATGACACTGATGGTTTCGAAGGGGTAGGCCGATGGATGCGCTGACGACAGCCCTCCGGGTGGCCGGCTCGGGCCTTCATGCCGAATCAACCCGGCTGCGCGTTGTTTCCGAGAACATCGCCAACGCCAATTCCACCGGCGATGCGCCCGGCGCCGATCCCTATGCCCGCAAGACGGTCGCTTTTCAAAGCGTGGTCGATCGCAATTCGCAGGCCACATTCGTCGGCATCGACGAGATCGATGCAGACAAGGCGGCATTTGTTCAGGAGTTCGATCCTTCCCATCCTGCCGCCAATCCGGACGGCTACGTCAAGCTGCCAAACGTCAATCCCATCGTCGAGATGGCCGACATGCGCGAAGCCAATCGCAGCTATCAGGCCAATCTTCAGGTGCTCAAGCAGGCACGTGAACTCATTTCCATGACCATCGACCTGATGAGGGCCCGCTGATGATCGAGCAGCTTCAATCGCTTGCCGGGAGCGGGACCGGTTCCCTGCGCGCCGATCTCGCCCGGCAGGCCTCGGGCGCCGAAACCTTCCAGATCGGTGGCGCCGGATCGTTCGGCGACATTTTGCGCGACCAGATCGCCGCGACGGTCAATTCGGTCAAGACGGCCGACAGTGCCGCGGTGGCCGGTCTGAACGGCCAGATGGACACGCGCGCGGTGACCGACGCCGTCATGGAGGCCGAGCGGAGCCTGCAGGCCGCCGTCGCCATTCGCGACAAGATCGTCACGGCCTATCTCGACATGACCCGCATGGCCATCTGAGGAGTATCGCGTATGAAAGCCCTTGCCATTGCCGCCACCGGCATGAACGCGCAGCAGACCAATCTCGAGGTCATTGCCAACAACATCGCCAATGTGAACACGACCGGCTTCAAGCGGGCCCGGGCGGAATTCTCCGACCTTCTTTATCAGGTCGAGCGCGTTGCCGGCGTGCCCAACCGCGCCAATGAGAACATTGTGCCCGAAGGCAGCCATATCGGCCTTGGCGTGCGCACCGCCGCGATCCGTGAAATCCACCTCCAGGGTGCGTTGAACGCGACCAACAACAAGCTCGATCTGGCGCTGACCGGCGAGGGCTTCTTCCAGATCGAGGGTGCGGGCGGTGTGACCCATTATACGCGCGCCGGCGCGTTCAACACCAATGCCGAAGGCCAGATGGTCACGGTCGACGGCTACACCGTACAGCCGGAGATCACGGTTCCGCAGAACACCGTGGAGGTTGTCGTCAACGAAAGCGGTCAGGTCTATGCCCGCGTCGCCGACCAGACCCAGTTGCAGGAACTGGGCCAGTTGACGCTCGCCACGTTCTCGAACAATGCGGGCCTCAAACCGCTTGGCGGAAATCTCTATGCCGAAACCGAGGCGTCCGGCGCCGCTGTCGTCGGCGTCCCGGGCGATCCCGGCTTTGCCACCGTGCGGCAGGGCTATCTGGAACAGTCCAATGTCGATGCGGTGCGCGAGATCACCGAACTGATCGCCGCCCAGCGGGGCTACGAGATGAACTCCAAGGTCATCCAGGCGGCGGACCAGATGATGTCGACCGTCTCCAACGGCTTGAGGTGATGGATCGTGCGTCTGGCTGGCTTGATCGCAGCATTGGCATTTGTCTTTCAGGCGGTGGCGCTTCCGGGCGCTGCCGCTGACGCGTCGTTCAACTATGCCGTTGTCGAGCGCATCGTTTACCCCGGCCAGACCATCGACACCAACAATGTCGCGGTGCGCCAGCACACGCGCTCCATTCCCGATGATTTTCCCGTCGTTCGCACAAGGTCCGAACTGGCCGGCATGGTTGCCACCCGAACCCTGCTGCCCGGTCGCGCGATCGCGCCGGACATGTTGCGCGCACCCTTCGCCATCGAGCAGGGTGAACTGATTTCGGTCAGCCTTCAGGAAGGCCCGCTCTCCATCGTCATGAAGGCCATCGCGCTTCAGGACGGCACGGTCGGCGAGACGATCCGCGTGCGCAATGCGCACAATGGCCGCTCGGTCTGCGCCGTCGTGCGCTCGCCCTCGCTTGCCGAGGTGTGCTGATGCTCCGCATCATTGTCTGCGCCCTGTGTCTCGTCGTCCTGGCGGCGTCCGATGCGGCGGCAACATCGCGCATCAAGGATATCGCCATCCTTCAGGGATCGCGTGACAACCAGTTGATCGGCTACGGTCTGGTGGTCGGTCTTCAGGGGTCCGGCGACAGCCTGCGCAACGCGCCGTTCACCGAGCAGTCGATGCGCTCGATGCTCGACACGCTCGGCGTTGCCACCGCCGAAGGGCGGGCGCGGCTGAAAAACATTGCCGCCGTCATGGTGACGGCCAACCTGCCGGCCTTCGCCACGTCCGGCGCCCGGATCGATGTCACCGTCTCGTCTCTGGGCGATGCGACCTCGCTGGGCGGCGGGCAACTGGTGATGACGCCGCTTTTGGGAGCCGACGGGCAGATCTACGCGGTCGCCCAGGGCTCGGTTTCGATCGCCGGATTTGCGGCCGAGGGGCAGGCCGAATCCGTCAGCCAGGGCACCCCGACGGGCGGTCGCATTGCCGGCGGTGCCATTGTCGAACGCGAGGTGCCCGTCAATTTCAATCAGGAAGGCGCGTTCCTGTTGCAATTGCGCAATCCCGATTTCTCAACCGCGATCGCGGTCACCGATGCGATCAACGCCCATGCGCGGCAGGCGTTCGGCGCGCCCGTCGCCAAGGAGATGGATTCGCGCACGGTACGGCTCAACAAACCTGACGGCATGTCGCCGGCGCGCTTCATCGCCGCCATCGAGAATTTGAACGTGCAGACCGATCAGCCGGCGCGCGTGGTGCTCGACGAAAAGTCGGGCACGGTCGTCATCGGCGCCGATGTGCGTGTTTCGCGCGTCGCGGTCAGCCATGGCGCGCTGACGGTTCGGATCACCGAAGCGCCGACCGTCATCCAGCCCGCACCGTTTTCCGATGGTGTGACGGCGGTCGAGCCATCGACGTTCATCGATGTCAACGAGGAGGGCACGCAGATCGGCACGATCGACGGTGTCGATCTTCAAAGCCTGGTCGAGGGGCTCAATCGCCTCGGCGTGCAGCCGCGCGACGTCATCTCGATCCTGCAGGCGATCAAGAGCGCGGGCGCGTTGAACGCGGAACTGGTTGTGCAGTGAGGACGCCATGAGAAAAAGACGCCCGGCCATCGCGACACGTTTGCTGGTCATCGTCTGGGCCGTTGCGGCGCCGGCGGCGATGCCCGTTGCGGTCAACGCTCAGGATCAGGCGCCGGCCGACGTGCAGAACTTTTGCGCCAACATTGTCGATGATGCGCGCGAGCGCCGCTACGCAATCCAGCGCGAGGAACTGGAGACGCTGCGCGCCGACATTGAGGCCAAGATCACGATCTTGGAAGAACGCCGCGCCGCCTATGAGCAATGGGCGCAAAAGCGCGAGGAATTCGCCGAGGCCGCCAATGAGGGGCTGGTGGCGGTCTACGCCAATATGCGGCCCGACGCGGCGGCCGTGCGCATGGAGGAATTGCCCGCCGAACTCTCCGCCGCGCTGCTGACCAAGCTCAAGCCGCGCGCCTCGGCCGCCATCCTCAACGAAATGTCGACCAAGGATGCCGCCTTGATCACCCAGATCATGGCGGCCGTTGGAGATGTCGGCCTGCCGGAAGGGGACGGATGATGACGATGTCCGGTCCAGCAATACGTGTCTTTGTCGCCGTTGCCGGGGGGCTGATGCTTGCCGGATGCGCGGCAACCAAGGATTTGGGCACGCCGCCGGCCCTGTCGCCGGTCGGCTCGGGCATCGACAACCAATTGCCGCCATCGATGGTCGAATCCAAATATCCCGGCCAGCCGCTCAACAAATATTCGACCTGGGATGACCGCACCGCGAGCCTTTTCACCGCGCGCAAGGCGCTGACCCGGGGCGACACGCTGACCGTTCTCATCGACATTGCGGATCGGGCCCAGCTTCAAAGCGATTCCGAGCGATCGCGCAGTTCGTCGCGGTCATGGCGCCTGGGTGCGAACGGCGACTGGAACGGCACCAGCGGCGCGGCCTCGGGCGATGCCAGCTTTGGCGGCGACACCGATTTCACCGGCGAGGGCGCCACCTCGCGATCCGAGCGCATCGATCTGCGTGTCGCGGCGACCGTGGTCGATGTGCTCCAGAACGGCCATCTGGTGATCCGCGGGACGCAGGAAGTGCGGGTCAATGCCGAGGTGCGCATTCTGACCGTCGCCGGCATCGTGCGGCCGTCGGATATCGATCCGTCCAACACGATCGCCTATGACCGGATTTCCGAAGCCCGCATCTCCTATGGCGGGACCGGACATATAGCCGAGGTCCAGCAGCCGCCCTACGGACAGCAGTTCATCGACCGCATCTCACCATTTTGAGGCATCAGCAACGTGGCCGACGCCATCACCGACCAAGACCAGGAGGAGGAAGAGAAGGGCTCGTCGCCGATCATGGCGGTGGTGTTCATTCTCGTTGCAGCGCTTCTGGCCGGCGGTGTCGGCTTCGGTGTCGGCAAGACGTTGTTCGCGCCGATGGTCACAGGCGCCGAAGCGTCGGCCGACGAAATGGCCAAAGCGCCCGATACCGATGCCGACAAAGGCGACGATCACAGCACCGATGACGGCCATGGCGCGCACGATGACGGCCACGGCACCGCCGACGAGACATCGCTGCGCGGCCTCGACTTCGCCAAGCTCGACGTGCTCGAACTCGATCCGATCACCACCAATATCGGCGTTCCGTCCGACGTCTGGGTCAGGATGGAATTGTCGCTCGCCATCGAGCCCAAAGGGGAGGAAGCCGAGGAAGGCATCGATCCCGTGATGATCGAGGCCATCCATGCCGATTTCCTGGCCTATATGCGTACGACGCGGCTGCAATCGCTCGCCCTGCCAAGCGGCTTCCAGCACATGGTGACCGACCTTGAAAGCCGCGCCGCGTTGCGCAGCGACGGCATGGTCAAGCGCGTCTTCGTCAAGGCGCTGTTGCTCGAATGATCAGGATCGCGCCCTTTGCGTTGGTCGCTTTGGCCCTGCTGGTCCCGGTGCCCGCCGTTGCGCAGGGGCTTGGCGGGCTTGGCCTGCCCGAAGAAATCGGCGGCTTGACCAGCGCCAACATCATTCAGCTCTTTGGAATCGTCACCGTTCTGGCGGTCGCGCCGGGTCTTTTGATCATGGTGACGAGCTTCACGCGGTTCATCATCGTCTTTTCGATCCTGCGCACCGGCCTGGGGCTGCAATCGACGCCCGCCAACATCATCCTGATTTCCCTGGCGCTGTTCATGACCTTTTACGTCATGGCGCCGACCTTTGACCGTGCCTGGCAAAACGGGCTGCAGCCGCTTCTCGCCAACGATATCCAGGAGGAGCAGGCGCTGTCGGAGATCATCGCCCCGTTTCGTGACTTCATGCTGGAGAACACGCGCGACGAAGACCTCAACCTGTTCACCGGCCTTGCCCGCGAGCGCGGCCAGGATGTCGTCATCGACGGCACGATCGACATGCGCATCCTTATCCCGGCCTTCATGATCTCCGAAATCCGGCGCGGATTTGAGATCGGCTTCCTTGTCGTTCTGCCGTTCCTGGTGATCGATCTGATCGTCGCCACCATCATCATGGCGATGGGCATGATGATGCTGCCGCCCTCGGTCATATCGCTGCCGTTCAAGATCCTGTTTTTCGTAATGATCGACGGCTGGAACTTGTTGGTGGGAAGTCTGGTGCGCTCCTTCGTCTGACAGGATGTGAGGCCCGCCGATCAGACAAACGCGCCCTGCGAGAAATTACAGGGCGCGGTTTCAGCGCTTGTTAAGGTCTGGCGGCATATAACCCCCACAACAGCAGGCGCCGATATTTCCGGCCGGCATGATGCCAACCCTGCCGTGCCGGCTTATCCGGAATGTCCCTTGTTTTGTTTTGAGTAGAAAGGGACACTCATATGTCCAGCTTGATGACCAACGTGTCTGCAATGACGGCTCTGAAGTCGCTGCAGCAGACCAATTCCGCCCTGGAAACCACGCAGGCCCGCATCGCCACCGGCTACCGCGTCGGCGAAGCTTCCGACAACGCCGCCTATTGGTCGATCGCAACCACCATGCGTTCGGACAACAAGGCACTCGGCACCGTTCAGGATGCCCTCGGTCTTGGCGCTGCCAAGGTCGATGTCGCCTACACCGGTGTCAACTCGGCGATCGACGTTGTCGATGAGATCAAGTCCAAGCTTGTCGCAGCTCGCGAGCCGGGCGTCGACAAGGCGAAGATCCAGTCCGAAATCACGCAGCTTCAGTCGCAGTTGACCTCGATCGGCGCCTCGTCGTCGTTCAACGGTGAGAACTGGATTTCGGTCGACTCCAGTGCCGCCGGCTACTCGGCGACCGAGACCATGGTTGCAGGCTTCACCCGCGACGCCGCCGGCGCCGTTTCGGTGAGCACGATCGATGTCAGCAAGGCCGGCACGGCTCTGTTCGACGCCAACGCTGCAGCCGACGGTATCCTCGAGCAGGATATCACCCTTGCTGCGGGCACGACAACGGTTGCCACGATCTCGATCAGCGCGGCCACGACCGATGCTGACCTTGAAGCGATGATCTCCGGTGTCGATACCGCGATCCAGTCGATGACGACCGCCGCATCGGATCTTGGTTCGGCCAAGTCGCGCATCGACCTTCAGAACAACTTCGTGGGCAACCTGATGGACGCCGTCGACCGCGGCATCGGCCAGCTCGTCGATGCGGACATGAGCGCCGAATCGACCAGGCTGAACGCCCTGCAGGTTCAGCAGCAGCTCGGCATCCAGGCCATGTCGATTGCAAACGGCAACTCGCAGTCCATCCTGTCGCTGTTCCGCTAACACCAAGCAAGCTCCGCTTGTGGGAGGGCCGCCTTCGGGCGGCCCTTTTATGGCGCGCGCCTGAGCCGCGCTTTTCTCTTCGTGAGCGGGTGGCCGCTCTATAAAGCTCTGAAAACAAAGCTTTTTCGTCGCCGTTGGTTGTCTGGCCTGCGGCCGTCACCGCTTGCGGTCCGGCCCTGATTTTCCATGGGGTCACGCGTTTAGCTTTTGTTAGCCATTCCTGTTTACCTTAATGAAGTGACAACAGACGTGTGTCGGCGTTTTTGGGCCGGCGCGGCATGAGGCTACGTCGTCGTACCGGCCGAAACCCGGAATGTCGCAATGGTGCGGAGTGTGAGAAGGGGCCTTGTATGTCCAGCTTGATGACCAACGTTTCTGCGATGACGGCGCTGCGCGCCCTGCAGAACACCAACGATTCGATTGAGACGACACAGGCGCGGATTTCCACCGGCTACCGTGTCTCCGAGGCATCCGACAACGCCGCCTATTGGTCGATCGCAACCACGATGCGTTCCGACAATTCCGCCCTTTCGACCGTTCAGGACGCGCTGGGATTGGGGGCAGCCAAGGTCGATATCGCCTACACGGCCGTCGACAGCGCCATCAAGGTCGTCGATGAGATCAAGTCCAAGCTGGTCGCGGCCCGCGAGCCGGGTGTTGACCGCTCCAAGATCCAGACCGAGATCGACGAGTTGCAGAACCAACTCACATCGAATGCCGCCTCGGCAGCGTTCAACGGCGAGAACTGGTTGAACATCAATTCCGGTGCCGCCGGCTACTCGGCCACCGAAAGCATCGTCTCTTCGTTCAACCGCGACGCCAGCGGCGCTGTTTCGGTTGGCACGCTCACCGTCGATAAGTCGTCCATTGCCCTGTTCGATGCGAACGCCGCAGCCGACGGCATTCTGGACGACGACTCGGTGACCACGGGCGGCACCGCCAACGTGGCCGCTTCGGTGTCCAACCTCGATCTGAACACCGCAAACCTCAACGATGCCGACATTGACGGCATGATTGCCATCACCGAGACCGCGCTTCAGGCGATGACCAACGCGGCCTCCGATCTGGGCTCGGCGCAAAAGCGCATCAAGCTGCAAAGCGACTTCGTCGGCACGCTGATGGACTCCATCGAACGCGGTGTCGGCCAGCTCGTGGATGCCGATATGAGCGCCGAATCGACGCGCCTTCAGGCTCTTCAGGTCCAGCAGCAGCTCGGCATCCAGGCCCTGTCGATTGCCAACGGCAACGCCCAGTCGATTTTGTCGTTGTTCCGGGGCGGCTAAACCAAATCAACAGTCTGACATCGGGCCACCCCTCGGGCGGCCCGTTTTTCTTTTTCGGCCTGTTGCCGGATGGGGCCTCATCACCTTCGCGCAAGTTTGAACCCGTAGGCTGAACGCATTCAGTTCCGGGGAAGAACCGTGCCAGAAAACCTCAAGATGCTCGCTGCCAATCTCGGTGCGCTCGGTCCACGCCGGCTCATGCTGATGGCTGGTGTCTTTGTCCTCGTTTTGATGGCCGTCGGCATCGGATCGGCATTTCTCAACCGACCGACCTACCAGCCGCTTTATGTCGGCCTTGAGCGCGACGACGTCACGCGCATGGGCATGGTGCTCGGCGAGGCGGGCATTGTCTATGATGTCAACGCCGAGGGCACGACACTGATGGTTCCGGCCGGCATGACCGGCCGCGCCCGCATGATCCTTGCCGAAAAGGGCCTGCCGTCCAGCGCCGGTGCCGGCTATGAACTGTTCGACAATCTCGGCTCGCTCGGTCTGACCTCGTTCATGCAGGAGGTCACGCGCGTGCGCGCCCTTGAGGGCGAGATCGCCCGGTCCATCCAGACGATCAGCGGCGTCAAGGGCGCGCGTGTCCACATCGTCATGGCCGAGCGTGGCAATTTCCGCCGTGCCGAGCAGGTGCCGACCGCTTCGGTCATCATCCGCTTTGATCGCGCCGGTGTCGAAAGCCGCGCCAACGCCGTTCGCCATCTCGTCGCTGCGGCGGTTCCGGGCATGGTCGCCGACAATGTCACCGTGCTCGATTCCGCCGGCCGGCTGCTGGCCGCCGGCGAAGACCCGCTGACCAATTCGGCATCAAGCGCCATTGGCATCGAGGCAACGGTCGAAAACCAGGTGGCCGACGGCATCCACCGTGCCCTGGCCGCAACGCTTGGCGCCGCCAATTTCCGCGTCAGTGTCCAGGCCGATATCAACACCGATCAGCGCCAGATCGAGGAAACGATCTTTGATCCGGACAGCCGCATCGAGCGGTCGGTGCAGATCGTGCGCGCCGAGGATGCGGCGACCGAACAGCTCGCCTCCGAGCCGGTGACCGTCGAGCAGGATCTGCCGCAAGACGCGCAGGGCGGCGCTGGCGGCGGAAGCACCAACGAGCGCAGTGAGCGCCGCGAAGAGACGACGAACTACGAGCTGAGCTCAACGAGAACCGCAACCATATCAAATGGTTACAATGTCGATCGCTTGTCGATCGCCGTTGTCGTCAACCGCGCGCGGCTGGTCACACCGGATGGGCAGCCGCTCGATCCGGCCGCAGTCGAGGAGCGGCTGGCGCAAATCCGCACGGTCGCTGCTGCGGCGGCGGGCATCGTCGAGGATCGCGGCGATGTGCTCAACATCACGGCATTCGACTTTGTCGAGGGCATGACCGCCGAGGGCTCGTCGGCGTCCGGCGCGATGGCCTCGCTCAGCGAGCATCTGGGCACGGCGATCAACGCCTTTGCCTTCATCGCGGTCATTCTGGCGGTGATCTTCCTTGCGGTGCGTCCGATGATCAACGTGCTGCGCTCCGGCGAATTCGCCCAGCAGGTGGCGCGGGTCGAAGCCGCCGATACGCCGCTTCTGGCCAACGAGGGCGCTGACAGCGCCGTCGGCGAGGGTGGCGGCGAGGCGCTGGCCGACATGGCCGCCGAATCGATCCGTCTCAAGCCCGCGCCCGAAGAGCGCCTTTCGCGCATCATCGACATGAACGAAGAGCGCGCCGCCCAGATCCTTCGCCGCTGGTTGAACAATGAGGCGGTGTCCGGCGATGCGTGAGGCGTTCCACGCCCTTTTGCCCGACTTTGGTGACGATGCTGTTCTGCCGCCTGTCGGGCAGCCAGCGGTCGCGTCAGCGACGGCCCCGCCGGAGGACGCCTTTGTTCCGCTGCTCGGGCCGGCGGGTCGGGGCGCGCCGTTTGACAATCTGAAGACCGACATGGTCGAGCCCGCGCCGCCGCCGCGGCCCGCCGAAACGGGCGCGCCCGGTGATGCCGCGGCATTGCAGTCCATGCTGTCCGAAGCGTTCTCGGCCGAACCATCGCCGGCCGTGGCCGCCACCATCCATGCCGATCCCGACATTGGAGCGGTGCCGCCTGCCGGCCCGGATGTGGCACCGGAGCCCGACGTGCAGGCCCGGCCGGTGGATCAAGGTCCCGAACTGGCTGCCCGTGACGCGCAGATCAATGAACTGACCGAACGGATCGAGGCGCTTGAAAGCGCACATGCCGCGGAGATCGCGCGCCTTGCCGAGCAGGCCGTGCCGGCCATGGCCGACGGGGTGGCGGCCGCCATCAAGTCGGCGCTGGGCGCGGTCCTCGTGCATCCGCTCATGGCCGTCATTGAAGAGCAGGCGGTCGATCGCTTCTGCGCCGATCTGGCGGCGATGGTCAAAGCCGGTGAGGGGGTTTGCGTGCACCTCAGCGGGCCGGAGAGCCTTCTTCAAGCGGTGCGCGAGCGCTGGTCCGATGGCTTGGCGCAGCCCGAAATGGAGGTCGCCGAGGTCACCGATCTTGTTGCTGTCGCCGACACGGCGGTGCTGTCGACCCGGCTTGAGGAAGCCCGAACCCTGTTGTTTGGAGGTGGCCGGTGAGCGCCGCGCAGGACCATCAGGAAATCATCATCATCAAGCGTGGCCATGGCGATCACGATGATCACCATGGCGGCGCCTGGAAGATCGCGTTTGCCGACTTCATGACGGCCATGTTCTGTCTGTTTCTGGTGCTCTGGTTGGTCAACGCGGCCAACGAGGAGACCAAGCAGGCGGTCGCCAGCTATTTCAATCCCGTCAAGCTGGTCGACCGCAACCGGTCCGTAAAAGGGCTTTACGACGCCCAGGGCATTCAGGAGGTGGAAGTCATCGACGCCGAGGGCACCGGCTCGGGCGGATCGGGCGAAACCGACGCTTCCGGCAGCGGCCAGGCCGAAGAGCAGGGCAACCCGACGGGGGATGCAGCCTTTTTTGCCGATCCCTATGAGGCGCTCGATCAGATCGCCAGCAGCTTCGAGGCGGGCAGCACAGACGATCAAATGCCGCAAAGCGGTGCGCAGTCCTGGTCTGCCGAGCAAACCAATGCCTCGATCGAAACCTTCTTCGACCCGTTTGCGCCCGAACGCTGGTCCGACATGCCGCGTGAGCCGCTGTCGGATGCGCCTTTGTCGGAGACCGGCGCACCGCCGGCGCCGGCCCCCGGCGGTCCAACCGAAACGGCGCTGGCTGATATCTCGGCCGAGGCGCCAACCCGGCCCAACGAAGCTATGCCGCAAGGCGCGCTTCAGGCAGCACCCGAACTGGCCGCGGAAACGGGCGAGCCAGCCGACACGGAGCAGGCCGCGACCGAGCCTTTGGAGACGGCCGAACCAACGGAGCAGCCAGAGGCCGATGCCGCCGATCCGCCGGCGGAAGACACCGTGACGCCGGAGGCCGAGCAAACCGCCGAACAGTTGCGCACCGCCCTGACCGAGGTCCTGACCGAAGCGTTCGGCGCCGATAGCGTGCTTGTCGAGCAATTGTCCGTCGAGGCGCAGCCGGACGCGATCCTGATCTCGCTTACGGACAATCTGCAGATTCCGATGTTCGAGATCGGCTCGGCCGTTCCGTCCCCGCCGCTTGTGCTGGCGCTTGAAAAGGTGGGCGGTGTGATCGGCGAACGGGCGGGCGGCTTGCGCATCGAAGGTCACACCGACGCACGGCCGTTCATTTCGGGCAGTTCCGACAATTGGCAATTGTCGGCGGCCCGGGCGCAGGCGGCCTACTACATGCTTGTGCGCGGCGGGGTGCCTGAAAGCCGTTTCCGCGCGGTGACCGGGCGCGCCGACCGTGACCTTGCGGTGCCGGCCGACCCGTTCAGCGCCCGCAACCGGCGCATCGACATTCTGCTGGAGCTTGACTCATGATGGCCGCCGGCTGCGCACGTCCCGCTGTCTGCCTCCCGCTGGCGGCCGTGATGCTTGCCGGTGCCGGTCTGCCGGCATATGCCGATCTGCCCACCCGCCCGCTCGGCGCGGTGCGCTCGCTGCATCACATCCAGGACCAGATCGCGCGCGGCGACCCGTCCGCCTTCCAGCTTCAATCGAGCACATTGCGCGTCATCGACGAATTGTTCGCTTCGTTGCAAGCCGGCGCGCTGGCCGATCCGGCCGAACGCCGGGCCGTGCTCGCTTACGCGGTCAGCGGCGGCAATCCGGCGACATTCGCAAGGCTCTACGACACGTTGGGCCGGCAGTCCGACGACGGCGAAAAGGCGCTCGCCGGCGCCGTCGCCGAAGCGCTGCTGGACAAGACGGTCAGCGATGAGCCGACCGCCAACCCCATGATACTGGGCGGCATGCTGGGCGCCGGATTGGCCCTGATCAACGGCATCAATGCAGAGACGCCGCAGGAGCGGGCCGGCCATCTCAAACAGGTCTCGCTTCTGGCGCCGGGCACACTCATCGAGGAATCCGCGCTCAGGCGACTGTTGCCAATCCTGTCACAACTGCATGATCAAAAAGAGTTTTTGATTGTTGCCAGTCGCTATGCGCGAACCTTCCTGAACTCGCCCTATGCGTCCGACTTCGCGGTATCCCTGGTCAATGGCGGCATTGCGCTGTCCCGACCTTCCCATCAGGCAAAGCTGGCCGAGATCATCCGCTTCATGCCGCCGGCGCATCGGCGCAGCATCGTGGCGCGGCAGATGCGGGCCGCCACAATTGACGGCAATTTTGCACTGGTGCGTTATCTGGAGGCCGAGTTCGCAGAAGAGATCGAAGCGGGCAAGGCCGCCGCGGCCCGGCGCAGTGCGCCTGCCGCCGATCCTGTGGATGCCATGCGCCAGCGTCTCTACGTGCTGATGGCGAACATCGCTTCGGCCGATCACGAGACGGTTGCGGCCGAACTCGAAGCGATCGATGCGGACCAGTTGTCGCCGGCCGACCGTCAATTGCTGGGTGTTGCGCGCAATGTGATCAGCGAAATGACCCGCGCCAACGCGGCCAGGGCGGCGGAGCCGGCCTCCGACATCCCCGATGCCCAACTGGCCGCCACCGCACCCGATGAGGCCGGCATGGCCGACGGGCTTGGCCTGCCGATGCAACCGAACGAACCCGAGGGTGTGCGGACCGTGCTGCCCGGATATGGCAGCGCGGCCGACCCGATCGAACCCGCCGCGGTCCGTCCGCTGCCGCAGGCCGAACCGGAGCGTGGTGCCAGCGTCGCCGGCACCGAACCGGCCTCGGGTGACAATGACGGCGACGCGCTGAGCGCCGAACATCGCAAATTCATGTCCAGCACACGTGACGTGTTGCTGGAAATCGACTCCGTACTGGAAGGGAGCGGCGGGTGACCCAGGTCTCTGCAAACATCAACACATCCCTTGACGCCGCGCCGGTTGCCCGGCGGGCCAAAAGCGAGCATGGCAAGGGCGACGGCTCCGGCGGGTTTGCCGAACTGGTCAGGGATGCCGGAGCCGGGTTGCGCAAGGCAAACCCCAATACCGGGGCCGAAAAGGTCGGGCAGGCACACCAACCAGACGGCAAGGGTGCGAATGCCAAAAACGCCGACGCCACCGATGAGATACCGCGCCGGACCGTTCAGGGAGAGGGCAACCGTACCCCGCTCGAACCCGATGGCACCGCGGACAATGTCGCCCCGAACGAAAACGCGACGGATGGAAGCCGACAGGATATCGCCGTCCTTCATACTGCCGAGTCTTCATCGGTCGGCCGGTCCGGCGGATCGGATGCCGGCACCCGAAAGTCCGAACGGACCACAGATACCGATGCAGCGAAACAGTCCGCAACGGACGAGAAAGCCAAGCCTGCCCAGGAGACCGAAGCAGCCCAGCCGGCGGCTGCTGGCCCGGCACCGGTCGTGGCGGTGATGGCCGTCGCGCCCTATCTGACCGCACGCACCGCATCCGCCGATGCCGCGGCAAAACCGGGAGCGGCACAGCGATCAGCGGTTCAGCCTGAAGGCGCCGCCTCGGGCGAATCTATCGACGTTCCGGCCGCCAGGGGCCAGGCAGCATCCTCGAAGGCAGAGGCGATCGACATCGCCTTTGGCTCGGCGGCCACGGGCAGGGACGGCGCGGGTCAGCCCGGCAATTCCCCGGCCGGCGGCCAGCAACAGGTGGCGAACAGGTCCGGCACGCCACAGATCGATGGTCCGGCCATCCCGTTGGCCGGCAGCGCCGCGCCACCGGCCGGCGGCGAAGCGCGGCCGCCGCAGCCCGTGGTGGTTCCGCTCGATCTTGGTCGGGCACTGGCGGGCGAGGGCGATCTTCCGGCGTCCATGCGTGAGGCGGTCTCATCGCACGTCGCGCGCGTCATGGCGGCCCCGGTTGCCGGACAACCGGTGTCGGTGCTGCGCATACAGCTCCAGCCCGCTCATCTGGGCCAGATCAACGTGACGATGCGCATGTCCGGCGAGCAGGTCACGGTCACGCTCACGCCCGACAGCGCGTCCGCGGCCCGCGCGCTCGGCTCCGATCAGGAGACGATCGCCACGGTGTTGCGGGCGGTTGGTGGCACGTTTGCCGGCGCCAACATCGAGGTTGCCGGTGAAGGACAGCCTCGCGCCGGCAGCGACGATGCCGCGTCACACAGCTTCGAGGGCGGCCGGGGTGATCCATCCGGCGAAGACGGCCGCGGCCTGTCTTCGGGTGGTGCAAGTGGTTCCGCCGCCGATGGCGCGGAGCAGGGCCGCGCCGGCGACCACACGGGCGCTGGGACGTCAAGCGGCGAGGGCCGAATCATTATCTGATGGTAAACAGCTCGTTAACGCATTTGTTAAGACTTGTCCGAGCCTTGCCAATCAACGGTTTGTTAAGCATCCATGGTCCTGATTTTGATTCGTTGCCCTTTCGCAATAGGTGAAAAATTACGGGGTGAGAGGGGTTTTGTCCGGTCATACCAATAAGTCATCGCTTGGGGACTGATTTGGCGGGCAACACATATGATCGTAATTGTCGACGACCGGCAGGCCGTGCTGGACGCGTATCGCAGCATGTTTTCGCGTATTGGCTATTCCGTTTACGGAATGGATTCTTCGGAAATACAGGATTGGCTTGAATCGTCATCTTCCGAAGAAGTGCAAACCATCCAGTCTTTCTTGATCGGGCAGACCGATGATGAAGACAATCTGATCAATGCGCTTCGTGCCAAGACGCGCGTGCCCATCATCGCCATGCTGGAGACGGGCTCGCTGGACGAGACCTTGCAGCGCTTCGATATCGGCGCTGACGATGTCGTGCGCAAACCGGTCCATGTCCGTGAGATTCTCGCCCGCATCTCGGCGATCCGCCGCCGATCCGAAGAGAGTAAAACCTACATTGACTGCGGCCGGCTGCGTGTCTTCATGGATGGCCGCGATCCGCTGGTCGATGACAAGCCCTTTCCGCTGCCGCGCCGCGAGCGTCGCGTGCTGGAATATCTGGCCGGCAATGGCGAGCGCCGCGCTTCGCGCACCCAGGTCTACAACGCCGTCTATGGCGTGCTTGAAGATCATGTCGAGGAGTGCGTGATCGAAAGCCACATCTCGAAGCTCCGCAAGAAGCTGACCCGCGTGCTTGGCATCAACGTCATCGATTCGCGCCGCTATCTCGGCTATCGCCTGTGCATGGATTCACTGCGCGCCGCCGCTCCGGCCATCGAGGCCGCAGCAGAGCAGCCTCAGGCAAGTTTGGTCGTGTAGCCTTTCTCGCACAATCGCGAGAAGGGGGTCCGCCCATGAGTCTCTATGGTATGATGCGCACCGGTGTGTCCGGTATGCAGGGGCAGGCAAGCAAGCTTTCCACGGTCGCCGACAACATCGCGAACTCCGCGACAACAGGCTACAAGAAGCTCGGCGTGGAGTTCTCGACGCTGGTCGTCAACAATCTTCCCAACAGTCACAGTTCGGGCGGTATCGTCACCAATGTCCGCCAGCATGTCTCGCAGCAGGGCGTGTTGCAGTTCACCAGTTCGGCGCTCGATCTGGCCGTTGACGGCGGTGGCTTCTTTGTCGTCAAGGATCAGAACGGCAGCTCGTTCATGACCCGCTCGGGCGCCTTCGTGCCCGATGCTGAGGGTCGCCTGGTCAATTCAGCCGGCTATTTCCTCGCCGGTTACAGTTTTGAAAACGGCGATCCGGCGGTCACGGCCAACAGCCTCGAGGGGACCGATATCGTCAGGCTGGACAATACGGCGATGGAAGCTGCGCCCTCGCAGTTCGGTACATTCCAGGTGAACTTCCCGTCCGATGCGGACATCGTCACCGCCCCGCTGCCGTCGGCCAACGGTGCCACGTCCGAGTTCACCCACAAGACGTCCGTCCTTGCCTATGGCGACCTCGGCGACAAGCAATTGCTCGATGTCTACATGACCAAGACGGCGGCCAACACATGGGAGATCGCCGTCTTCGATCAGGCGCAGGCGGCCGCCGGCACCAACTTTCCCTACGGTTCGGGTCCTTTGGCCACGCAGACCGTGACGTTCGACGGGACAACAGGCGAGCTCAACGGTGCCACCAGCTTCGCGGTGCCCGTGCCCAATGGCCAGACGCTGACCTTCGACCTGACGGACTCCACGCAGCTCGCCGCCGATTTCACCGTGTCGGAGGTCAGTGTCGACGGTAACGAGCCGGCCACTGTCAAGCAGCTCAACATCGGCGCCGACGGCACCGTCTACGCGCAATATGAGAATGAAACGCTGCGCGCCCTGTTTCGCGTGCCGCTCGCCAACGTGATCAGTCCCGACCAGCTGACGTCGCTGTCCGGCAATGTCTTTGTCGCCAACGAGGACAGTGGCGACGTGCGGCTGGGCTTTCCCGGCGAGGACGAGTTGGGGTCGCTTGTGTCCGGTGCGCTCGAATCCTCGAACGTCGATATCGCCGAGGAGTTGACCGAAATGATCCAGGCACAACGCAACTACACGGCCAACTCGAAGGTATTTCAGACCGGATCGGAGTTGATGGACGTCTTGTTAACCCTCAAGCGTTAACCTTTGGCGCGTCGCCTCTGATCGCGCGGCGCTCCGGCACCGATGCCGCTCAATGATTGGGATGGGACAGGACCCGTTTTGGGGATGTCAGGCAGGTAGATGAAATGACGTTGACAGCGGCCATCAAGATTGCGCAGTCATCGCTGTTCAACGTGTCCCAGCAGACGCAGCTTGCCTCGCGCAACATCACCGATGCCGGCAACGAGGATTATGTACGCCGCCAGGCGCATGTGTCGACCGCGCCCTATGGCGCGCGCACCTATTCGATTGGCCGTGCCGAACAGCCCGCGCTGTTCAAGAGTTCGCTGGCCGCCCTTTCCGACAGCGCCGGTCAGGCGGTGATCGGCGATGCCGCATCGCGTTTGCAGACAGCGGTCAACGGCGTCGACAACCAGAACTCGCCATCGGTCAAGATCGGCGCGTTGCGCGATGCCCTTCAGGTCTATTCGTCCGATGCATCCAATCCGATCCTTGGTTCCTCGGCGATCGATGCCGCGCGCGATCTTGCGCGCTCGATCAGCAGCGCGTCGCAAAACATTCAATCCTATCGCGGCGAGATCGACCGCGACATCGCCGCCGGCGTCGATGACCTGCGCGGTTTGCTCGACCAGTTCGAGACGGCCAACAGCCTGGTCGTCCAGGGCACGCAATTGGGCACCGACATCAACGACGCGCTCGACCAGCGCGATGCGTTGCTCAAGCAGATGTCGGAATATGTGTCGATCTCGGTTGTCCAGCGCGACAACAACGACATGGTCTTGTATGCGGGCCAGGGCATCACACTGTTCGAGACGGTGCCGCGAACCGTCAGCTTCGAGCCGCAGACGGCCTATGCCGCGACGACGACCGGAAATCCGCTTCGCATCGACGGCGTTCCGCTCACGGTGGGGCAGGGCGCCAACACATCCGCCTCGGGCAAACTGTCGGCGCTGATGCAGGCACGCGACAATGTCGCCGTGCAGCAGCAATCGCAGCTCGACGAGATCGCGCGCGGGCTTGTCGAAACCTTCGCCGAGACCGATCAGACCGGCGGCGGCGCGCCCGCTCAGGCGGGTCTGTTCACCTATACGGGCGGTCCGGGCATTCCGGCTTCCGGCACGCTCGTGCCCGGCATGGCGGCATCGCTGACCGTCAACGCGGCCTTTGATCCCGAGCAGGGCGGCGATCCGACGCTGTTGCGCGACGGCGGCGCCAACGGCGCGGCCTATGTCGCCAACACGACCGGCGGCGCGGCCTTCTCCGACAATCTGTTGGCGCGTGTTCAGGGGCTCGATACGCCCCGCGCCATCGATGCTGCGGCCGGTATTGCCGGCGACCGCTCGGTCACGGGCTATGCCGATGCATCCATCGGCTGGGTCGAGAACATGCGCTCGACCGCCGATATGGCGTCGCAGAGCAAGAAGGCGCTGCATGACAAGCTGTCGGGCGACTATCTGGCCAAGACCGGCGTGTCGATCGACGAGGAAATGACCAAGCTGATCGCGCTCGAACAATCCTATGAGGCGTCCGCGCGGGTCATGAGCGTGGTTGACCAGTTGTTCGACGCTTTGTTCGCGGCGGTGAGGTAACGCCATGAAGGTCACGCCCCACGTCGCCACCTACTCGATGTTCAACACGGTCCGCAACGCAACCGCATCGATGCAGACGGATCTGGTGCGGCTTCAGCAGGAAGTGGTCACCGGCAAGCTGGCCGACAGCGGGCTGGTCCTCGGCGCGCGGTCGGAAAACCTTGCCTCCTTCAAGTCCGACGTTGCGGACCTTCAGCGTATTATCGACACCAATGGCGTGACCGCCTCGCGGCTGGACATGACCCAGACCGCGCTGCGTCAGCTCAACGCGATTTCCGACGATCTGGTCAACACGATCGGTCTTTCGCTGGGCGATGAGGCGCAAAGGAACGTGGTGCTGACCGAATCGCAGAATGCGATCGAGCAGATCACCAGCCTGCTGAACACTCAGGTCAATGGCGTTCACATTTTCGGTGGCGTCAACAGCGCCAGCGCGCCGATCACGGCCCATACGGGCGGTTCCGGCGAGGTCGCGTTCGACGCAGCGTTCTCCGGCCATTTCGGCTTTGCCAAGACCGACGCGGCGGCCGCCGGCATCACCGCCGCGCAGATGACCGATTTTCTGGAGAACGTGCTCGAGCCGCAATTCATGGGCGCCGGCTGGACGACCGACTATTCGACCGCCACCGACGAGACCATCAACGCGCGCATCGGCATCGACACGGTGGCCAGCGCCTCGGTTTCGGCCAACGAGGAGGGGTTCCGCAAGCTCATGTTGGGCGCCGTTGTCGCCAAGGAGCTTTACGCGGCCCCCTTGTCGCAGGAAGCGCGTGACACGGCCGCCCTGTTCGCCATGTCGAACGCCAAGGGCGGAGGCACGGACATTACCGGCCTTGAGAGCAGTGTCGGCCTGATCGAGAACCGCATCGACCGGCAGAACAAGACGATGACCAGCCAGATGGATGTGCTGACGCGTCTGTCCGACAATCTTGAAGGGGTCGATCGGTACGAGGCGTCGACCGCGCTGACCAACCTTCTGACCCAGATCGAGGCGTCCTACGCCACCACCGCCCGCATCCAGCAGATGAGTATAATGCGCTATCTGTGACAAGAGCCAGGAAGGCCATCATGATCCGAGTAAGTTACGCCGAAATTGAGTCCGATTCCCTTGTTGGTTCGCGCGAACGCGAACAGCAATTGCTCGACCAGTCGATCGCCATGATGGATCAGGCACTCAAGGACGGTCCCAAATCGATCGCCGCCGTCGAGGCGATGCACTTCACCATCCGGCTGTGGACGCATCTGATGCAGGATCTGGCCGAGCCGGAAAACGAGCTGCCCGACGATCTGCGCGCCAGCCTGATTTCGATCGGCATCTGGATTTTGAAGGAGGCCGATGCCGTGCGCATGGGCGAGGAGGGATCGGTCGCCGAAATTCGCGACATCACCGTCATCATCCGGGACGGTCTGAAATGAAGGGCGCATTCAAACTGTTTCTCAAGGCCAACGAGCGTGTCTTCATCAACGGCGCTGTTTTGCGCGCCGATCGCAAGGTTGGCATCGAATTGCTCAACGACGTCGATTTCCTGCTGGAAAACCATGTCCTTCAGGTCGATGATGCCAACACGCCGCTCAAACAGCTCTACTTCATCATCCAGATCATGCTGATGTCGCCGTCCGAAAAACCAGCCGCGGCCAAGCTTTACAAGGATTCCTTGAAAGCGCTGCTGGCGACCTTCGAGAGCGCCGAGATCCTCAACGGGCTCAAGCAGATCGATGTGATGATGGCCGAGGACCGGACCTTCGAGGCGCTCAAGGCGTTGCGTGCCCTGTTCCCGCTCGAAGCCGACGTCCTTGAACGCAAGCGTGGCGAAAGCCTGGAATGCGATACTCCCGCGCAAGAGGACAAACACGCAGCGGCAGGATGAAGCCATGACCGAAGTCAGCGGACTATCTGGCGTCCAGGGCGTCAATGGAACGTCACAAACGGGCAGTGCCCAGACCGTGGACTATGACGCCTTTTTGAAGCTGCTGACAGCGCAGATGCAGAACCAGGATCCCACCGAGCCGATCAGCGATACCGAATATATCGCCCAGCTCGCGTCCTTCTCCAATGTCGAGCAGTCGACCAAGCTGAACGACAAGCTCGACTATCTGATCCAAATGTCGTCCATCCAGCAAGCCGGTTCCCTCATCGGACGGACGGTCACCTCCGCCGACGGATTGACATCGGGAACGGTGGCCGAGGTGAAGATCCTCACTGACGGAACGGTCGCCGTCCTCGACAACGGCCAGGAACTGTTGGTGAGCGCCGGGCTGACCGTCAGCTAGAGCGGTTCGGCGCAAAGGCAGCTTGATGGCTGAGGCCGACGTCATTGAAATCATCCAGCTTGCGATCTGGACGACGCTGGTCACCGCCGGCCCGTCAGTGTTCGCCGCTATGTTTGTCGGCATCGCCATCGCCCTGTTCCAGGCGCTGACCCAGGTTCAGGAAATCACGCTCACCTTCATTCCGAAGATCGTCGTCATCCTTGTGACGATCTCCTTTTCCGCCGCCTTCATGGGCGCCCAGATCGGCCGCATGACCGAGGTGCTCTACGGCCGGATCCAGACCGGGTTCTGACCGTCTTTCACGGTCTTTTGGACGGCGATCTGAACGGTCGCCGTCAGCCCCGTGCAAGCCCCGCATTCGATGATTGCCGGCAAGACCGGCGCGCATCGTCCGCGTGCCGGGTCCTCGGTCTCGGAGACGGTCTTGGCCAACGCGCAAATCCCGGCGGCATCGGCGCCCTCGTCCTACGGCAACGACATCACCTTCGCCATCGGCATCATGCTGGTGCTGTCGCTCCTGTTCCTGCCGGTCCCGGTCTTCATGATCGATGTGGGGCTGGCCGTGTCGCTGGCCTTTTCCGTCCTGATCCTGATGGTCGCGCTGTGGATTCCGCGGCCGCTCGACTTCTCGTCCTTTCCGACGATTCTGCTGATCTCCACCATGCTGCGCCTGTCGCTGAACATTGCGACGACGCGGGCGATCCTGTCAGACGGCCATGCTGGCGTCGATGCCGCCGGCAGCGTCATCGCGGGCTTTTCGAGCTTCGTGATGAGCGGCGATTTCGTCATCGGTCTCGTCGTCTTCCTGATCCTGGTCGTCGTCAATTTCGTCGTGATCACCAAGGGCTCGACCCGCATCGCCGAAGTGGGCGCGCGCTTCACGCTCGACGCCATCCCCGGCAAGCAGATGTCGATCGACGCCGACCTTTCGGCGGGCGTCATCGACGAGGCCGAAGCGCGCCGGCGGCGCAAGGAACTCGAGGAGGAAAGCTCCTTTTACGGATCGATGGACGGCGCCTCCAAATTCGTGCGCGGCGATGCCATCGCCGGCCTTCTGATCACCGCCATCAACATTATCGGCGGCATCATCATCGGCGTCACGCGCCACAACATGTCGATGGGCGAGGCGGCGGACGTTTTCACCAAGCTGTCGGTCGGCGACGGGCTGGTCTCGCAGATTCCCGCGCTGGTCGTCTCTCTGGCCGCCGGTCTTCTTGTCTCCAAGGGCGGCAATCAGGGCTCCGCCGACAAGATCGTGCTCGACCAGCTCGGCAACTATCCGCGCGCCTTGTTTGTTGCCGCCGGCCTTCTGGCGATCCTTGGCCTGATGCCCGGCCTGCCGGCCGTGCCGTTCCTGCTGCTCGCCGCCGGCATGGCGACGATCGCCTATCTGCGTCCGCTGTTCCGTTCGGCCGAGGAGGAAAAGAAACAAAAGGCGATCGCCGACGAGGAAGAGGCCAAAAAGCGCGAGACGCGCGATTCCGTCAAAAGTTCGCTTGCCGTGCCGGAAATCCAGCTTTCGCTGGGCAAGCAGCTCTCGACGCAATTGCTGCCCAAGCAGAAGGACATGGCGCATCGCATGAAGCAGATGCGCAAGCGCTTTGCGCAGGAATACGGCTTCGTCGTGCCCGACGTGCAACTGGTCGATGAATATGACGTGCCGCCCAAGGCCTACCGCATCAAGATTTACGGCACGACCGTGGTCGAGCATGAACTGCGCGTCGGTGAACTGCTGGCTTTCGCCGATCCCCAGGCGATCCGTGGCATCCCCCACACCCCGGTGCGCGAACCGGCCTTTGGCGGCGAGGCGCTCTCGGTGATGGAAACGTTCCGCGACGACTTGCGGCGAATGAACATCGCCACCGCCGACAATGTCAGCGTCATCCTGACCCATTTGAGCGAGGTTGTGCGCAACAACCTGCCACAGCTCTTCTCCTACAAGGCGATGAAGACGCTGATCAACGACATGGAGCCCGAGTACCGCAAGCTCGCCGACGAGATCTGCACGACGCATGCCACCTATCCAGGTTTCCAGGCGGTGCTCAAACTGCTGCTGGCCGAGCGCGTCTCAATCCGCAACCTGCCGCTGATCATCGAGGCCGTCGCCGAGATCGCGCCGACCACGCGCAAGTCCGAGACGATCGTCGAACATGTGCGCGCGCGCATGGCCCAGCAACTGTGCGGCGATCTGACGGTCGATGGGGTACTCAGCATCATCCGGCTCGGCAATCGCTGGGAACTGGCGTTCCGCGAGGCGCTCAAGCGCGATGCGACCGGCGAGATCGCCCAGTTCGACATCGACCCGCGTCAGCTTGAGGAGTTCGGCGCCGAGATCGGCAAGGAAGTCACCGAACAGAAGGCCCGCCACGACCGCGTTGCCATCGTCACCACGCCCGAGGCGCGTCCCTATGTGCGCATGATCGTCGAGCGCATGCACCCCGATGTCGCCGTCATGTCGCACCTCGAGATCGGCAAGGGTATCGAAATACGGATCGTGGGCACGCTGTCGTGAACGCGCTGATTGAAGCCAACCTGACGGCGGGCTTCCTCTTGTTCTGCCGCGTTGGTGCCGTTCTGATGATCATTCCGGGCTTTTCAAGCGCCCGCGTGGCCGTGCGCATCCGGCTTCTGGCGGCCGTCGCGCTGACGGTGGCGCTGTTTCCGTTGATGTCGGGCGATCTTCTAGGCCGCGTCGATCCGGACAATCTTGCAAGCCTCTCCCGTGCCATCGTCTCCGAACTGATGATCGGTGGCGTCATCGGCCTCATCGCGCGCATCTATATCCTTGCGCTCGAATTCATCATGTCGGCGGTGGCCATGTCGGTCGGCTATGGCGGTATGTTGGGTCCCAACATTGAAGGCCAGGAGCCGCAGGCGGCGCTCACAACGCTGGTCTCGTTCACTGCGCTT
This sequence comes from Roseitalea sp., assembly GCA_017642895.1. Lineage (GTDB taxonomy): Bacteria > Pseudomonadota > Alphaproteobacteria > Rhizobiales > Rhizobiaceae > Roseitalea. Next base: position 125,593 of record JAEPON010000001.1, read on the forward strand.
CTGATCCTGTTCGCCGCCGATTTTCATCATATCGTCCTGCGCGCGGCACTGGCCTCCTACGATGTCTTTCCTGCCGGCATGTTCCCCGATCCGGCGGCGCTTCTGGCCGATCTGGTCGATACGCTGGCGGTGACCTTTTCGATTGCGCTGCGGCTGGGAAGCCCGTTCATCGGGTTTGCCATCATCGCCAACATGCTGGTCGGCGCGCTCAACAAGCTGGCGGTGCAGATCCCGATCTATTTCGTGGCGCTGCCCGCCATGCTTCTGGGCGCGCTCACGATGCTCTATTTCAACCTGCCGTTCATTCTCAGCGTCTTTGGCGGCAATTTTGCCGCGCTTTATGCGGGCAACTGAGATGAAACGATCCTCGTCCGACATCAAACGGCTGATCCGCGCCCAGCAGGCCATGGCGGCGATGGCGCGGGTCGAGCACGCGGTCGCTGCCGATGCGCTGGTTGCCAAGTCCGGCGAGATCGCCTCGCTCGAAAGATGGGCTGCCGAGCCCGACGCGCGGGCATTGCCGCTGCTCGATTTCTACGTCGAGCGCGCGCGCGGACTTGCCGCCGAAAAGGCCATGTTGGCCGCGCGCGAGAAAAGCGCGCGCGAACGGCTTGTCGGCGAGACGGCCCGGGTCAAGCCGCTCGAACGCGCCGCGGCCAGGGCCCGCCAGGCGGAAGAGCGCACGGCGACAGAAAAACAGTTTGAAGAGTTGCTTGACCGGCAGTTTTCGGCACCGAATCAAGTTTCCCGCAAGCCTCGCCGTCCATAATCGGCATCATGGACGTCACGCCCCTGACACCAGCCGCCGCCACCGGCGATGCGGCCCGTACCGATTCCGCCCGGGCGGTGCGGCAGCCGGCCTCAGCCGAGGATGTCGCCTTTGCCAGAGCGGTTGACCAGGTGATCGCGCAGGACGCGGCCGCGAGCGCTGAAACGGTGCGGGCGGAGCCGGCAGAAGAACCGGGCTGGAAACAACTCGAAACGCTGCTCGTCCAGCAAATGCTGCAAAGCGTGATGACCTCCGAGGAGGGCGGTTTCTTCGGCGAGGGGCTTGGCAGCGACTATTACGCATCATTCATGGCCGAACAGTTTGGTGCCAGGCTGGCCGAAGGGCTCGATCTGGGCATCGCATCTCGGCTGGAGGGGCTTTATGGATCAGGAGACGGGACATGATCGCTGAACACGCGGCATCGGGCGGGGGCGCCGACACCGAAACGGTCTTGCGCATCGTTGCGCGGCTGACCGGGATCATCAAGGGTGAGTGCGCGGCCATCAAGGACAATCCGGCCGCCGACCTGTCGGGGTTTGTGGAGGCCAAAAACCGCTGTCTCTATGAACTGGAGATTGCCGTGGGCGATGATCGGTCCATCCTGACCAATGCGCATGCCAAGACTGCGTTCGGTCAGTTGCGCGAGGCGGTCGAACTCAATGAATCGCTGCTGCAGGCTCATATCGTCGCCGTCGGCGACGCCATTGGTGTGGTCGAGGAACTGTCCGGCGCAATACCCTCGGACGGCACCTATGGCAATCCGGCACGCGCCAAGCCGGCCGCTTATCTGTGATCGTTCGCTTCGCAACGGTGGCGGTCGCGATGACCGCATCGCTGGGCGGGCTCTATGGCGGCGCAACCATGCCGGGTCCCGGCGCCGGCGCGGTCAATGACAAACATGCCGAACCGGTATCAGCGATCCTGCGGACCGACCTGATTGCGACGCCGCTGATCCTGCCAGGCCGGATCAATGGCTACATAATCGGCCGTTATGTGATCTCCTATGACGGCGCCATCGTCGAGGACCGGCATTTGCCGCTGACCACGGTGATCACCCATGCCGTCAACACCTTCTTCTACCGCAATGCCGCCGAGACCTTCTGGGTCGGCGGTGCAATGGGCGTCGGTGACTTGGCGGACGGATTGAAGCTGGTGATCAACGAGACCGCCGGCGCGCCGCTGGTAACGGCGCTTTCGGTGCGGCAACTCGACTATCTGCAATCGCCGGAAATCCGGCAACCGGTGATTTCGTTCGACAATTGATCACGTTGCGCGGGTCAGGTCCGGCGGGGCACGGCCCGGACGGTCTGGAAATACTCCGACTTGACGATGGTGTAGGCGCCCAGCGTCTTGTCGGTCTGGGCGGCGCAAAGGGCCGATACATCCTCGCCGGCGGCGACGACGGACAGTTTGCGAAGCATCGCGTCGGCGACGCTTGTGATCGCCATCTGGAATTCCTCATCCGAATATCCGTTCGACAAGTCCACCGACGCGGTCAGAACGCAATAGCCCACACGCGCCCGATCCTGGTAGACGGGCACCGAAACAGGCGGCAGTTCGACCGTCCGTGTCAGCGGAAGCACCGGCGCTGGCGCGGAATCGTCGCCGACGAGATTGTCCCAGAACGTGCCGACATAGGCGCCGCCCACCACCAGCAGCGCGACGACGAGCGCGGTTCCGATCGTGCTGACGGCTTGCATGGCCCCTCCGCATCCTTTGTCGCACGATCATGAAACGCCAGCCTTGCGCGGGGCGGGTCACGGCCGCGATCATTCACCCGGACTGAAGTGGCAGCGCGGCGGTGTCCTTGACCGTGTTCAGCACGATGGCCGTCTTGACGTTCTGCACCGCTTCGTGGGCCAGCAATGTGCGGCTGATGAAATCCGAAAGCGTATGCAGGTCTTCGGTGACCACCTTGATCGAATAGTCCATCTCGCCGGTCAGCGCGTGCGCTTCAAGGATGTTGGGCGACGCCTGGACGAGCCGCGCAAAGCGGTCTGCATTGCCTTCCGTATGGGTCGCCAGCGTCACCGAGATGATCGAGACCAGCGCGAAGCCCGCCCGTTCCCGGTCGATCCTGGCATGATAGCCGGCGATCAGGCCGGTTTGCTCGAGCCGCGTGCGGCGCCGCGAGCATTGCGACGGCGACAGGCCGATCTGCTCGGCCAGCTCATTGTTGGTCAGCCGTCCGTTATGCTGCAATGCCGCGAGAATTTTGCGGTCAAATCCATCAATCGCCTCATCGGCCAATAGAACCCTCCGATCAGATGCATGAACCATGCATAAACTGGCGCTTTGACGCGCCATTTGCAAGCATCGTGCATCGGGATCGCGTTACGATCGGGCCAAACAATCATTTGGGAGAACAGCCGTGGGTCCGTTTCCGCACGACGCGCCGCAAGCCGAGATCACCGAAAAGAACCCCGCCGGCACGGACGGGTTCGAGTTCGTCGAATTCGCCCATCCGGACGCCGCCGAACTTGAGCGCCTGTTCGCCAGGATGGGCTACCAGCCGGTCGCCCGGCACCGCTCAAAGGCGATCACCGTCTGGCGGCAGGGCGATGTGAACTACATCGTCAACGCCGAGCCGGGCAGCCACGCCATGCGCTTTGTCGGCGAGCACGGCCCTTGTGCGCCGTCCATGGCCTGGCGCGTCGTCGATGCCGAACACGCATTCACCCACGCCGTCAATCTGGGTGCCGAGCCCTATACGGGTGACGACAAGACGCTTGACGTGCCGGCGATCGTCGGTATCGGCGGATCGCTGATCTATTTCATCGACACTTATGGCGAGAAGGGCTCGGCCTATGACGCCCAGTTCGAGTGGATCGGCAAACGCGACCCCAAGCCCGAAGGGTTCGGCTTTTATTATCTCGACCACCTGACCCACAATGTCTATCGCGGCAACATGGACAAATGGTGGGCCTTTTATCGCGACCTGTTCGGCTTCACGCAGATCCATTTCTTTGACATCGAAGGCAAGCTGACCGGCCTTGTCAGCCGGGCCATTACGTCGCCCTGCGGCAAGATCCGCATCCCGCTCAATGAAGGCACCGACGACAAGAGCCAGATCGAAAGCTATCTGCGCAAATACAAGGGCGAGGGCATCCAGCACATCGCCGTCGGCACCGATGCGATCTATGACGCCACCGACCGGCTGGCCGATAACGGCCTTGAATTCATGCCCGGCCCGCCCGCAACCTATTATGCGCTGTCGCAGACCCGCGTGAACGGCCATGACGAACCGGTCGAGCGGATGAAGAGGCACGGCATCCTGATCGACGGGGAAGGGGTCTTCGATGACGCCAATGGCGACCGGATGACCAAGATCCTGTTGCAGATTTTCTCCAAGACCGTGATCGGCCCGATCTTCTTCGAGTTCATCCAGCGCAAGGGCGATGAGGGCTTCGGCGAGGGCAATTTCCGCGCGCTCTTTGAGTCCATCGAAGCCGAGCAGATCGCCACCGGCGAACTTGCGGTCGAAGCGGCGGAGTGACGGCACGTCCTTCTCCCCGCGTGCGGGGAGAGGGACCGCCAGCCTCGAATGGCGATGGTGCGATCGGTTTAAACCGCCATATCGTCCCGGTCGAAAAAATGCAGATGGGCGGGGTCGAATGAAAGGCCCACCGTCTCACCGCGCAGATCGTTGCCGGCGCCTGAAAGGCGCACGGTGATCTGGCCGATCTCGCCGCAATCGACATAAAGATAGGTGTCCGCGCCCAGATATTCTGTTACCTCGACCCGGCCGGTCGCAGCCCCTTTCCCCGGCGATGTGACGGCGATGTGCTCGGGCCGGATGCCGAGCTTGACCGCGGACACACCGTCGGGCCGGTCGAACGGGCCGGCACCGTGCCCTGGCAGGCTGTACTGGCCGCCACCGGTCGTGCAATCCATGATGTTCATCTTGGGCGACCCGATAAACTGGGCGACGAACAGATTGTCCGGCTTCTCGTAGAGGTCGCGCGGCGTGCCCACCTGCTTGATGACGCCGAAATCGAGCACCACGATCTTGTCGGCCAGCGTCATCGCCTCGACCTGATCGTGCGTGACATAGATCATCGTGGTGCCGAGCGTCTCGTGCAGCTTGGCGATCTCGAAGCGCATCTCGACCCGCAGCGCGGCATCAAGGTTCGACAGCGGTTCGTCGAACAGGAAGCCCGCCGGCTCGCGCGTGATCGCCCGGCCGATGGCGACGCGCTGGCGCTGGCCGCCCGACAGAGCCTTGGGCCTGCGCTCCAGATAGTCTTCGAGCTTGAGGATGCGCGCCGCCTCGGCGACCTTCTGGTCGATTTCGGCGCGCGGCGCACCGGCGGTCTTCAGCCCGAAGCCCATATTCTCGCGCACCGACATGTGCGGATAAAGCGCATAGGACTGGAACACCATCGACAGTTTGCGTTCGGACGGCAGCTTTGACGTCATATCGTTGCCGTCGATCATGATCTGGCCGCGCGAGGTCTCCTCGAGGCCGGACACCAGCCGCAACAATGTCGATTTTCCGCAACCGGAGGGGCCGACGAAGATGACGAACTCGCCATCGGCGATATCGAGATCCACGCCCTTGATGACCTGCAGGTCGCCAAACCACTTTTCCACCTTGTGCAGCGTGATCGAGCCCATGTCGTCCCCCTATGCCGCGACGGCGGCGCCGAATTCCTGTTCCAGCGCCAGATGGATGGCCGCCGTCCAGGTGAAATCGGGTCCGCCCAGCCCGTCGCCGGTGAGCGGGTCGAAATATTCGAAAAAGCCGGACTGGCCGACGAGCGCCTGCGTGTCGCGCCGGATGCGGACGGCGAGATCGGCATGGCCCGCGCTGTCGACGCCGATGGCGATCATCCAGTTCATCACCGACCAGACCGGCCCGCGCCAATAGCGCCGCTGCTCGAAACCCCGCTGGCGCGGATCCCAGCTCGGAAAGCCGAAGCGGCAAATGTCGAGGATCTGGCGCGCCTGATCGGCCAGTTCGGCCTGTTGCGCCGCCGTGCCGGCGCCGGCGTAAAAGGCCAGCATGGACGCATTGGTGATCGCATGGACGAGCGTGCCCGAGCGCATCTCGCGTGCGACGAAGCCGCCGGCCTCATCGCTCCACAGCGCCTGCGCGCCCTCTTCGTCACGGGCGATCCAGTCGCCAATGGTCCGGCGGTCATCGTCGCGTTCGAACCGTTCGGCCAGCCAAATAAGGTCCCGGTCCGCCCGCATCAGTGCGAATTGCACGCACGGATCGGCCATCAGAAACGGGCCGTCGCGATAGATCCGCTCATGGTCCCAGCCGCATTCGCGGCCATATTTGACGATCGTCAGATAGCGGTCATAGGTCCAGTGCGTCGGCCGCTCGTCGGCATCGACCCAGTCCGTGTCGCGGCGGTGATAGTCGCCCAGATCGTCCGGCACGGCCATGGCCTGCATGCCCGGATCCCAGTCGGGACAATTGTCGCGCCCCGATTCCCAGGGGTGGATGATCGAGACCAGGCCGGTCGCGTCCGGGTCGCGGTCGCGATGCCACCAGCCATGCCATGCCATCAGTTTGGGAAACAGCGCATGAGCGCGCTTTTCGTCGGCGCGGTCACCCGTTTCCACCAGCCAGCGCGCGATGGTCGCCGCCACCGGCGGCTGCGAATGGCCGGAGGTCGGCGGTTCGGTGTTCGAACCCCATATGCCGGGGCCGGGGAAATAGCTCGGATCGTTCTTGCGGAAGATGATGTGCGGCGCCATGCCATCCGCCCATTGGCCGTCGAAGATCGTCTCGATCTCGCGCCAGGCCCGGTCGCGGTCGAACGCGGCGAAGCCGAGCGCGGCGAATGCCGAATCCCAGTTCCACTGATAGGGATAGAGCCCCTTGGTCGGCACGGTGTAGCCGCCCCGGTCATTGGCGCGCAGGATGGCGGTGGCCTGTTCGGCAAGCGATGGCGTCATGGTCAGCCCTTCACGCTGCCGGCGGTCAGCCCGGAGACGAGGAACCGCTCGAACCACAAAAACAGGACCAGCACCGGCACGGTCGCGATCACGGCGCCGGCCATCAGATGCTGGCGCGGCACTTCCGATGAATCGAGCGAATAGACGCCGCGCGCCAGCGTGAACAGATCGATATTGTCCAGGAACATGAAGGCGAACAGGAACTCGTTCCAGGCGATCATGAAGACATAGAGCGCCACCGAGGCGAGCGCCGGCAGCGACAGCGGCAGCGTGATTTTCGAGATCACGCCGGCGCGCGTCAGCCCGTCCATCAGGCCCGCTTCCTCAAGTTCGGACGGAATGCCTCGGAAATAGCCCTGCAGCATGTAGAGCGCGACGGGGATCGTCGTTGCCGGATAGACGATCAGGAGCCCGGTCAGCGTGTTGCGCAGCCCGAGCTGCGAGAAGACCGCATAAAGCGGAATGACCAGCACGATCGCAGGCACCATGTAGATCATCAGGATCGAACGCGACAGAAAGGCCTGTCCGGGAAAGCGCAGCCGCGCCACCGCATAGGCGCCGGGCACCGCAAAGGCCAGCGTGATGATCACCGTGCCGACCGCAACGAAGGCCGTGTTCATCAGGAAGGTGCCGAAATTGTAGATGGTGAAAAGTTCGATGTATGAGCGGAAGAGCCCGGCAAAGCCTTGCCCGAGATCGAGCGAGAAATCCAGAGGATTGGCAATCAGTTGTGCCTGGTTCTTCAGGCTCGTCATGACCATGACGTAAAAGGGCAGGGCGACCAGCACGGTGAAGAACACAAGGCCAAGGCCCTTGGCGAGGCGGATGACGATCACCTCGAACTGGTAGCGGGTCAGCCGGTCGGACGGTTGACCATGGACGCAGGCGTGGACGCCGAACCAGGTCAGGCCGACAAAGGCGGCAAAAGCGACGAACTGTGCCACGGGGACCGTGCCGAGCGACAGGCCGAGCGGTGCCCCGAAGGTGAAGACGACGAGCACGATGCCGACCGTGGCGATGGCCGCGATCGTCAGCCCCGGCGTGCGCGTCTCGGGCCGGAACGCCATGATCAGCGCGCCGCATGCCGCGCCCGCCAGCATCGCAGCGCCGACCGGTGGCACCGTGATCGCCCCCGAGACCAGCATGAAGGTGACCGCGATGACGATCATCCAGACAAGGCCCCAGATGGCGCCCGCGACCAGTCCCGTCAGCGTGCCGAGCCCCGGTGCCATCAGCCTTCATCCTGCGGTGAATATTTGAAGATGATCAGCGAGAAGCACAAAAGGACGAGGAAGACGACCACCGCCACCGCCGCGCCGGCGCCAAGGTTGGAGACGGCGAACGCCTGCTCATAGACATTGACCGTCATGGTGCGTGTGCCCGCCGCGCCGCCGGTCAGAAGGAAGATGTCGTCGAAATTGTTGAAGGTCCAAATGAAGCGCAAAAGGAACAAGATCGCCAGAATGCCGACAAGTTGCGGCAGCGAGATGTGCCAGAACTGCTGCAGAGGCGTCGCGCCGTCGATTTCAGCGGCTTCGTACATGTCCGACGAGATCGACTGCATCCTCGCCAGGATGAACAGGAAAGCGAGCGGGAAGCTGCGCCACGCCTCGATCGCGATCACCGCCGACAGCGCCACGGGGAAGTTGATCGTCAGCCCAAAAAAGTCGAGCGGCACGGCGCGCTGGCCAAGGAAATTGATCGGCTCGTTGAGCACGCCCATCTGGCGCAGGATCGCGTTCAGCGTGCCGGAGAACGGGTCGAGCAGCAGCACCCAGGTGAAGGCGACGGCGATCACCGGCGCCACATAGGGGAAGAGGAACAGGCCGCGCAGCACCGTGCGGCCGCGAAAGGCGGTGTTGAGCATCTGCGCGGCGAACAGGCCCAGCACCAGCGCGCCGAGCGTGGCGAAGATCGTGTAATAGATCGTCACGCGCAGGACGTGCCAGAACTCGGCGGCCGAAAACACCCTGGTGAAGTTCTCGAAGGTGAAGTCGAGGCTGGTCAGCACATTGTCCGATGTGGCGCGGCTCGTCGCCTCGCTGTCGCGCGGCCGGACGGGATCGTCGATATAGGCCTGCGTGGCCGTCACCTCGATGCGGATGCGGTCGCGAAAGCGCGGTTCCACTTCGCCGAGCGCACAATCGAGGCGCTGTCCATCCAGCGTGCAGCGCGGGTCGAGATCGCCGGCCGGTTCAAGCCCTTCGGGGAGCGTGTCCGCAAAGCCCGCATCGCGCAGCGGCGCATCCTGGGAGGAATTGCGGACGCGATATTCGATCGTCGCCACATCGCCGGCCACGTCGAGATCGCCGCGCAGGCGTTCATTGACGAACAGGCTGGCGGGCCTGAGATCGCCCAGCCCGACAGGCTTGAACGAGATCCAGAAATTGGCGAACAGCGGCAGCAGGACCACCGCCATGACGATGGCGAAGGTCGGCAGCAGCATCGAATAGGCAAGGTTCCGCTCGCGTCGGGCGAGGGCCCCCAACGTCCGGGGCGGCGCAACGGCAGAGGCCGGCGGCGCTGCGTCAAGCGATTGGTCGGCGTGATCGGTGGTGGCCATGAGCGGCTGCCGGCGAACGGCCGGGCGGACAGAAATCCGCCCGGCGTGAACGCGCTTACTCGATGGCGCCCAGTTCTTCGTTCATCTGCGCGACGGCCGCCGCGCCGTCGATTTCGCCGTCGATATATTGGCGCACGATGCGGTTGATGACCTGGCTGTTGATCATCTTCGAGGCCAGCGACAATTGCCCTTCGGTGACGCCCCAGCGCGCTGCCGTTTCAAGCCCGCCGGTGATCCGCGCCACGGTTTCGGCGGGGTAGACATCGGACAGCGGCGCCTTGCGGTCGACACCGACGGGCAGTTGCGCCCAGCCCTCGACGAACTTGTTCGGCTCGTCCGCCGTGCCGGTACGCACCGGGAACTTGCCTTCCGGCGCGATCGAGAGTGTGTCCATATAACCGTCATCCATCGAGAACTTGACGAACTCGGCCGCGACATCGGTGTTGGCATCCGCCGTCACGCCGAAATAGCGCACGTCGGCCCAGGCCGCGCCGTCTGGATTGGACGGCCCGGAGAACGTCGTCACCACATCGGTTTTCGAAGCCAGTTCCGTCGAAGTCGGATCGTCATTGATGGTTGGCGGAGCTGCATCACGCAGGCCGGCCAACTCGTCGAGGATGAAGGGCGACCAGATGATCATCGCCGCCTGACCTGCAAAATAGAGCTCGCGCGACTGCTGCCAGAACAGTTCGCCGGGCGGCGAGGCTTCGGCCAACGCCTTGTAGAAATCGAGCACTTCCATCGTTGCCGCTTCATCGAGCGCGGCAAACCCGTCCGCGCCGACCGGCGAGACGCCATTGGCGAGGAACACATGTTCGAGAACCTGGCTCATGAAGTTCTCGTCCACCTTGGTTGCCGCAACGAAACCGTACATGTCCGGCGGGCTGTGCAGCGCCTCGATGGCCGCCGTGATGTCTGCGTAAGAGTCCGGCGCTTCGAGGCCCGCCTCATCGAACAGGTCCTTGCGGTAGACGATCATCTGTGTCCAGCCATCGACCGGCACGGCGGCTGTCAGGCCCTCGAAATCGGCCATGGCGACAGCGCCGGCCTGGAAGGTGCCCGCACCAAGTTCCTGCACGATATCGTTGTTGGTTTCGGCATCCAGAATGCCCGCCTCGGCCCACGGCAGCACGTATTGCAGCGTGTGATAGATCACGTCGGGCAGATCGTTGGCGGCAAAAGCGGCGGTGGCGCGCGTGCCCAGTTCGGACTCCGACACCGGAATGACTTCCACCTCGTGGCCGGTCTGCTCTGCAAAGCGTTGGGCCATCTGCTCCTGAATCGCGAGGCGTTCGGGTTGATCTTCGGTCGTCCAGAACCGGATCGTGTCGGCGCTTGCCATCGCGGTCATCGAGACCGTGACGAGAAGGGCTCCGGTCAGTGTCGTCAGGCTTTTCATTCGCTTACCTCCCAGTGCGAAAGACCCCTCTGTCAGCGCAGCAACATTTCCGCTACGCCTCCGTCGGGGCAGGACAACTCAATTCTTGGTTGTGCTGGGAGCGGGCGCGTATCGACCGCGCGGCCCGGCATGGCGGGCAAGGGCTTTGCACCATCTTGTCTTCCTCCCAGATACGGATTTTCTATACTTAAAGCGCTTTGGGAATCAAGGTTGGTGACCGGTCGTGATGGCGAATCGGATGGTGAATACCGGCGATGATCCTTGCCATATCGCGCTTTGCAGGCGCCCGGAGGCATGACACAGTACCGGCACATCACAAGCAAACGGGGAATTACCGATGAACGCCAGAAGCCACGAGACGCTCAAGCCGTGGGCGGACAGCGCGCGCGATCTCGTCAATGTCGCCATGGGCCGCAAGCCGGCCGATCTGGTCGTGCGCAACGGACGCTGGGTGAACGTGCATTCCGGCGAGATCATCAACGACACCGATCTCGCCATCGTCGATGGGCGTTTCGCCTGGTGCGGGCCCGATGCCGGCCATTGCATCGGGAACGGCACGAGGGTGGTCGATGCGGCTGGCCGCTATCTGGTGCCGGGCCTGTGCGACGCGCACATGCACATTGAAAGCGGCATGCTGACGGTCACCGAATTCGTCCGCGCGGTCGTCCCACACGGCACCACGTCCATGTTCGTCGATCCGCACGAGATCGCCAACGTGCTGGGGCTCGACGGCGTGCGCATGATGCATGACGAGGCGCTGGAAATGCCGGTCAATGTGTTCGTGCAGATGCCGTCCTGCGTGCCGTCCGCGCCGGGGCTCGAACATGCCGGCGCCTCGCTGGGCCCGCAGGAAATCGCCGAGGCCATGGCCTGGCCGAACATTGTCGGCCTTGGCGAGGTGATGAATTTTCCGGGCGTTGCGGCCAACGACCAGACCATGGTCGGTGCGATCGCGGCCACCGCCAAAGCGGGCAAGACGGTGGGCGGGCATTACGCTTCGCCCGATCTCGGCATCCCCTTCCATGGCTATGTCGCCGGTGGGCCGGAAGACGATCATGAAGGCACGCGCGCCGAGGATACCATCGCCCGCGTGCGTCAGGGGATGAAGGCGATGCTGCGTCTGGGATCGGCATGGTACGATGTCGCCGAGCAGATCAAGGCGGTGACCGAGCACGGCATCGATCCGCGTAACGTCATCCTGTGCACCGACGATTGCCATTCGGGGACGCTGGTCCATGACGGCCATATGGACCGCGTGGTGCGCCACGCCATTCAGCAGGGGCTGAAGCCGGTGACCGCGATCCAGATGGCAACGCTCAACACCGCGCAACATTTCCGGCTGGAGCGGGAACTGGGCTCGATCACGCCGGGCCGGCGCGCCGATTTCCTGATCGTGTCCAACCTGGCGGAGCTTGCGGTCGACGAGGTCTGGGCACGCGGCGTGAAGATGGCCGAAGGCGGCGCGCTGGTCGGCGATGTCGCGCCCTACGACTATCCGACGGCGGCCAAGAATACCGTCCGGCTCGGCAAGGAACTGGCGGCCGAAGATTTCGTCGTCGAGGCGCCGGTCAATGAGCGCAGGGTCGACGTGCGCGTGATCGGCGTCATCGAGAACCAGGCGCCGACACGGGCGCTTGAAGCAACGTTGGCCGTCGAAGGCGGCATCGTCCGGATGGACCGGCCGAACGATGTCTGCCAGATCGCACTGGTTGAACGCCACAGGGGCACCGGCGCGGTGACCAACGCGTTCGTCTCCGGCTTCGGCTATGCGGACGACTGCGCCATGGCATCCACCGTCGCCCATGACAGCCACCACATGATCGTCGTCGGCACCAACCATGACGACATGGCGAAAGCCGCCAATATGCTCGGCGAGTTGGGCGGCGGCGTGGTGATGGTCTCAAAGGGTGAGGTTTTGGCGCTGGTCGAACTGCCGATCGCCGGCCTGATGAGCGATGAGCGTGCCGAGACCGTCGCCGCCAAGGCCGAAAAGCTCGGCGAGGCGATGCGGCAGATGGGCTGTACGCTCAACAATGCCTATATGCAGCATTCCCTTTTGGCGCTGGTCGTCATCCCCGAACTGCGCATCTCGGACGTGGGTCTGGTGGATGTGCGCACGTTCGAAAAGGTGGATGTGTTCGTGTGATCGGTGACACCGTCCATCGCGCCGATCTTGACGAGATACGCGCCTTTTATGCCACCCTTGTGGCCGAGGCAGCCAGATGTTCCGACCCGCGCATCGAACGCGCCTTTGCAATGGTGCCGCGCGAGGCATTCCTACCACCGGGGCCTTGGGAGATGATGGCTCGTTTCGACCGCCATGTTCGGACGCCGAGCGCGGATCCCGCCTATCTCTATCGGACCAACATGGTCATCGCCCTGGATTCCGCGAAAGGGATCAACAATGGCGAGCCGGTGCTCCACGCGTCATGGATGCAGGCCGTCGCACCCGCGCCCGGAGAGCGCATCTGCCATATCGGCGCGGGAACGGGCTACTACACGGCCATCCTGTCGATCTTGGTGGTGCCGGGCGGCACCGTGACCGCCTTTGAAATCGAGCCGGCGCTCGCAGCCATGGCGCAAGCGGCACTTGAACCCTATGAGGGCGTCACGCTGGTCAAGGCCGACGCCACCGCTGCCGACCTGCCCGAAAGCGACGTCATCTACGTCAATGCCGGCGTTGCCGCACCGCCTCTCTCCTGGCTGAAGGCGCTCGCGCCCGGTGGACGCTTGATCTTTCCCTGGCGGCCGAGCGACGAGGTGGCACTGGCGGTGACGGTTCGGCGGTGTGCGCGCGGGTTCGCGGTCAAACCTTTGATGCCGGCCTTCTTCATCCCCTGTGTGCGGCGGGACGATCAAGGCCGGACGGACAAGGCACCCGATGCGCAAGCGGCGCGTTCGGCGCGCTCTCTTTGGTTGACCGGCCATCGCCCACCGGACGAAACCGCTGTCGCGGTCTTTCATGACGTTTGGTTCTCGTCCGAACGGCTGGCGGGTTAGCGAATGGTCAATCCCGCCAGAAGGCCGGCGACAACAGCACCAGGACCGTGAACAGTTCCAGCCGGCCGAGCAGCATGCCGAAGGACAGGATCCATTTGGCGCTGTCTTCGAGCGGGCCGAAATTGCCCGCCGGGCCGATCACATCGCCAAGCCCCGGGCCGACATTGGAAAGCGCCGTCAACGCGCCGGAAAACGCGGTGACAAGATCGGCGCCCGTCATCGCCACCAGCACCGTGCCGATGCCAACCAGCATGAAGAAGGTGCCGAAATACATCATCGTCACATACTGCGTCTGGTCGGGAATCGAAACCGAACCCGAGCGCACTGTGCGGATGGCGTGCGGATAGATGAAGGTTTCCAGCGACCGTTTGATGATGCCGAACAGGACAATCCAGCGCGATGCCTTGATGCCGCCGGTGGTCGAGCCAGCGCAGCCGCCCAGAACGGTCGCCACCAGGATCAGCGCGATCGTGAATGTGTTCCATTCCATGTAGTTGTCGACCGCATAGCCCGTCGTCGTGACGATCGAGACGACGGTGAACACGGCGTTGGTGAACCCCTCACGGAACTCGATCGTGTCGGAAATGTCCAGTTGCAGCGACAGAAGGACCGCCAGAAACGTCACATAGCCGAGCATGACGATGACCTGATTGTCGCGGAATGCGTCGAACCGGGCGCGCAGCGCCAGAAGAATGAGCGCTGTGAAGGGCAGGGCGGCGATGATCATGAAGATGATCGCGACCCAATGTGTCCAGGGGTTGGTGAAGAAGCCGAACGACCGGTCATGGGTCGAAAATCCGCCCGATGCCATCGTCGTCATGGCGTGGTTGATCGCATCGAACCCGCTCATGCCCGACCAGGCATAAAGCGACGCGCACAGCAGCGTCAGCGCCGCATAAATGCCGACCACTGAATAGGCATAGGTGGAAAAGCGGGCGAACGGCCGGTCGTAACGGTCGGACGATTCGATCTTGAAGAAGCTGGCGCCCCCGATCTTCAGGAATGGCAGGATGAACAGGCCCAGCACGATCACGCCAAGGCCGCCGATCCATTGCAGCATGGACCGCCACAGCAGGATGCCCGGCGGCATCGTGTCGAGCCCCGTCAGCACGGTCGAGCCAGACGCCGTGGCGCCCGAAACCGCCTCAAAGAACGCGTCCGCGATGCTGATGTCGATGGTGGCGAACATGAAGGGCACGGCCGCGGCGGCCGAAAACGTGAGCCACAACAGGTTGACGACGAGAAAGGTGAACCGTGTCGAAACGACCGGCGGACCGGAGCGGGTGGCCACCGCGACGAGCGCGGCGATGCCCCCGATCATCGCCGCCGACGCGGCGAACACCTTCCAATCCTCATTGTTGTAATAGAGGTCGACCAGGCCCGGGATCAGCATCATGGTCGCCAGATAGAAGGCGAAGATCGCGCTCACATGCACCGCGCTGCGCAGCATGTTGGCATTCATTGGGCCGTTTGCTCCCCGGTCCGTTTCGCGCCGCACGCTCCGGCCATTGGCAAAGCGCGTCTGGCGCGTATACACGGTGCGTCGCGCCAATGCCAAAGACTTTCGCCGGCGCACAAAGGGGATGAGGCGTCATGGACATTGGCGATCCGGCTCGGTTCGAAAGCGGTGTGCGCGCCGCGCACGAGGCCATGCGCGGCCTTTTTCCACCGACGCCGCTTCAGGAAAACACGTTCTTGTCGGAGCGGTATGGCGCCCGCATCCTGCTCAAGCGCGAGGATTTGTCGCCTGTCCGCTCCTACAAGATCCGCGGCGCGTTCAATTTCCTGCGCAAGCACATCGGAGCGGATGCGCCCGCCGGCTTCGTCTGTGCGTCCGCCGGCAATCATGCGCAGGGCTTTGCCTATGTCTGCCGCCATTTCGCCCGTCGCGGGACCGTCTTCATGCCGGTGACCACGCCGCAGCAGAAGATCGACAAGACACGTGCCTTTGGCGGCGATTTCGTCGATATCGAGCTGGTGGGCGACATATTCGATGTCTGCAACCAGGCAGCCCTCGATTTTGCGGACGCGAACGGGGCGCTGATGGTGCCGCCCTTCGATCATGCCGACATTATCGAAGGACAGGCCACGGTGGCTCTGGAGATTGCCGGGCAATTGCCGGCGGACGCGACGCTCGACCGCCTTCATGTCGCCGTGGGCGGTGGCGGGCTGGCCAGCGGCATGACGCTGCTGCTCGAGGCTTTGGGTTTGGCGCCGCAAATGATGCTGATCGAGCCGAGGGGTGCGCCGAGCCTGAAAAAGTCGCTTGAGAAGGGCGGGCGGGCACGCCTGCCGCGGATCGACAATTTTGTCGATGGCGCCGCGGTCGCCGAAGTCGGTGCCCACACATTCGAGGTTTTGCGGCGCTACCGCGCCGACGATGTCACGCTGGTGGATGAGGACCGCCTGTGCGCGACGATCATCGAGATGCTCAATGTCGAGGGCGTTGTGCTCGAACCCGCCGGTGCCCTGTCGATCGATGCCCTTCGGGACGTGCCGGAGCGCGACCTTCGCGGCAAGACGGTGGTTTGCGTCGCATCGGGCGGGAACTTCGATTTCGAGCGCCTACCGGACGTCAAGGAACGGGCCCTGCGCCATGCAGGGCTGAAAAAATACTTCATCCTGCGTCTGCCGCAGCGGCCGGGCGCCTTGCGCGATTTTCTCGACCTGCTCGGCCCCGATGACGATATCAGCCGGTTCGAATATCTCAAGAAATCGGCGCGCAATTTCGGCTCGATCCTGATCGGCATCGAAACCCGCGATGCCGCCAATTTCATCGGCCTGATGGCGCGCATGACCGATGCGGGCTTTGTCTGGCAGGACATCACCGACAATGAACTGGTCGCCGGCGTTCTTGTGTGACTATTCGGCCGCGTCCCTGTCGGGAAGGATGAGATTGTCGCCCGGCGTGCCGGGCTTGCCCGACACCGCATCGCGGATCGGCCGCTCATGGCGCTTGGGTGGAATGCGCCCGTTGCGCGACAGCAGCACGGCAACCGGGCGCGTGCCGTCGAACTCCGACAGGATGATGACGAGGATCGCCATGATCGGCACGGACAGAAGCGCCCCGGCAATACCCCAGAGCGACGCCCAGCTTGCCAGCGACATCAGGATGACGAACGGGCTGAGATTGAGCGAACGTCCCATCAGGGAGGGTTCGAGCACGCTTCCGACAAAGACCTGGCACGCAGTCAGGGCCAGGAAGATGCCAAGCACCGTGCCCCAGTCGCCGAACTGGACGATGGCGATTGCGGTGGGAAACAGAACGCCGAGGAACGAGCCGACATAGGGCACGAAATTCATCAGCGCGATCAGAACGCCCCAGAACGCGGCGAAATCGAGCGCCATGAACGCCATGATGGCGTAGCACATCAGCCCCAGGATCAGGTTGATCAGCGTCTTGGTGGCAAGATAGTCGCCGATACGGGTGTTGATCACCGAAACGACTTCAATAACGCGGCGTGAATGGTCCGGGTCGTCCGTCAGGCGCTTTGACTTGCGTTCGAAGGCTTGTCGCTCGGCCAGCGCAAAGCCGGTATAGACGAACACCACCATCATCGTCCCGACGAGTACGCCCACCGACGTGACCGTCGAGCCGATCAGCGATTGCAGGGAGACCCCGCCCAGAATGTCGCGCCGCAGCGTCTCCCAGGTCGGTTCGGTCTCAAAGCCGAACTCCTCGCCGAAGCTGCGCCAAAGGCCCTGGATGATGCCAAGCAGGCGCTCCTGATAGATCGGCGCAAGTGCCAGAAGCTGGTTGATGTTGGAGATGATCAGCCAGACGAAGGCGCCGACAATCAGGATGATGACGAGGATCGAAATCGCAAAGCGCAGCGGCGAGGGGATCAGCGGCCCGATCACGGGAATGCGCTTCATGTACTGGGCAAGCGCGGTGACGATATAGGCCAGGATGATGCTGGCAATCACCGGAATGATGATGTTCTGGCCGATATACAGGATCCAGCCGATCATCAGCGCGAGCGCGAGCCCGAAGACGAAGTTGCGGAACCGGTCGTGGCGTTCTGAGATCATGGAAACTCCTGCCGCATCATCTTTCCAGATCGCCGCCGCGTTGTGCAAGTGCACAAAGGTCTTTGCCGGGCAATTGCGGCACAGGGCGGCAACCAATGGTCGCCCGGCGCTTGCCAAGCGCCGGTCTGCCCCATAAGGGCGGTGGCCTGCCTTGGGAGGTATGACGATGTCCGGGCTGGCGGCACTGTGTCTTGCCTATGTGTTTTCGCAATTCTACCGCAGTTTTCTGGCGGTGCTGACACCGGCATTGGGTGCCGATCTTGGCATGACCAAGGCGGACCTGTCGCTCGCATCGGGTGTCTGGTTTGCCGCGTTTGCGCTGATGCAGTTCGCCGTCGGCGTTGCGCTTGACCGGTTCGGCCCGCGTCGCACCACGGCGCTTTTCATGCTGGTTGCGGCGGCCGGCGTCGCCCTTTTCGCCGTTGCGTGGGCGCCCGCGGCGATTATCGTCGCGATGGCGCTGATCGGCGTCGGCTGCGCGCCGGTTCTGATGGCGTCCTATGTGATCATCGCCCGCAGCTATGACGCGGCGCGTTTTGCGCTGATGGCGTCCGTGTTCATCGGCCTCGGCAATCTGGGCAACATCATCGGCGCCGCGCCCATGGCCGCAGCCGCCGAAACGTTCGGCTGGCGTCCCGTTGTCGGCGTTCTTGGCGGCGTCACTGTTCTGGTTGCGCTGGCGATCTTTGTTCTGGTCCGCGATCCGGAGCGGATCGACGATCCCGACGGCCCGCCCGGCTTTGCCGGCTTTCTGGCCGTGCTGCGCATTCGCGCGCTGTGGTTCATCATCCCGCTGACGCTGGTCTACTATGCGACCGCCGGCGGCATTCGCGGGCTTTGGACCGGTCCGTTTCTCGCCGAGGTCTACGGCGCCGACACGATCGTGATCGGACAGGTCACGCTTGCGATGGCCCTGGCGATGGCGCTCGGCAGCTTTGTCTACGGCCCGCTCGACAATTGGCTGAACACGCGCAAATGGGTCCTGGCAACCGGAGTGTTGCTGGCGATCGGCGCCTGCGCCTTTCTCGCCGCGGCACCGCAGAGCGGTCTTGCCGCCGTCACCGCCGTGCTGGTGCTGATCGGCGCGGCCTGCGTCGGCTATGGCGTCATGACCGCTCACGCCAAGAGCTTCATCCCGCCGTCGCTGATCGGGCGGGGCGTGACGCTGATGAACTTCTTTTCGATCGGCGGCGTGGCGCTGATGCAGTTCTTCACGGGCTCGATCGTCACCGCCACCGCCGACCCTGCGGCGCCCGGGACGGCCTATCAATGGCTGTTCGGTTTCTACGCGCTCATGCTGGCGCTGGCGCTTGCCGTTTACCTGTTCTCGCGTGATGCCAGGCCGCGCGCGGACGCCGCTACAAGCCGTTGACCCAGGCCGCGATCGTGTCGGCCATCATCTGGTTGTTCGACGGCGACAGCGCATCGCCGGCAATGACGTGGTTGTAGGGGTCGTCTGATTCCGTGACGGCGACGATCTCGGCCGGCCCGCCCCAGTGCTCCGCGATCTGGCGCGTCGCCGTGTGATCGACCACACTGTCATCGTCCGAGAAGACGAACAGGGCCGGAATGGACGTGTTCTCGTAGAATTGCGCATTGGCATGCGCGACCGAGGCGGCCATCGGCAGCAGCGCGGTCGATGGATAGCGCTCGGTCCAGAACCGGGCATGCAGTTCGTTTTCCGGCTCGAAGCTGCGCTGTGCGCCGACGATCAGCGGCACCAGTTGACGCGCAAACGGTGCGGTCAGGATCTCGCTTCCCGCCGCCTGCACCTTGAAGTTCGGCGAAACGAAGACGATGCCGGCAATCCGCCCTCTCAGGTCCGGGTGAAGCGCGGCGATGGCGGCCAAGGTTCCGCCGGTCGAGGTGCCGATCAGCACCACCCGCTCGCCCAGGCGCTCGCCGATGGCCACCGCTTCGGCCACATCGTCCAGCCAGTCCTGCACGGTCGGCCCGGCCATCGCTTCGTCGGAACGTCCGTGGCCTGCCAGCCGTGTGTAGAACAGATTGGCGCCCAGCGCTTCGGCCGCCATGTCCGGTGCGGGACGGATTTCGCCCGGCGAGGCGGAAAAGCCGTGAATGTAGACGACCGCGACCGGCGTCCGGGCCCGCGAGGCCGGGAAGGCCCACACCACCTGCTTGCCCGCATCTTCCACAATGTCGTCGAACCGCGCTTCAGCCTCGGCCAGATAGGCGTCGATGTCTTCGCCGATCACCGCCGGATCAAAACGCAGCGCCGTATCGACCGGTTCGCGCGGGCCGAATGCCCAAAGGCCGGCCAGAATGACGATCAGGGCGATGAGGACATAGAGCACGGTCTTGATCCGGGAGCGCTTCTTGGGCGGCGTTTCGGCGGACGCCGCCGGCTGTGGCGTGTCTGTCATGGCGATGCGGCTCCCTTGTACCGGTTTTCGGCTCCGATGTGGTAGCGCTGCATGCTGTGATTGGCAATTGCGGTTGGCCGGACATGCCGCGCGTTGACTCGGACGCCCCGAACCCCGATCTTCGGCGTCAAAGGGAGTATACGATGGCCGGTTTGTTCAAGCGCCTTTTCGGCGGCGGCGAAACCACGGAAGACCCGGCGGGCAAGGCGCCCGACGATGAGTATGAGGGTGTGGAAATCCGTGCCGCGCCGGTCAAGGAGAGCGACGGCCAGTGGCGCATCGCGGGCACGCTGACCCGGACCGTCGACGGCACGGCGATCACCCGCCGTTTCCTGCGTGCCGACCTTCTGGCCTCGCGCGACATGGCGGTCTCCTCGACGCTGGCCAAGGCGCGGCTGATCATCGACCAGAACGGCGACGATCTTTGGAAGGGCGACACGGACCGCCCGGCTTGACCGCTGCTTGACGGCAAGGGCGTGGCTCCGCAAAAGG
Source organism: Roseitalea sp. (assembly GCA_017642895.1). Classification (GTDB taxonomy): domain Bacteria; phylum Pseudomonadota; class Alphaproteobacteria; order Rhizobiales; family Rhizobiaceae; genus Roseitalea. The sequence goes on from JAEPON010000001.1 coordinate 146,142, forward strand.
GCAGCGTCCACACGCGCTGCCATTCCGGTTCAACCCATGCCTGATTATCTTGCCGCCGAACGCCTGACCGTTCATCGCGTCGACGCGCCGCTCGCCGGCCGCGCCGCCGTGCCGGGCTCCAAGTCGATCACCAACCGCGTCTTGCCCTTGGCAGCGCTTGCAGACGGCACCAGCACGATCACCGGCGCGCTCAAGAGCGACGACACCAAGCACATGGCCACCGCCTTGCGCGCCATGGGCGTCGTGGTCGAAGAACCGGATTCAACCTCTTTTCGCGTCAGGGGAAATGGTCACTTCGATGCGCCGTCCGAACCGCTGTTTCTGGGCAATGCCGGCACGGCGACCCGCTTCCTGACCGCGCTGGCCACGTCGGTTGACGGCACGGTTGTCATCGACGGCGACGAGCACATGCGCAACCGGCCGATCGGCCCGCTTGTCGATGCGTTGCAGTCGATCGGCGTCGATGCCACGGCCCCGACGGGCTGTCCGCCGGTGACGGTACGCGGAACGGGCGCCCTGCCGGGCGGGCGGATCACCATCGATGGCGGCCTCTCCAGCCAATATGTCTCCGCGCTTTTGATGGCCGCGCCGCTGGCCGATGTGCCGGTCGAGATCGTCTTGACGGGCGACGAGATCGGCGCGCGCGGCTATATCGACCTGACGCTGGCGGCGATGGCCGCTTTCGGAGCAAAGACCGAACAGATCGCCGACGGCCACTGGCGTGTCGAACCCGGCGGATACAGGCCCGCCGACCATCATGTCGAACCCGATGCGTCAGCGGCGACTTATCTTTGGGCCGCCGAGAAGCTGACTGGCGGCACGATCGATATCGGGACGGCGCCGGACGCCTTCACCCAGCCCGATGCGAAAGCGCATGCGCTGATCGCGCGCTTTCCGCATATGCCCGCGGAAATCGACGGATCGCAAATGCAGGACGCTGTGCCGACGCTGACGGTCCTGGCCGCCTACAACGAAACGCCCGTACGATTCGTCGGCATCGAGAATCTGCGCGTGAAGGAATGCGACCGCACCGCCGCGCTCGCCCAGGGCCTCAACCGCATCAAACCGGGTTTGGCAACGGAAGAGGGCGACGATTTGGTCGTCCATGCCGAGCCGTCGCTGCGCGGGGCAACTGTTTCCGCCGCAATCGACAGTTTCGCCGATCACCGCATCGCCATGAGCTTCGCGCTGGCGGGCCTTGTCACGCATGGTGTGACGATCCTCGATCCCGGCTGCGTGGCCAAGACGTTTCCTGCCTATTGGGATGTGCTGGAAGGGTTGGGTGTTGGGTTCTCTCCCCTTGAGGGAGAGAAAGCAATTTCAACATCTTAGCTGCAGGCTAAGTGTTAGAAATTGCAAGTGAGGGGTCGCTTGCCCAACCCCATGTCATCCATGCCCAGACAGCCCCCTCTCTGGCAAAAACCAAAGACTTAGCGGGCGCTAAGCCCAGGTTTTTGCTTTCGCCCCCGCAAGGGGGGAGTTATCACACCAATTCCGGATCGATCCCGACATTGGGCCGGTCGATCACGTCGCGCAGGGCAAAGGAAGAATTGATCTTCACCACATGGGGCAGGTTGGACAGCCAGTCCCGATGAATACGTTCATAGTCCGCCAGATCCTTGGCCGCGATGCGCAGCATATAGTCATATTCGCCGCTCATCAGATAGCAGACGAGCACATTCGGGCAGCGTTTGACCGCATCCTCGAACTCGCGCAGCGTCGTCTGGAACTGGCCCGACAGCGAAATGTGCACCACCGCCGTCATCTGGTGGCCGAGTGCCTTGTTGGAGAGGCGCGCATGATAGCCGCGGATCGTGCCCGAGGTTTCCAGCGCATCCAGCCGCCGCGAGCAGGCCGAGGGCGACAGGCCCACCTTTTCGGCCAACGCTGCATTGGGCATCCGGCCGTCCCCTTGAAGTTCGGTCAGAATCGCACGATCGATTGCATCGAGAGACATGATAGCAAGAACATCCAGCAAAAATGGTTTAGAACTGGATATTATTGCGCAAATTCCTCTAGGTCCAGCGCTCTTTGCACGGACATTGCGCGCGTTCTCTGCGATCCTTGCGCCAACACGAAAATGGGAGGTTTCGCGATGCGTGTCGGTTGCCCGAAGGAAATCAAGAACCACGAATACCGCGTCGGCCTGACACCCGGCTCCGTGCGCGAATACATCGCCCACGGCCACGAGGTGCTCGTCGAGACCGGTGCGGGCCTTGGCATCGGTGCCGATGACGGTGCTTACCGCGCGGTCGGCGCCAAGATCGCCGGCACGGCCGCCGAGGTGTTCGAAAAGGCCGACATGATCGTCAAGGTCAAGGAGCCGCAACCCTCCGAATGGGCACAGCTCCGCGAAGGCCAGATTCTTTACACCTATCTGCATCTGGCGCCCGATCCCGACCAGACCCGGGGCCTCGTCGAAAGCGGCTGCACCGCGATCGCCTATGAGACCGTCACCGACGATCATGGTGGTCTGCCGCTGCTTGCGCCCATGTCGGAAGTTGCCGGCCGGCTGGCCATTCAAGCATCGGCCACCGCGCTTCAGAAAGCCAATGGCGGCCGCGGCGTCCTGCTCGGCGGCGTGCCGGGCGTCAAGCCGGGCCAGGTCACCGTCATCGGTGGCGGCGTCGTCGGCATCAATGCGGCGCGCATGGCTGTGGGCCTTGGTGCCAAGGTCACCATGCTCGACCGGTCGCTGCCGCGCCTGCGCGAACTCGACAACATCTTCCAGGGTCGCGTGGAAACCCGCTATTCCACCGTCGAGGCGCTCGAGGAGAGCGTGTTCGAGGCTGACGCGGTCGTTGGTGCCGTTTTGATCCCGGGTGCGGCGGCACCCAAGCTCGTCACCCGCGAAATGCTGGGCGGCATGAAGCCTGGCGCGGTCCTGTGCGATGTCGCCATCGACCAGGGCGGCTGCTTCGAGACGTCAAAGGCGACGACCCATGCCGAGCCGACCTATGAGGTCGACGGTATCATCCACTATTGCGTTGCCAACATGCCCGGCGCGGTTCCGGTCACCTCGGCGCACGCGCTCAACAACGCCACGCTGCGGCAGGGCCTGGCGCTCGCCGATCACGGGCTCGAAGCGCTGACCGACGATCCGCACCTGCGCAACGGTCTGAACGTCCATCGCGGCCGGATCACCAACGGCCCGGTCGCCGAGGCGCTGGGCTATGATCTGGCGGCGCCCGAAAGCGCGCTCAAGGTCGCCTGAGGCAGGCGACGATCATCTGCGCCGCGGTTCCTCCCGCCGCGGTGTGAGAAAGGGCCGGTCGCGCCATGCGCGCCGGCCCCGTTTCGTTTGGCTCGTCCTAGTAGCCGATGACGAGATCGGTGACGCGGCGCAGCGTCACGCGCCGGTTGCGCCAGTCGGCGCGCTGCGTTGGCACCAGAAGATCCTCTTCGCCATAGCCGATCGTCTCCATCGCATCGCGCCGAACGCCGGACCGGGCCAGTTCTGCCGCAACCGAGCGGGCGCGCGCGCGCGACAGGCGCAGATTGGCGTCGTTGGAGCCGACCGCATCGGTGTGGCCCTCGATCAGGAACAGTTCGCGCCCGCGCCGGCGCAGAAGCTGGCGCATCGCGCTGGCGATTTCGTCGATCTTCCAGGTTTCGTTCTGCGGAATGCGGGCCGAGCCGAACGCGAAATTGATCGACTGGATGTCGACCGAAGGCGCGATGCGGCGCAAATCGCGCCGGCGGGTCAGTTCGCGCACCGTAACGCGGGCGTCCGGCGCGATCACCATGGACGGATCGGCGCCCAGCCGTTCGAGCAGTTCGGCGGCGGTCGGCGTCGATTGCGCCAATGCCTGCGGCAAGGCGGAGAGTGTGGCGGCGCCGCCGGCAAGAACGGCAAGGGCGGTGCGGCGATCGAGAATGCGGGTCATCATCGTTCCCTTCACGAAAATCTGTGTCGGGACCGAATTTCGGCGATTGCGGCTGAATTGCCGATGAATGCGCCGTTCAGCCGACCGATGCGCTGATACCGTGCTGGGCGGCGAGCGCGGCGCGCTCATTGGCCGACAGCGGACGCACACGCCCGTCAGCGCGGCGGTAGGGCCTGAACCCGAACTTCTGGTAGAGCGGCAGCGCGGCGGGATGATCGAGCGTGCATGTGTTCACGGTGAGGCTTTCGGGGGCGGCCGACCAGGCGGCCTCGACCGCCTGGCCGAGAAACCACTTGCCGAGCCCCATGCCGTGCAGATGCGGCATCATGCCGAAATAGGCCAGATCGCTGAGCGTGGGCGATTTGCGGTTGATCTCGAAGAAGCCGGCAGGGGCGCCGTCCACATGCAGCACGGTAATCTCGCACGTGTCGGCATGGATGGCCTGGCGCAGGTCCCGGTCGTTCATCCGCAGCCGGGCCTCCCAGTTCCAGTGAATGCCGACTTGGAAATAGAGATAGCGGTAGAAGTGAAGCGGCGGCTTGGGCACGGCGAGCAGCGCCGCATGCACATTGGCGGGCTTTGCCGGATAGACCGTCGGCGGTTTTTCCATGCGCAGATAGGTGATCGTCGTCTCGAGCGCCTGGTTGGCGTTGCGTAGCGCCGTGCGGCCGGGAGAAAGCCAACTCATCGGCTCAACCATCCGCCGGGCCGGTGACGACCGGTGTGTCGGATTTGCTGCCCCATTCGCTCCACGAACCGTCATAGAGGCGGTGGTCCTGGGCGCCGACCGAGGCGAGCGCCAGATTGATCACCGCGGCCGTCACGCCGGAGCCGCAACTGGTTACGACCGGCCTGGCCGGGTCGATCCCGGCATCGGCCAGCGCGGCGCGCAAGCCGTCAAGGTCTTTCAGGTAGCCGTCTTCCGACAGCGCGCCGAAGGGCAGGTTGCGCGCGCCGGGCATATGGCCCGCGCGCATGCCGTCGCGTGGCTCCGGCTCCTCGCCGGTGAACCGTCCGCCCCCGCGCGCATCGGCGATCTGCACCGAGCCGTCCGCGACGATGGCCCGCATCGTGTCGAAGGACACAAGGTGACCGGCATCGAAATGCGGCACGAAAGCGGTGCCTGCGGTGCGCGTCGGCGCATCGGTCACCGGTCTCCCGTCAGCCTTCCAATTGTCGAACCCGCCATCGAGCACGAAGGCTTTGCCCGCGCCCATCACGCGGAACATCCACCACACGCGCGGCGCGGTGAACATGCCCGGCCCGTCATAGATGATGATCGTGTCATCGCGCGCAATGCCCATCGCGCTCGCGTGGCGTTCGAACTCGGTCGGCGAGGGCAGGGTGTGCGGCAGCGAACTGTCGGGATCGACCACCACATCCTGATCGAAGAAGATCGCGCCGGGAACATGGGCGGCATCATATTCGGCGCGCGCGTCGCGATTTTGCGCCGGCAGGTACCAGGAGCCGTCGACGATCGACAGGCCCGGATCGTTGAGATGGGTTTCCAGCCAATCGGGGGAGACGATGAAGGGGCTCTTGTCGGCCATCAGGGGGTCCTGCGCTTATTGTTGCGGCGGTGCCCCGAACCTTATCCGGAAGCGCCGGTTCTCGCGACCCTTCTTCTCGATCTTGCCGACATGGATCGGCCCGATTTCGCCGGTCGTCTTCACATGCGTGCCGCCGCAGGGCTGGCTGTCGATGCCGGCATCGGTGCCGATGCAGACCAGCCGGATGCGGCCGGTGCCGCTTGGCGGTCGCACATTTTTCGATTTGACGAGGCCGGGATTGGCCTCAAGTTCCGCCTCGTCGATCCATTGCGCATAGACCGGATGATCGGCCTCGACCATATCCAAGAGGGCGGCGGTCACCGCCGCCTTGTCAATCGTTTCGGCCATATCGAAATCGACGCGGCTCTCGGTTTCGCCGACCGCCGCGCCCGTGATCGGAAACGGGCAAGCAACGGTCAGAAGATGGCAGGCCGTGTGCATGCGCATGAGATTGTGCCGTCGCTCCCAGTCGATGGACAGAGTTACCGCCTCACCGACGTCCGGCAGCGCGGTGCCCCCGGCAGGCACATGGACGATTTCATCCTTGCTCTCGCCGGTCACCGTCGTTGCGATCGGGATCTTTGTGCCGTCCGTCCGGGTCAGCGTGCCCGTATCGCCCGGCTGGCCGCCCGAGTTGGCATAGAAGATCGTGCGGTCGAGCAATATCCCGCCGCGATCGTTGACGCCGACCACCGTTGCTTCGGCGTTGGCCAGATAGGCATCGTCGCGGAACAGCGCATCGGTCGCCTGGGCCACCTCAGACCTCCTCGAACGGCACATCGACGGTGCTCGTCCGTTCCATCCATTCGGGCACGGGCAGGCCCTTTTCGCGCAGGAAGGCGGGGTTGTAGACCTTGGACTGGTAGCGGTGGCCGTAATCGCACAGGATCGTCACGATGGTGTTGCCGGGACCCAGTTCACGCGCCAGTCGCACGGCGCCGGCAATGTTGATGCCGGTCGAGCCGCCCATGATCATGCCTTCCTCGAGCGCCAGCTTGAAGACCAGATCGAGCGCCTGGGTGTCGGAGATGCGCCACGCAAAATCCGGGGTGAAGCCTTCCAGATTTGCGGTCACCCGGCCCTGGCCGATGCCTTCGGAGATCGAACTGCCGTCGGATTTGAATTCGCCGGTCGTGTAATAGGAGAAAAGCGCCGCGCCATGCGGGTCGGCGAGGCCGATCTTGATGTCGGCATTCTTGGCGCGCAGTCCTTCAGCGACGCCGGCAACCGTACCGCCCGAGCCCGCCGCGCAGATGAACCCGTCCACCTTGCCGTCCGTGTCGCGCCAGATCTCCGGCGCCGTCGTTTCCACATGGGCCTGCCGGTTGACGACATTGTCGAACTGGTTGGCCCAGATCGCGCCGTTGGGCTCGGTTTTCGCCAGTTGCTCGGCCAGGCGTCCGGACACCCGCACATAATTGTTGGGGTTTCGGTAGGGCACGGCCGGAACCTCGACCAGTTCGGCGCCGCCGAGCCGCAGCGCATCCTTCTTCTCCTGGCTCTGGGTCTCGGGGATCACGATCACGGTGCGATAGCCCAGGGCTTGCGCCACCATGGTCAGCCCGATGCCGGTATTGCCTGCCGTGCCCTCGACGATCACGCCGCCTGGCCGGAGCGTGCCCTTGCGCTCGGCGTCGCGGATGATCGCCAGCGCGGCGCGATCCTTGACCGATTGGCCCGGATTGAGAAATTCGGCCTTGCCCAGGATGGTGCAGCCGGTCTCCTCGGACACGCGTTTGAGCCTGACGAGCGGCGTGTTGCCGATGAGATCGAGGATGGATGCATGCATGGAAAATCAGCTCCCGTCTTTGCCCGAACGCTAATGGCGTCAATGCGGGCCGGCAAGGTATTTGTGCTGCCGGATCAAGGCAGTTGACGAAATGTTTGCCATGAACCAATGACAATCGAAATTCAGTTTTGCCGGTGATCCGAATTGTGTCAGCCGGCGTAGACATGACACAAGAGTGACACGACGGCGGCTACGTCCGCCCATTGGGGATTTTGATGTATCAAGGTCAGTTCAGTTCGCTGGATGCGTTGGTAAGCGGCTATGTGGCCGGCAGCCTGCCCAAGCCGGTGCATGTCCTGATGGATGCCCATCTGGAACTGTCTCCGGACAATCGCGCGATTATCAGCGGTCTTGAAAGCGCGGCCGGCGATGCGCTGGAACATGTAACGCCCGACACTTTGTCGGGTCGTGACGCCGCTCTGGCGTCGATCTTTGCCAGCGACGACATCACCGTTTCGGCGGGCGAACGGGTCAAGCGCTGCGGGACCATGCCGCGTGCCTTGCAGGATTTCATCGGCCATGCTGTTGACGATATCCCGTGGAAGACAAAAATGCCCGGATTTCGCGAATTCGACATGGACGATGTCGATGGCTGTCATGTCTCGATGTTCTGGATCAAGCCGGGCAGGACGGTGCCCGCCCACACCCATGAAGGCATGGAATTGTCTCTGATCATCGAGGGCGCGTTCCGGGATGGACGCGGCCGGTTTGGCCGTGGCGACATTTCGATCGCCGATCCGTCGGTCGATCACCGCCCGACCGCCGAGACCTCGGGCCCGTGTATCGGCTTTGCGGTCACCGACGCGCCGCTGCGCCTGACGGGCTCGCTGCGCCAGCGGCTCGGCGACATTTTGTCGATCTAGGCCGGTTTGACGAAACTCCGGGTGTTGCAGCGCAACCGACTGACCCTCTGACGCGTAACGGCTTCAGGGGGTTTTTGTCGACCACGCAAACCGTGTACGGCATCAATCGGAACGGGACGGACAGATGGGGCTTTACAGGGTCACCGCAGGCGACGGCGTCGTCTGGATCACCGGAGCGAGCGCAGGCATCGGCCGTGGGCTGGCGCTTCAAATGGCACAGCGCGGTTATCAGGTGGTGGCGACCGCCCGCAGCGCGGACAAGCTTGAGGCGCTGGTGGCCGAAAGTGCGGCCATGGCCGGCACCATCCATGCCCTGCCATGCGATGTGACCGACCGCGAGGCGATGGCCCAAGCCGTCGGCGACATCGAGGCGACGCACGGCCCGATCCGGCTGGCCATCTTCAATGCGGGCAATTACTGGCCGGCCAGCGGCGCGCGGCTGGATATCGACAACTTCGCCAAGACCTATGAGATCAATCTGTTCGGCGTGCTGAACGGGCTCGTGCCGGTCGTCGGGCGCATGAAGGATCATGGCTGCGGCCAACTGGTGCTCGTTGCATCCGTATCCGGCTATTCGGGCCTGCCGGCCGCCTCAGCCTATGGCGCGTCCAAGGCTGCGATCAACAACATGGCCGAATCGCTCAAATTCGATTTCGACCTGATGAACATCCGCATCCAGGTGGTCAATCCGGGCTTCATCGATACGCCGCTGACCGAAAAGAACGATTTCGAAATGCCGGCCTTGATGCCGGTCGACAAGGCGGTCGAACAGATGATCAGGGGCATCGAGAACGGCGGGTTCGAGATCACCTTTCCGCGCCGCTTCACCTATCTTCTGAAACTGCTGCGCATACTGCCGCACCCGGTCTATTTCGCGATCATGAAGCGGGCGACGGGATGGGATCGCAAGAACCTCAGGATGGGCAAATCGCCGGACCAGGCCGGCTGATCGGTCATTTCTGCTCGATCGAGGCGCGCAACGCGGACTGGCGTGTTTCATCGAGCGGGAAGTTCCACATCAGCGCAATGGCGCCTAGTTTCAACGTGACCGGTACCAGCGCGTAGGTCACGGCCAGCGCGATCAATGCGCTTGGATCCTGCGCAGGCCCGGCACCGGCTTGGAAGTCGAACAGATCGAGCAGCGGAAAGGCGATGCCCACTGCCAGCGCCAGCGACAGCTTGGTCGCAAGGCTCCAGGCGGCGAAATAGATGCCCGAGCGCTGCTCGCCCGAAGCCGCCGTATCCACATCGATCACATCGGCCTGGATCGCCGGCGGGATGGCCAGGTCGAAGCCGACCAGAAGGCCGGTCGCTGCACAGATGATGGCGAACGCGGCGATGTCGCCTTCGGACAAGAGCGGAACCGTCGCGAAAACGAGGCAGGCGGCGATCATGCCGAGCGCCCACGCCCGGTGCTTGCCGACCCGCCGCGAGGTCCATGTGGCGAGCGGTACGCCAGCGACGCCGCAGGCAAAATAAAGAAACAGAAGCGGTCCCTGCATCGCCTCGGCGCCCAGATAGTCGCCGACGAAGAACAGGAACAGGGTCGCGGGGATGCCGTTCGCCATGCCGTTGACGAAGAAGGCCGCGATCAGCCGGACGAACGGCGCGTTGCCCCGCAGATGGCCAAGGCCGGCACGCCAGTCGACCGATGCGTGTGTGTGCTCTCGCGGCTCGGGCACGACAAGGACGGTGATTGCGCCCAACGCCGGAAGCGCGATCGCGATCGCAACACCGAGCAGAGCCAGCCCGTGAAAGCCCGACGCATCGTCAAAGCCCAGCGTGAACGGCAGGGCGATGGCGATCAGTGTGCCGGTCAGGGTGAAGCCCTCGCGCCAGCCGGTGATCGTCGACCGGCCGCGATAATCGCCGGCCATCTCCGCGCCCCAGGCAAAGAACGGGATCACGGCGGCCGTGTAGCCGAGCGACAGCGCCATGCCCCAGCCGGCCAGATAGAGCGGACCGGCATTGACGGGTGGCCAGAACAGCATCAAGGCGGCCAGCCCGCAAACCGGCAGCGACAGGGCAAACAGGCGCCGCCGGCGACCGAACGGCGTGCGCCATTTGTCGGCGACGACGCCGATCAGCGGGTCGTTGACCGCATCGAATATGCGCACGGCGACCAGCGCGGCGCCGGTCGCCGCCAGCGACAGGCCCACCGCCTCGCTGTAGAAGGCCGGCAGCAGGATGTAGAGCGGCAGCGTCAGCGCCGCCAGCGGGATCGCCGGCAGGGCATAGGCGATGATGCGCGCAAGCGGCGTCTTTGGAGAAGTGCCCGGCGGGTCCGGCGCGCGCATGACAAGGCTTTCGGCAAGAGGAGCAATATCGGGGTTACGCATCCCCGCCGCATGCGGTTCAGCGCGGCGGCGATCCGTTCAGACCGATTTTCGGTAGGTCAGTTGCCGCACATCGATGAACTCGGCCCGGAAGCCTGCCTCGCAATAGTAGAGGTAAAAATCCCAAAGTCGCTTGAACCGGTCGTCGAACCCCATCTGGCTGATCTGCGGCCATGCCTGCCAGAAGCGTTGGCGCCATTCGGCCAGCGTGCGGGCATAGTCCTGCGGAAAGATGCGTTCGCCGACCAGCGACAGGCCGTGCCGGTCACCCAGATCGCGCAACATGGAAGGCGGCGGCAGCATGCCGCCGGGAAACACGTAGCGCTGGATGAAATCGGGTTGTTTGCGGTAGATCGGAAAGGCCTTGTCCTCGATGGTGATGATCTGCAGGCCGGCCTGTCCGCCGGGTTTCAGAACATCGTGCACCTTGGCGAAATAGGTCTCCCAATATTCTTCGCCGACCGCTTCGAACATCTCGATCGAGACCACCTTGTCATAGGTGTGCTTTTCGTCGCGATAGTCCTGGAACTTGATCGTCACCTTGTCGCCGAGCCCGGCCAGGCGAATACGCTCGCGGGCAAAATCGAGCTGTTCGCGGCTGATCGTCAGGCCGGTCACCTTGCAGCCGATCTCGCGCGCGGCGAACTCGGCGAACCCGCCCCAGCCGCAACCGATCTCCAGCACATGATCGTCCTTGGTGATCCCGGCCGCCTGTGCGAGCGCGCGATATTTGGCCGCCTGCGCGCTTTCCAGATCGTTGGCGCCGGTCTGGTAGAGCGCGGAAGAGTAGGTCATCGAAGGGTCGAGCCACAGCCCGTAAAAATCATTGCCCAGATCGTAGTGGGCGGCAATGTTCTTCTGGGCGCGCGCCTTGGTGTTGCGGTTGAACCAGTGCCGGATGCGCGCGAAGAACCGTACGGTGGCGCCGGCCGATGCCAGCCTGTGGCCCAGCTCTTCATTGACGACGAACAGTTCGAGAAACGATGTCACGTCCGGACTGTCCCAATCGCCGGCGATGTAGCTTTCCGCCGCGCCGATCGTGCCGCCGGAGATCGCCATGCGCGGCAGATTCCAGTTGTGCAGGATCACGACGCCGTCCGGCCCCGGCGCCTTGCCGTCGATCTTGACGACGCGCTTGTCGGGCAGGCGCAGCGTCAGCGTGCCCTTGGGCAGATGCAGGGCGGCGCGCAGCGCCAGCCGCGCCTTGAACGGCAGGCCGCGCACATAGCGTCCGATATTGTTCGGTGTCAGCGGTTCGGCGGCCGCGATCAAATCGCGCATCAGCTTTCTCGATCCGCCCATCATGTCCGTGGATGCCATCGTGCTCGTCCGTCTCAAAAAGACCGGGGACAGATCCCCGCGCGCGGATACCAACTCGCCGGCCGCGCGTTCCGGCCATCATTCGGCGGGGCCGGGCGCTGCGTCTTCGTAGGAGACCGGGTGCGGCGGTGTGCCCCGCGAGACAAATTTCGCGCCCTTGAGCCACAATTTCAAGGCTTGCCAGTGAATTGCCATGACAACCCGGATTGTCATGAACGGTTGACGCGCGACCAGCCCGGCCAGAACGGGGGTCGAAAACGGCCGCGCCGAACCCGAAAATGTCGCCGAAAGCAGCGGGTCCGCGCCCTCGGTTTCAAGGATGCGCAGCCGGACATTGGCACCCGGTGGCACGATGCGGAAATGATAGCGCATGCCCAGATCGATGAAGGGCGACACATAGAAGATCTTGGTGCGTTCCTGCCGCAGCCCGGCCCGGCTCATCTGCCCGTCCTCGACCGCGCAGACATAGGTGTGACGTTCGCCGAACGTGTTGCGCACCTCGTAGATCGCTGCGGTTAGCGCACCTGATTGATCGTAGCAGAAATAGACCGACAGCGGGTTGAAGACGAAGCCGAACATGCGCGGATAGGCGAGCAGCATGATGCGCGCCGGCCGGGCAACGCCGGCCCCTTCGGCCAGGTCCGTCGCATGGGCGCGCAGCGAGCGATGGGCCGTGTCTTTCGGAAGATGGTCACCCTCATGGAAGGCAACGACATTGCGCCGGTTGACCGAGAACAGGCGCGACAGCCGGCCGGCTTCGTCCAGCCGGTCGAGATCGAGCAGCACCGTGAAGACGCGATAGGTGAAACGGTGGCCGAACGGTTTCAGCCGCGCATGCATGACCGTGCCCGGATAAAGAAGGGCCGCGTCCTCCGGCGGGGCAAACAGGGCCGCCCCTTCGTTGATCTGTGGTTCGGCGACATGCAGCGTCATCGCAGCAGCCTACTCCGCAGCGATGGGCAGGGGCAATTCCTCGACAGCGGGGCCGCCGGTGGCGCGCCACGGCACGATTGCGCCCAGCGCCTCGGCCGCATCGAGGCCCGAGCGCAGCCCGTCCTCGTGAAAACCATACCCGGTCCATGCGCCAGCGAACCATGTGTCGCGCCGGCCCTGGATCAGCGGCAGGCGGGCCTGGGCGGCAAAGGCGGCGGTGTCATATTGCGGATGGTCGAACGACCATTCACCGAAGACCGTGCCCGCAGCCGGTTCGCGCGTCGGGTTCAGCGTGACAAACAGCGGGTGGCGCGGATCGATGTTCTGCAGCCGGTTCATCCAGTAGGTGACGCAAACCTCGCTGTCGTCGCCCTGGCCGCTTTCGCGCAGATAGTTCCATGCCGCCCATGCACCGGGCCGTTTGGGCATGAAGCTCGGATCGCGGTGCAGGATGACCCGGTTCGGCTTGTAGGGGATCGCCGACAGGATGTCGGCTTCGTTGGCGTCCGCATCGGCCAGCATGGCGAGCGTCTGGTCGCAATGGGAGGCCAGGATCACGGCATCGAAATGCGCCGCCGCGCCGCATTGGGTGTGAACCACCGCGCCGCCATTGGCCGGCCGTTCGATGCGCGTGACCGGGGCGTTGGTGCGCACCGCGTCGCCAAGCGGCGCCAGCAGCTTGTCGAGATAGCTGCGCGATCCGCCCGACACCGTCTGCCAGACAGGCGGCCGGGTCTCCAGAAGCCGGTGGTTTTCGAAGAACTGGACGAAGGAGCGCGCCGGAAAATCAAGCATCTTGATGCGCGGCGTCGACCAGATCGCCGCCGCCATCGGGATCAGATAATCGTCCCGGAAGCGCTGCGAAAAGCGCTGCATGTCCAGATAATCGCCGATTGACAGCCGGTTCAGCAAACCCTCGTCGCGGTCGATTCGCGCCTGCTTGTTGAACCGGAAAATCTCGCGCAGCATCCACAGAAAACCCGGGGACACGAGGTTCCGCTTCTGCGCGAACACGGTCAGATAATCCTGACCGCACCATTCGCGCCGGCCGCTATCGAGCGACATGGAGAAGCTCATATTGGTCGTTTCGCGCGCAATGTCGAGATGGTCGAACAGCGCGCACAGGTCGGGATAGTTTCGCTCATTGAAGACGATGAAGCCCACATCGACGGGAATGTGTGTGCCGTCATGATCGACATCGACCGTGCATGTGTGTCCGCCCGGCCGGTCCCCGGCTTCGAACAGCGTGACATCATGCACCGATGAGAGGGACCATGCCGCCGAAGCGCCCGAAATGCCGCTGCCGACGATTGCGACGCGCTTTCTCTGACCGGCGGCTGCGAACTGCCCCGGCGCCGGTTTGATGTTCACGCGGCTTGCCCCTTCATCGTCTGGTAGGCGTCGAGCGCGCGGTTGCGCGCCTCTTGATGATCGACAATAGGCGCCGGATAGGTGCTGCCAAGGCTAACGTTTGATTTTTCAAGCACTTTCGCGGGAGCCTCCCAGGGTTTGTGAATGTATTTGGTGGGCAGGTCGGCCAGTTCGGGCACATGGGTGCGGACGTAATCGCCGTCCGGATCGAACTTCTCGCCCTGCAGGATCGGGTTGAACACGCGGAAATAGGGCGCCGCGTCAGCGCCCGATCCGGCGACCCACTGCCAGCTTGCCGTGTTGGAGGCGGGATCGGCATCGACCAGCGTGTCCCAGAACCAGTCTTCGCCGCTTCGCCAGTCGGTCATCAGATGCTTGATCAGAAAGGACGCGACGACCATCCGCACGCGATTGTGCATCCAGCCGGTCTGCCACAATTGCCGCATGCCGGCATCGACGATCGGATAGCCTGTCCGGCCGCGCTGCCATGCGCGGAGCTGTGCATCCTTGCCCGCCCAGGGGAACGCATCGAAATCATCGTTGAAATTCTCGTCGCCGAGATCCGGGAAATTGACAAGGAGGTGATAGGAAAACTCCCGCCAGACGAGTTCCTTGTGGAATTTTTCAAGCTGCTTTTTGGGCACGTCATCGGTGTTGGCCGCGGCGTGCCAGATGTCGGCAGGGGTGATCTCGCCGAAGGCCAGATGCGGCGACAGGCACGACGTGCCGTCCACGCCCGGCATGTCGCGCTGGCTGGCATAGTTGGCCAGGGCATCCTCGCAGAAGGCATCAAGACGCTTTTGCGCCCCGGCCTCGCCGGGCGTCCATGTCTCGGCCAGGCCGCCGGACCAATCCGGCTTGGTGGGCACAAGCGCCCAGTCTTCCAACGTGTCGCTCTCCAGCGTTGCGTCGAAAGCGGTGAGCGATTGCGGCGCCGGCAAGGGTTCGTCCGGTTCGCCTTCGGCGACAAAAGCACGCCAGAACGGCGAGTAGACCTTGTAGAAGCCGCCCGAACCGGTCTTCAGCCTCGTCGGCTCGTGCATCAGCGCGCCTGCGTAGCTTGCCACCATCAGCCCGCGCTCGCCGAGAGACGCCTTGATCTCGCTGTCGAGCGCGATCGCCGCCGGATCGTAACGCCGGTTCCACAGGACCGAGCGCGCTTCGGTCTGTTCGATCATGTTGTCGAGAACCGCGCGCGGATCGCCACGGCGCAGCACAAGCGGGATGCCGAGATCGTCGAGGCTTTTTTGCAGGGCAGCCAGCGAATGGTGCAGCCACCAGCGCCGTGCGCCGCCAAGCGCTCGCCCGGAGGCGCCGCTGTCATCCAGAACGAACAAGCAGATCACCGGATGGCCGGCTTCGGCCGCCGCGGTCAGCGCGCCATTGTCGCGAAGGCGCAAATCGGATCGGAACCAGACGATGATCGGGGCATCAGGCAATTGTGTCGGGCGCATGAAGAAGGCGTCGGGCACTCAGTTGGATGAAATTTGCGTGGGAAATGAAAGCGATAGTGGGCGTGTCATGTGTCGTGCTACGCGCGCTGATGGCAGTTGGATCAACAGCGGTCCCGATAATTCTTGCGCGCGCCCGTGGAGCCGATACTTATGGCGAAACAGAACGAGATACAGGAGGCAAGAGGTGAAGATTGGCATTGTGGGATCGGGCATGGTCGGCAGCGCGACGGCCTACGCGATGGCGCTGCGCGGGTCGGCCAGCGAAATCGTTTTGGTGGACCGCAGTGCGGACCTGGCCTCGGCCCATGCGCAGGACATTTCCCATGCCGTGCCATTCGCCGATCCTGTTGTCGTGCGTGCCGGTGATTATGCCGATCTGGCCGGCGCCGGCATTGTCGTCATCTCCGCCGGCGTGAACCAGCAGCCCGGCGAAACGCGGCTGGCGCTTCTGGGCCGCAACGCGGCGGTGTTCCGCGAGGTGGTCGAGGCGCTGATGAAGGTGGCGCCCGACGCGATCTTTCTCGTCGCGTCCAACCCGGTCGATCTGATGACCTATGCGGTCCAGCGTTTTTCGGGCCTGCCTGCCGAGCGGGTCATCGGATCGGGAACAATCCTCGATACCGCGCGCTTCCGCGTGCTCATCGGCGATTATCTGGGCATCGCGCCCAGTTCGGTGCATGCCTATGTCCTGGGCGAGCATGGCGACAGCGAAGTGGCGGTTTGGTCCAGCGCGCGGGCCGGCAATGTGCCGATCGAGGCGTTTGCGGCGCAGACGGGAAGGAGCCTGACCGATGAGGCGCGCCAGGCGATCACCGACAAGGTGCGCAATGCCGCCTACACGATCATTTCGGGCAAGGGGGCGACATATTACGGCATCGGCGCGGGGCTGGCGCGCATCGCAGAAGCGATCGGCGGCGACGAACGCGTCGTCTTGAGCGTATCGACAGTGACCGGCGATGTCGAAGGCGTCAGCAACGTGCCCTTGTCCCTGCCGCGCATCGTCGGCGCGAAGGGCATCATGGCCGAACTGCGCCCCGATCTTGACGATGACGAACACGCGGCCCTGCGCAAAAGCGCCGGGACGATCGCCGCGCTCAAGGGCGCGATCGACGCGGCCTGAGGATCGTTGCGCGCCTACTCCGCCGCCTCCTGATAGTCGTCCACGGGCGGACAGGTGCACACAAGGTTGCGGTCGCCATAGGCATTGTCGACCCGTCCGACCGGCGGCCAGTATTTGTCGACCCGGAAGCTGCCGGGCGGAAAACATCCCGCCTCGCGGCTGTAGGGCCGGTCCCACTCGGCAATCAGGTCGGCGGTGGTGTGCGGCGCGTTCTTCAAAGGGTTGTTGGCCGCATCCATCGCGCCGCTTTCGATCTGCGCGATCTCGTCGCGGATCGACAGCATCGCCTCGCAGAACCGGTCGAGTTCCGCCTTGGTCTCGCTTTCGGTCGGCTCGACCATCAAGGTCCCCGCCACCGGCCAGCTCATCGTCGGCGCGTGAAACCCCGAATCGATCAGCCGTTTGGCAACGTCATCAACGGTGACCTTGGCGCTGTCGGCGAAGGGACGGGTATCGACGATGCACTCATGGGCGATCCGCCCGGCCTTGCCCTTGAACAGGATGCCGTAGCCGCGCTCGAGCCGCTTGGCGATATAGTTGGCATTGAGGATCGCCACTTTGGTCGCCTGGGTCAGTCCGTCGCCGCCCATCATCTGGATATAGGCCCAGGAAATCGGCAGGATCAGCGCCGAGCCGAAGGCTGCCGCGCTCACCGCGCCGTCGCCGGTCACCGGATCGCCGGGCAGGAAGGGCGCCAGATGCGCCTTGACGCCGATCGGCCCCATGCCCGGCCCGCCGCCGCCATGGGGAATGCAGAAGGTCTTGTGCAGGTTGAGATGGCTGACATCGGCGCCGATCTCGCCGGGTTTGGACAGGCCAACCATCGCGTTCAGATTGGCGCCGTCCAGATAGACCTGCCCGCCATGCGCGTGCGTGATCTCGCAGATCTCGCGCACGGTCTCCTCGAAGACGCCATGGGTCGACGGATAGGTGATCATGCACGCCGCCAGCCGGTCGCCGGCTTCGGCCGCCCTGGCGCGGAAATCGTCAATGTCGATGTCGCCATTGTCGCTCGACTTGACGACGACGACCTCCATGCCGGCCATGTGCGCCGAGGCGGGATTGGTGCCATGCGCCGAGATCGGGATCAGGCAAATGTCGCGACCGGTGTCCCCGCGCGAGGCATGCCAGGCGCGGATGGTCATCAGCCCGGCATATTCGCCCTGCGCGCCCGAATTGGGCTGCATGGACATGGCGTCATAGCCGGTGATCACGCACAGCTTGTCGGCGAGATCGTCGATCAGTTCGCGATAGCCAAGGGTCTGGTCGGCCGGCGCGAGCGGATGGATGTTGGAAAACTCCGGCCAGGTGACCGCCATCATCTCGGCTGCGGCGTTCAGCTTCATCGTGCATGAGCCGAGCGGGATCATCGCCCGGTCGAGCGCCAGGTCGCGGTCGGCGAGCCGGCGCATATAGCGCATCATCTCGGTCTCGGCGCGGTTGAGATGGAAGATCGGATGGGTCAGATAGTCGGTCTGGCGCAAAAGCACGGTCGGCAGGGACACGGCGCTGTAGGCCGAAAGATCGCCACCGGTGACGCCGAACGCGCCGAGCAGCCGGTCGATCGTTTCCGGGCGCGTGGTCTCGTCCAGCGTGATGCCGATCCGGCCGCCTTCGATGCGGCGCAGATTGATGCGCCGATCCTGAGCCGCCTGGATGATGACGCCCTGCATCGCGCCGGCATCGATGGTGATCGTGTCGAAAAACGCCTCCTGTTCGACGTCGAAGCCCGCCTCGCGCAGCGTGTCGGCGACAAAGGCCGTCTTGCCGTGGATGCGCTGGGCGATGGCCTTGAGGCCCTTTGGCCCGTGAAAGACGGCGTAGAAGCTCGCCATCACCGCCAGCAGCGCTTGCGCGGTGCAGACGTTCGAGGTCGCCTTTTCCCGTCGGATGTGCTGCTCGCGCGTCTGCAGCGACAGCCGATAGGCCTGGTTGCCGTGACTGTCGATGGAAACGCCGACGATCCGACCGGGCAGGGCGCGCTTGAGCGCGTCGGTGCAGGCGATATAGGCGGCGTGCGGGCCGCCAAAGCCCATCGGAACGCCGAAGCGCTGCGTCGAGCCGACGGCGATATCGGCGCCCATCGCGCCCGGTTCCTTGAGCAGCAAAAGCGCCATCGGATCGGCGATGACGATGCCGATCGCCCTGTGCGCATGCAGCGCCTTCATTTCCAGGCTGAAGTCGCGCAGATCGCCATAGGTCCCCGGATATTGGAAGATCGCGCCGAACACGGCTTCCGCGTCGAGCGCCTCGGGCGGGCCGGTGACGATCTCGATGCCGAGCGGCTCGGCCCGCGTCCGAATGACGCCGATGTTTTGCGGATGGCAGTTTTCATCGACAAAGAAGGCGCGGGCCTTCGATTTCGACGTGCGCAGCGCCATGGCCATCGCTTCAGCGGCGGCGGTGGCCTCGTCCAGCAGCGATGCGTTGGCGACCGCAAGTCCGGTCAGGTCGCAGACCATGGTCTGATAGTTGAGCAGCGCTTCCAGCCGGCCCTGGCTGATCTCGGGCTGATAGGGCGTATAGGCGGTGTACCAGGCCGGGTTCTCCAGAATGTTGCGCTGGATCGCCGGCGGCGTCACCGTGCCGTGATAGCCTTGGCCGATCATCGAGGTGAACAGCTTGTTCTTCTTGGCGATCTGCCGCAGATGCCACAAAAGTTCATGCTCGGACTTGGCCGGCCCGAAATCGAGCGGTTCGGACTGGCGGATCGCCTCGGGCACGGTCTCGTCGATCAGCGCATCCAGACTGTCGGCGCCGACGGTCTCGAGCATGTCGGCCATTTCCTCGGGCGAGGGGCCGATATGGCGGCGGTTGGCGAAATCATAGGGCTCATAGTCGGTCAGGCTGAACGGCATCGGTCGGTCCTCAGGAAATCATGGCCTTGTAGGCGGCTTCGTCCATCAGGGCCTCGACGGCACTGGCATCGTCGATCCGCATCTTGAAGAACCAGCCTTCGCCGAGCGGGTCTTCATTGACGAGCGCCGGCGCATCGCCAAGCTTGTCGTTGACCGCCACGATCGTGCCGTCGAGCGGTGCCTTGATGTCCGAGGCGACCTTGACGCTCTCGATGACGACGATTTCGTCATCCTTTTTCACGTCGCTGCCGTCCTCGGGCAGTTCGACGAACACCACGTCACCAAGCTGCTCGGCCGCATATTCAGTGATGCCCACCACATACACATCGCCATCGGCGCGCAGCCATTCATGCTCTTCGGTGAATTTCATGGCGTAACTCCTTGATTATCGTTTGAAATTTGCTGGTATGAAAGGAAGGGCCGTAACGGTGACGGGCAGGCGCTTGCCGCGCACTTCGCCGTAGAGGCGCGTGCCGGTGTCAGCCATGGCCGCGGGCACATATCCCATCGACACCGGCCGCTCGACGGTCGGGCCGAACGCGCCGGACGTGACATGACCGATGGGCTCGACAGCCGTCTCGCTGTCAAAAAGCGGTGTGCCGTCCCGCATCGGTGCCCGGCCTTCGGGCGCAAGGCCGACGCGGCGCCGGTCCGCGCCGTTTTCGAGTTCCGACACGATGCGCTCGGCGCCCGGAAACCCGCCCGCGCGGTCGCCGCCGTTGCGCCGCACCTTCTGGATCGACCAGGACAGGCCGGCCTCCACCGGCGATGTGCCGGTGTCGATATCGTTGCCGTAAAGGCACAGCCCGGCTTCGAGCCGCAGACTGTCGCGCGCGCCAAGGCCGACCGGTTCCACATCGTCGTTGGCCAGAAGCGCGCGGGCCAGCGCGACTGCTTGGCCCTCGGCGACCGACACTTCGAACCCGTCTTCGCCCGTATAGCCCGAGCGCGAGATCCAAAGGTCGCCAAATGCGCTGTCCGTGACGATAACGTCCATGAACCGCATCGCGGCGACACTTGGCACGATGTCGGCCAGAACGGCTTCGGCGGCCGGCCCCTGAAGAGCCAGCAAGGATCGATCGTCAACGACGTCCACGGCGCACGTCAGGTTCGCGCGCATATGTGCGATATCGGCATCCTTGCAGGCGGCATTGACGACGAGAAACAGGTGATCGCCGCGATTGGCGATCATCAGATCGTCCAGAATGCCGCCTTCATCGTTCGTGAACAGCCCGTAGCGCTGCCGGTTCTCGCCCAGGCCGATCATGTTGGCCGGCACGAGCGCTTCCAGTTGGGAGGCCGCATCGGTGCCGCGCAGGATCACCTGGCCCATATGGCTGACATCGAACAGCCCCGCCGCATCGCGCGTGTGCAGATGTTCCTTCATCACGCCGAGCGGATACTGGACGGGCATCTCGTAGCCGGCGAACGGCACCATTTTCGCGCCAAGCTCGCCGTGAAGCTCGTAAAGGGCAGTGCGTTTCAGCTCCGGCATGCGCGCCTCGTGCGTTTTGCCGGGCAGGCCGGCATCATCGTTGGGGCGCGGATTGCGCCCGATGATGCCCTCTCTGTCCGTTTGCCTGAGATCGTTATCCCGTCGGCGGGCCGAAACGGCCTCTCTCCAGAGTCCTATGCCGCGATGGTCCGTGGGCCTGAGAGTTTGCCAGGGCGGTTGCTCCTTCGGCACCGGCAAAGCCGGATTCTCCCAACGCGACGGGTTCAATTGCTAGGGCGAATCGGCCATCGCGGTCAAGTTGCAAAACAGCCGGCGCTCTTGTCTGTCACGCGTCAGCGGTCCAGCGGGCGCGGGCCGACACCGGTATAGGTCGGCAACACGTCGCGCGGGACGGGCCCCTTGTTGCGTGTTCCTTCGCCGGCCTGCTCCCAGGCATGGGCCAGGATGCCGACCGAGCGCGACAGGCAGAAAAGGCCGCGGGCGAGGGGCGCCGGGAAGCCCAGTTCGGCGTAGATCACGGCGGTGGCGCCGTCGATGTTCATCGGAATGCGCTTGCCCTTGCGGCGTTCGAGGTCCGCTTCCACCATCCGGCCGATCTCGGCGAACTGCCCCGGCACATCGCCTTTGGCGGCTGCCCGATCAACCAGCTCCAGCAGACGCGGCGCGCGTGGATCGACCGGATGGAACCTGTGACCGAAGCCGGGCAGATGTTTGCCGCCGGCCTTGGCGAAGGCGTCCAGTTCGGCACGGGTAGCGTCCACCAAGTCGGTGCCGCCTTCCAGGCGCGCCGCGATTGCCTGATAAAGCGCGACCGCCTGTTCGCCGGCGCCGCCATGGACGTCGCCCAGCGTGTTGAGCGCCGAGGCCATCGCATTGTTGAGCCCGACGCCGCAGGTCGCGGCCATGCGCGCGATGGCGATCGAGGGCGCCTGCGGGCCGTGGTCGACCGCCGACATCAGCGCTGCGTCCAGCAAGCGGCTTTGGCCGTCGGTCGGAAGCTCCCCGCGCAGCATCAGCCAGATCATCTGGGCGAACCCGACATTGCCGATCAACTCCTCGATCGCGTAGCCGCGAAAGCGGATTTCTCCGGGCTTCATGTCGATGATCGCCGTCGACCACCATTGGGCGGCCTTGTCGTCGCCGGACGGTCGTTTCTCGCTCATATCGCCTCGTCGCTCCTCAGCTTTGCGATGGTATCCTCGTCATAGCCCAGTTCGGCGAGAACGGCGTCGGTGTCGGCACCCAGTTCCGGCGGCGGCGTCGCTGTCGCTGGCGCCTGGCCGTCGAGCTTGATGCCGGTGCGCGCGAGGCGAACATCGCGGCCAACGCCGGGCGCATGGGCAAACCCGCCGATCATGCCGCGGTCCGCGATCTGCGGGTGGGCAAGAATGTCGGGCACGGAGAAAACCTCGCCGGCCGGCACGCCCGCATCGTTCAGCGCCGTGCACAAATCGGCGGCGGTTCTGCCCGCGAACGCGGCTTCCAGTTCGGCGGTCAGCGCGGCACGGTTGGCGAGCCGGTCCTGCCGCCTGGCAAAGCGCGGATCGGCGATCAGATCGTTGCGGCCCGCCACACGGCATACCGCCTCGAACTGCTCCTGCTTGTTGGCGGCGATGTTGACCGGCCCGTCGCCGGTCTGAAACGTGCCAGACGGGCTGGCTGTGAAATTGTCGTTGCCCATCGGCGCGGGCGGCCGGCCCGCCATCAGGAAGTTGGAGACGACCCAGCCCATGGTTGCGATCACCGATTCGAGCATCGAGACATCGATGAACCGGCCGCGCATGTCGCCTCTGTCGGCGAGTGCAGCGGAGATGGCGAAGGCCGCCGTCAGCCCGCCGATCGTATCGGCGACCGGATAGCCGACGCGATAGGGCGCGGTGTCCGGCGCGCCGGTGATGGACATGACGCCGCTCATGCCCTGGATGATCTGGTCGTAAGCGGGCAACGACTTGAGCGGCCCGTCCTGTCCGAAGCCGGAAATGGCACAGTAGACGAGGTCCGGCCTGATCGCCTTGAGCCGCTCGTAACCGACACCGAGCCGGCCCATCACGCCGGGCCGGAAGTTCTCGACCACGACATTGGCGGTGGCGACCAGCCGTTCGAACACCGCCTTTCCGGCATCGGATTTGAGGTTGATCGTCACGGAGCGCTTGCCGGAATTCTGCGCCAGGAACGATACACCCATCCGCTTTTCATTGAGCTCCTGATCGGCGCCAAGCCGTCGCGCCAGATCGCCCGAACCGGGCACTTCGACCTTGATCACCTCGGCGCCCAGATGCGCAAGCTGGTGACAGCAGAAGGGCCCGGCCAACACGTTGGTCAGGTCCAGAACCCGATAGCCCGAGAGCGGTTGCGCCGTGCTCATTCCCTCGCATCCCCGGCTGCCGGTCGCACGGCACGCTGCATGGCAAGCGGGATCAGCACGGTCAGGAGCAGAAAGCGCGCCACATGGTGGGCGGCGACGAAGGCGGGATTAACGCCGAGCAGAAGCGCCATCGCGGCCATCGCCTCGAGCCCACCGGGCGCATAGGCAACCAGCGCCTGCACCAGCGGCACGCCGAGCAGCGCCATCGCGACAAAACCGGCCAGCACGGCAATAATGGCTGCCAGCGCGGTGAAGGCGAGCGCCGCGCCGGCCGCCTTGCGGATCAGTGCCAGGCTGACGCCGGAAAACCGTGTGCCGATCAGTGTGCCCATCGTCACGAAAGCCGGAATCGACAGCCAGAAGGGCACAAGGCCCGGCCCGGCCCCGGTGAGATGGCCGACCGAGGAAGCCAGCATGCCGCCCAGAAGGAAGGCGGCGGGCACGCGGAGCCGTTGGAACAGGAGCGCGACGACGATGGCCGCCAGCGCGGTGCCGAGCAGCACGGGCACGGTCATCGGCACCCCGTCGGGCAGGGCGTCCTGCAGCGGGTTTCCGGTGATGGCCACGGCCAGGAATGGCACGGCCAGCGTCAGCACGAGAACGCGCGTCGACTGGATGATCGAGATCGCCGGCAGGTCGGCCTTGATGGTCGTGCTGAGGCTCAGAACAAAGCTCAGATGGCCCGGCGCCGCGCCCAAAAGCGCGGTCGGCCGATCATAGCCGAAGCCGCGTTCGAGCAGCAGCGCACCCAGCACCATGATGACGACCATGGCGATCAGAACGATGAGGATCGAGACCGGCCATTGGGCGGCGGTGGCGACCATCTCCGGCGTCACGCCCGCGCCGATCGTCATGCCGATGATCGTGAAGATCGTGTTGCGCAGACCATTGGGGATCGAAAGGCGCAGGCCGGCGAGCGCCGCGACCGTCACGAACAGGGCAGGGCCGGTGAGCCAGGGTGCGGGGAACGAGGCGGCGAACGCCGACGCGCCGCCCGCCGCCCCGATAGCCAAGGCAAGTGCCGTTGCCTTCACACCTTCATCCTCAGTCGCCCGAACTGCTTGTCCGCTCGTAGGCGCGGTCCTTCATTTCGCGGATCTTGCCGGTCAGGAACGGCGCGACCAGACAGAGCGCGGCAATCATCAGGATCGCCAGCGTCAGCGGGCGCTCCCACAGGAACGACCAACTGTCATTGTTGATCAAAAGCGCGCGGCGCAGATTCTCTTCCATCATGCCGCCCAGGATAAAGCCCAGGATCATCGGCGCCATCGGAAAATCGAGCATGCGCAGGACGACTGCGGCGATCGCGAACAACACCATGAGCTGGATGTCGAACGTGTTGAACGAGACGAAATAGACCCCGATCAGCGAGAAGAACAGGATCAGCGGCAAGAGGAACCGCGACGGAATCGCCAGCACGCGCGCGATGTAGGGGATCAGCGGCAGGTTGAGGATCAGGAGCACAATGTTGCCGATCCACATCGAGACGATCACCGACCAGAAGACCTCCGGCTGGTCGATGTAAAGCCGTGGGCCGGGCTGGATGCCATAGCCGATCAGCGCGCCGAGCATGATCGCCGTGGTGCCCGAGCCGGGAATGCCGAGCGTCAGGAGCGGCACGAACGAGCCGGTCGCAGCCGCATTGTTGGCCGTCTCCGGCGCCGACAGGCCGCGCACGGACCCCTTGCCGAACTGCTTGCCTTTGTCCGGCCCGGCAATGCGCTGCTCGGTGCCATAGGCGAGGAACGAGGCGATGGTCGCGCCCGCGCCGGGCAGCACGCCGATCAGGAAGCCCAGCAACGAGGAGCGGCCGATCACCGGCGCCATCTCCTTGACCTCGTCCTTGCTGACCGCCATCGAACCGAGATTTTCCGACGCTTCCTTTTCCTTCAGTCGGTCGGCATCGCCCTTGGGCTTCAAAATCGCCATCAGCGCTTCGGACAGGGCAAACGTCGCCATCACCAGCAGCAGGAAGGAGATGCCATCGACCAGATCGATCATGCCCAGCGTGAAGCGCGGCACGCCCTGCGTCTGGTCCGTGCCGACGGTGGACAGCATCAGCCCGATGACGGTCATCAGGAGCGCTTTTGCCATGTCGCCCTTGCCGGCAAAGGCAGCGACTGCGACGAGGCCAAGCACCATCAGCGCGAAATAGTCGGTCGACTGGAAGGACAGCGACACGCTGGCAAGGAACGGCGCGGCGACGAGCAGGAACAAGGCCGCGATCACGCCGCCCGAAAAGGACGAATAGGCCGCGATCGCCAGCGCCTTGCCGGCCTTGCCGCTTTTCGCCATCGGATAGCCGTCGAACGAAGTGGCGACGGTCGAGGCGACGCCCGGCGCGTTGATCAGGATCGACGAGGTCGAGCCGCCGAAGATCGCGCCGTAATAGACCGCGGCCATCAGAATGATGCCGGCGGACGGGTCGAGCGTTGCCGCGATCGGGATCATCAGCGCGATCGCCGACATCGGGCCGAGGCCCGGCAGCATGCCGATGAACGTGCCGGCGAGGCAGCCCATCATGACGAACAGCAAATTCTGGATGGAAAGGGCCGTTGTCAGCCCGATCATGATGCCTTCAAGCATGGGTCAGCTCCCGCCGCGCAGGAATGTGGGCAGCGGTTCGATGAAGACATCGAGCCCCTGCGTCATCAGCACCCAGAACAGGACGACCAGCGGCACCGCCACCGCGATCAGGTGAAGCGGTCGGCGTTCTCCGAGCATCCAGAAGCCGATCATCAGGAAGAGCGAGGTCGAGGCGATGAAACCCAGTGGCCGGATGGTCAGCCCGTAGGCCGACATCAGCGCCAGAAACAGGCCGACCTTGAGCCAGTCGTGGCCGGCCAGTTCGAGCCGCGCCTTGGAACCGGGAAACGCGATGACGACCAGCGACAGGCCGATGCCGAGCACCGACAGCACTTCGGGCATGGTCCGGGCGTGAAAGGCGCTGCTTTCCTGGAACGGCAGCAGCCGGATCTGCTGGCTCAGAAACGCATAGGTGATGCAGAAGGCGAGCAGCAGAAGGCCGCCCAGCCTGTCCTTGGATATCGGCATGATCGTCCTCCCCGAGACCGCCGCGCGAACGGAGTGCCCGCGCGGCGCATGGCGAAAAGGCCGGCGTGAGGCCGCCGGCCGTCAACGGGTCTTGGTCAGAGGAAGCCCAGCTCGCGCATCAGGCCGCCGATCTGTTCTTCCTGCGCTTCAAGGAACGATGTGAAGTCATCGCCCCGGTTGAAGATGTCGACCCAGCCATTGCGGTCGCGCACGGTGACCCAGTCGTCGGTCTCATACATCGCTTCCAGCGCATCCTGGTAGCCGGCGGCCTGTTCGTCCGAAAGGCCGGGGGCGCCGAAAAAGCCGCGCCAGTTGACGAACTCGGCGCCGCTCGCGCCCGCTTCGTCGCAGGTCGGCGTGTCGGGCGAAGCGTCCAGACGCTCGGTCGCGGTGACGCACAGGATGCGCACCTCGCCCTGACGGGCCAGTTCGATCGCCTCGCCAAAGCCCGTCGACAAGCCCTTGATCTCGCCCGAGAGGAGCCCGGCCATGGCCTTGCCGCCGGCATCATAGGGGATGTATTTGACCTGGGTCGGATCGGCACCCGCCGCCTTCATGACGAGCGCGACGACGATATGGTCCATGCCGCCGGCGACCGACCCGCCGCCGATGGCGACATTGGTCGGATCGGCATTGTAGGCGTCGAGAAGGCCGGCGAAGTCGGCAATGTCCGAGTCCGTGTTGACGACCATCGCCGCATAG
The DNA here is from genome assembly GCA_017642895.1 of Roseitalea sp. Lineage (GTDB taxonomy): Bacteria > Pseudomonadota > Alphaproteobacteria > Rhizobiales > Rhizobiaceae > Roseitalea. The sequence goes on from JAEPON010000001.1 coordinate 173,200, forward strand.
TCGCCGATCGTGCCGGCGATCGGCGTCAGGTCGCGGAACGATTGCGGGAACACGCCCTGCAGCGAGCGGATGACGATCGGCGTCGAATTGACCATGAGCGTGCCGCCATCATTGGTCTCGATCAGGTGGGCGATGGCCTTGCCGCCGCCGCCGCCGGACATGTTCTCATAGGTGGCGTTGCCGACAATGCCGGACTTGGTGAGTGCCTCGCCCGTGCCGCGCGCGGTTCCGTCCCAGCCGCCGCCGGCGCCGCCGGGGATCAGGAAGTGGACGTCATCGAGCTTCTGGTGCCCGTCCGCCTGCGCGGCTCCGAGCGTTGCAAACGACAGGGCTGCGGCGCCCAGCGCCGCGGTCAGCAGTTTCAGCATATGATCCTCCCAAAATGCTTCGCCGGTGCGACCGGCTGCGGCAAGCTGACCACACCAAGCTGTCAAGACGCTGACAGGCGGCCGGCGTGGTGCCGCCACGTCAGCGCTGGCTGAGCGTGTCGTTCCAGCGGTCGATCAAGCGGGCGCGGCGCACCTGGTCGAGATAGACCAGAAGGGCCGGGCTGACGGCGATCGGCCGCAGCTTTTCGCCGGCCTCGGCGCGCAGCGCGCCGGCCGTGTTGGCGCCGGTCAGTTGCGGGTGAAGCGCCGGCAGCTTGGCTTCCGCCGCCATGACATCCTGGCCCTGCCGCGACATCATGAAATCGAGGAACCGGGCGGCAAGGTCGGGCGCCAGTGCCGCGGTCGGCACCAGCGCGATGCGCGACATGATGATCGTGTAGTCGGTCGGCAGCACGATGCCGAGATCGGGATTGCGCGCGGCCCATGCGGCGGCGTACGAGCCCAGAATGTTGTAGCCGATGGCGAACCGGCCATCGGAGACACGCTCGAGGATCGACGACGAGTTGGAGTAGAGCTTGACGCCGGACCGGCCCATAGCGCGCACCAGATCCCATATGTCGCGATTGTGCTCGGCATCGCGCGCCAGGAACAGGAAGCCGACGCCGGCGCGCTCGATATCATACGTCGCGATCCGGCCGTAAAACGCGTTCTGTTCGGCATCGAGAAACGAAGTCAGCGCGGCGCGCGTGCGCGGAACGTCGGCCCCCGCAAAGCTCGGCTTGTGATAGACCATCACCGCCGGCTCGTAGGTCAGCGCGATCGCGGTGTCGCGCCAGTTGGCCCAGTTCGGCCACTGGTTGGCGTGGGCCAGCGGCACCCGGCGTGCATAGCCGTCATTGGCGAGCTTCATCTGAAGATCCATCGCCGACGAGATGACGAGATCGGCCGTTGCGCCGCCACCATCGCTCTCGTTGAGCACACGTTCGTAAATGTCGACGGTCTGCAATTCGTGATAGTTGACCGAGACGCCGGGATTGGCTCGCTGGAAGGCCTCGATCAGCGGTTCGGCGGCGCTCAGATCGAGCGACGAATAGATGGTCAGTGTCGATGCGCCGGCGGCTTGCGGCGCGGCGAACAGCGTTTGAGCCATGGCAGCGGGCGTTCCAACAGCCAGCCACACGGCCGCGCCGATCGCGGCGATCCACGTCCTGCGCACCATGTTCGCTCCCGTTGCCGGCATTGCGCCGGCCTTCACAGCCCGGTTCCCGCACAGTACCAATGGGCGCGGGAGGAAAGATCATGCGCATTCTCCTTGTCGAGGACAATGCCAAACTGGCGGCCGGCATGGCCGCCGTTCTGGCCGCGGGCGGCTTTCAGGTCGATCGCGTGGCCGATGGCGCCGATGCCGAGGCGGCGCTGGCCTCGACGCCCTTCGATCTCGTCGTGCTTGACCTGAGCCTTCCGGGCATGGACGGCCTTGAGGTCTTGCGCAATCTGCGCGACCGCCGGCTCGACGTGCCGGTTTTGATCGTCACGGCGCGCGGCGATTTGAACGACCGGGTGCGCGGGCTTGATCTGGGCGCCGATGATTATCTGACAAAGCCGTTCGCCGTTGAGGAATTGCGGGCGCGCGCGGCCGCACTGATCCGGCGTGGGGCGGGCCGCGCCCGTCCGACCATCGAGTTTGCCGGCCTGACGCTCGATGTCACCGCCAACACGCTGGTGCATGCCGGCGCGCCGATCGAGATATCGCCGCGCGAACTGGCCGTGCTGCGCGTCATGCTGATGTCGAAGTCCGACGTGGTGCCCAAGGCGCAGATCGCCGACTCGCTGTCCACGTTCGATCTCGACGTGTCCGACAACGCCGTCGAGCAGACGGTCAGCCGGCTGCGCAAGCGGCTTGGGGGCTTCGGCATCTCGATCCGCGCGGCACGCGGCATGGGCTATTTCCTGATGGCGCAAGAGCAGGGCAGGGCGGGCTGATGGCGCCGCGCCATTCGCTGCGGCGGCGGCTCTTGGTCATGCTGCTGGTGCCGCTGTGCACGATCGGCGTCGTCGCGCTGTTCGATGCCTATCGCACCGCGCGCGAAACGGCCAACCAGGTGTTTGACCGGGTGCTGTCGGGCTCGGCGCTGGCCATTGCCGAACGGGTCGTGATCAATGATGACGACCAGCTTGACGTCGACATTCCCTATGTGGCGCTCGAGATGCTGACCTCGTCGGCGCAGGACCGCGTCTTCTATCGCATCGATCATGCCGATGGGGCGCTTGTCACCGGTTATCAGCGCCTGATCGTGCCCGATATCCACGCCGAGCCGGGCGTTCCGTTCACCTTTGCCGACGGCGCGTTTCGCGGCGAGCCGATCCGCATGGCGACCTATCGCGGTACGGCATCGACCGGCGAGCGGTCTGTCGCGTTCCGGGTGACCGTCGCCGAGACGACCAATGCGCGCCAGGCGCTGGCACAGCGCATCCTCGTACGCACCGCGCTGCGACAGTTCCTCCTCATCTTCGCCGCCGCCATCATCGTCTGGGTGGCGGTGACGCGGTCGCTGCGTCCCCTCGGCCGCCTCGAACAGGCGATCGGCCGTCGCAGTCCCGAAGATTTGCGCCCCATCGAACACAATGTGCCGCAGGAAGTGGGCGGTCTGGTCGACCGCATCAACGGTTTCATGGCCCGGCTCGACGGGGCGTTGAGCGCGCTGCGCCATTTCACCGGCAATGCGAGCCACCAATTGCGTACGCCGCTGGCGATCGTGCGCACGCAACTGGGCATTGCGGCTCAGGCGAAATCACTCGATGAGGCCCATCACGCGATCCATGATTGCGACCAGGCTGTCGCCGATGCGGAGCGCACGCTGGCGCAACTGCTGCTTCTGGCGCGGGTGGACGAAACGACCTCCAAGGCTGCCGCCAGCGGCGCGGTCGATCTGGATGTGGTGGCCCGAGCGACCGCCGAGAGCTTCGTCCTGCCCGCCGCGCGCGCCGGGTTCGATCTGGCCTATGAGGGCGGTGTGCCGGTGGGCTGTCGCGGCGATCCGGTGCTGCTGCGCGAGATGATCTCCAATCTGATCGACAATGCGATCCGCCACGCAGAGGCCGGCGCCAGCATTGTCGTCGCCGTGCGCACCGAGGGCGATACGGCAGTCCTGTCGGTCGAGGATGATGGCTGCGGCATTCCCGCAGAACTGCGCGCCACGGTGATGGAACGCTACCGCACCACCGCGCCCCGGCAGGGCGATATCGGCGGGTTGGGCCTTGCCATCGTCAACGAGATCGCCGCCCTTTTCGAGGGCAGCGTGCGCCTGGTTGCCGGCGCGCGCGAACGCGGCACGCGGGTTGAGGTGCGTCTGCGCGGGGCCGACATGCCGGCGTGACGGTTTTCAGAAGGACAAAGGGGCCGGCGCAGCGCGCCGGCCCGCCGGATCTGCGTCAACGCCGCGGATCGGAAGAAAGCAACGGATACACACCGTCTGCCGGGCCATTGGAGAAACTCTGCAAAGTCTGCCCGCCATCGATCAACCAGGCCGCGCCGGAGATATGCGCGGCCGCCTTTGAGGCCAGGAACACGACGACTTCCGCCACATCGACGGGTTGGCCGATGCGTCTTGTGGGAATGCGCTCGGCGAATGCGGCAACCGCGCTTTGCCTGTCGCCTTTGTCCAGGCCCGGGACGCCCAACGTGGTTTCGATCACGCCCGGGCAGACCGCGTTCACACGAATGCCATATGGTCCCAGATCCAGCGCGGCGGCCTTGGTCAGCCCGATGGCGCCATGCTTGGAGGTGACATAGGCCGCGCCACCCGACAGAACATCCCAGCCGCCCATCGATGATCCCATATTGACGATTGCGCCTGGCGTGTCGGCCTCGATCATGGCGCGCGCGGCATGCTTCTGGGTCAGGAAAAGGCTGCGCAGATTGGTTGCAATGACATGGTCGAACTCATCATCGCCCAGTTCATGAACCGGTTTGACCGCACCGGCGATGCCGGCATTGTTGAACAGGCCATCAATGCGGCCCCAGCGCTCGACCGTTGCCGCCACAGCCTTTTGCGCGCCCTCGCTTTGGGACAGGTCCGAGACGACACCGTCGATTGCGCCGATGCCGCCCAAAAGGTCGACGACCGCGTCCAGCCGTTCGCCGTTGACGTCGGCGAGCATCACCTGAGCGCCCCGTTCGGCAAAAAGTCTCGCTGTCGCCGAACCGATCGCACCGGCGGCGCCGGTCACCAATATCGATTGGCCTTCAAAATCGGTCATGGGTTTTCCCCTGCGGGCGCTGTTTGCCCGGTTTCGGCGATGGGATAGTCGCGCCAAGACCTGCATGCCTTAAAGCCGAGCGTTGTTTCCGCCTTGCGGCAATCGATCATGCTCCGGTGGCCACTGAGCGGCTGGCGCAGCGGTGTGTCGGCCATGTGCCGGCTCACGAGCATCGTCGATGCAACGTCACAATAAGTGTCGGCGGCGGCCACAAACAAACGTTCATGACCCTCAATGGGCGCCGCTGACGCAGCAAGAAACGCATCGGCGGCATCGTCGGCGTCAATATAGGCCCAAAGATCAAGCGCAGACTCCGATGTCTTGCGTCGCGGGGCAACCTCGCGGGGAAAGCTGTCAGCGGTCTGTATCCAGGGAAGCCGCAGGCTGACCGCCGGCATTTTCGTGCGCCGGCACCAGGCATCAATCATCTCCTCGCCAAGCCATTTCGACAGCGCATAAACGTCCTGGGGCGCGACCGGATGGGTTTCGTCGACCGGCAAAAAGGCGATCTCGACAGGCTGCGGGGCGAATGGCAGGCCAAGCACACTGAACGACGATGCGTAGACAATGCGGGGAATGTGATGGGCTTCGGCGGCGGCAACCGCATTGTACATCAGCGCCATGTTGGTCGTGAACACGGTCCGGGCGTCCACGCCGGTTGGCCGTGGAATGGCCGCGCAGTGAACCAGGCAGTCGACGGAGCTGATCGCGTCCAGTGACGCGCAATGGTCGGTCAGGTCAACAATGGCGGTATCGAAATCATCGGTTGGAAGGCCGGCCACGCGATCCATGCCGGTCACGTTCCAGCCGGCAGTCGCAAACCGCTGCGCCACGAAACGGCCCAACAGACCGGCCGCACCGGTGACAATGACGCTCTTCCTCTTGTCGGCAGACACTCCGGACCCGTTCGGCGAACCAATCATCACAATGCGCTTGACAAAGCCTCCATCGTCCGTGAATTTAGTTCGTATACGAACAATAAATTCGCCCGTTCGTCAACGGATACCGATGGTTCAGCGCGGCAAAATTTCAATGCCGCGCGGCAATGTGGAGGCACTACCATGCAAAAGAACAGACCATCCAGACTACGCACCGCGCTTGCCGGCATATCCATGGCCGCGCTGGTTGCCGGCGCGCCCGCCGTCGCTCAGGCCGAGGATCTCAGCATTGCCGCCGTATCGGGTTACTTCGCCCAGGGTTTCGGCATTTCGATCGTCAACGGCCTCGAGCGTGCCGAGCAAGAGCTGGGCGTCAATGTGCAGATCGTCGATACCGGCCAACGCGCGCTCGACTTTGAAGAGCAGTTCAACAATCTGGCCCGCGGCGGTGATTTTGATGTGATCCTTGTGATGGGCTGGGAACTGGTGGATGCATTGATGACCACCGCTGAAGCCCATCCCGACCAGCGCTTTGTCTTTATCGACGGCGTTCTGGAAAGCGACAACATCACCTATATCGACTTCATTGAGGAAGAGGGCTCGTTTCTGGCCGGCGCTCTTTCGTCCATGCTGGTTGAGCAGGGTGTTGAGGGTTTCGACAACGGTTCGGAGGTCGGCTTTGTGGGCGGCCGTGACATCCCGGTCATCCGCAACTTCCTGATGGGGATGGAGCAGGGTGTCGATTCAGCGTCCGAAGATGTTGGCGTTTCCAGTGTCTTTGCCGGTTCATTTGACGATCCCGCCAAAGGCTCGGAGCTGGCCATGACCCTTTACGGTCAGGGCATCGACATCATCTATCAGGCCGCCGGCCCCACCGGTGAGGGTGTTTTGCAGGCCGCGCGCGCGGCTGGCAAATATGCGATCGGCGTCGATATCGACCAGTGCCCGTCGGCACCCGGTCACATCCTTGCCTCGATGCTCAAGCGGGCGGACATTGCGGTCTTCGACCTCATTCAGGGTGAAGTCGACGGCAGCGCGCCGATCGCGCCCGGAACCGTCGAGGTGGGCGTGGCATCAGGCGGTGTCGAACTCAAAATCTGCGAGGACATGATGGAGCGTATTCCGGCCGAGACCATCGCGTCTCTGGAGGAAATGCGTGCCGGAATCGCCTCTGGCGATATCGATGTCGCGCTGAACCGCTGAACCAGTATTGGCCGGAAGCTCGTGGTGATCGTTCGACGACCAGGGCTCCCGATGGTATGTCCGATCATCAGGGCTTCCGGCCAACGCCTTCGTTTGGTGCGCCGATGACCAACGCCATCGAGATGCGTGGCGTTTCCAAGCGCTTCGGCCCGGTCATCGCCAATGATGATGTGTCCTTTGCCGTCAAGAAGGGCGAGATTCACGCCATTGTCGGTGAGAACGGTGCGGGCAAAACGACGCTGATGAACATTCTGTTCGGGCTCTATCATCCCGATACGGGCGAGATCATCATCAATGGCGAGAAGGTCGAGGTGGATTCACCGCGCCGAGCGATCAGTCTGGGGCTCGGCATGGTGCACCAGCATTTCAAGCTGGTTCCGTCCCTGACTGCTGCCGACAATGTGTTTCTGGGCATCGAGAAAACGCGAAACGGGCTGATCGATCATGCCGCGCAGATTGCCCAGACGCGGGAGTTTTCCGAAAAGTTCGGGCTGAGCGTCGATCCCGAGGCGATCGTCGCCAACCTGTCGGTCGGGATCGAACAGCGTATCGAGATTCTCAAGGTGCTCGTGCGCGGCGCCGAGGTCGTAATTCTTGACGAGCCGACAGCCGTGCTGACGCCGCAGGAGAGCCGCGAGCTGTTCCGGACGCTACGCGGGTTCACCGATCAGGGCATGACGGTCATCTTCATTTCACACCATCTCAGCGAGGTGATGGCCGTGTCGGACACGGTGACCGTTCTGCGCGATGGCAAGGTTGTCGGAACAAGGCCGACCGCCGAGCTTGGCGAGGACGACCTCGTTCGGATGATGGTTGGGCGCAATGTCAGCTTTTCCAGACGAAAGCGCCCGCGCACGGACGGCGAACGCATATTGTCGCTCAAAAGCATCTGGGCCAGGGACAATCGCGGCCTGCCCGCATTGCAGGACGTCAGCTTTGACGTCCACGGCGGCGAGATCGTCGGCATTGTCGGTGTCGATGGCAACGGCCAGACCGAGCTTGCCGAAGTCATCTCCGGATTGCGCCACGTCAGCCATGGTGAGATCGTCCTGCACGGCCAAAAAATCCAGGATGGCGATCCAAGGCTGGTCCGCCATGCGGGCTTGGCCCATGTGCCCGCCGACCGACTGCACCGCGGGGTCGACAAGGCCGATACCATATCGGGCAACATTCTGATGGGGCGGCAGGACGAGGCCCCGTGGTCGAGCAGGGGCGTTATCAACTGGCGTTATGTTCGCGAGCGGACGGAAGAACTGATCAAGCGCTTCGACATCCGCGCCAATGGAAGCCGGACGCTGGTCAAAACGCTGTCCGGCGGCAACATGCAGAAGGTGGTGCTGGCCCGGGAGTTTTCCCGCGCAATGCCGTTCCTGCTCGTCGATCAGCCCACGCGCGGTGTCGATATCGGTGCGATGGAAGGAATTCACGACGAGATCATGCGGCAGCGCAACGAGGGCGCGGCCGTTCTGCTGATTTCGGTTCAACTCGATGAGATCATGACGCTGGCTGACCGGATTCTGGTGATGTTTGCCGGAACGATCGCCGGCGAAGTCGACGCCGACACAGCGACCGAAGACGAGATCGGAATGCTGATGGCCGGACGCAACCTGTCCGCCGCGGCGGCACCAACGGTCAACGAGGCGTCATGAGCGAGCAGTCGGAGACCCGGGAGCTGACGCCGGCAAAAGCGCCGGTGGCGATGCCGGAATGGCTGCATTCCCTTTTGGGGACATTGCTGGCGATTTCGATCGCGTTGCTGGGCGGTGCCGTGATCGCGATCATGGTCGGCGAAAGTCCGTTTCACGTCTTCATGACATTGTTGCGCGGTGCATTTGGCGGCCCCGACCGGATCGCGGGATCGCTGCTCCAGTCCACGCCGATCATCATATCCGGTATCGCGGCCTGCATCGCTTTCCGCGGTGGGTTGTTCAACATCGGCGTGGAGGGCCAGCTTTACATGGGCGGATTTGCGGCCGCCTGGGTTGGCTTCAGCTTCGTCCTGCCAGCCCCTCTTCATCTGACGCTCGGCATTGCTGCGGCGATTGCCGCCGGCGCGTTGTGGATATTGATCCCCGCCTTTTTCCGCGCCCGCTATGGCACCAACGAAGTCGTCTCGACCATCCTGTCGAACTATGTGGCCATTCTGCTCACCTCTTACTTCACGATCTTTGTCTTCAAGCGGCCCGGCGGATGGTCGGAGACGGCGCCGATTTCAACCACGGCCGAACTGCCGCAACTGTTTGAGTTCTCCCGGTTGAACTGGGGTCTTTTTATCGGCGTGGCGCTTGCCGTGGGGCTGCACATGTTCCTGACCCGCACCACGGCCGGCTATTCGATGTGCGCCATGGGCTCCAACCCGAAATTTGCCGAATATGGTGGCGTGCCGATCCGGCGCAATGTGTTCCTGATCCTGTTGTGCTCGGGCGCCGTGGGCGGCCTGGCCGGCGGCGTCGAGACGCTTGGTGTGCATCACCGGTTCATGGAAGGCTTCGCGCCCGGTTTTGGATTTGACGGCGTCATCGCCGCTCTGCTGGCCAATGGCCATCCGATCCTGACGATCTTCACCGCGCTCTTTTTTGGCGCATTGCGGGCGGGCTCGCTTTTGATGGAAGTCGAAACAAACGCGTCGCGTGAGCTGATCACCGTCGTCCAGGCATTCATCATCCTGGCGGTATCGGCGCAATTGCTCGTTCGGCGCCGGCGCGACAGCCAGGCAGGGGAGCGCCGATGGAAGTATTAGGCGACATCTTCAACCTGGCGCTGATCGCGGCGACCTTGCGGACAACGGCACCCATATTGCTCGTCGCGCTTGGCGGCACATTCACGACCAAGGCGGGCATCTTCAACATCGGGCTTGAGGGGCAGATGCTGATCGCGGCCTTCTTTGCCGTCTTGGGCTCGATCTGGACATCGTCGGCCATTGGCGGCGTGCTGATCGGCATGATGGCGGCGATGATCTTTGCCGGCACCTTTTCGCTGCTCGTCGTCACACTCAGGGCCAACGAAGTGGTTGTGGGGCTTGCCCTGAACATCCTGGCCGGCGGACTGACGATTTCGCTGACCAAGGCCATCTTCGGGACGCGCGGCTCGATCGTGAATCCCGATATTGTCGGCTTCGCGCCCGTCAACATCCCGATCATCGACGATATCCCCGGGCTTGACCGGGTGCTCTCGGGTTATACACCCCTGGTCTATCTGGCGTTCATCCTGGTTTTTGTCGTCTGGATCATCTTCTACCGCACCCGGTTGGGGCTTCATATTCGCGTGACGGGCGAAAAGCCCGAGGCGGCCGAGGCATTGGGCATCAACCCGAACACGATGCAGCACATCGCCTCGTTGATGTGTGGAGCCCTTGCGGGCATCGCCGGCGCTCATCTGTCGCTCGGTTACATCACCATGTTCGCCGAAAACATGTCTGCCGGGCGCGGCTTCATGGCCGTGGCCGTTCTGATCTTTTCCAATGGCGATCCGGTCAAGGTGCTGCTCGGCTGCCTGCTTTTCGGGTTCTCCGATGCCATGGCATTGCGCCTGCAAACGTTCGGCTTCCCCTCATATCTGGTGCTGACCGTGCCCTACATCGTCACCCTGGCTGCGCTGTTCATGCTGACATACAGGCAACGGCCGAAGATCATCCGCGAAACGCTCGAATCCATGTCGCTTGTCCGGCGGCAGGAACCATAAAGAGGCACCTTTGAACCGCATCATTCTTGACGTCGATTCCGCTGGCGACGACATCCTGGCGATCTTGTTTGCGCTCGGTCGGCCTGACCTCAAACTGGAGGGCGTCACGTCCGTGACAGGTGCCGCCGGCGACATAGAGCAGGTCACCAATGTGGTTCTGAACACACTCAGCCTTGCAGGTCGTGACGATGTTCCGGTTGCCAAGGGCGCGTACCGGCCGATCGTCGGCAACTCAAAGCAGGACATGGAGGCGCCGGTTCATTTCGAAAAGCGGCTCCAGCAACGGTTTGGCGACCGTCTCAAAGGGTTCAACCCGCCCGCGCCAACGCCGTCGCGGCAAGCGATGGACGGACACGCGGTGGACTTCATTGTCGATACCGTTCGTGCTTCTCCCGGCGAGATCTCCGTCGTCGCGACAGGGCCACAGACCAATGTCGCCATGGCGTTGCGCTATGCGCCCGATCTTGCCGAGAAAGTGCGGCAGATCATCGTCCTGGGCGGTTGTTTTCAGACGCCTGGCAACATCACGCCGGTCAGCGAATACAATATCTGGGCCGATCCCGAGGCGGCGCGGGTGGTCCTGCGATCGGGTGCGCCGGTCATCCTGGTGCCGCTCGATGTCTGCGAAGACAATCGCGTCGCCACGTCCATGCTCACCCGCGATGACCTGAACGATCTCGCACAGCTCTATCCCGGTGGAAAAGTTGCGGCCTATGTTCGGCAGACATTTCCCATCTATATCGATATATGGCGCGAGTTCTTCGGCCTTGTCGGCTTTCCGCTGGACGATGCCATTGCCATTGCCGCGGTGACCCATCCGCGGTTCTTTGAGATGAGCGAGCCGCTGTTCGTCGATGTTGCGCTGCATGAACGGCTCGTGCGCGGCCAGACCGTCGCCTTTCGCGGGAATCAGATTCTGTCGTTTGAGGGCCCGGCAACGACGCGCGTTTGCCACGGGCTCGATGGGGCTGCCTTCCTCAAACTGTTCAAGGGCGCCATTGGCGCGCTTGACTAGGAGACCATGATGAGCGCAACGCCCGTTCTGATCGACTGCGATCCCGGCCACGACGATGCGATTGCCCTGGTGATGGCGCATCGCTCGCCCGATATCGACCTTCTGGGTGTGACCACGGTCTGCGGCAACGCCACGCTCGACCGGACGACCACCAACGCCCGCAGGATCATGGAGTTCATCGGCGCGACCGATACGCCGATCGCCGAGGGCTGCCGGGAACCACTGGCACGCCCGTTGGTGCTCGGCACGGCCGATGGGCCGAGCGGTCTGGATGGCACACCCGATCTGCCGGAAGCATCGATGGCGCTCGACGAGCGGCACGCCGTCGATTTCATCGCGGATACTCTGGCCAGTGCCAGCGAGCCCATCACGCTGGTTCCGACTGGCCCTTTGACGAACATCGCGTTGTTTTTGCTGAAATATCCGCACCTGAAGGACCGTATCGGGCGGATCGTGCTGATGGGTGGCGCGTTCTACCGTCGAAGCGAGTACATCACGCCGACCGAGTTCAATATCTTTTGCGATCCGGAAGCGGCCAACATCGTCGTAAACAGCGGCGTTGATGTCACCATGGTCGGTCTTGATGTGACGATGCATGTGTTGGTCGAGGAGCCGCAATTTGCCGAACTGGGCAAGATCGACACGCCGCTCGGCAAGGTCGTGCTGGATTGGCTTGCCTTTTATGAGAAGCTGCACCGCGGTATCATGGGCGTCGGCGGCGCATTGCATGATCCGCTGGCGCTTGCGGTGGTCATCGACCCCAGTTTGATCGAAACACGTCCCGCCCACATTGCGATCGACCTGACCGGTAGCCATATGTTCGGCGCGACCGTTGCCGACTTCTGGAACGAGCGCGGCGAGGGCACCAACGTCACTATCGCCACCAGTGTCGATTCCGACCGGTTCTTCGACTTGCTATATGGCTTGTTGCGTGACGAACGCGGCGTATGACAGGGGAGGTTTGCCATGAAAGCGGACGTCTTTTCCGATCACCGGCATGACGGTTCGATGCGGCTGGTTGCCGATCAGGCGGCCGTCGTCGTGGTCGATATGATCAACGAGTTCTGCAAGCCGGGCGGCAAGATGGTGCTTCCCGGCTACGAGACCATCGTGCCACAGCAAAAGGCGGTGGTCGCCGCCGGCCGGCGGGCCGGGCTGCCGATTGTCTGGGTGGCCGACAGTCACCGCGCCAATCTGCGGCGCGATCGTGAATGGGTCAAACGCACGCCACATTGTGTGGAGGGCTCGTGGGGAACCGAGATCATCGACGATCACCAAGTCCTGCCCGATGACCGGATGGTACGCAAAGCGCGCTACTCCGCCTTCTTCCAGACCGACCTGGACCTTTTGTTGAAGGACAATTTGATCACCCAACTGATCGTGTTCGGGGTGGTGACCAACATCTGCGTGCGATCAACGGTCCATGACGCCTTTTTCCACGGCTATGAGGTCGTTGTACCGCACGACGCTTGCGCCGGCACCGGCGACCGCGAGCATCGATCCAGTCTTTACGACATCGCAACCCATTTCGGCACGGTCTGCGCCAGTTCCGATGTCGTTGCCGGTCTGGCTGACGGTGCGCAGATTGCCAATCAGGTCATGGAGGCGTGATCGGTGAGCAAGACCGCTGTAAAGGGAACGCCCGCAGGCACTGCTTCGCAACGTCGGAAGGACCCTTCGGCCGCCAGGGTTTCCGCTGGCGAGCCGTCTGCCGACAGTGCTCTTTTGGCGGAAGAGACTGGCTTCCGTCTTGAGGCGCACAACGCCTATCTCATCCGGCTGGCCCATCAACGGGCGACACAGATTTTTCAGACCCTGTTTGAGGGTCATGCCGTCACGCCCACGCAGTTTGCGGTGATGGCAACGCTGGTTCGTTTCGGCGAGATGCCGCAGAACCGCCTCGGAAAACTGACCGGCATCGACACGGCGACACTCAGCCCCATGGTTTCGCGGCTGACGCAGCTTGGGCATGTGCATCGAACACCGTCAAAGACCGATCAGCGGGTCAATCTGATTGGCCTGACGGAAACGGGCACACGTTACACGCTTGAACTGCTTCCACTGTCGCAGGAAGTCAGTGACCGGGTGTTGGCTCCGCTCAAGCCGCGCGACCGGCTTCGGTTCATCGCGTTGCTCGAGCAGATCATCGAATGATCACAATCAACCCAGTGAGCATCAGACATGGTTGACTTTCCCATCCGCAAAACAAGCCTGATCGTCGATGAAATCCGTCATGATGGTGGCACGCCGCCGCCCACAGCGCGGAAAAGGGCGGCGATGATGGCGGTTGTCAGAAATCCGTTTGCCGGTGCTTACCATGCCGACTTGCAGCCGGCGATGGACGACCTCAAACCCCTTGGACTGATGATGGCCGAGCGTCTCGTCGATGCGCTGGGCGGCAGGGACGGCATCGATTCCTATGGCAAAGGTGTGATCGTCGGCACCGAAGGCGAACTCGAACATGGCGCGCTCTGGCATGTGCCGGGCGGATACGCCATGCGTGAGGTGCTGGGTGGCACCAAAGCCATCGTTCCGTCGTCCAAGAAAGTGGCCGCACCGGGAGCGCACATCGACATTCCCATCGGGCACATCAATGCGGCCTATGTCCGCAGTCACTTCGATGCCATGGAACTGGGGATGGCCGACGGGCCCAAACCCGATGAACTTCTTTTGTGCCTGGTCATGGCGTGCGGACCGAGGGTTCATGACCGCATGGGTGGCCTGGCAGCCGGAGAAATCTCTGCATTTGACGGGCTGCGCTAGGGACGTTGATACTCAACAGTCCCTAGGTGTTTGATCCCATGTTTTGATGGTGCGATCCATTCGCCGGAATGGACGGAGACGCTATGGGACAGGTTCTGCTCGGGAGCGCCAAAACGACGGAGGCGATCCGTCGAGTGATACAACATCGTCATGTCCGGACGGCGCCCGCACCGGCATCATCCTTGTGACGAGCCGCGCCATCAAGCCCCCCGGACTTGATCCGGGGACACCACTGTCAAGCGCTTACGCTACGGTGACCATGACCAACTCAGGCGGCACCTGTGTGAGTTCATCGATGCCCACAATTTCGGACGGCGGTTGAAGACACGCAAGGGACTGACGCCCCACCGGTTCATCTGCAGACAATGGACAATCGAGCCGGCACGATCCACACTCAGTTCGATCCATCAAATCCCCAAATCCCCACCACGACCTAGTCCTGCCGTTACATGGGCTGCCGGTTGCGGATGAGCTGCGAAATGGCGACAGCGAGCACCAAGCCGCCGCCATAGAACAGGTTCTGGACGAACGTATCGACGCCAAGAAAGTTCAGTCCCATGATGCCGGTCGACAGGAAGTAGACCGCAACGAACGCACCGATTGCGTTAAAGCGCCCCGGCGAAATGGCGGTCGAGCCAAGGAAAGCGGCCGCAAACGCCGGCAACAGGAATGCCAGGCCCGATGTCGGGTCCGCTGCGCCGCGCATCCCGGTATAGAGAATGCCGGCAAATGCGCCGATGATGGCTGACGCCACAAATGCACCCGTGCGCATCCGGTTGAGGTTCACGCCCGAAAGCCGCGCCACCTCGGCGCCCTTGCCCACGAACAAAAGGCGCCGACCAACGCTTGTGTACTCAAACACGTACCAGATGATCAGCGTGAGGATCAGGCCGTAATAAAAGGCAATCGGAACGCCCAGCAGCCGTGTCAGAATGACGCCCTCGATCAGGTTCATGGAGACGCCGGTGATGGTGTTGGAGTTCGATACCCACAGGACCATGCCGTTGATGAAATAGCCGACACCCAGCGTGACGATCAGCGAGTGGATGCGGAAGTAGAGCGTGAAAAACGCATTGATCAGGCCGATCATGGCGCCGATGGCAAGGCAAAAGAAGATGGTGGGCCCGAGCTCCAGGCCCATTTGAACGTTGAACACCGCCACAAGCATGGATGACAGCGTCATCACCGAGGCGATCGACAGGTCGAAATCACCGGCCGTCAACGGGATGATCAAACCCAAAGTCAGTATGACGACCATTGCCTGGCTGCCGAACATGGTCGCGTAGGGCGGCCAGGAGAACATCTGATCGGGCCGGAAGATGCCGAGCACAAGGATCAACAGGACCCACGCGACGAGCAGCCCGTACTTCTCAAGCTGGTCTTTCCACGAGAAGCGGCTCTGCGCGGCGGTTTCGGCGTCGATGGCCGCCTGAAACGACTGCATCCGCTCTTCCAGGGCGGCAATGCGCGCCTCATACTCTTCGAAAAACTCCTGACGCATGATCGAAGCCTGACGCTGTCGCGCCCCCTTATGCAACGTTCTTTATGGACTTGTAGCAGTGTTCGGAGATGCTTTGCTTGGTCAGCATCGGTTCCGTCAGTTCGGCAACGATCTGGCCACGCGAAAAAATCAGGACACGATGGCAGATATGGGCAAGCTGGTCATAGTCGGTTGACGCAATGAGAATGCCGGCGCCGGCAAGACTGGCTTCATCCAGCAAGGACCAGAGCCGCTGGCGCGCGCCGACATCGACGCCTTGGGTGGGTTCGTCCAGAAGGATCAGTCGCGGGTCGACCTGCAGCCATTTGGCGATCAGCGCTTTTTGCTGGTTGCCGCCGGACAGGGCGGAAAGAGGAAGCTGCGGTGCGTTGGGCACCACGCCGGCGGCGTCGCACGCTTTTGTGGCCCGGCTCCGCATCCTGGCCCGACTGAGCCCAAAGCCGCCGCGCAATTGGCGCAGGACCGGCAGCACGACATTGTCGGTGATGGAAAGATCGGCAACGCCCGCCGCGCCAAGACGGTCAGACGGCAGATAGACGATCCCGGCTCTCAGCGCGTCCTGGGGCGTTTGCATATGCAGATGGCGTTCACGGCCGCCCAGTGTGAACGTGCCCGATGCAGCGGTGCGTTCGCCGTAGATCAGGCCGCACACATCATCAAAGCCGGAGCCGATAAGGCCCGTCATGCCCACAATCTCACCTTCATGCACCGACAGCGCCACCGGCCCGAGACCGGGCGCTGTCAGACCTGAAACCGATGCGACCGGGTCCTTGGCGGTCTGCTCCGATGTCTGTTCATGGACATGGAAACTGTCGAGTGTCTTGCCGACGATCGCGCGCACGAACTCGCCGTGACTGGTCTGGGCGGTGTCGACGGTTTCAACCTTGTGCCCGTCGCGGAGGATGGTTGCCCGGTCGGTTATCGCGCGCACCTCATCGACATCGTGGCTCACGAAGATGACGGCCGCGCCTTCGTTCGTGCATTGCCGGACAAGATCGAACAGTTGCTCCACGCCTGCTTGGGGCAGGAACGGTGTCGGTTCATCGAGCACCAGAACACCGCGGCCCTTTTCGCCGGTGGCCGCATGCAGATCCTCGACGGCGCGCATGATCGCCAGCAAGGCCCGTTCGACCGCCGACAGCGATGCCAGGGGCGCGCGGGGGTCAAGGGCAATGCCATATCGGTCAAAGACGGCGCGGGCGCGCTCATGCTCGTCGCGCCAATCAAGCCGCCAGCAATTGCGTGCCGACAGCCGGCCCAGCATCAGGTTTTCCGTCACGCTGAGTGCGGGAACAAGAGCCAGGTGCTGGTGAACGAATGCCAGTCCGCGGCTGCGGGCCTCGGCGCTGCGCACGGGAAGGGGAAGGGCATGCCCGAACAGCGTGACACGCCCGCCCGGTTCGGGCGCATGATAGCCGGACAGGATCTTGATGAGGGTCGATTTGCCGGAGCCGTTTGTCCCCAGCAGCCCGTGAACTTCACCGGCGCGCACCGACATGGAGACGCCGTTGAGCGCCACAGCGCCGCCGAAGCGCTTGGTGAGGTCCTCGACAATGAGGGCACCGTCACCGGTGCCCTCAAAAGCAGGTGATGTCACTCCGCAAGGCCCCACAGTTTGCGGAACTCTTCGATGTGGACGTCGCCATAGCCATCATTGAACGTGGCCGGCACGCCGGCGGTTTCGACGTTGGAATCGTCGAAGATGTAAGCGGGCGTGTTCAATTTGGTGACGGTGCCTTCATCGCACAAAAGGCGCATGTTGGCATCGACGCCGGCAAAGCCCACCCAGCCCAGTGACTCGCCGACATTCATCTCCACGATGTCGTCGTCGCGCATCATGTCGAGCACGAACGGCGTTCCGTTGTACGACACGATTTTCACATCGCCCTCGCGGCCGGCGATCCGGATCGCGGGCACGATGAATTGCGACATGGAGTCGTAGACCGGCAGCACATAATTGATGGACGAGTCCGCCAGCAGCGCCGACTGCACCGCCGGCTGGATCTTGGTTGCCCACTCGGTCACCGGCGCATTGATGTACTGATAGCTGCAATCGGGACAATGCTCGTCCAGATAGCCCATGATAGCGTCGCGCAGCGGGGCGGTCGGCGTGATTTCGTCCGGCCCCAGAATGACGGCGTTCACATTGCCTTCGGATTGGGCGATGGCCCAGGCCGCGATGATGTTTCCAACGGTCACATAGTCGGTGTTGGCGGCGCCATCCATGAAGTCGGGGACTTCCTGGGTGGTGGCGTCCCAATTGTGGGTGGCGGTCACCTTGACGCCGGCCGCCCGTGCCTCGGTGATCTGCGGGACCAGAAACTCCGGCGGCAGGCCGCCTTGCAGATCGATCAGGTCGTAGCCTTCCTGCACGGCCTGGGCGATGCCCTGTATCCACTGGTCGGGCTGCATCTGGTTTTCCCACTCGGTGAGTTCAAAACCCACCATGTCGGCGGCCTGCTTCATCCCTTGGGAAATCGTCGCGTTGAACGGATTGGCGTTGGTCAGCGGGATGACAAACATTTTTTTGTCGGCCATGCAGGCGCGGGCATCGAATGGTTCTCCCGGTGCCTCCCAGCCTGGCAATTGCCGGTGGGTTTCAACCAGCGCCTTTGCCTCGTCCATGCCGGCCTGTGCCGCCACCGGAAAGGCGAGGGCGATGGCCCCGGCCGTCAGCGTTGCTCTTTTAAGCATGTTTGCTCTCCCTGTGATTGACGTTGTCGTTGTTGGCTACCCTTTGGCCTGTGTGCGGGTCAGATAGTCGATGGCTTCGGCTTCGCTGACAAGATCGGCATATTTGGCGCTCATGTCGTAGAGATTTGCCCTGTGTGGCCGGTCGTCGCGGTCGCCGACCGCGTCTTCGACGACCAGCGTGATGAAGCCGTGCGACATGGCATCGACGCATGAGGCGCGTACGCAGCCCGACGTGGTGACCCCAGTCAACAGCACCGTATCGACGCCCAAATGCGTCAGTGTCGATGCAAGGCTTGTTGAAAAAAAAGCGCTTGGGTATTGTTTGGTAACAACAATCTCGTCTGGATGAGGCGCCACTTCGGGCATTGTCACCTGCAATGCGTTGCCGGCCTGAAAACATGCCAGCGGGGGTGCTTTGCGATAGAAGACGCCCCCGTCCTTGCCGCCTGCCTGATATTTGACCTCGGTGAAGATGACCGGAATCGACAGGGTGCGGGCCTTTGCGAGCAGTCTGGCGGCGCTTTCGAGCGCGCGGCGACAGCCCTCGCCACCGTAAAGCGGCGAGTCCGGCTCGAAATAGGCCGAGGCAAAATCGATCAGCAGCAGCGCCGGCCGGGCACCCCAGTGTTGTCGGGCGTGGTAGCCGGCCTTGGCATAATTGTCGTCAAGCGTTTCTTCTGCGGCCATGGCGCTGTCCTACTCGGCCGCTTCCCTGAACCGGCTGAAGACCGGATCGGCGGGCGGTTCGAACCCGGTTTCGACCTTGCTGCGCTTCTTCAACTCATCGATGGACGTGAAGCCGCGATCAAAAAGAAGTTTCTCGCCACGCCGCTCGCTCATCTGTGCGCGCAGTTTCTTGGTCTCTTTCTTCTCCACCTGGTTGTCGCGGCCGATCACAACGCCATAGCGCTTGGCGCCTTCGCGGGTCACAAGCCCGCGCCGGACGTCCAGCGCGACAAGCTCGGGGTCGCGCTCGAACGGGTCGCCCCAGCCACCGCCGCCCCAGGTGTTGAAGTAGAGCATGTCGCCGGGCTCAACGTGAACGCGGTCGCACTTTGCGGGGATGTTTTCACGGCTTCCATCGACCCGGACAAGCGTTTTTGTGGAGCGCATGCCCGGCTCGCCGCCATTGACACCCCATGGATAGGTCAACCAGCGGTCGTCATGGATGGAGATTTCCCCGGGCTCCAGCATTTCGTAGGCGATCGTGATGCCGTTTCCGCCGCGGTGCAAGCCTGCGCCACCGGAGTCGGCGATCGTCGCATATTCGCGGATGCGCAACGGAAAATAGGCTTCCAGGAATTCGTTCGGCACATTGGTGAAGGCCGGCCAGAGGGAATGGCCGTCGGCGCCATCGCCCGCGGGCCGGCCCGGAATGCCGCCAAAGCCGATCTGGAAGAGCTGATACCATTCTCCATCCTTGCCGTAGCCGGAATACATGAAGTGCGGGCTGTCCGAGAAACCGGCGGCATTGAGCGCATCGGGCGCGCCTTGCCCCAAAAGTCCGCCCATCAGGTCAAAGATGCGGCCCAGCATGTGTGTCCGGCAGGACAGGGCGGCCGGTTTTTTCGGCTTGAGAATGGAGCCCTCGGGGATGCGCACGTCAACGAGCTCGTAGAACCCGTCATTGAACAGGATCTGCGGATCGAAAAGGTTGATGGTGAAGGCGCCGAAAAACATTTTGAACATTTCCTCATTGAGGAGGAAATTGATCGACGACAGCGATTGGGGGTCCGATCCCTCGAAATCGAAAATCGCCTTGTCGCCCTCGCGCCACAGGGTACAGGCGATCTTGTAGGGTCCCGCGCCCATCCCGTCATCGTCGATCCAGTCTTCGAAGTGCGCCTTGTGCTCTCCGTCGGGAATGATCATCTGGATGATGGCGCCCATCGCCTGCTTGTTGCGATCGAGCATGTCCCACATGGCCGAGATGTAGGTATCGACGCCGAAGCGCTCGATGTTTTCGCGCACCCGCCGCTCGGCCAGCCTCAAGGACGCGATGATGGCCAGAAAGTCGGATTTGTTCCATTCCGGCACGCGGCTGTTGGCCAGCATGATGTTGAAGACATCATCGGCCAGTTCGCCCTTGCGGTAGATCTTGGTGGGCGGGATGATCAGCCCTTCTTCGTAGATCATCTTGGCGTCGGTCGGCAAAGAGCCGGGCACTTTTCCGCCGACGTCGGTCATGTGACCGAACATGGCCGACCAGGACACCAGGCGCCCGTCATGGAAGATCGGCATCATCAGCAGCCAGTCATTGAGATGGCTGACCGCGCCGTTGCAGGAATAGGGGTCGTTGGTGATGAAGATGTCACCATCCTCGATGGTGCCATCATAGCCGTTGATGAAGCCGTAGAGGAAGGAGCCGAACTGGCCGACGACCATCTTGCCTTCCTGGTTGGCAATCATCGGAAAGGCATCGTGTTGCTCGCGAATGCCCGGTGACATGGCGGTCCGGAACAGCACCGCATCCATCTCGGCGCGTGCGTTGCGCAGGGCGTTTTCCACGATATCGAGGGTAATCGGATCGACCTCGACACGGCTGACGGGATGTGTGTTGGTTTCGATGATTTGTGCAGGCATGTCTTTTCTCCCTCAGCCTTCCTGGCCTTCGGGCCAAATCAGAATGTTGCCGACCTCATCGATGACGCCGACATGGGCCGGCTGGATGAGCGTGGTGGAGTCCATTTCAACGACGATTGCAGGGCCCTCGACGCGGTTTCCGGTCTGCAGCTTGGCCCGGTCATAGATCACCGCGTCATACCATTGGCCGCCCGAATAGATTTGCGTGGTCTGGACGCGCGCCGCGCCGGCATCGGTGCCGGCGTGGCCATAATCCTTGCCGACAAACGGCTTTTCGGCACCCTGCACGACGGCGCGCAGCCCGACCAGCTCGTGCCCCGCATCGAGCGCGAAGGTGAAGAGCTTTTCATGCATGGCATCAAAGCGCCTGGCGGTGCCCTCGAGCCCCTCGCGGGTGAACTCTTCGGGTGTCATGTCGACGGTGAGCTTCATGCCCTGGCCGGTGTAGCGCATGTCGATCTGATAGAAGACGTCCTGCTTGTCCTGACCGACACCCTCGGCCGCCAGATCCGCAGCGGCCTTCTGTTCAAGGGTGTGCAGGGTCCGGTTGACTTCGGCAGGCTCCAGCTCGGCAAGGGGGCTGACGATTGTTTGCGAGGCTTCGTTCCGCAAACGGGTCGTTGCATCGCCATAGGCGCAAAGAACACCGGGGCCCGGTGGAATGATCGCCGGCCAGGCGTTGATCAGGCCGGCAAGCGCATTGGCATGCAGCGGACCTGCGCCGCCAAACCCGATCAGGGCAAAGTCGCGCGGGTCATAGCCCTGTTCAACCGACACCAGCCGCAAGGCGCCGCACATGTTCTCGTTGACGATGTCGACAATGCCCTCGGCCGCCTTTTCGAGCGGCACGCCCAGGGCATCGGCGACCTTGGAGACCGCCTTGACCGCCAGGTCCCGGTCGATCGTCATGTCCCCGCCAAGCTTCGATGTTGCCGGCAGATATCCCAGCACCACGTTTGCATCGGTCACCGTGGGCTCGTCGCCGCCCTTGGCATAGGCCGCGGGGCCGGGCGTTGCGCCGGCCGACTGCGGTCCGACGCGCAGCGCCTTGGTCAGTTCGGGCACATAGGCGATTGACCCGCCGCCGGCGCCAACCGTCCGCACATCAATGGATGGCGCCCGAACCGTCACATCGGCCACCCGGGTTTCACGCCGTGTCTGGGCAACGCCGTTCTCGATCAGCGCCACGTCGGTCGATGTTCCGCCCATATCAAAGGTCAAAAGGTTTTTGTGACCGGCGCGCTTGGCGATCCACAGCGCGCCCGCAACGCCGCCTGCGGGCCCCGACATCAAAAGGTTCACGGGCGAATCCATGGCCGCCGATGCGGACGACAGGCCGCCGTCGGACCGGAGGATGTGCAACTTCACATCGCCCATCTTGCTCTTGAGTTCGTTCTGCAGATTGTCGACATATTTCGAGACGACCGGCCGGACATAGGAGTTGACGACGGTCGTTTCGGTCCGTTCGTACTCGTACATTTCGGGGATCACTTCGCTTGACAACGAGACCGGAATGCCCGGCAGGATGCGCCGGGCGATCTCGGCGATGCGTTGCTCATGGGCACCGTTCGCATAGGCGTTGAACAGAGAGACGGTCAGCGCCTCGATCCCGCTATCGCGCAGTTTCTTCAAGTCGGTCTCAAGCGCTGCCTCGTCCAACGGCACCAGGACATCGCCCTGTGCGTCGATGCGCTCGTCGGCTTCGATGGTGTGTTCCAGCGCGGCCAGCGGTTCGGACTTGTTCCAGATCACCCAGCCGCCGAGGCCGCCGGGAACATAGGAGCGGGCGATCTGCAGCGTGTCGCGATAGCCCTTGGTGGTGACCAGCCCCACCGTCGCTCCGGAACCCGTCAGGACGGTGTTGGTCGCAACCGTCGTGCCGTGCATGACTTCGGCAATATCGGACTGGGCAATGTCGGCTTGCCGGCAGATTTTCTCAATTCCGTTCAAGACGCCGATCGAGGAGTCTTCCGGGGTCGATGGCACCTTGGCCGTGAACGTCCGGCCGTTCTTTTCATCCAATAGGAGCAGATCCGTGAACGTCCCGCCGACGTCGACGCCCAGACGCAGGCCGGCCGACGCCTGCCGCACCGGCGTCAAGGCCGTTGTCGTGGCGGCGGCCGTGGAGGTCGAGGACGCCGGTGATCGCGTGTCGCCGCGCAAGTCCTTGTCCAGTTCCGAGATCCGCGCTTCCAGATCGGAAAGGCGTTTTTCGTAGAGTCTGATCAAGTCGTCCATTGTTTCACATGCCTGCTGGTTGATACGTGTTCGTTACGGTCGGCCAATGCGCAGAGCGGCGTCATTCTCGCCAGCGGGTTCGGCCCAACAAGCGGTCGAACGCATTGGTGTTTCGGGGCTTCATCCTGCCCGACAGGTCCAGGCCACCCTCGGCGAGCGCGAACAATCGTTCGATGACCGCCATTTGCTTTTCGATGACCGCGTCGCGCTCGGCGACCTGGCGTTCGAGCCGTTCGGATGCGTCAAAGCTACGGTCGAGCAGGCCGCCCATATGCTCGATCTGTCCGGTGCGTGCGGCCAGTTTCTGGACGGTCTGATCCAACGCATCGAGCGCATCGGCCGCAACCTTGTTCAACGCCTCGATCTGGCCGTCATCGGGCTGTCTGCGTTCGGGCTGGCCAAGCGGATGATCCCGCTCGTCCGCCCTGCCATCCAACAGGTTGGAGAGCTGGCTGGTCAGCCGTTCCTTGTGCGCCAGCTCGAGCTGCAACTCCTGTACTTCGTCGAACAGCAGTTCGATCATGACGTCGGCTGACAGGTGTTCGCGCCCGGTCTGGTCAAGGCGGCGCAGCGCGGGGTCAAGCCGGACACGCCAATTGCCGCCATTGTCCTTTTGCGCTGGCAGAAGCCCCGTCGCGATCGCTTCGCGAACCCGCATGCGGCTGGTCCCCAGCCGCTGGGCTGCTTCACCGACGGACAAAAACAGCGTTTGATCGAACTGACCGCTCACCGGAGCCTCACTCGCAAAAACCCGAAAACACTAGATTATCCCACGTTCGCGATAGTCTGCGAGCAAGGCGTCATCCATGTCCAGCAATCCCTTGTAGATTTCGTCATTGTGCTGCCCCAGTTCAGGGCCGGCATGGCGTATCTCGCCAGGGGTTTCGGAGAGCTTCGGAGCAACATTCTGCATCTTCAGATAGCCGAAGTTCGGATGCGGGACACTGACGATGGCCTCGCGCGCCTTGAAGTGCGCGTCTTCAAGCATGTCCGGAGCCCGATAGATCAGACCGCACGGTACGCCGTGCTCGTTCATCAGCGCTTCCAGGGGTTTCAGGTCGATCGTTTCGGTCCATTGGGCGATCAGCGCGTCCAGTTCCACCTGGTTGGCACCGCGTGCGCTATGGGTCGCATAGCGTTCATCCTCGGCCAGTTCGGGCCGTCCCATGGCCGCCGCCAGACGCTTGAACACGGTATCCTGGTTCGCCGCGATCAGCAGAAGCTTGCCGTCCCTGGTCGGGAAGACGTTCGACGGCGATACGTTGGGCAGGATCGGTCCGGTCCGTTCGCGAATGTAGCCGGCCTTGTCGTACTCGGTGACAAGCGATTCCATCATCGCCAGCACGGCCTCGTAGATGGCGCTGTCGACGACCTGGCCGCGGCCGGTGCGCGCGCGGGCGTGCAGTGCCATCAACGCGCCCAGCGTGGCATAGGTGGCGGCAAGCTCGTCACCGATGGAAATGCCCATGCGGCTGGGCTGCGTGGACGGATCGCCGACGACGTAGCGCAACCCCCCCATCGCTTCGCCGATGGCGCCATAGCCGGCGCGGGACGCATAGGGGCCGGTCTGGCCGAAGCCGGTGACCCGGACCATGATGATGCCCGGATTGATTTTGGCCAGTTCGTCATATCCCAGGTTCCAGCGTTCCATCGTACCGGGCCGGAAGTTCTCCAGAACGATGTCGGCTTGCGCGACCAGATCGCGGACAATTTGTTGGCCCTCGGCTTCGCGCAGGTTCAGCGTGATCGAACGCTTGTTGCGGGCAACGACGGGCCACCAAAGCGACTTGCCATGGGGTTTTTCGCGGCCCCATTGCCGCATCGGATCGCCAACGCCCGGCTGCTCGCATTTGATGACGTCAGCGCCGAAGTCGGCCATCAACTGTCCGCAGAACGGACCCGCCAGAAGCTGACCCATCTCGATGACCCGCACATCGTTGAGCGGTCCCTTGCGCCCGTCGGTCGATGTCATGTCCGGTTTCTCCTTGTCCGCTGTGCCCGCGCGCCGGCTTTCCGATCAATTCTTGCCGCTATCGGCCATGTATGTGTCTGACCACCTTGCATTGCGTCCTGCGTTGGTGTCCTTGCCAGCATAGGTGACAGAAAGGATGCAGATCGATGCAAACAGTCGAGATTGTCGAGGTCGCCCCTCGTGACGGCATTCAGAACGAACCCGTGATCCTTGCGACGGACGACAAGGTCGCGCTTGTCGAAAAAGCGATAGCGGCGGGCATCAGGCGCATCGAAGTCACCAGCTTCGTCAACCCAAAGCGCGTTCCCCAGATGGGCGATGCGGCCGAGCTTGTTGCGGCGCTGCCCGAGCGCGACGATGTCACCTATATCGCGCTGGTTCTGAACGAGCGCGGGTTCGAGCGGGCGGTCGAAACCGATATCGACGAGATCAACTTCGTCGTTGTGACGACCGATACGTTCAATCAGAAGAACCAGGGTGCGACGACGATGGAGACCGTGGGCACCTGGACCGAGATCGCCGGCCGCGCGAGCGGCGTGGTTTCGGCGGGCGTCACGGTCGCTGCTGCTTTTGGCTGCCCTTTCGAAGGCGAGGTGCCGATCGACCGGCTGCTTCGCGTTGTCGATGCGGTTGCTGCCGGCAATCCCCGCGAAATCGCGATTGCCGACACCATCGGCGTTGCAACGCCGCGTGACGTGGCCGAACGGGTTGGAGCGGTGATCAAGCGTTTCCCCGACATTCCGATCCGCTGCCATTTCCACAACACGCGAAACACCGGTTTCGCCAATGCCTGGGCGGCGATCGAGGCGGGCGCCACAACGCTCGATTCCAGCTTTGCCGGTGTGGGCGGATGTCCTTTTGCGCCGCGCGCGACCGGCAACATCGCCACCGAAGACCTTGTCTACATGCTTGATCGCGCCGGTATCACAACCGGTGTCGATCTGGACTTGTCCATTGCCGCCGCTCAGTGGCTTGAAGAAAAGCTCGGCAAGACCCTGCCGGGACAGGTCATGAAGGCGGGCGGATTTCCGAAGGCGGCTTGACGCGCCGCCTTCCGGTCGGCGACCCGTTCGCAGCACCGCCATGATGCGCGCTTCTGCCCTTTCGTCACGCGCAAGACCCATCAGTTGAACTCCAGCGCGCCGGGATTGAACAGCCCGTCGGGATCGTTTGCCGGTTTGATCGCCTGTCGGCTCGATTGCGCCGACTCCGAGAGCGGCGTCTTGTAGAACTTTCCAAGCTGGATGAAGCGCCCGCCGGCCGCGCCGAACTTTTGCGTCAAGTCGCGCCGCAGCGTGTGGGCCAGTTCGCGGCCGCGCGGATTGGATTGCGCTTCGCCATGGGCTGCCAATTGTTGGGGCAGCACGTTGGCCCGCAGGAACTCGGTGAGCGAGTCCGGCCAGAAGAATTGCGGCTCGACGATGATCCGGTCGCCGATCACCGCGGTCATGCACGACATGCGCAGATCACACGCCTGCATCGCTTGCCGGTGTTGTGTCCGGGCGGCTGCGACGATGGTCAGGGCCTCATCTACGCCGTCGGGAGGAAAAAGGGCGTGCATCGGCAGCCAGCGTTCGCCATCGGGACCCAACATGGCGCGGACCGGACGAAACGGTTTGGCGCGCGCTACGCGTGGTATCGTGTCGGGTATCGGACGACCGCCGTTGCTGCGGCACAATTCATCAAGCTGCGCGGCTGCGTCTGACAGCGCCGGATCGTCGCCCTCCAGCACGCAGTGCAGCGACCAAGCGATCCGGGTGAGTTGCGCGCGGGGCGCCACGGCCATTTTCGTCAGCGACCGCGCGGCACTGACCAGCGAACCGGCACCGCGCGCCACATCGCCGGCGATCCCGGCCGCTTCAAGAACCGAGAACCCGGTGGCTGCAAGATTATGGTGTGTGACACGATCAAACCCATAGGCCTCGGCGATTGTTCCGCGCAGCGCGCCTTTTGCAATCGCGCGTTGAACGGCCAACAATCCGCGCTCATCATCGAAGGCCAACGACACATAATGCTGTTGCGAGGGAAAGGCGATCACACGCATGTCGATCCGCGCCTTGATGCCCAGAATGCCGGCATCGCCGACATAGGCGGCGATCTCGGGACCGTTGACGGTGATCAGATCACCGTTGCCCGCCACAACATCCATGGCCAGCACATGATCGCCGGCCAGCCCGTGGGTTGCCGACCCATAGAAGGCGACATTTTGCGCGACGCCGCCGCCCACGGTCGCCCGCGAGCCGGAAAGCGGTCCGAAAACGGGCAGGCGGAGGCCGTGGGGCTTCAGTGCCTCATAGACTTGCGCCCATGTTGCTCCGGCTTCCACCGTGACGACCGACGAAGCGGCGGTGACCGGTTCGACGGCGTTGAGATCGCGCATGTCGATCATCAGCGTGTCGGGCCGCAGCGCCCAATAGCCGCCGGTATACGAAAGGCCACCGCCCCGCACGACGATGGGCATTTGATGGTCGGCCGCAACACGCACGACCGATTGCAGATCGCCGATCGTTGCAGGGCGCGCGATGACACCGGGGCGTTCCGGTCCCTGGCCTGATATGTCCTGTGCCGCCAGCGCACGCCGGGCCTCGTCGGTCGCGATGCGACCGCTCCCGCCGACGGCATCTGACAGTGCATGGATCGGCAGGTGTCCTGTCATGCCGCCACCGCCATATCGGCAAGATCGGCGATCCCCGCGGCCAAGTCGCCGGTTGTCGATGCGGCCTGCCGGACCGGCAGGCCCTGATTGCGCGCTGCCGCCGCCTGCGCGCCACCATCGGGTTCCGAGCCATCGACAATGACCGCGGTGTGTGACGGCCATCGGCGTGTTTCGGACAGCATGCGATCGAGGAGCGCCATCGCCGCCGTGCCGCCTTGCGCGATGGCGGCGAAGGAAGCGTGCAGCGGAGCCGGATCGGCGTGTGCAAGATCGCGCAGCCGGTCGTTTTGCCGCCGCCAGAACGGGCGGTAGAGCGCCATGTCCCGCGCCATGCTGAACGCCCGTGTCATATGGCTGCCGTCCCATACCGGTTCGAGGTTCGGCAATTCATCGGACGGGCCGTCGCACGCCAGGCGCCACGGGTCGCAAAGTACGGTGCCGGCAGCCTTACTGGCGTCTGCGAGCGCAGCGCTTGCGCCGAAGAAAGCGGCCAGCGTGGCGTTGCGGGTCTGGCTGGCAATGATCTTTTTCAGCGCCCCTGGGCTTCCGTCCTGCGGCCATTGGCGAACGCGCAGGACATGGACCTCGAACCTTTCGGAGAGGGTTTGGATGAGTTCTCGCAAGGGGTCGGCATGGAACGGCCAATCGGGAACGATGACGATGGACGGCCCATGTCCGATCCGCTGCGTCTCCCATTCGGCAATCACATCGCCGCTGGACGCCAAACGTCGTCCGCCATGCGGCTCGGCCAGACCGGACAAAAGAATATCGGTGTCCGTCGTTTCACACTGTTGGGCATGGATTCCGAGCAGGTCGGCGATCTGCGCCGTTGCCGTTTTCCGGTCGGCATCAAGCGAACGAACATGTGTCGAGCCCGACATGTGTGTGATGCGGGGGCGATGTGCGTCAAGAACGTCATCGGGCCGGAAACAGAGCGCTGTCGGCACCGCCAAATCGTTGAGCGGTTGCAGGGGCGGGTGGCGAAACGCGGCTTCATATCCGGTCCGATAGCCATCACCGGCTGCAAGGAAGTCGCAGGCGATCCGATGCAGGGCGCCGGGTCCCGGCGGGCCGAACTGAAGTCGGTCGCCATTGGTGCGGCTGTGCCAGGGAAAGGCCGTGAACTGATCGCGCACGCGCGACCAGAGCCAGGTTGCATGTGTGCCGTCGGCCGATGGCAGGAACGACGGCAGATAGGTCCGCAGATGCGCGGTGCGTTCGTCGGGCGAAAATGCCGGGTAACCGTCGGCAACCAGCGCCGAAAACCGCTCCGGATAGCGCCGTGCCGCTTCAACGGCGATCAGCGCGCCGGTGTGCATGGCATAAACCAGCACGCTCTCGAGCCGCAAGGCGTCGAGCAGAAGCGGCAACATGGCGGCATAGTCGGCGATTTCCGGCCGCTCGGCCGGCAAGGGGTCGGACCAGCCATAGCCGGGCGTGTCCGGCGCGATCATCGTGAAGCGATGAGAAAGCTGCCGCATCAATCCGACCATGGAGGCCGATGAACGCGGCGATTCATGCAGCATCAGCAGTGGCGGCCCGGAACCGGCGACACGGATGTGAACCCGCATGCCTCCGGCGATCGTGACCAACCGGCTCGCCGTTACCGCCTTGTCGGTGCGGGCATCAGCCATGGGCCATCTCGGCGGAGAAGCGCTCGCGAAGGTCCTTCTTGAGAACTTTGCCGGTCACATTTTTGGGGACCTGTTCAATGAACCTGATGATTTTCGGCTGCTTGTGCGGCGCCAGACGCGCCTGACTGTAGGCGAAGATCTCATCTTCGCTCAC
Source organism: Roseitalea sp. (assembly GCA_017642895.1). GTDB lineage: Bacteria > Pseudomonadota > Alphaproteobacteria > Rhizobiales > Rhizobiaceae > Roseitalea. The sequence continues at coordinate 202,761 of JAEPON010000001.1, forward strand.
CGCGCCATCGGTGACGATGCAGGCGCACACGGTCTCGCCCCAATGCTCGTGAGGAAGCCCGATAACGGCCGTTTCGACGATGGCCGGATGGGTCTGAAGCACTTTTTCGACTTCGCCCGGATAGACGTTGACGCCACCGCTGATGATCATGTCCTTCTTGCGTCCGATGACGTAAATGAACCCGTCCTCATCCATGCGTGCCAGGTCACCGGCGGAGAAATGCGCGCGGCGAAGACCGCGCATCGTCTCGTCCGGCTTGCCGAAATAGCCGTTGAAGAGCGTTGGTCCCGAGGCGTAGATCTCGCCGACCTCTCCGGGCGCGACGGGTACGCCGTCCTCATCGAGTATCTCGACCGAAACGCCGGCCACCGCCCGTCCGACGGAATTGACCGTCGTGCGCATTTCATCGGGAAACAGGTTGGTCACAATACCGGCTTCCGTGGACGCGTATGTCTCATGCAAAAGCCCGTCGCCGAACACCTCAAGCGCCTCGTATTTGATCGCTTCGGACAAGGGAGCTGCGTTGCAAATGATCGACCGCAGCTTGTTGTTGCGGGCGGTGTCGATGAGCTTCGGGGGCAGGGCGGCCAGGGACCGCAACTGGGTGGGCACGACAAATGTGCCGGTGGCCGTGCCTTCGCCCAGCCGCTCCGCCAGCATGTCGGGCGCATATCTCGGCATCAGGTCGGCCGTTCCACCGGCATTGAGCACGGCGATCGGAAAGGCAAATCCGCCACCGTGAAACAGCGGCGTGGTGACCAGAAAGCGGTCGTCGGCGCGAAAACATCCGTAAAGGGTCGCAAAGATCACACCGAGCACCGAGCGGCTGCGATGTGACAGGGCAACGCCCTTTGGCGTTCCGGTGGTGCCGGACGTGTAGGGGATAGCGAACGTGTCCCACTCATCCACCCGGGCTTCGGGTACCCGGTCCGAGGCCCTGTCGCGCCATTGCTCGTAACTGCCGCCAAGAATGAGGATCGGCGCTTCAAGCCCCTCGGCAGCTTCCCGGACCGCATCTTCGGTATCGCGCGAGGCAAATATGATGCGGGGGCCGCAATCCTCGAACACTTGCCGCAGTTCCTGGACGGTCTGGCGCGGATTGAGGGTCGCTGTCGCAGCGCCAGTCCGTGCGATACCGCAAACGATTTCGAAATAGCGCCGGTCATTGCCGGTGACGATGGCCGCCCTGTCGCCCCGTGAAAGACCCGCTTCGGTCGCCGCATTGGCCACCTTGTAGAGGTTGGATGCCAGCTCGCCATAGCTGGTCTCGATGTCGCCCTCGATGATCGCGGCCTTGCGCGGCACGGATCTGGCACATGCCTCAATGCCCCATGATATGAGCATGGGGCGGTATGTGTCGGGTGCGCCAACACCCTGGCCGGCAACATTCATGAGCTTGGTCTCGCGCGCAGCGGGAGCACATTGCCGGTATTTGACCGATGGCGCGTGTCTCCGGCTTCGTTTGCGCTTTCCGGCAGGCGGAAAACCTTCAGGGCGTTGTCCCGCAGCAGCATCTGACGCGATTCCGCCCTCAGATCGAGGTCATCGATTTCGCGGATGGCGCGTTCGGGATCAATGACCGGCCAGTCGGTTCCGAACAGCACTTTGTGGCGGCCATAGGTGTTCAGATAATGCACCAACTGCTGGGGCCAGTGCTTGGGCGCATACGCATCGACGCCGATGAAGACGTTGTCATGCTTCCACGCCATCGAGATCATCTCGTCGGTCCAGGGAATTCCGATGTGGATACCGATCAGTTTGAGTTCGGGAAAATCAATGGCCACCTCATCGAGCGTGATAGGCCGACCGACGCTCGGCAGGCGCCGCTCGCGCGAATAGACCAGATTGTGACCGACCTGCATCATGATCGGAATGTCCAGTTCGCAGCATTTGGAATAATAGGGATAGTAGCGCCGGTCGTTGGGCGGCAAGCCGAACCAGTGCGGATAAAGATGCGCGCCGACAAAGCCCATGGTCCGCACGGCGTGCTCAAGTTCGTAGATGCCGTCCATTCCGCGGAAGGGGTCGATGCCGGCCAGGCCTGAAAAGCGGTCCGGATAAGCCTGGCAGATGTCGAAAATCCGCTGGTAGGTGATCTCGAACGAGCCCTTGACGTTGAGGTCGCCCGCGCGCACGGCGATCAGCAGCGACCGGTCGATCCCGGCACGGTCCATCTTGCGGATGTAATCCGGCATCGACATGCCGCCGCGCAGTTCCGGCGGCATCCGCACCTGTTCCTTGAAATGCTCATCAAGACCCGTCCGGCCCTCGGCGACTTCCACGTCGGTGAACACGTTGCAGACGATGTCAATCGCGCCGCCCATTCCAGATTGCCTCCCTAGCACACCGATCGGAGCGTCATTTCGAACACATATATGAAAAAGTCAACTACATATCTGTTGAGTTTGGTATGAGCCCGTGTTAGCAAGCCTCGATCAGGCGAGGTGGAACGGCCTGGGAGGTAAAGCGGATTGGCGCAGTCGACCGAGCAGGAAAAGGTCCGCAAGGGCGTTGACGATCCGCCGCGGGTGAAGTCGGCCGATCGCGCCCTGGCGATCTTCGAGGTGTTTGAAGAGCACCGTCGGCCGATGAGCGCCAAGGAGATCGCCGAGACGCTGGAGATGCCGCGTTCGAGCACCAATGTGCTGCTGCGAAGCCTGATATCTGCCGGTTACCTGCAATATGACCAGTCAACATCGCGCTATTTTCCGACGCTGAAGGTGGTTGGCCTGGGCGACTGGCTGTTTGAAGGCCGCTATGAAAACGCCGCCCTTGTTTCGATCGTCAGGGACCTCAGCGCCACCACGCTGGAGACGACCACGCTGTCGATGCGTCACGGCTTCAAGGTGCGGTTTCTCAACGTCTTCGAGAGCACGCTGCCGATCGCATTGAATGTAAGGCCGGGCGACGGCGTGCTGGTTTTTGGTTCGGCCTCGGGGCTGGCGGTTCTGGCAGCCAGCGACGATGACGACATTGCCGACCTCGTTGACCGATACAATCGCCGGTCGGGACGCGTGCAGGACAAGATCGACCGATACCAGTTGATGGACGAGATCGGTCTGGTCCGCGAGCGCCAATACAGCCTGGCTTACGACAAGTGGCTGGCCGATGCCGGGGCGATCGCGGTGCCGGTTCGCAGCGATGTGTTCGGCGCGCCCACGGCCATCGGCGTCGGTGGCCCCACCTTCCGCATCAAGCGGCGCGAGGACGACATCATTCAAACGCTGCTGGAGCAGACGGCCCATTTGCGGCCGGCGCCGGTCGCATCCGATGGCCTTGCGGTCGCCAAGGGCGGGCATGCCCGGTGACAGCAGACGCGCCTGTCGATCCAAGTCAATCCATTATCAGGGACAATCCAAGGGAGGCATCATGTTTCGATCAACCACAACCGCTCTGGCTTTGGCCGTTGCGCTTTCCGCTACAACATCGGCCCATGCCGACCAGTTCGTCCGTGTCGGCGGCGGGCTGGCCGGTACTTATCCCATCTTCGCGGCCAAGCTGGTCGAGCTGATCAACGCCAACATTCCCGATGTTCGCGCCAATGTCGTCGCCGGCGATATCGAGAAATCGCTGATCGAACTCAATGGCGGCGAACTGGAGATCGCACTGGCGCCGACATTCACCACCCGCCAGATCTATGACGGCAACGGATCGTTGGGGCTGGCAACCGAAAACGTCCGCCACATCATGACGCTCTACGGCTCCTACATCCAGCCGATCGCCAGGCCCGATGGCGTCGATTCGCTCGATGCGCTGGACGATGGTGCCAACCGTGTCTGGATGGGGCAGAGCAGCGGTTTCTTCTACCAGGTTTTCAACCCGATGATGGAGGCGTCCGGTGTCACGCCCGCTTCCATCGAATCGGCCGGCGGCGTGGTTGAGGCATATGGCTATATCGATCAGGTGCAGGGCTTCCAGGATGGCCGGTTGGACGCGGGGGTCTTTGCGGGTCCGGCGCCCTACAGCCTGATGCTGCAGATCGAACAGTCACCGGGCTTCAAGCTGATACCCATGGACGACGCATCGCTGGACAGGCTCGAGGAGATGCTTCCCGGGATTGGCCGCGCGATCATTCCGGCGGGCAGCTATAACGGCCAGGAAGAGGACGTGCAGACGCCCTTTTATGTCAACCACCTGATCGCCAGCACCAACATGTCGGACGAACTGGCCTATCAGATCACCAAGGTCCTTTACGACAATGTCGAGCAGTTTCACGGCCTTTTCCCCGCTTCCGAAGAGATCGATCAGGCCGACGTGCTTCAGTACAATGTGATCCCGGTGCACCCGGGCGCTCAGCAGTTTTTTGATGAGGTCGGCGCCCAATAGTCTTTGACCGCCACGCGTTTCGACGGCCAGGCAGAAATGCCTGCCCGGCTGCCGAACGCGAAAAAGTGACACGTTCGGATTGCGCGGGAGAGGGTTGTTGACTCACGCTGCCTTGCGGCCTGATGCGGCCACCAACTCCTTTTTCGAGGGCATTCGCAGCTTCCTGATCGTCTCTCTGTCGATCTTTTTCGTCCTCATCCACATCTATGCCAGCGTTTTTGGCTCACCGGATTCGCTCTTCTTCCGGTCGCTGCACGTCAATGTTGCGCTGTTCATCGTTCTGCTGGCCAAACCGCTGGGCGGCACGTCGCCGCGCTGGTGGCAGCGCACGATCGACCTTGCCTGCCTTGCCGGCGTCGTCTGGGTGTTCGGTTATTTTGTGGTCGAGCTGAAGACCTGGCATCTGCGCACGATCTTCTTTCGTCCGGTCGATTATGTGACGGCCATCCTGTTCATCGCCTTGATCCTGGAGGCCACCAGGCGGACGATCGGAACGATTCTCGTCGCCATCTGCGCCTTCTTCCTGGTGCATGCGCTCAATGCCGATCATTTCGGCGGCGTCTTTTACGGGCCGCCGGCATCACTGGAAAACCTTCTTCAGGCCGTGTTCCTCGATTCCAGCGGCATCTTCGGTGTCGCGGTTGCCGTGATGGCCAATTTCGTCGTTCTTTTCATCCTGTTCGGCACGCTTCTCAACGCAAGTGGCGGGGGCGAGTTCTTCACACGGCTGGCCTTTGCCCTGTTTGGCCATCGCGTGGGCGGTCCTGCCAAGGCCGCGGTGACGTCGTCGGCGATGATGGGGTCGTTGTCGGGCAGCGCCATCGGAAACGTGCTGACCACCGGCGCGTTCACCATCCCGCTGATGATCAGGCTGGGCTACCGGCGCGCATTTGCCGGCGGGGTCGAGGCGGCCGCATCCAATGGCGGCATCATCATGCCGCCGGTGATGGGCGCTGTGGCCTTCATCATGGCCGAGTTTCTGGATCGCCCCTATCTGGAAATCATCATGGCGGCGATCATTCCCGCGCTGCTCTATTTTCTGGTCATATTCGTGACCGTCGATACGGAAGCCCGCAAGCACGGCTTGCCGACGATGCCGAAAGAGCGGTTGCCGCGCGCATGGGCGCTTTTTCGCCGCGACGGCTATCTGTTCCTGCCCATTGTGCTGATCGTTGCCGCGCTGATCGCCGGCTATTCGATCGTCATGGTTGCGGTTTTTGTCACGGCGGGCACTTTTGCGATCGCGTTGATCCAGCCGCGCAACCGGCTGCGGCCGACCGTCTTTGCCGACGTGGTCGAAGACACCGCCCGGTCCACGGTCGCCCTTTCGGTCACGGCTGCCGCCGCCGGCATCATCCTCGGGTCGATCTACTCGGTCGGGTTGAGCTTTCAGGTGGCCCAGGCAGCGACCCAGGCCGCTGATGGCTATTTGTGGCTGCTGCTGGTGCTGACGGCGGTGATGGCGCTGATCATGGGGTTGGGCATGACGGCGCCGGCCATCTATCTGACCCTGGTTGCGACAGTCATCCCCATCCTCATCACCGCGGGGATCCCGCCCATCGCGGCCCATTTTTTTGCGTTCTACTACGGCATCATCTCAAACATCACGCCGCCTGTCGCGCTGACCGCCTATGCCGCCGCGCCCATTGCGCGGTGCGGCCCGCTCGAGATCGGTGCGCAGGCATCGCGTTTGGGCGCGGCCTGCTTCGTTCTCCCCATCTTGTTCATCTACGAGCCGGGCCTTCTGCTCGAAGACGATCTGTTCGGCATCGCGCAGGTCACGGTGACCTCGGCCGTTGGGCTGGTGGCTTTCGCGCTGGCGGCGACAGGGTATGCATTCGGCCCGATGACGGTGTGGCAAAGGCTGGGCGCCTTGCTCGTCTGCTTTCTGGCCATCGTGCCCGAATGGACGACACATTTGGCGGCTCTCGCCTTGGCAGCCATCGTCTTTGGCGCAAACTATCTGGCGCGACAGGAGGCGCCAAGGGTGACAGCCGCTTCGGAAAGCCAGGACCACGCGGCAGGCTCGGCCGAACCGAGCGGTTTTCTGGCGCGCGTCGCGCGCTCCCGAATTCGCAGCGAAATCGACGGCGATATCGGCACGACGAACGCGCCGGAGGCTGACGTCGAAACCCTGATGGAGCAATTCTCCAAGGATCCGCCGCCGCAACCGCCGGCGCCGACCCGCGAACTCTGGGTCGGCTGGGGCCTGGTGTGCCTGACGGCATTGGCCATGCTGGCGCTTGGCGATGCCTTCGCGCATGCCCGGCAACCGGTGATCTGGGCCGCGGCGCATCTGGCGATGGCCATCGTTCTGGGCGCGGTCGTCATGGTCGGACGCGCGCAACCGACAACGCAAGACCATTCGGTCAGCGAGCCGGTATAGCAGGCAAAAAGTCGTCGGCGAACTGTTCGAAAGATCGGCTGCGAGAGGCTTGCCCAGAAGATTTTGTGTCAATCGGAGGACGCGGACAGGGCTTCCGTGACCACCTGCGCGGTTGTTTCCGCGATTGGCCTGTGAATGCGTGCGGTCCTGATCGGCTTGTCGGGCTCGAGAATCCCGATCACCGTCTCGATGTCCGGGCAACCCTCATCCTGACAGGCCAGTTCGGCAACGGTAACCGGGGTGTCGGGGTCAAGGCCCAACGTGTCCCGCACCCAGCCCTTGATCTGCGCTGACCTGGCCTGCAGCCGGTTCGCCTTCGGCGCCAGCGGGTTGGCGAAGCCTGTCATCAGGCCGTCGCCCTGTTGCGTTCGAGATCGGTGCCGACCTTGCCGAACGCGTTGACGATCGCCGCATCGCACTTGCCGGTATCCAGACAGCCGATGGGCACGGTGATCGGGGGCTTGTGGAAGGCCGTCATGAGGGTCTGCCTGAAAGGCCCGTGAAACGCCGGAGCAGCGGCGCCAGGGGCTTGGAAACTCTTCGACCCAAACCCGCCAAGAGGCTTTGCAGCGGGGCGGGGTCGCTCTCGATGACGGCGCGGAACAGGTCGCGCACCGGCCCGGGATCGACATTGCCGGTGATGAAGACGAGCCGTGTGCGATGATCGTCGTCCGGCCAACTGTCGAGAATGACCGGTTCCGACGCCAGATGCTGGACGGCGTGGACGATGCGAGGACGGTTCGGATCATCGGCAACAGCGACAATGCCCTTGACGCGCAGAAGGCGCGGGCCGGCCGCCTCCTGCAATGTTGCCATGAACCGTCGAAAGCGAGCTTCGGACAGCGGCTCGGCCCGGATGATGCTGAAGGTCTGGATGCCGCGGCCATGCCGGTTGTCGGGGAGGGCGGCTCCTTTACCGGCGCCATGGCGGGCCTCTTGCGCCAATGCAGTCTCGAGCGTCAGCCAGCCGGCGACATCCTCGCCGCGCTCGGCAGCTACATAGGGCCTCGGCGCAAACAGCGTGTTGAGCTCCATTTGGCGTCGATCGACGATCTCCGCACCGGCATTGATGCCCGCAAGCTCGCCGGGAAGCGCGGCGATGTCGGCTTGCGTTGCCGGATCGTTTGCCAGATCGGTTTTCGTCAGCACGATCCTGTCGGCGAAGGCGAGCTGTTTCAGCGCTTCAAAGTGGCGGTCGACCGCAATCGGGCCGTTGACGATATCATACAACGTCACGAAACCGGCCAAACGAAAGACGCGATCGACGGTGCGGTCGCGGAGTGTCGCGTCGTTGTGCGGATCGCCGACCAGCGCGTTGACCAGCGGCGCCGGATCGCCAAGCCCGCTCATTTCGACGATGACGCGTGAAAAGGGCGGGCACAGCCCGGCCGATGCGGCGCAATGCAGGTCAAAAAGCGTCGCCCGCAGGTCGGTGGATCCAGAACAGCACAGGCAGCCCGTGGCGACCTGGCTGATCGCCGTTTCACCTTCCCGCACCAGCAGATGGTCGACGGAAACATCACCGAACTCGTTGATGATCACCGCGGTGTCGGAAAAACCGGGCTCGTCGAGCAGTTGGTTCAGCAGGGTCGATTTGCCGGCGCCGAGAAACCCGCTCAACAAAAAAACCGGTATCCGGTCGGGAACAGCCATCGAATTTACATCGGCGTACAGGCCGCGCAGAGGCCACGCAGTTCGATCGTCGATTTCTTCAGCGCAAAGCTGGCGTCCTGGGCCAGGCTTTTCAGGCGCCTTGCCAGCGCCTTGTCGGTGATCTCGATGACGCTTCCGCAATCATCGCATATCATGAAGGCGGTGCGTTCATGGCTGTCGCATCCCGGCTGACGGCACGCGACAAAGGCGTTGAGGCTTTCGAGCCGGTGGACAAGGCCAAACTCGACGAGCTTGTCCAGCGCGCGATAGACCTGAAGCGGCGCGCGAAGACCGTCATCGCGCAACTGGTCCAATATTGTGTAGGCGCTCAGCGGCCCCGTCGCTTCCGACAAGGCGCCCATCACCAGAGCCTGGTTTTTCGTCAGGGCCTCTGACGCGTGGCCGTGCGGCATCGCCACTATCCTTTCGCGCTTTCTTGTGGCTCGGTCGCCGGATGAATGTCCGGGCGGGTCAGCCGCCGGCCCATCGGAACAAGGGACAGCAGGAAGAAGCCAAGAGCCGCGACCACGATGCTCGGGCCCGACGGCGTATCCCATTCCAGCGATCCGAACAGCCCGGCGATCACCGCCGCCGCGCCGATCAGCGCGGCGAGAACGGCCATCTGCTCGGGACCGGAGGCAAAACGCCGCGCGGTGGCCGCCGGTATGATCAGCATCGCCGTGATCAGAAGCACGCCCACGATCTTCATCGAGATGGCGATGACCGCCGCCATCAGCAGCATGAAGATGATGTTGGCATGATCGGGATTCATGCCCTCGGCTTCGGCGAGTTCCCGGTTGACGGTGGCCGCAAACAAGGGGCGCCAGATTGCCGCCAGGACGCCAAGAACCACGGCGCCGCCGAGCCAGATGACCGCCAGATCGGGCTTGGAAACGGCCAGGATGTCGCCAAACAGGAGCCCCATCAGGTCAAACCGCACCCAGGTCATGAAGGCCAAGACCACCAGGCCAAGCGCGAGGGACGCATGCGCCAACAGTCCCAACAGCGCATCGGCGGACAATGTCGCGCCACGCTGAAGCAACAGCAATGCGAGCGACACGCAGGCCGACACCGCAAACACGGCGGCGGTGACGTTGACCTCGAACAAAAACGCGAGCGCCACACCCAGAAGCGCGGCGTGTGACAGCGTGTCGCCGAAATAGGCCAGCCGGCGCCAGACAATGAAGCAGCCCAGCGGCCCCGCGACCAGCGCAACCCCGACCCCGGCGACGAGTGCCCGTGTGAAGAAATCATCGAGCATCGCTGTCCCCTTCGTCGTGCAGCACATCCTGGCCGGGATGGTGCCCGTCGCCCGGATGGCAGTGGTCGGTGATCGTGCCATCGGCATGCTGGACCCGGCCATCGGGCAGATGCGTGTGATCGTGGCTGTGCTCGTAAACGGCCAGTGTCGAAGCGGCACGGGCTCCGAACAGCGCCTTGTATTCGGCGCTCGACGCGACGGCGGTCGGCGTGCCCGAGCAGCACACATGACCGTTAAGACAGATCACGCGGTCCGTGGCGGCCATGACCACATGAAGGTCGTGGGAGATCAGAAGAACACCGCAATTGAGACGGTCCCGGATGGACTTGATCAGATCGTAAAGCGCGATCTCACCGGTGAAATCGACGCCCTGGACCGGTTCGTCCAGCACCAGCAAATCGGGCTTGCGCGCGATGGCGCGCGCCAGCAGCACCCGCTGGAACTCGCCGCCGGACAGGGTGCGCACTTCGGCGCGGGCCAAATGGCCGACGCCGGTGGCAGCCAGCGCGTCGGCCGCCTCGGCCTTGCTGATCGGGCCCGTCAACCGCAGGAAGCGATCAACGGACAAGGGCAGCGTCCAGTCAATGGCCAGCGATTGCGGCACATAGGCGATCCGAAGACCCTGGCGTCGGATGGCGGACCCTTCATCGGGCGGCAGGATGCCGAGCGCCATTTTGGCGGTTGTCGACTTGCCTGACCCGTTGGGGCCGATCAGCGTGACGATCTCGCCGGGATCGACCGCGCATGTGACGCCGCGCACCAGCCATCGGCCATTTCGAAAAATGCCGGCGCCGTCAAGTTTCACCAGCGGGTCGGTTCGTTTCAGCATGGATCAAAGAACATCGGTCGGTGCGTGTTGTCCATATGTGTGGCAGCAAAATCGGTTGCCATGGTATTGCACACGTTATACCGTTACACAATCGTGTTGTGCGGGACGCGCCGTCACAACACCGGTGCAATCAGGGAGAAAAAAGCATGCGCCTTGCGAAAACCGTCCTTCTGGCTTCGACATTGCTGACCGCTTCGGCGGTCACCGCTCAAGCCGAGATCAGCGTGGTCGCCTCCATCAAGCCGATCCATTCCCTTGTCGCGGGGGTCATGGACGGCGTTGGTGAGCCCGGCCTGATCATCCAGGGTGCCGGCTCCCCACATACCTATGCGATGCGGCCGTCTGAGGCGGCCATGTTGCAGTCGGCCGATGTCGTATTCTGGGTCGGCCATGATCTGGAAGCCTTTCTGGAAGGGGCGCTTGAAAGCATCGCGGCGGATGCCAAGACCGTCGAACTGATGGATGCCCATGACCTGGTCAAGCTCGGGTTCCGCGAAGGCGGCGCTTTTGAGGCCCACGATCATGGCGATCATGACGACCACGCCCATGATCACGGGGACGACCACGATCATGGTCATGACGAGGAGACCGCCGAGGCTGGCCACGATCACGATCATGATCATGACCACGAAAAAGAGGACATGGCGGAAGCGGGCCATGATCACGATCACGGGCACAGCCATGGTGGCGCAGATCCCCATATCTGGCTCGATCCGATGAATGCCAAGGCGCTTGTCCATGAGATCGAGGAGGCGCTCGTCGAGGCCGACCCGGCCAATGCTGAAACCTATGAAGCCAATGCCGAGGTGCTGACAGCCAGGCTCGATTCCCTGATCGCCGACGTGGAAACCGAACTGGCCGGCCTTTCGGATCAGGGCTTCATCGTCTTTCACGATGCGTATCACTATTTCGAAGACCGTTTTGGCCTTGAGGCGGCCGGCGCGATCACCGTGTCGCCGGAAGTCATGCCCGGCGCGGAACGCATCGGCGAATTGCGCGAGACCGTCCGGAGCGCCGGGGCCGCATGCGTGTTCTCGGAACCGCAGTTCGAGCCAAGGCTGGTCTCGACGGTAGTTGAGGGAACATCGGCCAAATCCGGTGTGCTCGATCCGCTCGGCGCGGAACTGGAAAACGGATCGGACCTCTATTTCGAGCTGATCCGCAACATGGCGACCTCCTTCAAGGACTGCCTGACACCGGCAAGCTGATCGCCAAGCCATCACCGGCGGGCGGCATAGGCCGCCCGCATTCTTTGGGCCTTGAAACGTAATGTGATAACATATGACCGACTCGCGCCTTCCCGTCACTGTCCTGTCCGGCTTTCTGGGTGCCGGCAAAACCACGCTTCTCAACCACGTCCTGAACAATCGGGAAGGGCGCCGCGTCGCCGTGATCGTCAACGACATGTCCGAAGTGAACATCGACGCCGATCTCGTGCGCGCCGACACCGAACTGAGCCGAACCGACGAGACGCTGGTCGAGATGTCGAACGGCTGCATCTGCTGCACGCTGCGCGATGATCTTCTGGCTGAGGTGCGGCGGCTCGCCGGGGAAGGGCGGTTTGACTATCTGCTGATCGAATCGACCGGCATCTCCGAGCCGCTTCCCGTCGCCACGACCTTCGATTTCCGGGACGAGCATGGGCGGAGCCTGTCGGACGTTGCCCGCCTCGACACGATGGTCACGGTGGTCGATGCGGTGAACCTTTTGCGCGAATATTCCAGCCACGATTTCCTGCACGACCGAGGCGAGGTGACGGGCGAGGAAGACGAGCGCACGCTCGTTCATCTTCTCACGGATCAGATCGAGTTCGCCGATGTCATCATCCTCAACAAGGTCGATGATGCCGAACCCCGTCAGGTTGATGCCGCCCGCAAGATCATTCGCAGCCTCAATGCTGATGCACGGATCATTGAGACGAGTTTCTCCGATGTGTCGGCTGCGGCGATCCTGGACACCGGCCTTTTCGATTTCGACAAGGCGCACGAGCATCCGATGTGGGCCAAGGAGCTTTACGGCTTTGCCGACCATGTGCCCGAAACCGAGGAGTATGGTGTCACATCCTATGTCTATCGCGCGCGCCGGCCGTTCGATCCCAAGGCCGTCCACGATGTGCTGAACGGCGATATGCCCGGTGTGATCCGTGCCAAGGGGCATTTCTGGATCGCGACGCGTCCGGACATCGTCGCCGAGTTCTCGCTTGCCGGCGCCCTGTCCAGCGTCGCGCCCCTCGGGATCTGGTGGGCGTCTGTGCCGAAGGACAAATGGCCCGATCAGGACATCATGACCCGATACATGCAATCGCAATGGCAGGAGCCCTGGGGTGACCGGCGTCAGGAGATCGTCTTCATCGGCTCCGGCATTGACTGGCCGTGGCTCAAGGCACGGCTTGATGCGGCCCTTTGTTCCGAGACTGCTGCGCCGTCGCCTGATGCATTGGCCGACCTTGCCGACCTTCCAGACCCGTTCCCCATCTGGCGGCGCCAGGCGGCAGCTTGAGGAGATTACGACGATGGGACGAATACCGGGTCTCGCCGCAGCCTTGATCGTGGCCGGACCGGCGACGGCCGATGACGATCATCGCTACCGCCTGCTGGTTGCTGACGCCGAGGCGCCGCAGGTCCGCATTGTCGATGTCGGAGCCGAAGGAGCGCCGGTTGCCTTCGATCTGGCTTCGCCCGCTGCGGGCGACAGGGTCGCGGTCTCCGATCCGGCGGCCGGGCAGGTCGTGTTCGTTAATGCCGAGACCCCGCAGATCGTCGATCGCGTCGATGTCTGCGGACAGCCGCGGTCGATCCTGTTGCTCGCGGCGGAGGCGGATCACCACCATTGAAATGACGGCTTGGTGTTCCCGGACCGGTCCTCGTATCATGGAACGCCGCCACAACACCGAGAGACATGATGGTGGTCGAACACTTTCTGGATCAGGAATTTGTGAGGAAGTATGTCGAGAAGGGCCCGGCATGTTTCGTGCCGGGTTTTGAAGCCCTGCATCGCATGACCGCCATCCTTCTGGCAGAACACGTCCCCGCCGACGGGCGGCTTTTGCTTCTTGGTGCCGGTGGCGGGCATGAGCTGACGCGCCTTGCGTCCCACCAAGCCGGATGGCGTTTTTGCGCGGTCGATCCATCGGAGCAAATGATCGGCGCGGCACGCTATCGCATGGATCAGCAAGGCGATGCGGAACGCGTCGACTGGGTGTGCGGGTTGATCGATGATGCTCCGGCCGGCCCGTTCGACGGAGCGACATGCTTGCTGACGTTGCACTTTGTGCCCGACGATGGTGGCAAGCTGGAAACGCTGCGGTCGATCCGGCAGCGTTTGCAGCCCGGCGCGCCGTTCGTGCTTGTCGATCTGTGCACGGATCGTGCCGCGCCCGGTTTCGATCGGGCCGTGCATCGGTATGGCCAATATGCCGCGCTCACCGGAGCCGAGCCCGATGATGTCGAACAAACGACCGGGCGCATCCGGCAAGGCCATCTGAATTCGGTGCCGCCGGAGCGAAACCTGGACCTGTTCCGTGAGGCCGGTTTCGAAAGCATCGAGCTCTTCTATGCAGGCCTTTCGTGGCGCGGCTGGATAATGCGCAATCCGAACGGATCGGCTGGGGCGATGGCTCGTACCACGGGGGTCGGATAAGGTGACCGAGATGGCACCGAAGGCGAGCAGGGTTGCGGCCACAACGGCAGCCCGGGCAGCACCGCGTCGTGGACCGGACGTATTCATGACGCACTGCCCGCTTGATGCCGGTTGGCGACTTTGCGATATAACTGGCATGACATCCGAGCAATCTCCGATCCGGCGCAGAAAGCTGGCCGACGAGGTCGAGGAGCGAATCCTCGCCTTCATCAGGGAAAACCGGTTGAAGCCCGGAGACTGGCTGCCCTCTGAACGCGAGTTGATGAGCCAGTACCAGGTTGGCCGCCCGGCCATTCGCGAGGCCATGCAGAATTTGCATCGGATGGGCGTCGCCGAAATCAAGCATGGCGAGCGGCCTCGGGTGGCCGAGCCGTCCTTCGACATGATGGCGGAGCAGATGGCGCAGACGATGCGGCATCTTTTGTCTCACAATGCCGCAACGATGGAACATCTCAAGGAGGCGCGCGCGACATTCGAAACGCAGATGGCCCGGATCGCCGCGACACGGTCGCGCCCGGGCGATGTCGTCGGGCTCAAGGAGATTTTGCAGCGCCAGAAGGAGATGCAGGCCGAGCCGCATCGCTTCATGGAGTTTGACGCCAGGTTTCATGCCGCCATTGCGGCGATCAGCGGCAATCCGATCTTCGCCTCTCTCAGCCAGGCCTTGTTCGAGTGGCTTGCGCAGTTCCATATCGAGATGGTTCAAAAGCAGGGTCTGGAAAAGCTGACACTGACCGAGCATGAGGCCATCGTTGAGGCCATCGAGGCGCATGATGCCGATCTGGCCGCCCGGCACATGGCCGATCACCTCAACCGTGCCAACACACTTTATCACCAGGACAATCTGACCGGCTGACGGCCGGCAAGCGAGATCGCAAGGGTCACGTTCTCAGCCGCACGCGCTTGACATTGTTCAACTGGTATAATCATTATATCTAAAGATTATGCCAGGGAGGAAATGTGCGTCGTGTGTGGCGGGGAGGGGCCCGGTTTGGACCGGCAGGCTGACACGCAGGCAGTGCCCGATGCATCGGCGGTGATCGACAATGGGAGCCCGATCGGATGCGGGCCGGTGACCGCGCTGATCGCAGACGGGACCATTCGGCGCATCGCCTTTAAGGGCATCGAAATCGTGCGGAGCGTCGATTGCCCGATCCGCGACGCCAATTGGGGCACCGCGGTTCCGGAGAACGTCCGTGAACAGCTCGATGAGCGGGCGGACGGCGTCTTTTACCGGCGGCGCTTCGACGTTTTCGAAGGCGCCCTGGACGTGCATTTGAATACGCAGTTCACGCCGCATGGCCTTCGGCTTGATCTGAGCCTGACGGCCAACCGGTCCGTTTTGACCAATCGCGCCGGTTTCACGCTGCTGCATCCGCTGGACGGCGTGGCCGGAACCGCGCTGACGATCGTGCATTCCGACGGGTCGGAAGAGCAGGCCGCTTTTCCGATGGCGGTCATGGCAGGCCAGCCGGCCTTTGACATCGCCGGGCTCAGGCACACGGTCCATGGCGTTGCCGTTGACATCGCATTTGCCGGCGACGTCTTCGAGATGGAGGATCAGCGCAACTGGACCGATGCCTCCTTCAAGACCTATTGCCGCCCGCTGAGCCTGCCATTTCCGTACAGGATCGAGGCTGGACACACCGTGGCCCAGTCCATCGCGATCAAAGTCAGCGGCGACGCCAGCCATTCGTCATTGATGGCCGCAACGAACGACGCGCCGGCAACTCTGCCTGACATCGCGCTGGCCGCAACGCCGGCCTGGCTGTCAGGCGCCGGTCGCGCTCTCTTTGGCCATGTGCCGCGCGCAACGCGGCTCATCCGCGTCGATCTTGGGCATGACGATCCGGTGGATGCGGCCCATGGCATCGCCAAGCTGGGCGGATCGGTCGAACTGGAGCTGATCGTTAACGACGATGGCGACATCGAGACGCCGCTGGCCGATCTGGCCGGTCGCATGCGTGGGTCGGGCATCGAAGTCGCCAGTGTCATCGCGCTGCCGCGGGCGTACCTCCAAAGCTATCAGCCGAGCGGACCATGGCCGGCCGGCCGGACCATCACGCAGGCGATGAATTTGGCCGCCAGCGAGTTTCCCGGCGCGCGGATCGGGGTCGGCATGCTGACCAGTTTCACCGAGTTCAATCGCCACGCCCCGCCGCCGGAACTGGGTGATTTCGTGACCTATTCGACATGCGCCATCGTGCATGCCGCAGACGACCGGTCGGTTTTCGAGACGCTCGAGGCGCTGCCGCACATCCACCAAAGCGCCAAGGCGATTGCCGGTGACAGGCCGCTCCGGTTGGGGCTCGCCAGCATCGGTATGCGATCCAACCCCTATGGAGCGGCCGTTGCCGACAATCCGGGCCTTGATCGCATCGCCATGGCCATGGACGATCCGCGCCAGCGCACGCTGTTTGGCGCCGCGTTTGCCGTTGGCGCCTACGCCGTGGCCGCTGCGTGCGGTGTCGCCCGGATCGCGCTTGCCGGCATTGGCGGGCCGTTTGCCACGGGGGTCATCGAGAACGATCGGTTCACCGCCTGGCCGATCCACCACGTGATCGAGGCGCTGGTCGCGATGGCCGGCGGACAGCGCGTGGCCAATCCCGCTCTTCCGGCATCCGTCTTCGGCATCCAGGCCGATGTTGACGGCCGGCGGATCGGTGTCTTCGCCAATTGCGGCTTTGAGGACACCGCCATGTCTATGGGTGGCGGCAGCGCGATCATGATGTCCGCTGGCGAGGATGTGACCGATCCCGACTGGTTGGCGCGTGCCGAGCCGGTCGCTTCGGACAGGATCGATCTGGCTCCCGGTTCGGTTGTGTTCACCAGAGGGAGCGCCGCCTGATGGCCGGTGGTATCAAACGCGGCGCGCTGATCGGTTGCGGGTTTTTTTCCCTCAACCACCTGCATGGCTGGCAGGATGTGCGGGGCGCGCAGATTGTCGCCGTTTGCGATCTCGACAGCCACAAGGCCGAGGCGGTGGGCCGCGATTTCGGCGTAGAGGCCGTGTTCACCGATGCCGAAACAATGCTGGCCCAGACGAACCTTGATTTCGTCGATGTCGCGACCACGCCGCCGTCCCATCGCGCGCTGGTCGAGCGCGTTTGCAGCCATGGTCTGGCGGTCATCTGCCAGAAACCGATTGCGGACACGTATGAAGACGCAAAAGCAATGGTGGATGCCGCCCGATCGGCTGGCGTTCCATTTCTGATCCACGAGAACTTTCGCTGGCAGATGGGCTTTGTGCGCATCAAGGCCGAGCTCGATGCGGGCCGCATCGGGACGCCGCGGTTTGCGCGGTTGAGCTTCCGGCACGGTTTCGACGTCTACGCCACGCAACCCTATTTGGCGACCATCGAACGGTTCGTTTTGATGGATCTGGGCATCCACCTTTATGACGTTGCGCGCCATTTGATGGGCGAGGTTGACCATCTGGCGTGCGAAACCGCCAGCCTGCGGCCTGGCGTTGCGGGCGAGGACTCGTTCACGTCGCTCCTGAGGCACACATCGGGAGCGGTCTCGCTGGTCGATTGCTCGTTTGCATCGACCATTCATCCCGAGCCGTTTCCGGCGACGCTGGCCTGGATCGAGGGCGACAAGGGCACGCTCGAACTGACGACCGATCTGTGCCTGCGCATCCATACAGCAGACGGAAAGGTGGCCGAGAGCGTCGATCCGCCGGTGCCGGCATGGGGCGAACGTCCCTGGCATACGATCCAGGACTCGGTCATCCGGTTCCAGTCCCATGTCGTCGATGTCCTGAACGGCACGGCAGACCCCCAGCCGTCCGGACGCGACAATCTCAACACGCTGGCCCTGACGCTTGCCTCCTATGACGCCATGCAGGAGCGCCGGATGATCGACATGGCGCAGTGGCAGGAGCAGCAATGATGGGTGAGCGCATCCAGGCCGACTATCTGATCGAGACCGCCTTCGACCCGCACATGGCAGCCGAAGTGATGGCCGGCGAGCAATCGTCCGGCACCTTCGTCAAGGTGCCAGGCGAAACGCCCGAACTGAAGGCCCGTTCGGCCGCAACCGTCGATGATCTGACTGTTCTGGAAACGGTTGACGAACCCAGCCTGCCGGGGGCGCGCCGGCCCGACGATGCACCGATCAGGCGCGCGCGTGTGAGCTTGTCGTGGCCGCTTGCCAATCTGGGGCCTTCGCTGCCCAACCTGATGACGACCGTCGCCGGCAATCTGTTCGAGCTGGGGCAGTTTTCGGGCTTGCGGCTGCTCGACATGCGCCTGCCGGATGCGTTCGCGGAGCGTTATGCGGGGCCGCGCTTCGGCATTGACGGAACGCGCCGACTGACCGGCGTCACCGACGGCCCGGTCATCGGCACGATCATCAAGCCCAGCGTCGGTTTTGATGCAACCCAGACCGCGAGTCTGGTCAAGGAACTGGCCGAGGCAGGCATCGATTTCATCAAGGACGACGAGTTGCAGGCCGATGGCCCGGCGTGCCCGTTCGAGGACCGTGTGCGAGCCGTCATGGCGATCATCAACGCCCATGCGGACAGGACCGGCAAGAGGGTGATGTTCGCCTTCAACCTGACCGGTGAGATGGATGAGATGAAGCATCGCCACGATCTTGTGCGCGATAGCGGCGGCACATGCGTGATGGCCAGCCTGAACTCGGTCGGGCTGACCGCGTTCATCGAGTTGGCGCGGATGTCCGAATTGCCGGTCCACGCGCACCGCAATGGCTGGGGGGCGCTGTCGCGCCATCCGCAGTTGGGCTGGTCCTATGTCGCCTGGCAGAAGTTCTGGCGCCTGGCCGGCGCCGACCACATGCACGTCAACGGCCTCGACAACAAGTTCTGCGAACCCAATGACAGCGTCATCGAAGCGGCGCGGACCTGCCTGAGGCCGATGTTTGACGACAAGCCGTGCCTGGCCATGCCCGTCTTTTCATCCGGCCAGTCGGCGATCCAGCCGCCCGAGACCTATCGTCAACTGGGCTCGGCGGATCTGATCTATGCGGCCGGAGGCGGGATCATGGGCCATCCCGATGGACCGGCGGCGGGCATGGAATCCTTGCGGCAAAGCTGGCGCGCTGCGATGGCCGGTGTCCCGCTCGCAGAGCACGCGGCCAAACACCCAAGCCTTGCCAAAGCATTGGAGGCCTATGGCTGATGGCGCGCACGCACGCATTGCCGGATGGGCCGCTCGTTGCATGGTATGGCGACGACCATACGGGTGCGGCGGCTGTCATGGAGGTGTTGACCTTTGCCGGTCTGCCGTCGGTTCTTTTTCTCGACATGCCGACCCGGGAGCAGTTGCAACGGTTCGACCAGACCCGGGGCATCGGCATTGCCGGCTCGGCCCGGTCGCGCAGCCCGGCCTGGATGGACGAGGAACTGCCTCCCGTCCTCGCCTTCCTGGCCGGGCTCAATGCGCCGCTGTTCCACTACAAGATCTGTTCAACACTTGATTCCGCTCCCTCGGTCGGATCGATCGGTCGCGCTGCGGAACTGTGCTTTGAGGCGACCGGTGCGGACTGGGCCGCCCTTTTTCCCGCCGCACCCGCAATCGGCCGCTATCAGGCCTTTGGCAATCTGTTTGCCGCCGCCGGCAAATGTGTGCACCGGCTCGATCGCCATCCGGTGATGGCCAACCATCCGATCACACCTATGAACGAAGCGGATGTGTGCCGGCATCTGGCCAAACAGACCGCTATCCCGCTCGGTCTTGTGCCGGTGGACGCGATGCAATCGTCGGCGGATGCCGACAAGCGCCTGTCGCGCGAACGTTCGGCCGGCGCCCGCATCATCGCCATCGATACGGTCGATGACAGAACGCTGTCGAAAGCTGGCCGCCTGATGTGGCATGCCAAAGGCAAGCCGGCATTTGCGATCGGCTCGCAGGGCGTCGAGTACGCGCTTGTGCAGCACTGGCGGGACGAGGGCCTCTTGCCCAAGGGCGAACTGACGCATCGCGCCGCCAGGGTCGACAGGATGGTGGCCGCCGCCGGCTCCGTTTCATCGACAACCGATGCGCAGATCACCTGGGCCGAGGCGAACGGGTTCTCGGGCGTGCGGATCGATCCGCGTGGCGCGCTCGAGACCGGCAAGGCCCGTGAGAACTGGGTGCAAGCGGCCATCAATGCCGCGCTGGCGGCCACCGGCGATCCCATCGTCTACAGCGCGCGGGGGCCCGATGACCAGGCCATCGCCGTCTTCCGCAGCGCGTGCGATGCAGCCGGTCTTGCCGGCGAAGAGGCCAATGCCCGCCTCGGCGCAGGACTGGGCGACATTCTGGCCGGACTGGTCGAACGGACCGGCTGTCGGCGTGCGGCGATTGCCGGCGGTGATACGTCCAGCCATGCAGCGCGGCGTCTGGGCATTTTTGCGCTGACCGCAATGGCCGCGACCGTGCCGGGCGCGGCGCTCTGCAAGGCACATCGCGACCATGCCGAAGCCGGTCCGCTGGAGGTCGCCCTGAAGGGCGGCCAGATGGGCACACCGGACTATTTCGGCCAGATCCGCGACGGCGGCGCCGTCAATCAAGGGAGCACGACATGACAAAGATCGCACTGATGGGTGCGGGCGGAAAAATGGGCGTCCGCCTGGCGACCAACCTGAAAGCCTCCCGCTACGACGTGGACCATGTGGAGATATCCGACGATGGCCGCGCGCGGCTGAAAAGCGAGGTCGGAGCCGAGACGGTGGAGGAAGGGCAGGCGGTGTCCGGCGCCGATGTGATCGTGATGGCGACGCCCGATCGGCTCATCGGCAAGATCGCGCACCAGATCATCGACAAGGTTCAGGCCGGTGCCGCCATTGTCATGCTGGACGCGGCGGCGCCGCATGCCGGTGAACTGCCTGACCGTGATGACGTGAGCTATTTCGTCACCCACCCCTGCCATCCGCCCATTTTCAACGATGAGACCGAACAGGCGGCGAAGATGGATTTCTTCGGTGGGGTCCATGCCAAACAGCATATTGTGTGCGCGTTGATGCAAGGCCCGGAGGAGGATTATGCGCGCTGCGAGGAGGTGGCGCGGACAATCTATGCGCCCGTGATGCGATCACATCGCTGCACGGTTGAGCAGATCGCCATCCTTGAGCCCGCTCTGTCGGAGACCATTGGCGCTACGCTGGCGCTGGCATTGCGTGAGGCGACCGACGAAGCCGTGCGGCGCGGGGTGCCGCAGCAAGCCGCCCACGACTTCATGATCGGTCATCTCAACATCGAACTCGCGATCGCCTTCGGCATCTTCCCCGGTGGCGTGTTCTCCGATGGTGCGCTGCACGCAATCGACAAGGCCCGCCCGGTCATCTTCAAGGACGGCTGGATGGATGCCGTCTTCGATCCGGCGGCCGTGATGCAATCGGTCAAGGACATTTGCGACCCGAACTGAAGGAAAGACCAACGACGGCCGAACCTATCCGGTCTGAACCCGTGCCTGCCGGCACAAACCCAAAGGGAGAGAGACATGAAACGAATTTCGACGCTGATTGCCGGAGCCGCCTTCGCGACCGCTGGCCTGGGCATCGCAACGCCCGCATCCGCCGCCACGATCTGCTTTGCGTTCCAGGACCTTGAAACCGAGTTCTGGGTGGCCGGCCACACCGCCATTACGCGCACGCTCGAGGAAGCCGGCCACACCGTCATCGAACGCAACGCCAATGAGGATGCCAACCGTCAGCTTGAGCAGGTCAGGGACTGCATCGCCCAGGGCGTCGATGGCATCATCATCATTCCGCAGGATGGTGAGAGCGCGGTCACCATCGTCAATGAAGCACAGGACAATGACGTGCCGATCGCCGTGTTCAACCGTCCGCCGTCCGATCTGTCCAAGGGCATTGTGGTGGTGGCCGACAATGCGTCGATCGCCAGCCAAGCCGTTGATTTTCTTGCCAAGGAAGCGATCGCCAGTCGGGACGGCGACGGGAAGCTGACGCCCATGATCATTGTCGGCGATCTCGGCGACCCCAATGCCGTCGGCCGCAAGGACGGCTTCTACGCTGCGTTGGAGAATTACCCGGACGACTTCAACACACCGATCGAGGTGGCGTCCGACTGGGATGCGGCGACGGCATTGGCCAATCTGGAGGCTGCGGTTACCGCAAATCCGGACATCGACCTTCTGTTCACGTCCTCGGACTTTCTGTTCCCGACCATCCGCTCGGTGTTTGAGCCACGCGGCATGTGGGCCAAGCGGGGCGAGGAGGGCCATGTCGTGATGGGTGGTCTCGATGGCGATGCGACGGCCTGCCAGTTGCTCAAGGACGGCTACATCGATTCCACCGGCGTGCAGGATCTCTACTTTGAAGCCGAGGCCGCGCTGAGCGCCATCCTGGCGGCCATCGAGGCCGGCGAGGCACAGCCCAACGAGGTGATCGAGGATCCCGGCTTCGCGCTGACCTCGGCCAATCTGGCCGAACGCGAAATGGACATGTGGGGTTGTGTGCTGTTGTCCGAGGGTTTCCTCGACCAGTGATCGATCGGTTGGCCTCGTAATCAAGTCGGATCGGCGGGTGTCGCTCGCCGGTCCACCATCGTTCATTTGCAAGGGTTCGACCCATGACCGACAGCGGTCCGCGCGCAACTGTTTCCGGGCGTGACGAGTTTCCAGCGGCCCCATCGGTCCGCCAGCGGGCGATGCGGCTGTTTTTGTCGGACTATTTCGTCCTCTACCTGTCGTTGGCCTACTTTCTGGTGTTGGTGCCGTTTCTGCCGACGTTGTCCAATCCGGCCAATCTGGCCAACATCCTTTCCAACATGTGGCCGCTGCTGGTCGTCGCCGTTGGCCAGACCTTTGTTCTGACGATCGCCGGCATCGATCTGTCGCAGGGATCCGTGGTCGGCTTCACCAGCGTCATCGGCGCCATGTTGCTGGCAACGAGCGCATCGCCCGACGTGTTGTCCAATGCGCCGATCTGGGGCTTGATCATCGATGAAGCGGGCGGCCCGCTGGCCAACGTGCCCGGCGGTGTCCTCGTCGCCATTGTCGCCATGGTCGCCGCGGGTGCGATGATTGGCGCTGCCAACGGCCTGGCCATCGCGCATTTCCGGATGCCGCCTTTCATGGTCACGCTGGTGACGATGATCGTGATTTCCGCCTTTGCGATCTTCCTCACCCAGTCCGAGAACATCCGCAATCTGCCCGAATCCTATATCCAGCTTGGCAAGGGCGACATCGTCTCGGTCTATTTCGGCGAGCAGGCTGAATCGCGCATTCCGCGCCGCCAGATCCACTCCTTCATCACCTATCCGATGCTCATCGCCGTCAGCGTCGCGATCCTTGCGCATGTCCTGCTCAACAGCACGGTTTTCGGGCGACAGGTCTTTGCGATTGGGACCAACCGTCGTGCCGCGGAAATCTCGGGCATTCCGGTCAGGCGCGTCATCGTTCTGGTGTTCACGATCTCGGCCATTTGCGCCACCATCGGCGCGCTGCTCTATTCGACACGTCTTGAAGCCGGGCGGCCCACGCTGGGCGATGGCAACTTCCTGCTCGATGTGATCGGAGCGACCGTCATTGGCGGCACCAGCCTGTTTGGCGGCAAGGGCAAGATCATCTGGACGGTCTTCGGCGTCTTTTTCTTCGTCCTTTTGTCCAACACGCTGAACCTGATGAACCTGTCATCGTTCCATATCGACATGGTCAAGGGTGCGGTCATCGTCGCCGCCGCGCTGCTCGATGTCCTGCGAACACGCCTGATCAGGGGGGAAGCGTCATGACGACGCTCTTGTCGTTTCAGGACCTGCGCAAGGAGTATTTCGGCGTGCCGGCCGTGCGCGACCTGACGCTCGACATCCGGGCTGGCGATGTCGTCGGCGTGATCGGTGAGAACGGTGCCGGCAAATCCACATTGATGAATATGGTCGGTGGCGTCGTACAACCCACTGACGGCGAGATGCGGTGGCAGGGCGAGCCTTACCGGCCCCGCTCTCCCGGCGACGCGACCGCGCGCGGCATCGCCTTCATCCATCAGGAATTGAACCTCTTCACCAACCTGACGATCGCCGAGAACATCTTCGTCGATCAGTTCCCCTCTCGCTTCGGCATGATCGACCGGCCTGCCATGCGGCAGCGCACGGCGGACCTGTTGCAGCAGCTTGCGCTGGACGTTTCGCCCGATACCGATGTGGACAGCCTTGCGCCGGGCGAACGACAATTGGTCGAGATCGCCAAGGCGCTGCATCGCGACGCCGAACTGATCATTTTCGATGAGCCGACGACATCGCTGACACCGCGTGAGACGGCCAGGCTGTTTGAGACGATCGAGCGCCTGAAAGCCGACGGCAAGACGATCCTGTACATCTCGCACATTCTCGGTGACGTGAAACGGCTGAGCGACGCCATCGTCGTGCTGCGCGACGGCGAGCTTGTAGAGCAGGGGGCGGCTGCGGATTTCGACGTGCCCGCCATGATCACCGCCATGATCGGCCGCGCGCTTGGCGGGCTCTATCCCGAACGCACCTCGGAGCCGCGCGACGATGTGCTGTTTTCCGCCCGGGGGCTCACCCAGCCGGGTATTCTGGAAGATGTCTCGTTTGACATCCGGGCCGGTGAAATCCTGGGACTTTTCGGTCTGATGGGCTCGGGGCGATCCGAGATGGCGCGTATCGTCTTCGGGCTCGATCCGCTTGAACGGGGCACGCTTGCACTGCAAGGCCGGCCTTTGACAGGCGGCGTTCGTCAGCGGATCGCCAGCGGTCTGGCGTTTGTGACCGAGGACCGGCGCGCCGAGGGCCTTTTGATGGACGCGGCCATCGCCGACAATCTCAGCCTGGTCGCCATTGAGGAGTTCGGCCGGACCCCGCTTGCCTTCCTCGACAAGACGCGTCTGGCGAGGCGCACCGGCCAGATGCAGGCGGACATGCTCATCAAGGCGGGCGATATTCGAACCCAGCCCGCCCGCGCATTGTCGGGCGGCAATCAGCAGAAGGTGGTCATCGGCAAATGGCTGATGCGCCATCCGGCCCTCTTCATCCTCGATGAGCCGACGCGCGGGGTCGATGTCGGCGCCAAGTTCGAGATCTATGCGCTCGCCGATCGCCTGGCGGCGGCCGGCAGCGGCGTCTTGTTCATCTCGTCGGAGCTCGAAGAACTGACGGGCATGTGCGACCGGATCATGGTCATGAACAGGGGCGAGGTGATGGGCGGGTTCGACCGGGCCGCGTTTTCGGATCGCGACATCCTGGCCATGGCCTTTGGCAAGCGCGTGCCGGCGGACGAGGTGGCGGCGTGAACGGCTCCGCGCGTGATCGCGCAACGGCGGTGTTGGCCCGGCACGGCACGCTTTTGTTGTTCTTGCTGATCATTTTTGTCTTTGGCACACAGGTGCCGGCGTTCATCGGACCTGAAAATCTCGGCAACATCATCAAGCAGGCATCCTTCATCGGCATCGCGGCTGTCGGGATGGTCTTTGTCTTGTTGACCGCCGGGATCGACCTCTCGGTGGGATCGGTCATGTATCTGGGGCCGTTGATCGCCGGATTTGCCATGCGCGATTATGGCGTGGGTGTTGCCGGCGGACTGGTCGTTGCGGTTGCCGCGGGCGCGGTCATGGGGTCCATCAACGCGTTCCTGATCGTCGTCCTGAAGGTCGTTCCGTTCATCGTGACCTTGTCCACGCTGTTCTTTTTTCGCGGTTTTGGCGCCTATCTGACGAGTTCGCGGCAGTTTGATTTTCCCGAGGAAATCCGAACGTTCGGCCTGTCCTCGGTCTTGGGTGTTCCGACGCCCATCCTGTTCTTTGCCGTTGTGGCGCTTGGCGCGCATGTCGTCCTGTCGCGCACCGCCTTTGGCCGGCAGGTCTATGCCATCGGCAATGACGAAGCGGCCGCCGCCAAGGCCGGCATTCGGGTCGGCCGGGTCAAGGCCGGCGTCTATGTCACATGCTCATCCCTGGCTGCGCTGGCGGGCTTTGTCCTGATCGCGCAGATCGGCCGGCTGGACACCGGTTTCGGCGAGGGTCGCGAGTTTGACGTGATTGCAGCGGCGGTTCTGGGAGGGGCCAGCCTGTTCGGCGGCGTGGGCACCGCCTTCAGCGCCGTGATCGGCGCGACGATGATCCAGGCCGTCAAGATCGGCCTCGTCTTCACCGGGATCAATCTCTACCTGCAACCCATGCTGCAGGGGCTGATCATTTTTGCCGCCGTGTTCCTCGACTCGTTGCGGGCTTCACGGTTGGAGATGCTTCGACGCCGGTTTATTCGGCCACGCTAGATGACGGACCGGCGCGGGGGTATCACTGGCAGCTCGAACTGGTATAATGAGTAAGTCAAAATAGCAGTTGAATTTTCCTGGAGGAGCGAAAGGGGAGAAAATGACTGATTTGAGATCTGTCCGCCGCATCTTTGCAGCCGGTGCGCTGAGCGTTCTTGCGCTTTGGCCAGCCGCTGCGACGGCGCAAAGCGCGGCCGACACGGCCGTTGAAGCCGCGCAACAATATTCGGGCATCACGCTGAACGTCCTTTACGAGGCGGGCCTGCAGCCGCTGGACCCCAAGAATTTCACCGGTCCGCTTTGGGAGGAACTGACCGGTATCAAGATCAATGTCATCGAGTCGCCGGTCGATCAGATCTTCACCAAGACGATGCAGGCGCATCTGGCCAATTCGGGCGCCTATGACGTGCTCAACGTCATTCCCAACCAGATGCCGGATCTGGCCCTGGCCGGCGCGCTGGAACCGCTCGACGCATTTGTCGAAAAGCATGGCTACGGGCCGGAGCTGGACATGATCGCGCCCGTCTATCGTGACAACCAGATGAAGGTCGAGAGCACGATCTACGGCCTGCCCGATGATGGCGATGTGCTGATCCTTTACTATCGCCGCGACATTTTCGAAGACCCGGACAATAAGGCCGAGTTCATGGAAGCGCACGGCTATGAACTGGCGCCGCCCACGACCTGGCAACAATTCTCCGAGATCGGCCAGTTCATTACCGACAAATACGCCCCCGACATCTATGGCGCCGGCATGTTGCGCCAGCCAGGCAACGCCCAGTACCTGTTCCAAGAGCGTTTCCGCGTCGAAGGGGGCAAGTTCTTCGATGAAGAGACGATGAAGGCCACGGTGAACTCGGACGTCGGTGTTGCGGTTTTTGAAGCCTTGCTGGCCGAAAACGACTTCATGCCGCCCGGGGTCGAACAATGGGGCTTCATCGAGGCGTTCAACGCCTTTCTGGCCGGCGACATTGCCATGACGATCTCCTGGCCGCCGGTCGGTCGCTGGGCCGCCGGATATGGCAAGGGCACCGAAGCGTTGAACTGGATTCCCGAGACAACGGTGGCCGATACGATTGGTTATGCCCTGCCGCCGGGCGGGCGTCCGGAGCTGGCCGTCGGCTTTTCGCTGGCCGTCGCGTCCGGCTCCCGAAACAAGGAAGCCGCCTATCTGTTTGCGCAGTGGATGAATTCCGAAGAGATCAGCCTGCAGCGAGTTCAGTTGCCTTATGCGTTGCGCGATCCGTTCCGCACGAGCCACTTTGCGAGCGAGGAATATCGCGGCCGTTGGCCGACCGCCGGCGACTATCTGGACACGCTCAAGGCCGGTGCGGAAACCGGGCTTTTGGACCTGTCGCTGATCCAGACCGACCGCTATGAAGAAGGCATCCGACAGGCGATCAGCCGGCTGTGGGGCGGCGAGGATCCGCAGACCATCCTCGACGACCTTGCCGCGCAATGGGATGAACTGACCGAACGCATCGGCGTCGACAAGCAACGGCGCGCCTATCTGGACTGGTCAGGCAAGCCCAACGCCTATCCGAACTGAAACCGGGCGCCGGGCCGGCCTTTTGCCGGTCCGGCCTTGTGAATGCCGCCCATGACCGCACGCGCCAATGCGCTCGCCGACAACACGACGGTGCTGAAATATGCGCTCGTCGCGCCGGCCGTTTTTGTCATCTTGCTGATCGGCCTTTACCCGTTCATCAAGCTGGCGCTGACAAGCGTTCAAAACGTCACCATGTTCGGCGCCGATACCAGCTTTCATGGCGCGGTCCATTATCTGCGTCTTTTTGACGACGAGCGGCTGTGGTCGGCCTTGTGGAACACGATCTGGTTCACCGCCATCGCGCTGCCGATCGAGCTGGTGCTGGGCTATCTGCTTGCCTTGCTGTTCCTGCAGCCGCTGCCGCTCAGGCGCACGCTGATCGCGATCATTCTGCTGCCCACGGTCATCTCGCCGATCGTGGCCGGCGCGACATGGCGCCTGATGCTCGACCAGCGGTTCGGGCCGGTCAATCAGATGATCGGCTGGATCGCCGGCCGCGATGTCGAGATTTTGTGGACGATCAATCCGACGCTGGTGTGGCCGGCCGTTCTTGTGGCCGAGGTGTGGCAATGGACGCCGTTCATGTTCCTGATCCTGCTTGCGGCGCTGTCCAATGTCGATCGCGAGCAACTGGAAGCCGCCGAAGTTGACGGTGCAGGCGCATTGACGGTTTTTCGCAAGATCGTGCTGCCGGCGATCATGCCTGTCGTCTTCATCGCGGTCCTGATCCGCGGGCTGGACCTGTTTCGCGTCTTCGACGTGATCTGGACGATGACCCAGGGCGGGCCCGGCACGCGCACAGAGACGATTTCGATCTATGCCTATCAGATGGCATTTCGCGAGTTCGAGATCAGCTATTCGGCGGCGATCGCGTTCCTGGTCATCATCCTCCTGACGGTTGTTGTGGTGGCTGCGCTGCGCCGCGTGGAGGTTGCCCGATGAGGCGTTGGGAGCATGGCTGGCGGCTGGGACTACGGATTGTGCTGGCGCTTGTGGTCGCCCTGTTCTTCGCCTTTCCGATCTATTGGCTGGCGTTGATGTCGGTGAAGCCGCCCGAGGATGTGTTTGCCTATCCACCGGTCTGGGTTCCGTCCGCGTTCGACCTGTCCGGCTATGTCGCGCTGTTCCGCGACGGCGATGTGTGGGCGGTGTGGAACAGCCTGGTCACCGCTGGCGCCAGCACGGTCATCGCGATGATCCTGGGAACATTGGCGGCCTATGGCATCGTTCGCTACCGGACGGGCGGCGACAATCTGACCATCTGGATCATCTCGCAACGCATGATCCCGCCGATCTGCGTGGCATTTCCCATCTTCCTGCTGTTTGTCTCGCTGGGCCTCGTCGACACATTCATCGGCTTGATCATGCTCTATACCGCGTTCAACCTGCCTTATGTGATCTGGATGATGCGCGGCTATATTCAGGACATCCCGCCGGAGCTTGAGCAAAGCGCGCTCGTTGACGGATTGTCCCGGTGGGCGGTCATCATCAAGGTCATCATTCCAATGGCGCGGGGCGGGTTCTTCGCCACCGCCGTCTTCACTTTCATCTTCGCCTGGAACGATTTTCTGTTCGCGCTGGTGCTCACCCGTTCCGAGGTCGTCACCTATCCCGTGCAGGTGACGGGTTATTTCGGCTCGCAATCGACTTTCTGGTCGCAGATCGGTGCCATGAGCATGCTGGGAGTGCTGCCGATGATGCTGGTCGTTGCCACGATGCAACGGTTCATCGTCCGGGGCATGTCCATGGGCGCGGTCAAAGGATAGGGGGCGCTGGTGGCTGATCTCGAGCTTGCCAATATCGACAAGCATTATGGCGCGGTGCATGCCGTGCGTGACGTCTCGCTGACGGTCCAAAGCGGGGCGTTCGTGGTGCTGGTGGGGCCTTCGGGTTGCGGCAAGAGCACGCTCCTGCGCGCGATCGCAGGCCTGGAAGACATCACATCGGGCGACATCCGGATCGGCGGGCGAAGCGTCACGCGTCTTGCGCCACGCGCCCGCAACGTCGCCATGGTGTTCCAGAGCTATGCGCTCTACCCCTATCTGACGGTCTACGAGAACATCGCATTCGGCTTGCGGGCGCGCGGCGAGACGGAGGCACACATCGATGAACGCGTGCGCTGGGCGGCAGACACGCTGTCGATTGCGGACTATCTGGAACGGCATCCGCGTGAACTGTCGGGTGGCCAGCGCCAGCGTGTGGCCATCGGCCGGGCCATCGTGCGCGAAGCCGATCTCTATCTGTTTGACGAACCGCTTTCCAACCTTGATGCCAAACTGCGCGACGGCATGCGCGAGGAACTCAAGCGCCTTCATGCCCGGCTTGGACGTACGTTCATCTATGTCACCCATGACCAGATCGAGGCGATGACGCTGGCCGACAGGATCGTGCTGTTGCGTCATGGCGTGATCGAACAGGACGGCACACCGCTCGAACTGTTCGAAAAGCCGGCCAGCCGTTTTGTTGCCGGCTTTCTGGGCTCACCACCCATGAACATGCTGGACGTGACGATGGTGGATGGCGGCACGATGATCCGCATATCCGATGACCAGATGCTGCCCAACGCCGACGGCGCCGCGCCGCGGGCGGACGGTGCCTGCATCTGGGGCGTTCGCCCGGAGCATGTGCGGTTGGCAGCGGCCGGCGAACCGTCGCTCGAAGCAAAAGTCGATGTGGTCCAGCCAACCGGCAGCCGCATCCTTGCGACGGTCCTGGTGGGCGACCAGAAGCTGACGGCCGAACTTGACGCGCATAGCGGCGTTGAGACCGGGCAACGGATCGCGCTGGCGGTGGCGACCCCGCGAACGGTCTTTTTTGATGCCGAAGGACGCCGGGTCGGCGGAGCGGCGCCGGCCGACTGACGGCATGATCATGCCGGGCAATGTCACGGCGATCCGTTGAAGCGCGCGCGTTCAGCCCGCTTTCTGGTCGGCGGGTGCGGGCGGCGGCTCTGCCGCGTCTGCGACCGCTGCGCCAATACGGGTCTTCTGCTCCTGTGACAGATGCGCCGGCTGCTCCTCGCCCAGATTGACGCGGACTTCCTTGCGCGCGAACTCTATGCCGTTTTCGGCAAACGCCTTCTGCACCCGGCTGTAGACATCCTTGCGGACGACCCACTGCTTGCCGGGCTTGGTCATGAACTTGCCGCGAATGACGATGCCGACATCATCGACATCGTAGACGCCCTGCGACTTGAAGGTCTGGATGATGTCCTCGGCATATTCGGCGTCCATCATCTCCGCACCGATCTTCTTGAAGATCTTCTTGACCTTGTTGACGTCGGTCTCGAACGGCACGGTGAATTTCAGCTTCATGATCACCCAGTCGCGCGAATTGTTGGTCACTTTGGGGATTTCGCCATAGGGGATCGTGTGCACCGCACCCTGATGGTGGCGCAGTTGCAGCGACCGCAACGAAATCTTCTCGACGGTGCCGACGGTGCTGTCGATCACCAGATATTCGCCGACACGAAAGGCGTCGTCGATCAGGAAAAACAGCCCCGACACCACATCGCGGACAAGGGTCTGCGCGCCGAAACCGACGGCGAGACCGACAATGCCGGCGCCGGCCAGAAGCGGCGTGGTGTCGACGCCCAGTTCCGACAGGCCGATCAGAAGCGTCATCACGACGATGGTCGCGCTGACGACAAGCCTGAGCACCGGCAGCACTGTCGCCAGCCTTGACAGGCCGGTGCCGCCACCCTCGCCACCACCCGGTTCGTCGGAGTTCAGATCGATACCGGCTTCGGTCGCCTCCCGTGCAAGCCGGCGGTTGATCCACAGATTGACGATTTCCCAGACCATGTAGCCGACGAACAGGACCACGATGGCATCGATAATGCTCGACGCCAGTTGCACGCCGACGCCCGCATTGGCGACATTGGTCAGATCGAGATCCCACATCGTCGTCGCCAGGAAGATCGCCAGCAGCACCAGGATCACCCGCCCGATGCGGATATAGGCGCCCATCGTCGCCCGGTGCGCGGCCTCGGCGACCGGCCCTTCGCCGATCAGCGGTGGAGACATGTGACGGACGATGCCCCGCATCGCGGTGTCGAGCGCCGGCGCGAAGATGATCAGCATCAAGGTCACATGCTGCTGCCCACGCAACAGGTCGAACCGTCCCATACTGGCGAGAACTTCGATCAGCACCCAGTTGGCGATCGCCAGCGCGATGGCAAATGCCGGCCACAGATTCGCAAAAAGGCCGATGTTCTTGTGTTGAAGGGATGTCACCCCCGAGATCATCTGCCTGATTCCGTTCCGCCACATATAGATCGCCCCGACGACGAAGATGTAGAGGAGCAGGTTCAGCCAGTAGCCGATCCGCAGTTCTCCCAAGGGGACGCCATTGATGCGCAGGACTTCGACCATGAAGGTTTGGCAGCCAAGCAGCGCGGCGCCCGTGATGGTCAGCACGTAGCCCGATCGCGCATGTTGGTCGTCCACTGTGATCAGGCGCAGATCCGGCCGATTGGGCGCCGTCAGGAAGCGGGATATGACGGCAAACAGCTTGACCAGCACGATGACCGTCATGTTGAACAAATGGGCCGTGTTGGCCTCCCGCTGGCCCGGAAAGAGCAGCGGAATGGCCGAGAGGCTGACGACGATGTAGGCGATCAGGCCGATCGCCTGCAGCATTGCGCGCAAAGATAATATCTTGATCGCGCCGATCAGGGTCTCGGGATGCGAGCGCCTCTCAACGGATTCCAGCCATCGAAACGTCAGCCGTGTGACCGCGAACTCGGCGGCCAGTCCGAAGGCGATCATCAGCAGGACCTTGCCGACGAAGAGCGCAAACACACCAAGACCGCCGCCGCCCGTCAGCGTGTTGTATGCGGTGTTGAACCCGCCCGGAACGCGGGGCGCGCTCTGCACGGCATTGGTGAAACTCGTTCCGACGCCCGCTCCGGCGTCGATGAGAAACTCGAGCGTCGTCTGGCCGGCATCGCCGCCTTGCTCTTCCTGCGCGACAAGGTCCAGCCTCTGCAGCAAGAGTTCGCGCACCTCGGCGTCCGACAGGCGCGAGACCAGTTCGCGGATCGTTTCGGAGGTGAGCGGATCGGGCAGGGCAACCTCTTCGGTGGTGGCCGCGCTGTCCGAGGAAAGCAGCGATGTCTGTGCCAGAACCGGATCGGTGAGGCCGACATTGCCCACGAAAGCCATGATGGCGATCACGAGCCAGCGAGAAATGCATTTCATCGAAATTGTCCAATCAGCAAATGTCGACCATCGAAAACGCCGAACCCGGCCAGCGTCAATGCTGTTTATCGGACAATTTCGCTTTGGGGGTTGGCACCTGACGGTCACATGACTGCGGAAGGCTGGGCCGAACGACGCGCGCAAACCTTGCGCCGCATTGCGGTTCGTAGCTAGGAGCTAGCACAAAGGGAGAGAGCTTCGTGGCCACCACTCAGCAACCGGAAAAGCGGACGGATGCTCTCGACCTGTTGCGCACGGGGCTGGCGGAAGCGCAGGCGACAGTCCGCGCGTACGACACAAAGGCCCAGATCGTGGGCGTCGGCTACATTTTTGCGTTGGGGATCGTGTCGCAGATCAATGGATTGCTGCCCGAGCCGGGAGAGTTCGGCTTGCCCGCACTTCTCGTCGCCTGGCTGGTCATCATTTTCCCGATCCCGCTGTTCGGCCACGTCCTTTATCCAACACGAAAGACGGCGCCTGGTGTTGGGGCTTCCGAGCATAACGGGTTCGGGCATGTTCTTTATCTGGATGCCAGCAAGAGATTGTTGGCCGACGCTGTCCGAAAGTCGGCCCTCGATACCGATCCGCTCAAGGCTTTCAGCTTCGAACTGGTTGCCGTTTCCTCGCTGAGAGAGCTCAAACGGAAGCGCTTTTTGCGCGGCCTTTATGCGTCCGCGCTATCGTTCGGCTTTCTGTTTGCCGCCCAGGTCTATCGGTTGATCTAACCGGACATCGGTCTGCGAAACGGCAAAACGTTGGAGAACGCGCAATCGTTGCGACTTGTTTTGGCCGAGCTATCGCATCTGGCGATGCTCAAACGTTTCCAGTCAAAGATGAGCCGCTCTGGGCGCCTTCCATGACCTCATCCCGCGATACGTTGAAAAAGATCGCATAAAGCGTCGGCACGATGATCAGCGTCAAAACGGTCGCAAAGCTCAGGCCAAAGATGATCGTTACCGCCAGAGACTGGAAGAAGGGGTCCCACAGAAGTGGAATGACGCCCAGCACCGTTGTGAAGACGCCGAGCAGCACCGGCCGGAACCGGCTGACGGCGGAATCGACAATCGCCGTCATTCGGGCCTTGCCGTCGGCAATCTGACTGTCGGTTTCGTCGATCAGGACGATCGCATTCTTGATCAGCATGCCGGTCAGGGACAGGACACCGAGGATCGCCATGAACTCGAGCGGGGTCTGGGTCGCGGCCATGCCGTAGATGACGCCGATCAGCGCCAGGGGAACCGTCAGCCAGATGATGACGGGTTGCCGGACGGCGTTGAACAAAAGGATGACCACGATGATCATCGCGCCGAAACCCAGCGGCATGGTGGCGGCCAACCCGGCATTGGCCTCCGTGCTGCTGCCGAACTCGCCCTTCCATTCGAGCCTGTATCCCGGTGGCAGATCGATCGCCTCGATGTCGCCGCGCACATCGGCAAAAAGATCCCCCGACAGAACGCCCGGCGCGTTGTCGGACTGGGCCGTGATGGCCAGTTCGCGGTCGATCCGCCTCAGATTGCCGGTTTCGAACACCAACTCGAAATCACTGACGACCTGCGTGACAGGGATGTAGCCGCCTGCCACCTGGCTGAAGACCTGGATGTCGCGCAATTGGGCGGCATCGGCGCGCGCGCTCTCCACCGGGCGCATGACGATATCGGTCAACTCGTCGCCTTCGCGGTAGACGCCGATGGTCGATCCTGTCAGGTGAGAATGGAGCGCCGACGAGATTTCGCCCTGCGTCAAGCCGAGCCGGCGCGCATTCTCGGTGTCGATCACCGGCCGGATGATGGCAATTTGCTCGCGCCAGTCGTCCTTCACCGCGACGGCGCCCGCGTCAGACATGATGGATTTGGCTTCTTCTGCCAGGATTCTGAGCTGCACGGGATCGGGACCGTAGAACCGCGCCTCGATCTTCGACCCGCCGCCGGGTCCCAGAACGAACTTCCAGACCTTGGAGTTGGCTTCGGGATAGGTTTCGTCGATCCATTTCTGGATCACCGGCAGCAGCGGGTCGATCTGCTCGAAGCGTTCGACGTCCACCAGCACCTGGCCATAGGCCGCGTTTCCGCTTTCGCCCTCATAGGTCAGCATGAAACGCGTGTGACCGCCGCCGACGATGGCATTGGTGCTGGTTACGCCCTCAAGCCCAAGCAAATAGGCGTCAATTTCGGCGATACGCTCGCGCGTGACCTCAATGTCCGTGCCCTGCGGCATGAAAAAGTCGACGACGAACTGCGCCCGGGTCGAGGCTGGAAAGAAGCCGGGCGGGACGAAGCTGAACAGCGCAATGGCCGACACTAGTAGCCCGACGACCAGGGCCACAGTGATATAGCGCGCGCGAATGGCAAGGTTGAGGAAACCGCGATAGGCGCGCAGCAGAATATGTTCTTGCGTCTTGGATGCCGCAGCGCCGGGTTTCAGCAGCAGCGTGCAGTAGTAGGGCGTCAGCCAGATCGCGACCAGCCAGGAAAACAGCAGCGCGATCATGATCGTCCAGAACAGGCTGCCGGCATATTCGCCGGTATTGTCCGGCGAGAGCCCGATCGGCGAAAACGCCAGAAAGCCGACGATCGTGCCGCCCAGAAGCGGCCAGCGCGTCTGTTTGACCACTTTTGTGGCTGCGGAGGCCGTGTCCTCGCCATTCTGGACGCGCACAAGCGTGCCTTCGACCACGACAATGGCATTGTCGACCAGCATGCCGAGCGCAATGATCAGGGCGCCCAGCGAGATGCGCTGCATGTCGAGGCCGTAAAGGTACATGCCGAACAGTGTGCCGGCGACGGTGACCAGCAGGATGCCGCCCATCAGGATGCCCGAGCGGATGCCCATGAAGACCAGCAGCGTGCCGGCGACGATGGCGAGCGCAACGACGACGTTCATCACAAAGTCGTTCACGGACGCCTTGACCGTCGTCGACTGGTCGGAGATCGGGAGGATGTCGATGCCGATCGGCCGCTCGG
This sequence comes from Roseitalea sp., assembly GCA_017642895.1. Lineage (GTDB taxonomy): Bacteria > Pseudomonadota > Alphaproteobacteria > Rhizobiales > Rhizobiaceae > Roseitalea. The sequence goes on from JAEPON010000001.1 coordinate 238,757, forward strand.
AGATCAGTTCGTCCATTCGCGCCTTCACGCGCTCGCCCATCTCGACGACATTGCCGCCCAGGACGTTCGAGATGCCCATGCCGATCGCGGGCTGGCCATCGCGATACAGGCTCGTCGATGGTGGCTCCTCCAGCCCCCGGCTCACTGTGGCGATGTCGGAAAGCCTGTAGCTGATGCCGCCTGCCGAGATCAGCAGGTTCTCGATCGCCTCGATTGAATCCACCGCCCCCAGAGGCCGCAGAGACAGCCGCGACGTGCCGGCGGTCAGCGATCCGGCCGGGACGACGAGGTTCTGCCCTTCCAAAAGGCTCTGGATTTGCGACGGGGTCACGCCCAATTCTGTCAGCCTGGCCGGTTCGTATTCGACATAGATCACCTCGTCCTGAACGCCGCTCAGCACGATCTTCGACACACCCTCGACGGTTACCAGATCGCGTTGCAGAGCCTTGGCGTAAGCGTGTAGCTCGGGAAGCGAGAAGCCTTCACCAATGACCGCAAAATAGAGCGCAAAGACATCGCCGAAGTCGTCGTAGACTTGGCTTGGCTGGGCGTTGGGCGGCAAACTGGACTGAATATCGCCAATCTTGGCGCGCATTTGCGTGAAACTTTGCGCCAGGGCCGCCCGGTCAGGCGTTGCGGCGATGGTGAATTCCACCGTCACCTCGCTGATGCTCGGTTTTGACACCGAGCGCACTTCATCGACCCCACTGAGCTGCTGCAGCGCGTTTTCGACGACTTCGGTCACTTCTTCGGCGACCTCCCGGGCGCTGGCGCCGGGGTAGGGCGTGACGATCTGGGCCGACCGGATGATGAACTCGGGGTCCTCAAAACGCGGCAACGCCGTGTAGGCGAAATAGCCGGCGTAAAGGATCAGAAGCGTCGCCAGTGCCGAAATGACGTGCTTGTTGATCGCGAAGCTCGCCAGATCCACGGGGTCAGCCTCCGACCTGTGTGATCGGCCGTATCACCATGCCGTCCTGAAGGCGGCTGACACCGGCCGCAACGATCGTTGCGCCTGCTTCGAGGCCTGACAGCACCCGGACTCGGGTCCCATTGATCGCGCCGGTTTCGATGGACTGTTTGGCAACCTTCCCGGCCTCGTCCACGATCCATACAAACGGCGCCCCATCTGGTTCGGCGCCAACCGCGCTAAGCGAAATCGAAATCACCGGATCGATCGCCTTCCCACCGCGAAGGATGACCCGGCCCACCATGCCAGGCAGGATCGGCGAGCCTTCGGGCGCCGTGATGGAGACGCTCCCACGATATGTCTGCGTGGCCGTCTCGGCCTGGGTCGAAAACTCGACCAGTTCGGCCGGAAACTCGGACTCGGTCGCCGAGAAGGTGGCAACGGCGGAAATCTGCTCCGTCTGCGCGATATCGGGAACGTCGGTGCCCGGAACGTCGAAGGCCAGATGCACCGTTGCGATGTTCTGCAGGAGCACAATCTCCTGGCCGGCCTGAATAAGGGTGAAATTGTCGATCGACCGCCGCGCCACGACGCCGTCGAACGGCGCGGTCAGAACCGTGTCCGCAAGATTGTCGCGGGCCGATTCAAGCTGCGCTTCGAGCCCGCGCAGCCCGGCCTCGGCCGACGCGATATCTTCGTCCCGGCCGCCGGCCTGGGCAATCGCCAACTGCTCCTGCTGGGCCCGCAGCGAGGCTTCGGCCACGCGCAACTGCGATTCGGCCTGTTCCAGATTGACGCGCGAAACGACCCCACGCTCGACGAGTTGTTGCGTGCGCTCCACATCGTCGCGGGCCAGGTCCGCCTGCGCGCGTGCACTTTCGACGGCCGCCTCCTGGGCGCGCACTTCTTCGTCGCGGGCGCCGCTGCGCAGAGCGTCCAGTTGCGCCAGCGATTGATCGCGCTGGCTCTCCAACTGCGCGACCTGGGCTTCAAAGTCGCGAGGATCGAGCTTGGCGATCACGTCACCGGCGGCAATCGGCGCGGCTGCGCGAATGGGCAACTCGGTCACCTGGCCGGACACGCGAAATGACAGCGATACTTCCTGAGAGGGCAAGACGATCGCCGGGAAGGTCCATGACCGTTCGGCCGCTTCGGCCGCAACGGTCTCGACCTTGGCGGGACGTGGCCCATCCTGTGCGTACACTTGTCCGCCGAACACGACGGACGCCGCCAATGATGCAAACACGGCAGCCCGAAGACCATGGTTTCGCATTGCTTTGCCCTCTTGAGCACCCCTCAATCGGCCTATTAAGCGGATGCTGTGGAAATATGAAAGCCACCAATGCGCCAACCCTTTTGCTTGATGGCCGTTTTGGCGCCGCCGCATCCACCACGACGGACGGCGCCGTGCGCCAGAAAACAATTGGCATGGATGGACGTATCCGCTATGGAACGCCGCTGTTGAACATATTCCGACACCGGACGCATCAGGCCACCAAGGTCGTGTCCAAGGCCGTTGGTTTGCCGGAACAGGGCACCTATGTGGTGTGACAGCAGGGCATTCCGATACGACGCACATATTGGCCGGCACCTGCCCCTGCAATGCGCGCAATGGCAGGGCAGGCAAAGCACATATTGACTGACAAACCATTGAGTGTCGGTGTCTCCATTCATGACAGATCAAACGTTCCGGATTCTGCTCTACAGCCATGACACGCACGGACTGGGCCATTTCCGCCGCGCGCAGTCTATTGCCCGCGCCATCGCGGCCCGCTTTCCCGACGCGCAGATTCGCATCCTGACCGGTTCGCCCGTGTCGGATGCCTACGGAGAGTTGCTCAATGCCCGGCTCGTCCGGCTCCCGCCGGTCGCTAAAATGCGTGACGGGACATATCGGGCCAGCGTTTCGGACCAGGATTTCGGCGCGGTGCGCCTTGAGCGGGAACACATCATCAGAGCCGCGGTGGCCGAGTTTGAACCGGATTTGTGCATCGTTGACAAGGAGCCCCTGGGTTTTCTGGGCGAGATGGCGTTTGCCCTGCGAACAATGCGCAACGCCGGAACCCATTGCGTTCTCGGCCTGCGCGAGATTCTCGACGAGCCCGGCGCGCTCAAGGACGAATGGGCCAAGAAGGCCATTCCGTCTGATCTGGGCAGCCTTTACGACCAGATCTGGATCTATGGTGCGGCTGACTTCCACGACCCGCTCAGTGGGCTCGATCTGGCGCCTTCGACCGCTGAACTGGTGACCTATACGGGGTTTCTCGACCGGTTTGACCAGCCGGCGACAACGCCGCGCAGCGAAAAGCATGTGCTGGTGACGGCCGGCGGCGGCGGCGATGGCGACGCGCTGATGGAAGCGGTGCTGCAGACCTGGACACGCGAACCGGGCATGGATTTGCCGCTTGTCATGCTGCTTGGCCCTTTCCTTGCTCCCGAACGTCGTGCGGAGATCACGGCCCGGGCCGGGCTGGTCCCCAACTGCCGGGTACTCGACTTCCACATCGCGCCGGAGACATTCATCCGGGATGCCAAGCTGATCATCGGCATGTGCGGATACAACACGTTCTGCGAAGCGATGATCTGCGACAAGCGAGCCCTTTTTGTACCGCGAAGCCAGCCGCGTCGCGAGCAGACCATCCGTGCCGAGCGGGCCGCCGAACTCGGTCTTTGCGACATGATCGACATCGAGGATGCCAGCGATCCGGTCCTGTTTGCCGCGGCCATCCGGCGGGCCATGGTGCGCGATTACCCAGCGGCTTCGCCATACCGGCTCGACTTTGACGGCCTGACGACCGTCTGCGATCTGGTGGATGACATCATTGCCACGCGGCGTGCGCCGGCAAAGCTCGTCACGACGGTATAGGTGGCGCGCAAGTGACCAAGACGATAGCGGTCGTTCTCAAAGGGTATCCGCGCCTGTCGGAAACCTTCATCGCGCAAGAGCTGTTGGAGCTTGAGCGCCACGGCTATCGCCTGCATCTTTTCTCGATGCGGCGGCCGACCGATGACAAGCGGCATCCGATTCACGACGAGATCAAGGCGCCGGTCACCTATCTTCCCGAATATCTGCACAATGAGCCGCTTCGCGTGTTTCGCGCCTGGCGGGCCATGCGCAAGACGCCGGCCTATGCTGACGTGTTCAGGACGTTTCTCTGCGATCTCGGGAGCGATCCGTCGCGCAACCGGTTCCGCCGGTTCGGGCAGGCTCTCGTGCTGGCCCACGAAATGCCGGCAACGATCGGTTGGCTTTACAGCCATTTCATCCATACGCCGGCTGCCGTCACCCAATATTGCAGCGCGCTGACAGGCCTGTCCTGGAGCTGCTCGGCCCATGCCAAGGACATCTGGACGACGCCCGAATGGGAGCTGCGCGGCAAGCTCGCCGATTCGCAATGGACTGTGACCTGCACCGCGAGCGGTTTCGCGCAGCTCAAGTCGCTGTCGCCGGGCGATGGGCGCGTGCATCTGGTCTATCACGGGCTGGACCTGTCGCGCTTTGCGCCGCGCGATGACGCACCCCCGATGAATGCTGGCGATCGTCCGGATGCGCCGGCTCAGCTCGTCAGCGTCGGCCGCGCGGTCGAAAAGAAGGGGTTCGACACGCTTTTGGAGGCGCTGACACGGTTGCCCGATGATCTGCACTGGCGCTGGACGCATATCGGCACCGGGGAATTGCTGGACGATCTGAAAGCACAGGCGGCGCGTCTTGGCTTGTCCGACAAGGTTCGGTTCCTGGGCTCGCAGGCACAGTCGACCGTCAAGGAGACCTATCTGTCCTCGGATCTGTTCGTGCTTCCCTGTCGCGTCGCCGCCGATGGAGACCGCGACGGTCTGCCAAACGTCCTGGTCGAGGCACAGAGCCAGGCGCTCGCATGCATATCGACACGCGTTTCGGCGATTCCCGAACTGATCGAGCACGGCAAGAACGGGCTGCTCGTTGACCCGGACGACGCGGGCGCGCTGGCACAAGCGATCGAAAGCCTCGTTCGCGATCCGGAACGGCGTGTGGCAATGGGCCAGGCGGGCGAGCGGCGTGTGCGCGGCGAGTTCGACCATCTTGCGGCGATCGGCACGCTGCTGGACCTGTTCGGCGCGACGGCTTGGGAAAGTGATGCCGTGGCGGCAAAAAAAGACAGGGAAACGGCATGACCAAGAAGGTCCTGTTCTATGTCCAGCACCTGATGGGGGTTGGCCACGTCTTTCGCGCCATGCGTTTGGTCAAGGCCATGGCGCGGGCGGGTTTGAGTGTCGAACTGGTCTATGGCGGCGAACCCATCCCCAATCTCGATGTCGGCGGTGCCCGGGTGCATTATCTGCCGTCGCTGCGTGCGGGCACCAAGGTTTTCCGGGAGATGGTGGGCGCCAACGGGCAGATTGCCGATCAGGCTTATCGGGACCGGCGGCGGGACCAGCTTCTGAACATTTTTCGGAGCACGGCACCCGATATCCTGATGACCGAGGCATTCCCGTTCGGGCGCCGGCAGATGTTTTTCGAACTGCTGCCGCTGCTCGATGCGGCGGTCGGTTCGCCTTCGCGGCCGCTGATTGCGTGTTCGGTTCGTGACATCCTTCAGGAGAACCGAAAACCGTCCCGCGACCGCGAGACGGTCGATCTTCTGAAGACCTATTATGACGCCATCTTCGTTCATGGCGATCCGCATTTCGCGCGGCTTGAAGACACGTTTCCCTATCATGACGAGATCGGAGACTTGGTCCGCTACACGGGGATCGTGGCGCCGGAAGCTGTTTCGACCGGGACGCGCGATTCCGGCGACGGATTCGATGTGGTGGTGTCCGTTGGAGGCGGTCTGATGGGCCGGGAGCTTCTTTTCGCCGCCGCCGAGGCAAAGGGACTGAGTTCGCTCGATGACAAGCATTGGTGCTTCGTGACAGGCATCAACACCGCCGCCGAAGACGTTGCGCATATGCAGACGCTGCTGAGTGGCAAGGTGACGGTTCGCACGTTCCTCACCAGCTTGCCCGAAGTTCTCGCGCGCTCGGACCTGTCGGTATCCCGGGCCGGCTACAACACCGTCGCCGACGTGTTCACGGCCGGGTGCCGCGCCGTGTTCGTGCCGCTTTCCGATGGCGAGGAAACCGAGCAGATAAGGCGCGCCGAGATGCTGGCCGAGCGGGGACTTGCCGAAACCGTTCCGCCCGAAAAGGCAGATGCAGCATCCATCGCGGCCGCAATTGACCGCGCCGCGGCCGGCGCGCCAACCGCGGCTGGCGCCTTTCGCCTTGATGGCGCTGAGACAACTGCCCGGATGCTCTCGGAACTTGTCTGAAACGAACGCTGAGGAATGTGACCGACGTGACCACTGCCACCACCAGGCCCCGCATCGCCTTTTATGCGCCGCTGAAACCGCCGGATCATCCGATCCCGTCCGGTGACCGGACATATGGGCGTCTGTTCCTGTCGGTTCTGAAGAAGGCAGGCTACGATCCCTTCCTGGCGTCGAGCTACATCAGCTATCAGCGGCGGCCGTCCGCCGAACTGTTCGCCGAGCGGCGCGATGGGGGAATTGCCGAACGTGACCGCGTGCTCAGGGCACTGGACGGGATGAGCGAGGCCGAGAGGCCGGATATGTGGTTCACCTATCATCCCTACTGCAAGGCGCCCGATTGGCTCGGCCCCCAGATCGCTGAACACCTCGCCATTCCCTATGTGACGGCCGAAGCCTGCCGGACCAGCCAGAACACTTTGGTCGATTGGGCCGATGGTCGCGACGCGGTCGCCGAGGCCCTGGCCAAGGCCGAGGTCAATTTGTGCATGAACAAGACCGCCAGCGACTATCTGGAGACGATCCTGCCCGACACCGGGACGATCGCACCCATCTTTCCATTCATGGACATCAACGCCTATGAACCGGCAAAGGCGGTCCCGCCCTATTTCGACAACGGCAATCCGACGATCATCACGATCGGCATGATGCGCCCCGGCAAGAAGACCGAATGCCATCTGGCGCTCGCCGCCAGCCTGCGCACGATTGTCGATACGCCCTGGAACCTGATCGTTGTCGGCGATGGCCGCGACAGGCAATTGGTGGAGGAGGCGTTCTCCTTCGTCCCGGAGGATCGTATCCGGTTCACCGGGACGCTCGATGCGGCCGCCATCGCGGCGGCCTTCGAGCAGTCGGACCTTTTCGCTTGGGCGGGGATCGCCGAGCCGATCGGCCTTGTCTATCTGGAGGCGCAGCTTTTCGGGCTGCCGGTTGCCGCGCAGCGGTCCATGGGGGTGCCGAACGTCATGGTCGACGGTGAGACCGGACTTCTGACGCCCGAGGGCGATGCCGAAGCCTATGGCGCGGCGATCAAGCGGCTTCTGGGCGACAAGCAACTCCGGCAGGAGATGGGCCGCAACGCCACACGCTTTGTCACCGAGCAACGGTCGATGGAGCCAATCATCAAACTGGTCAAGGAAGCGCTGGACCCGTTGCTGCCGGGCAAGGCGCGCGACCGCCGGCCTTGACCGCCAGCGGTGACACACATTGGCGTCCCGTCGAGGCGGAACTAGCGCTGTGGAGCGCGGCCGGACGAACAGCGCGCCTTTGGCTGCGCGATGACGATGCGTACGAGCTGACCGGGGCGCTCGACCGGCTGGTCGACATGGTGGGCGAGCACGCGATTGCCGCGACGCTTGCCATCATCCCCGCATTGATGACCGATGCTCTGGTCGCGCAGGTTCGGGACAATCCTCTCCTGTTTCCCGCCGCGCACGGGCTCTGGCACCGCAACCATGCCGGACCGGCGGACAAGAAGATCGAACTGGGCGGCGGGCGGTCGGTCGAAGCGGTGCTGGCCGATCTCGAGGAAAGCCGGGACCTGATGGCACAGGCGTTCGGCGCGCTTGCGGTGAATATGCTTGTGCCGCCATGGAACCGCATCAGCAATGCCGCAGCCGAATCGGTGAGTGCGACTGGCTTCGATGTCCTGTCGACTTATGGATGGAAACCATCGACAGCGTCCGTCGATCATCTGAACACGCATGTCGACCTGATCGACTGGCAGTCCGGTCGACAAGGCAAACCCGCCACCCGGATCGCCAGCGAGATCACAGAGGCTCTGCGCGTGGCCCGCGACAAAGACTTCGCGCCCATCGGCATCCTGACACACCATCTGGCGCACGACGCAGCCGCCTGGACGACGCTGAAGGCCCTGTTCAACTGGTCAGCAGGCCGGGACAATATCGCATGGTGTTCGGCCACCGATCTGCTCGGCCGTTGAGCCGCAGGCGAGACTGTGGTTCGCGGCTCAGGTTTCGCTGTAGGGGTCGGCGGCGTCGCGCATGCCGTCGCCCATGAAGTTGAACGCCAGAATGACCAGCACGACCGGGACGACCGGCAGCATCAGCCACGGATAGAGCACGACTGCGCTGATGTTTTGCGCCTCATTGAGCAGCACGCCCCAACTGGTGATGGGCGGACGCAGGCCGAGACCCAGAAAGCTCAAGGCCGTCTCGCCGAGGATCATGCCGGGAATGGCGATGGTCGCCGACGCGATCAGGTGGCTCATGAAATTGGGGATGAGGTGATAGGAAATGATCCTGCGCGGGCTGGCGCCCTGTAGCTGGGCGGCCATCACGAACTCCTCCTCGCGCAGTGCGAGAAGCTTGGAGCGCACCGCGCGCGCCAGCCCTGTCCAGTCGAGAAGCCCGAGAATGATGGTGATGGCGAAATAGACGGCGATCGGACTCCAGGTGACCGGCATGATCGCCGCAAGCGCCAGCCAGAGCGGAATGGTCGGTATCGACTGCAATACCTCGATGATCCTTTGCACCGCATAATCGACCCAGCCGCCAAAATAGCCGGCCATGCCTCCAATCGCGATGCCGAGCAGCATGCTGAAGGCGACGCCGAAAAGGCCGATCGTCAGGGAAATGCGCGCGCCGTGGATGATCCGCGACAGCATGTCCCTGCCGAGACGGTCGGTTCCGGCCAGGTAGATTTTCGCCGTTTCGGCGCCGCAGAACAGGCGCCGCTCGGCATCGATGACGCCAAACAGCCGATAGGGTGTGCCGCGGCAAAAGAAGTGCAGTTGGTGAACGATATCCCGATTGACGGTGTATTCGCGCTTCAGCGTTTCCATGTTCAGCGCATAGTCGCGGCCATAGACGAACGGGCCGACAAAGGTGCCCTCATGGAACAGGTGAATGCCCTGCGGCGGGTGGTAGATCGCGCGGGGGTTGCGCTCGTTGAGATCGTAGGGGGCAAAGAACTCGGCAAACAGGGCGACAAAGTAGATCGCGGCCAGGAAGATCGCCGAAACGACGGCGACCCGATGGTCGCAGAAGCGCCACCACATCAGCCGCCATTGCGATGCCATGTAGTAGCGTTCCTGTCCGGCCGAGATCGCCGGTTCCTCATAGGGATCGAAAGGCGCGTCGGAGACATAGTGCCATTGCCCGTCGGACTGTTGCCGTGGCTGATCCGTCATTTGAGCGCCTTGCCTTCCAGCCGGATGCGCGGATCGAGCACCGCCAGCAGCAGATCGGAGATCAGGACCCCGATCACCGTCAGCACCGCCAGCAGCATCAGGAACGAGCCGGCCAGATACATGTCCTGGGTCTTCAGCGCACGGATGAGCAAGGGGCCCGTGGTTTCCAGCGACAAGACGATGGCGATCACCTCGGCGCCCGAGATCACGGCCGGAAGGATGCCGCCAATGTCGGCGATGAAGAAATTCAGCGACATGCGCAGCGGGTATTTCACCAGGCCCCGGAACGGCGGCACGCCCTTGGCGCGGGCTGTCACCACATATTGCTTGTTCAGTTCATCCAGCAGGTTGGCGCGGATGCGCCGGATCATCGCCGCCGTGCCCGCCGTGCCGATGACGATGACCGGGATCACCAGATGGGCGCCGATCGACAGGAACTTTTCAACCGACATGGGTTGCCCGATGAATTGCGGATCCATCAGCCCGCCGATCGAGACGCCGAACACGACATTGGCCGCATACATCATCACCAGCGCCAGCAGGAAGTTGGGCGTTGCGATGCCCAAAAGGCCGAGAAACGTCAGGCCATAATCGCCCCAGCTATATTTGTGCGTCGCCGAATAGATGGCGATGGGGAACGCGACGATCCAGGTGAAGATGATCGTCAGGAACGACAGGAGGATGGTGAAGAACAGCCGGGAGCCGATCAGCTCCGACACGGGACGCTCATGCTCGAACGAGTAGCCGAAATCGCCGTGCAGCATGCCGGTGAGCCAGAGCCAGTAGCGATGCAGGAACGGCTTGTCGAAGCCATATTCGGTGCGCAGGAACTCGATCTTGGCGGAGTCGATGAGTTCGCCGGATGCGCGCAGTTCGGCCAGATAGCTTTCGAAATAGTCGCCGGGCGGCAGCTCGATGATGATGAAGATCAAAAAGCTGGTCAGAAGCAGGGTCGGCACCATCGCCGCGATGCGCTTGATGATGTAGCCCGCCATCGCGCCTACTCTTCGAACCAGAAAGTGTCGGGCCGGTAGACACCGAAATAGGCCAGTGGCGAAAAGGCGTGGATGGCGTCTTCGGGCACGTTTCGAAGCCGCTTGCTGACGACCACGGGCTGCCGGGTCTGGTTGGCGATGCCGATGGAGAGGACCTGGTCGGCCGTGATGTCGAGCATCTGGCGCCAGATGCGATACCGTTCGGCGTCGCTTTCCGATGTTCGCCAGGCGCCATAGAGCCCGAGAAGCGTCTTGGCCGGTTCGGTATCGGCCGCCGAACCGGATGTGCCGATCGACTCGGTGTGCTGCCCCCAGATCGGCCATTGCGGCTGGACGGCCGATACGGGCGCAAGCTCTTCGGGCGCCATCGCCGCGATCGCCATGCCCGTGTTCAGGCCCGGCGCCAGGGTGACCATCGTCTGCCCCGAAACCAGCCGCCGCCGGACAATGTCTCTTGACGAGGAACGGATGAACAGGCCGACGCCGATCTTCCGCCAATAGTCGGTGATCAGTTCGAGCGCGTCCACGGCGGACGTGTCTTCGCCGAACGTCTCGACGATGATCTCCATCGGCCTGCCATCGGGGAGCAGCCGTATGCCATCCTTGCTGCGCTCGGTGAAGCCGGCCTCATCGAGAAGGGTGTTGGCGAGCGCCGGATCGTGGCGTGCCCAGGCCCTGGCATAGCGCGGATCGTAAAGCGGAGAGGCCGGCAAAATGCTGTTGGCCGATTCGGTGGCAAGGCCGTAGTAGAGCTGCTGGTTGATCTCGAAGCGGTCGATGGCGAGCGACAGGGCCCTGCGGACGCGCACGTCGCGGAAAGCGCGCCGCCAGATCGGATCGGCGATGTTCATGTTGGGATAGAGCGTCAGCCGGGATCCGGTTCCGTCCCGCCACAACAGCACACGATAGCCGCTGTCGGCTTCGCGCGCTTTCAGGAACGTGTAATCGTCAAAGCGCAGATAGCGCGATTGCAGATCGGTGTCGCCCGCTCCGGTCTTGGCCGGAATGAGATCGCCAGATGCAATGGAGACGGCGATTTCGTCGATATAGGGAAGCTGTTGTCCGGCCGGGTCGACCCGGTGGAAATAGGGATTGCGCGCGAACACATAGCGTTCGCTCGGCCCCTTCGTGGTGTTGGACCACGGCCCGAGCGTCGGCAGATCCGGGTTTTCGGCGCGGTATTGCCGTGCCTTGCGGGTGTGCAGCGCGGCCCAACTGTCGACGCGTTCGGCCGCGATCTTCGCGGCAAGGTCGTCAGGGTCGGCATACCGGGTGTGAAACTGTTTCAGATAATGGGCCGGCGCATAGATATAGAGCGGGCTGGCGCCGGCGATCGCCGGCAGGAAGATCGGGTTCGGCGTGTCCCATGTGTAGCGCACCGTCCATTCATCGATGATTTCGAACCTCGGCGGCTTGCCGTCCGACATCATGATCGCCGGCGGGCTGCCATTGCCGGCCTCGTCGTTCAGCGCCACATCTTCCCAATAATAGCGAAAATCCTCGCTGGTGAACGGGTGGCCGTCAGACCAGCGATGGCCCTTTCTCAGCCGGAACGTGAACTCCCTGTTGTCGCGAACCGTGAAGCTTTCGACAATGTCGGGCACCAGTTCGAGGTGTTCATTGTAGCCGACCAGCCGCGCATAGCTGTAGACGGTGATCATGCGCAGGTCCTTGGGCGACTCCATCAGTGTCCGCAGTATGCAGCAATAGCGGCCCGGCGTTCTGCCGAGCGCTTCCAGATCGACGACCAGCGGGTTGGCCGGCAGGCGTTCGGCCATTGGAAGCAGTTCGCCTGACCGGACCTGGTCCTCAAGATAAGGGATTTCGACCAGACCTTCGGCGCGCGCGGCGGTCGCAAGGGCAAGACCCAGCAAGGCATGCATCATGCCGCGGAAAACAGCCATGCGTGTCATCGCCCCTCCGTCATGATGGCAACCCGTCGGGCCTGACGAAATGGCCGTCGCTGATCTCGATCCAGTTTGCATCGGGCCCATCGGCGGTCTGAGGCCAATCGGCCGGGTCCGACATGTCGGTGTTGCCGAGCGCATCAAGATCGAGCGGCGCGCCGAGATCAGTGGTCGGAATCGCGCTCAGGAGACGCCGCGTATAGGGGTGTGCCGCCTCGGTGAACATCTGCCGGCGCGGCGCCAACTCGACGATCCGTCCCGCGCGCATGACCGCGATCCGGTCCGCGATGTAATTGACGACGGCCAGATTGTGGGAAATGAAGATGATCGTCAGACCAAGTTCTTTCTGCAAGTGCTTGAGCAAGTTGAGGATCTGCGCCTGAACCGAGACATCGAGCGCGGACACGGCCTCGTCGCAGATCAATATGTCCGGCTCAAGAGCCAGCGCCCGGGCAATTCCGACTCTCTGCCGCTGGCCGCCCGAAAAGCTGTGCGGATAGCGGTTCAGATAGTTCGGCGGCAGGCCGACCAGCCGCATCAGTTCGGCTGCCCGATCGCGTCGCGATTTCGGCGTGCCGATACCGTGTATCTCAAGCGGTTCGACAAGCGTGTTCAGGATCGTCAGCCGCGGACTGAGCGACCCGAACGGATCCTGAAAGACCATCTGCATGCGCGTGCGGAAATCCTTCAGATCTCCGTCACGCAGGGACAGCACATCGATGTCACCGTCTTCATCATGGAAGGTGATCTGGCCCGCATCGGCCGAGATCGCCCGTGTGACGGTGCGGATCAGTGAGGACTTGCCGCACCCGCTTTCGCCGACGATCCCGAAACACTCGCCGCCGACGATCCGGAACGAGATGCGGTCGACGGCAGTTGCGACAGCCTTGTGCGCGCCGAACATGCCGCCGCCCTTCTTGGTCGCATATGTCTTGACCAGATTGGAGACGGTCAGCAGCGGTTTGCCCTTTCGCAGATGCCGCCGGCCGGTTTCACGGGACGATCCGGCAGCATCGACCGGTTCGATCTCCCGCAAGGGTCGGAGCTTCCTGTCGCCGTCGGGACCAAGTTTCGGGACGGCGCCGAGCAGGGCCTTCAGATAGGGATGACGAGGCTGGTTGAAGATGGCGTCGCGGCTGCCAGCCTCCATGATGGAGCCGCGATAGACCACCACCACTTCGTCGGCCATGTTGGCCACGACGCCGAGATCATGGGTGATCAGCAGCAGCGCCATGCCAAGCCGCTCCTGAAGGCTCTTCAGAAGCGCCAGCACCTGTGCCTGCACGACGACATCGAGCGCGGTGGTCGGCTCGTCGGCGATCAGAAGTGCCGGCGAGCAAACCACCGCCATCGCGATCATGGCGCGCTGGAGCATGCCGCCGGAGAACTCCATCGGGTAGGAATCGTAGCCGCGACGGGGATCGGCGAAACCGACCAGGGCCAGCGTTTCCTCGGCGATTTCCCGCCCTTCGGCGTGCGAGCCCTCATTGTGCAGGGCCCATGCTTCATGGATCTGGTTGCCGATGGTGTGGAGCGGCGAAAAGGACGACATCGGCTCCTGGAAGATCATCGAGATGCGGCCGCCGCGCAGCGCGTGAAGGCGTTTTTCATCGAGATCGGGGGCGGCGATGTCCAGCGGCGCATCCGGCGTCAGCGGATCGCGGAACCAGATCGACCCGCCCGTGATCGACGCGACGTTGGGCAGGATCCCCAGGAGCGATCGCGCCATGACGGTCTTTCCCGAGCCGGACTCGCCGACAATGGCGACCGTTTTGCCGGGCGGAATGCGAAAGCTCACATCCTTGACGACCGGCAGGCTGCGGCCGTGTGTTCGGATGTCGATGCGCAGTTTTTCAACCGTGAGGAGATCGGTCATCGCGTCTCCGTTGAGCCCCGTCGTCTGGCCGCACGAATGCCGGCCCCTGGTTGCATCGACCTCGTGTGCGCCCGACCCGATGGTCGCGGACGTTCCTGATCGACAATTGCGCGATCACAGAGCAAGCCAGAACGCCGCTGATGTCAATATGGCGGGCGCACCACAAACGCGTGACTTCCGCGTGACTTGACCGTTTTTGCTCGTGTGCTCTACAGCGCTCGCACGCGCATCATCACCACGGTTTGATTGTGACGGTGGACAGGGATAGCGTTATGAGCCCACGGGCTTGCGGGAAGCGCCATTGTGGCTGCAAAGCCTGCCCGTGCAGTCCCACCGCGCGGCGCCGTTGCAGATCGCGCTGATTTCGGGCGCGCTTTCATTTCGGACAAAAGGCATTGAAGATGAACGTTTTGCACAACATGGCCGAGATGTGGAACCGCCGAACGCCCCAAGCGCCTGCGGCCTTGTTGCTGCTTGTCGCAGCCCTTCTTCTGGCGCTTGCCAACCCCGCCTGGGCGCAACTGCCCGGCCTCGGTTCCTCGTCCGATTCCGCGTCGGAGAGCACGAACGGATATCAAAACCTGATCGATCAGGCGCGCGAGGATGGCGCGACGGTCATCGTCATCGCGCCCAATGCGGAGGAAGATGCCGCGGCCCAATCGGGGTCCATGATGCCGCAGACACAATTGCTGCAGGCGCGCAAGGAATTCATCGCCCTGATTGCCCGAACCCCTCTGGTGATCGAGCAGTCGCTGGCCCATTTCGAAACGCTGTCGCCGGACGGTACCTATTTCTGGCTCTGGCGAGCAATCGGTGTCGGATTGCTGGGTATCGTGGTGGCCTTCCTGGTCAGCCGGCTGATCCGGGAGTGGATGCGCAACCACTTCGCGGACTCGTTCATTGAGAACCCGGAAACGCGCGCGCAGAAGATTTCCTATCTGATGCTGCGATCGACCCTGATTATCGTGGGCAATGCGATCAGCTTCGCCGTGGCGGTCGTCGTGGCGATCATCCTCGACAGCGAGCATGAGCCGAGCCGGGCAACGATCTTCGCGATACTGTCGGCCTACTTCATCTATCGCGCTATCCGTTACGGTTTCATGCTGAACCTGTTCGCGCCCGACCTGCCCAAGCATCGCCTGATCACGTTGAACGACAAGTCATCGCGTTCGCTCTACACCACATGGTGGTGCATCGTGATCGTGACCGTGATCCAGTTCGTGTTTGCAGGATGGTCGGAAGCGGTCGGCATGCCACTCGACGCACAGCACCTCTTGTACATCATCGCCATCCTGTCGTGCGGGTTCATGATCACCGGGCTGACGGTCGTGCACCGCCGTGCCTATGGCGAGATCCTCGCCGGCGAAGGCCAGGATTTGCAACTGGATGACCGACGCCGAATTCTCGAACTCGTCGCCGTCATTCTTTCGATCGGCTATCTCGCGGGAGCCTCGCTTCTCAGCATCTACAGGATCGTGCTCGGGCTGCCGGGCGACTTTGCCATCATTCTGGCGCCTGTCGTCGTGACCATGATCGCGGTGGCTGCCTACGGCATCGCGTTCATAGGCATTGACTGGTTTTATGCACGTCGCACGCGCATTTTTCGAAAGCGCTACGAGGAGGCGGTGGAGCAAAACAGGCGCGAGGAGGAGGCACGCCTGGCGGCGATGGAGAAGTTCCGCTCCGAGGAGATGAGCGAGAACGAAGACATGCAGATGTCGCCGCCGGCGGCCAAGGTCGAGCCCGTGTTCGAATATCAACCGATCTTCCGGGAGTTTTTCGAACGAAGCACGGTGGGTCTTATCTTCACCGTCTCCGTGGGAGAGCTGGCGCGGATTCTGGGCGCCGACATGGGCCGCGAAGGCGGTCATCCGTTCGCCGCTTTTCTGGACATGTTGCTGATCGCCTATGTGGCCTACCAGCTTCTCAAGGCGACCAACCGTTACATCGACGAGAAGATCCGGCAGGAGGGCGGCACGCTCGACAATGAGACGCCCGAGCCCGGTGAAGGGGAGGGTGGTGTCGGTCAGAGCAGGCTCGCCACGCTCTTGCCGATCGCCCGAAACGTGCTTGTGGCGGTCGTCGTCGTCGTCGCCGGCACCATTGCGCTGTCCAATCTCGGGGTCGATGTCGCGCCGCTGTTTGCCGGTGCCGGCGTCATCGGCATCGCAATCGGCTTCGGCGCCCAGACCCTGATCCGGGACGTGTTCTCGGGGGCGTTCTTCCTTCTCGATGATGCCTTTCGGAAGGGCGAATATGTCGAGCTGACTGGCGTGAAGGGGGTGGTCGAGAAGATATCGATCCGCTCTTTCCAGCTTCGTCACCATCTTGGCGCGCTTCACACCATTCCCTTTGGTGAGATCACGTCGTTGACCAACTATTCGCGCGACTGGGTGATGATGAAGCTGCCGATCCGGCTGACCTATGGCACCGATGTGGAACGGGTCCGGAAGCTGGTCAAGAAACTGGGCCAGGAACTGCTGTCCCATCCCGATATCGGCGACTCGTTCCTGCAACCGCTCAAGTCCCAGGGCGTCTACAAGATGGAAGATTCGGCGATGATCGTCCGCGTCAAGTTCATGACCAAGCCGGGCGAGCAATTCGTTGCCCGCAAGATCATCTATGAGCGCATCCGGCAGTTGTTCGAGCAGGAGGGGATCCCGTTCGCAAACCGCGAGGTGACCGTCCGGCTGCAGGATGGGCCGCGTGCCGAGGACCTCAACGATCAGGAGAAACAGGCCGTATCGGCCGCCGCGCGGCGAATTCTCGACGACGAGGATGCGGAAAAAGCGGCGGCTGCCGCGGTCGCCCAGCCGGGTCGTTGAGCCTGGCCGCGAGCGGTTTGTGCGAGCCGACCCTATACGCCGTGATAGCGGCGATACCAGGCGACAAAGCGTTCCAGGCCTTCCCGCAGCGGTGTTGAGGGCGAAAAGCCGAAATCGCGTTTCAGCGCACTGACATCGGCAAACGTGCGGCTCACGTCTCCCGGCTGGGCCGGCAATTCGTGCGTCACCGCCGTCTTGCCGATGATCTCTTCGAGCGTGCTGACCAGATTGCCCAGATGTTCGGGGTTTCCGTTGCCGATATTGTAGATCTTGTAGGACGTGTCGGGTGCAGCGCCGACATCCGGGCGGCCGGCAGTTGCGACCCTGACCACGCCCTCGGCAATATCGTCGATGAACGTGTAGTCGCGCCACGTGTCGCCGTGGTTGAACAGCTTGATCGGACGGCCCTCGAAGATGGCTTTGGTGAACAGATAGACCGCCATGTCGGGGCGACCCCACGGGCCATAGACCGTGAAAAAACGCAGCCCGGTCGCCGGCAATGCGTACAAGTGATTGTAGCTGTGCGCCATGATCTCGTTGGCGCACTTGGTCGCCGCATAGAAGCTGACCGGTTTGTCGACCCGGTCGCTTTCGCGATAGGGCATGTCATCACGCTCGCCATAGACCGAACTCGAGCTGGCGAACACCAGGTGATCGACGTTTGATCGACGGCACCCTTCCAGAACGTTGAGAAACCCGACAAGATTGCTCTCGGCGTAGGAATGGGGGTTCTCGAGCGAATAGCGAATGCCGGGCTGGGCCGCCAAATGGATGACCAGCGTCGGCCGCAGCTCGGTGAAGAGCCGGTCCACCGAGGAGCGGTCGGCAATGTCGATCTGCTCGAACGCAAAGCCAGGCTGTTTCGACAGTTCGGCGAGCCTGGCCCGCTTCAGATCGACATCGTAGTAGCCGTTGATGTCGTCAATGGTGGAGACACGGTGGCCGCCGTCAAGCAGGCGCCTGGCGACATGCATGCCGATGAAACCGGCGGCTCCGGTTACGAGAATTGTGGGATCGGACATGCGAATGCCTGCTCGGTTTGGATGGATGCGCGTGGCAGACCGGTGTTTGCTTCCCGCGACGTTTCGAGACGGTGGAACTCACGGTCTCACGAAACGGGGCGCTCGTCGTCGGTTGCCGACGCCGGCTTGGGGTTCGGCGCATCCCAAACCTTGCCGTTTTCGGAGCTCGGGCCGATTTGCGGCTTGCCGATGGCCGTGATGGCGAACCCGTGGCGGGCAAACCGCCTGCCGTCCCAGCAATTTCTCAGATCGACCGCGATTGGCGAATGCATGACATTGGCCAGGGCTTCAGGATCAAGCTCAACCAGTTCGGGCCATTGTGTCATCAGCACAACCGCATGGGCACCGGTGGCTGCCTCCATCGCGCTGCCGGCGAGCATGACGCCCGGGAACGAGCCCATCGCTTCCGCACCTGCCTTGGGATCGTAGGCGCATATATGGGCGCCACGGTCCTGCAGCGCCCGGATGATCCCGATTGCCGGCGAGTCGCGGACATCGTCGGTACCGGGCTTGAAGGTCAGCCCCAGAACGGCGATCGTCTTGCGGTAGACGTCGCCGCCCAGCGCGGCTTCGATCTTGCGCGCCATGCGCCGTTTGCGCGTCTCGTTGACGCTGATCGTCTTCTCCACCAAGCCCATCGACGTTCCGGCATCGTTGGCGCTCTTGATCAGCGCATAGATGTCCTTGGGAAAGCACGATCCACCGAATCCCGGGCCGGCTTCGAGAAACCGGGGCCCGATCCTCTCGTCGAGGCCCATGGCAAGCGCCACATCGCTCACATCGGCGCCCGCGCCCTCGCACATGTCGGCGATCTCGTTGATGAATGAGACCTTCATGGCCAGAAAAGCGTTGGATGCGTATTTGATCAGTTCCGATGACCGGCGCGAGGTCACCACGAACGGGACGTCCCGCTCGATCAAGGGCGCATAGAGCGCGCGCATGACCGACAAGGCATGGCTGCCATCGGTCCCGACGACAATCCGGTCCGGTTCGCGGAAATCGGCGACCGCATTGCCTTCGCGCAGGAATTCGGGGTTCGAGACCACATTCAGGTCCGTCCGTCCGTGCAATTCATGAAGAAGGCGGGCAATCCGGTCGCCGGTCCCGACCGGGACCGTCGATTTGGTGACGACGACCATCGGACGTGTTGCCGCCTGGGCGATTTCCTCGGCCGCCTGCATCACAAAACGCAAGTCGGCAACGCCGTCTTGCGGGCGCGGCGGCGTTCCAACGGCAATCATGACAACGTCACAATCGGCCAGGGCAGCGCGCAGATCGGTCGAAAAGAACAACCGCCCGGCAGCCGCGCCGTCCGCGACCAGAGCTTCCAGCCCCGGTTCGTAGATCGGAATCCGGCCGGCATTCAGCCCGGAGATCCGCTCCGCCATTTTGTCCACGCAAGTGACCGTGTGTCCGATCTCCGCGAGGCAGGCGGCCGTAACGAGGCCAACATATCCCGCACCGACTATTGAAACGCGCATTTTTCCAGATCGCCCATTCTGATTGGCGTTTTGTTTCGAGAGCAACCGTATGCCGACCCAACGCGGTTTCCGGCGTTTGGATGGTATGCCACCCAACATGATGCCAAGTGGAAGGTGTGGTGACCACGCCGGTGTGGCGCGCAATGGCCCGGTTTTGCCAACGCTTTGGCCGGACAAGTCCGCCGGTCGTGCTGCGGGTGCTCCTTTGGGCGGGAACCTACGCACGCCGGTAGGCATCTTCAAGAGGTGCACATCAAAGAAGCGTGCCACGATGGACCGTCCTCAAGCGGCCCCTTCGGTCAGCAACCGATCGAAATGAGCGATCGTTTTGGACAAACCCTCGGGCAATCCGGTCGCCGGCTCCCAGTCCAGCACCTGCCTTGCAAGGGTTATGTCCGGCTTGCGCCGCCGCGGGTCGTCGCCCGGCAGCGGACGGTGCACAATCGGCGATGCGCTGGCGGTCATCTCCACAACCATCTCGGCGAGTTGCCGGATGGTGAACTCGGCAGGATTGCCGATATTGATCGGGCCGGTCATCTCCGGCGGCGTCGCAAGAAGGTCGATCAGCGCCGTTACCATGTCCTCGACGTAACAAAATGACCGCGTCTGCGAACCGTCACCATAGATGGTGATCGGATCACCCTTGAGGGCCTGGACCACGAAATTGGACACCACCCGCCCGTCGTCGGTGCTCATGCGCGGGCCGTATGTGTTGAAGATGCGGGCGACCTTGATCTGCAGCCCGTGTTGCCGCCGGTAATCGAAGAAAAGCGTTTCCGCACAACGCTTTCCTTCGTCGTAACAGGCGCGCGGTCCAATCGGGTTGACATTGCCCCAATAGTCTTCCGTCTGCGGATGGACCAAGGGATCGCCATACACTTCCGATGTCGATGCCTGCAGGATGGGCGCACCCTTCCGGTTCGCCAGCTCCAGCATGTTGATGGCGCCCAGAACGGAGACCTTTGTCGTCTGAACGGGGTCATGCTGGTAGTGAACGGGTGAGGCGGGGCAGGCGAGGTTGAAAATCGCGTCCACTTCGGCCGTCAACGGAGACACGATGTCGTGCTCCATCAGCTCAAAGCGGGGGTCGCCGATCAATCCGGCGACATTCGATCGGCTTCCGGTGAATAAATTGTCGACACACAGAACACGGTCCCCCCTAGCCAGGATAGCCTCGCAAAGGAATGAACCAATGAAACCGGCGCCGCCGGTTACCAGATATCGTCTTCCGCTCATGATCCACCTGAGAACTGTGTGGGCCGTTCGGCCGGACAGCCCTCGGCGCTCGTAGAGGAAATCGGCGACAAGAGCCAGAGGCAACGTCCGGTCAAATCCGCCGCCGGATTGTTCTGAACGGGGGCCTGCGAGAGGCAGCAATCCCTGTGGGCCGTCGCCGGCAATCTGTTTGCTTTTCCCGGAGCGCATCTTGCAAAGCCGTCCATCGAACGGTTTGGCGCGTTCAACCTGTTGATCGCCATCGGCCCGTGCAACACCGCGTTCGCACCCGGCCCTGCCCTTTTTCAGGGACGGCGGCGACACGGTTGCAATCGCGATCATCGTCCTTTGGCGCCGGCTTTGCAGTGTTGGCGACGTTTACAGCAAAGCTGAGCATTGTCGAACGGCGTTCTCGCTGGTCAGGCGAACAGGCGCTCGTCCCACCAGACCGGCGCTTCAAGGCCGGGCTTGATTGCGGAGAACTCGGCGTGATCGGCGTTGACGATGACGTTCTGCTCAATGCGTGCGACGACCGACGGCACGAGCAGGACGACGCTTCGTGCTTCGTCGTACCAGCCGCGAGCGAAACGCCGTGCCGCCTCGCCGCTGTGCTTATACCAGTCGGGCAGAATGTCCGGCGTGACCATTTCATAGCTAAGCCCTGCGGGAATGACTATCTCGATGAAGTGCTGGTTCGGCGGAAGTGCGCCGTTCCAATGGACGAGCTTCTCCAGCATGGCGGTCGAATAGTGAAGCGAGGCATAGATGACCCGGTCACCGACCTGGTGCCAGCGTCCTTGGACCCTCCGTGCGCCTTCGACACTGAACACTGGATATTCACCGGCCGGATCGCCGATTCGGTAGGCGGTCAGCGCTTCGGGCAGCTTTCTGTGAGACGTCAAAGGGCGACGCCGGCATCGGCGCGCCGCAGAAGGTTGAGCACCGCATCGGTCCCGGCGGAGCTTGATCGGGCCATGTCAAACGGCGTTGAACCCGCCAACAGTGGATGCGGCCGGCTCAGAAAGCTCGAAATCTGCTTTGTGTCTCCATGGTAGGCGCGACTAACCGCATCAACGACGCGACCGAGTTCGTAAAGACGTTCGCTGTGTTCCCTGGAAAGCCGAGTGCGGTTCTTGCGAACCCGGCGCAAAGTGGCTTCCGGGACCACGGGGCCAATCACCAGGTTGTTGCCGAGCAGATTGCCCAAAGCGCTGACCGATTTCGGCTTCAGGCCAGCGGTCACACGTTGCGCCAAGCTCACCTCGTCCAGATGATCGGCATCATCGAGTGCCAGGAGTTGCGCAACCCGTATAGATTCGCTGGTCGGCATGGCGGTGGGTTCTGCATAGGCTGCGAGTGGGCTCATTGTTGTTCTCACGATCAATCGTCACCTGACGCCAACATAGGCGTCATATGGCGAATGAACAAGGGTCAGAGCGGAATTCGCCGGGTTAGCTCTCGGAAAACTGCTGTTTTTCCATGACCGATTTTTCGGGGCCGGGCGCAGGTTTGGACCGTAGAATCCCCATTTCGGACGTTAGCGGCGGCGCATCAGATGACTGGGTCGGGCAGCAAGGGGTCTTTCACATTGCGTCCCGCAAACATCCGCAAAGGCGAAGGCCTCGTTTTTGGCACGGCGGTCAAAAACGAGGCCCGACTTGACGCGGACATTCGGTATGGCACGGCGGCCTGCCGATCACGCGGCGAAATCGGCCGGTAGGCACTCCGATTGCGCGCCGACGGTTGTCTGAGTTGTTTCTCACCCGTTGATGCTGGTGGCGTGCGTCTTTCGTGCCGGGCGCCACAAGGCTGCAAACAATGCGGCAGCGGCCAGCCAGTCAGCCGCGATGATGGCCAAGGTCCACCATTGCGGCACGGGCGAAGGGGCCCACAGCGACCCAAGGGCCACGGTTCCGCCGATCATCATCGCGATGAAGGCGACATAGGCCAGCCAGCGCCAGCCGCGCGTCAAGCCGAAAGCGAGCAGCGCGTAGACCAGCCCGACCGGGGTCAGACGCAAAGCGTCGGCAGAAAAGCCGCCGATGATAAACGCGAAGACATGCAGCGCCGCACTGATCGCAATGAACAGCGCGCCCAGGCGGTAGGGTCCATTCAGAAACGACATGGTGCGAAACCTTTCCTAGCCGTCATTGGCGCAGGGCATGCCGGCAACACCCCAGGTCAGCACGTCGTCCACGTGCGCCTGCAGGCTGTAGGGCGCCGGCTCGCGTCCACCGCCGGGGTTCCAGGCCCAGTGCAGGATCAGATCATGGTCGAGATGGGCAGCCAGATCGAGGAAGGTCCGGTTGCCGTTGCGGTCGGGGTCGCGGAGCTGGTTGCAAATCTCGTCGGACGATTTGCCGAACCATTCCGCTTCGACCGGCGCCAACTGCCAGGCCATCGCCACCTGCGGGGCCGCGTGGGGCACATCGTTCAGCCCGGCGCGCTCGAAATGGCAGGTCGCGCATGTCACATATTCAAGACCAATGCGGCTTTCGCCGGCATTGATGTTCATGCCGTGCGGCCGGGCTTCGCCATAGCTCGGCCCGGACCACATGGGGACATTGTCCTCGCCCACATGACAGTTCGAACAGCGCGGATGCGAGGCAACCTCGAAAATGCGGTCCCATGCGGCAAGCCCGTCCTCGCGCGTGACCGACCCTTCGGCAGGCGGTTCGATGACGACATTTTCGCCGGCGGCCCAGACGAGCGGCGCGCCCAACAGCATGGCGGCCGCTGCAATTGCAATCTTTCTCATCGCCGGTTCCTTAGACGAAATCGATATGATGCCACAGCGGAAGCTCGCGAATGCGCTGTCCGGTGGCGGCGAAGATGGCGTTGGCGAGCGCCGGCGCGGCGGGCGGCACGGGCGGTTCGCCCACGCCCCGGATCTTGTGGCCGTTTTCCAGCCCGCGGACCATGATCTGGGGGCATTGGTGCATGCGCATGCCCTCATGGGCGTGATAGTTGGTCTGCTCGGCCATGCCGTCCGAATAGGTGATCTCGCAGTTCATGGCGTGGCCGAGACCGAAGATGACGCCGCCCTGGACGAGGTTCTCGAAATTGACCGGATCGACGACGGTGCCCACGTCGCAAGCGACCCAGACCTTGTCGATGCGGATGCCGCGGTCGGTCGCGGTGACCTCGACCACCTCGGCGGTCGGCACGCCGAAACTCTCGACGAACGCGACGCCACGGCCCTTGCCCGGCGCCAGTTCGCTGCCCCAGTCGGACATCTCCGCCACCGTTTCCAGCACCTTGCGGGAGACATCGTGACTCATCAGGCGGATGCGTTCCTCCATCGGGTCGGCGCCCGCCTGGTGGATCAGTTCGTCAAGGAAACAGTCGAACGCAAAGCCACCGCCCGGTGCGCCGACCGCGCGCCAGGACGAGACCGGCGCCAGTTCGGGCACGCGATAGGCCCGCATGCGGAAACTTGGGATGTCATAGGGATTGTTCCACGCGCCGGCCGCGATCTGGCTGTCGGGACCGGGCACGGGAATGTTGGCGCGGCCCATCTGCGAGGCGATCACCGAGGGCGCTGCGCCCTCAAGATCGATCGAGACCACCTTGCCGTCCGAGACCGTGCCCCTGCCGCGCGCCGTGGAAATGTGGCGCGGGAAATCATGCGCGAAATCCTCTTCGCGGCTGTAGACCAGCTTGACCGGCGTGCCGCGCATCTGGTTGGCGATTTCGGTGGCCTGCTTGACATGCTCGAACTCGAGCCGGTGGCCGAAGCTGCCGCCAATGAACTGGTTGTGCAGCTTGACCTGTTCGGGCCGGTGACCGGTGATGCCGGCGACCAAAACCTGCAACTGCCGCTGCAGCTGGTGGCCGGTCCACACCTCCACCATGTCGTCATCGACGCGGACGATGGCGCCGAGCGGCTCCAGTGGCGCATGCGCCACATAGGGCGATCGATATTCGGCCGCGAACACGTTGCCCTCGGCCTGGGCTGCATCGACATCGCCGTCATTGCGCCATTCGCTGTCGAGGCGGTCGGGCGTGAAAGATGCGGCGACGGCCTCCCAGTGATCGGCCTGTTCGGCGGGGTAGGGCGCCGGGCCCCAGTCGAGCTCCAGCGCGTCGGCGGCCTTGAACGCGCGCCATGTGTTGTCGGCGATCACGGCGAGCCCCCCCGTGATCTCGACCACATCCCTGACCCCGCGCATGGCAAGCGCGGCCGAGGCATCGTAGCCGTTCAGTTTGCCGCCCTGATGCGGGTTCACCTTGATGGCGGCGATGACCATTCCCTCGACGTCGAGATCGATCGTGTAGTCGAGCGTGCCGGTCGACTTGCCGACAATGTCGAGCCGCTGCATCGGCTTGCCGATGAGCCGCCATTGCGACGGGTTGCGCAGTTCGATATCGGCCACCGGCTGGATTTCGGCGGCCTCGGCGGCGAGTTCAGTGTATTTGAGTTCGGTGCCGTCGGGCAATTGCACCGCGCCGTTGGCGGTTTGAAGCTGATCGACCGGAACGCCCGTGCGTTGCGAAGCGGCCAGTTTCAGCGTTTCGCGTGCCACAGCGCCCGCCCGGCGCAGCTTGTCGAAACTGTCGGGCATGGCGGTCGAGCCGCCCGTGCCCTGAAGGCCCAGCAATTTCATCACGCCGCCCATGATGCCGCGTGTCGTCTCTGCCGGAAAGCTCTCGTCGGTCGCCATGAAGGGCGCGCCTTCTTCGGCCATGGCCGTGTTCCAGTAGGCCGGGCTCGGATCGCCGAAGCTGATCTCGAACTGGCCAAACTCGACATCGAGTTCCTCGGCGATCAGTGCGGCCTGGGCCGAGGCCACGCCCTGTCCCTTGTCAGCGTGCGGGGTGACGAGCGTGATCTTCTCGCTGTCGATCAGCACCCAGGGGTTGAAGGTCGCAGCGCCGTCGGGAAGTTCGGCGGCAAGCGGATTGTCATAAGGGCGGCGGACCATGTAGGTGCCGAAGGCAACGCCCCCCATGATCGCGGCCGACCCGATCAGGAATGAGCGTCGTGCGATTGTGCGTGCGCGTCCCATGGCTCAAGCCTCCCGCAGTTTGGCGGCGGCGGTCTTGATCGCGGCGCGAATGCGTGGATAGGTGCCGCAGCGGCACAGATTACCGCTCATCACAAGATCGATGTCCTCGTCTGTCGGCTCGGCATTGAAGTCGAGCATCGAGGCCGCCTGCATGATCTGGCCCGACTGGCAGTATCCGCATTGCGCGACCTGATGCTCGATCCAGGCTTCCTGAACCGCATGCAGTGTCCCGGGTGTGCCCAGTCCCTCGATCGTGGTGATCTCGGCGCCTTCGGCAGACATGGCCGCGATCTGGCAGCTCCGCACGGCCATGCCATCCAGATGGACCGTGCATGCGCCGCACTGGGCCACGCCGCAGCCATATTTGACGCCAGTGACGCCCAGTTCATCGCGCAGGACCCACAGAAGCGGCATGTCGTCTTCGACATCCACCTCATGAACCTGGCCGTTGACGGTGAGTTGCATGGCGGTCTCCGCAAGCATGATTGGACAATAAGACGAATAGACGCTAAACGTCATTATGTCCAATTTGACAATGGAACGCAAGCGGGGAAAAACCGCCCGAGATGAGTGAGCGGAACACCAGGATTCTTGAGGCGGCCCAAAGCGTCTTCGCCCGCTACGGCGTCGGCAAGACGACGATGAACGACATCGCGCGCGAGGCGGGTGTGGCGCGGCAGACGCTCTACAACAGCTATCCCGGCAAGGACGAGGTCGTGCGCGCCGTGGTGCAGAATTCGTTCGAGCAGACCTTCCGGCAGGTTTCGGACGCTTGGCAACAGGCTCAAACGGTGGAAGACAAGCTGGACAAGTTCTTCGAGCTGGGCCCGCTGGCTTGGTACGACGCCGTGGAATCATCGCCCGACGCCGCCGAGTTCCTCGACGGCGTCCACATCGTCGCCAGGGAAGAGATGGACCGCGCCGGCCGGCGCGGCACCGAGGCGTTCAGCGACATGCTGTGGGAACATGCGCCCGGTCTGGCGAACGCGCCCGGCGGGATCGATGCGATTGCCGAGTTCATCTATTCCACGGCCATCAACGCTAAGAAGAATGCCGGGAACAGGCAGGTCCTCGAGCAAAGGCTTGCGGTTTTGAAAGCGTCGGTGCTGGCTATGGCAGCCGCAGCGTCCTGATCCTGGTTCATGTCATTGCGGATTTGAGGGCGCTCTGTGCGCCCGGTGTTCGTTTTGGTGCGACATTGCTCCAACACGTTGCGGTCGTTCCGCCGCCAGAAACGGTCGTTCTGATCTTATGATGCACCGTAAGATCCAATCTGCGCGAGATGCGCCCGCATCTCGCGTTTCTTGGTCAACTGCCGACTTGATGTCCCAAAAGTCGGAAACGTCTCCAACGCAGACGGAGATCTCGGGCGGCGGACGCACGCGCATGCAGTTTATGCGTACGTCCCAAGCATCCGGTCGGATGCGCGTGGAAGATGGGCGCGGCGGTCGGCTTTCTTGCGCCTCCCATGCGCCGTTTGAACCAGCAGCAATGGTGTATCGACCAGCCAGCCAAGTGCTGCGCGAAACGCCAAAATCAGAATATCGCCAAAAGGCCGTTGACCCTACAGTTCCGTCAGGGCGCAAAGGGATCGTCATCACAATGAGAAGGAGGCGCGTGATGGCCAAGACGAAAGCTTACAGGATCAAGGAGGCCGCGCTGATTGCAGGCGTCTCCGTGCGCACGTTGCACTACTATGACGAGATCAAGCTGCTGACGCCAAGCGATCGGTCTGCTGCGGGCTACCGCATGTATGACGACAGTGATCTGTTGCGGCTGCAGCAAATCCTGATCGGACGATCGCTCGGTCTGGCTTTGGAGGATATCCGCCGATCGCTGGACGATCCGGCGTTCGACTTGGCGGAAAGCCTGCGCCGACAGCGCAACCAACTGATCGAGCGCGTGGACGAAACACACAAGATGATCGCTGCGATCGATCGCACGCTGGACGATCTTGCCGATCGGGACCGCGCGGTCGACTTCAAGCTGATCTTCGACGGTTTTGATCCGGCCGACCACGAAGAGGAAGTGCGCACCCGTTGGGGCGAGACGAACGCCTATGCGCAAAGCGCCAAGCGAACGAAGGACTACACCGAAGCCGATTGGCGGGCGATGAAGGCGGAAGCGGCGGAAATCTGGTCGGCTGCGGCCGAGGCGATGCATGCCGCTGCGGCACCGACCTCCGAAACGGCGGCCGATATCGTCGAACGGCACCGCCTGCACATCTGCCGTTGGTTCTACGACCTGTCTCCAGCCATGCATGCCGATCTCGCCGATAAGTGGGCGGCTGACGAGCGTTTCGCTGCTCATATCGACAAACACACCGATGGGCTCACGGCTTGGATGGTTCCGGCGGTAAAGGCGGCTACTCGCCTTCGCGTCTGACTTGGGCCCGCCAGGTGCCTTCCTTGCTCCTGATGATCGTTCCCATCGACCCGTGCAGTTTTGTTCACGGTTCATGCTACTGAAATGTATCATAAATCACTGAAAAACAAAGAGAAAATTCTTGCCATCGCACCGATGATGGATTGAAGCAAAATTTCTATGTTTCAATTGTTTGAGTGACGTCGTCTACAGTATGTGTACACCAATAGATCAAACAAAGTCCGATTTGCGGCGTTGTCCAACTGCTTTTCCAGGCTCCAGATGTCCGTTTCAGACTGGTTGGAGGAAGTTGGGGCCGTCTGGTTTCACTGCTGTAAGCTCCAGACGACGAAGACAAGTCCCACATCGACTCTGTGATCCAGAAAACGGTCACTTACGGTCGATCCAGATGTCGTACGAACTTCGAAGGCGCTTCGCCCCATGACCTGAAGTCGCCGGCTCAAATAGTCCGCAACCAACCCACGATAGCCCAGTGGCTCGCACGAGGGTGCTAGATCATTGGATCAAAAAGCCGTGCCGAAACGCCACAATGCGGGGATCGTGTTTCTGGCGGGGCTCCGGAAAGGGCAGGCGCCAACCACCGAGACGCCAGCGCGTTGGCCAAAAGCATCACGTGCCAAAGAACGGGAGCCGAACGGCGCGCGCCCACACGTCCGCGCGGCAAATGCGGCTCTACACGCCGCCATTGCTCATCGTTGAGCCAAAACAGACCTCTCGCCATCCAAGCCTCCTTCAATGGCAAACTTGAATCCCACCAACAGTTTACTGGAAAACGCCCAATTGGGTGCGGAGCGCAGAGTTCAATCCGACTGGAGTGAACTGGGACTCCCAAATCAGCTTGTTGCTGAATTCAGCCTTTGTACCGGGATCAAGGGGCTGGGTCAGTCACTATGGTCCATCAGGCCTGGCTGGGCAGTTCGCCGAAGCGGGCGCGGTAATCGCGCGAAAACCGGCCGAGATGCGAAAAGCCGCAGGCGAATGCGGTTTCGGTCACGCTTTCGCGGTTCTGACGGGCCGACAGGTGATAGCGCGCCGCATCCAGCCGCACATCGCGCAGATAGCGGATGGGCGACCGGCCGAACGCGTTCTTGAAGCCGATCTGGAGGTTGCGCGGGTGCACGCCGGCGCTGGCCGCAATGTCGTCAAGGCAGATCGGCTCGGCATAGCGGCCGTGGATGAACTCCACCGCCCGACGCAAATGGACCGGACGCGCAGCGCCGGCATCGGCGCGCATCATGTGCGCGACGTTGCTCGGCTGCAGTGTAAGCAGCAGGCGCGCGAACTCACGCTCCGTCGACATGTCATGCAAGCCGGGTCTTCCCGTGAAAAGCCGGCCCTCATCGGCGGCGCCAACCATCGTCAGTGCCAGCATCCGCAGCTTGCGTCCGGCCCTTGCGCGCAAGTCGATGGCCGGGTCGAACCGCACCGGGCCGGGCAGGGAAGCGGCGGCCGCCTCCTCGGCGACCCGGTGCAGAAACCGCTCGTCGATCTGGACGAGCAGCTTGCGGCAATCGGCGCGCCATTGCATGCGCGTCGGCCGGTCCGGGTTCAGAATCGTTCCGCGCTCCGGGCCGGCGCAAACTTCCTCGCCCCTGTGGTCGATCAGTGCCGCGCCGGTCAGCGGAAGCTGGAGTAGGTAGAAGTCGCCCAGCATGCCGGGATCGATGTCGACGTCGCCGCCATAGCCCAGCACATTCAGCGAGATATGGGCGCCGTCCACATGGTTGTGGCGCACCGACACGCCGTCGCCGCCGGTCAGCGTCAGCCGGTGATCGCAAAACCGGCCGGCCACCGCGTGCCGGGCTGCGTCGAGATCGTCCGTGCGCAGCACCGCAAACGCGCCGAGGAGCTTATCTGTCCATGGTGTGCGATCCATTGGCGGAGCGTAGCGTCGGGCCAATTTATTTCAAGCTCAAAATATCGAAGCACGAATTGGATTCGCAATCTGGATAAGCGAGCCGAAGAATCGGGTGCATGCTGACCAATGCCAATGCGATATGTCGAGGGAGGACACCATGGACCAGGGCATCACACCGGCCGCCGACGGGCTGGACGGCAAGAGCTGGAACGTTGTCGGCCACACCTATACGCCCAAGCTGCACACCCCCAACGCCTTTTTGTGGCACGCGGCCGTTCCCGACGGCACCTTCGTGCCGCCGCATATCCACCCCACGCAGGATGAGTGGATCATCATGCTTGACGGCGCGCTCGAAGTGGAGTTCGGCAGCGATGTCCACAAGGCCGGCCCCGGCGACACGATCCGCATGCCGATGGGCGTGGCGCATGCCATCTTCAATCGTTCGGGCGCTGCGGCAACATGCGTCTTCGGTGTCGCGCCGGCGCGCAAGCTGTTCGATCTGTTCGTCGCGCTCGATGGCGTGACCGATCCCGAAGAGCTGGTTCGCCTGTCGGCCATGCATGAGGTCGATTTTCTGCCGCCGCCGAACGCGGCCTGATCGGCGGAGGCATATCATGGTCAAGCGCAAGAAAGTCGCCGTCATTGGCGGCGGGGTCAGTGGTCTGGCCGCCGCCAAGGCATTCGACGAAAAGGGTCACCGGGTCTGCGGGTTCGAGCGCAGTCACGATTTCGGCGGCGTTTGGGAACTGTCGCGCTCCTATCCGGACGTGCAGACCCAATCGCCAAAGGACCTCTATTGTTTCACCGATCATCCCATGCCGGATGATTATCCCGAATGGCCCAAGGGCCCGCAGGTGCACGCCTATCTGCATTCCTATGCCCAAAAGCACCGGCTCGCGCGGCTTTTCCAGCTCAACATTGCGGTTGCGTCGATGGCGCGCCGGGCCGATGGCGAACCCGGCTGGACGCTGACCCTTGAGGCCGGCGGCCAAAGCTGGACCGAGGATTTCGACTTCGTCGCCATCTGCACGGGCCAGTTTTCGGAAAAGAACATCATCAGCCATCCGGGGCAGGAGGCGTTCATCGCCCAGGGCGGGCAGTTGATGCATTCGTCGGAATACACCGATCCGGATGTCTGCGCGGGAAAGAATGTGGTCGTTCTGGGCGGCTCGAAATCGGCGACCGATATTGCCGTCAACGCGGCCAAAAGCGGTGCGAAATCCGTCACGCTCGTCTATCTCGAAAATGTCTGGCGGATTCCGTATTTCGTCGGCGGCATCAACTTCAAGCGCCTGCTCTACATGCGGGCGCAGGAGATGCAGTTCAACGGCTGGGGCAGGGGCTTGGCCGCCCGCACGCTGGCCGCCATTACCAAACCGCTGGTCTGGGCGAACTTCCGCGGGCTGGAAACGCTGCTCAAGCTGCAACTGGGCCTGAAGAAGCACAATATGGTGCCCGACGTTCCGATCGAGAAGGACATTTCCTGTTCGGTTCCGATCGTCACGCCGGGGCTGTTCGAATGTCTGAATGCGGGCACGATCAAGCCGGTGATCGGCACGTTCGACCGGTACGAAGACGGCAGGTTGCGTCTGACCAATGACGAGACGGTCGATTGCGACGTGGCGATCCTAGCCGTCGGCTGGAAGCTTGGTGTGCCCTATCTGCCGCAGCAATACCGGGACAAGCTGATCGAAGAGGACGGGCAGTATCGCGTCTATCGTCTGGCGGTGAACCCGGACCTGCCCGACATGGGATTCGTCGGTTTCAACTCGAGCTTCTGCACGGTGCTTTCTGCCGAGATCGTCGCCAACTGGCTGGTGCGCTATGCCGACGGCAAGCTTGCCAACCAGCCCGACCGTGTCGAGATGGAAGCAAACATCGACGAGATGCTCGACTGGAAACGCAATGAGCGGCCTGCCGCGCAAATCTATGGCGGGCTCTGCTCGGCGCCGTTCCACTTCAAGCATTTCGACGAACTGATGCAGGACATGGGCGCGCGGCAATGGAAACGCTCCAATCCGCTGGCCGAAAATTTCAGCTATCCCGACGCGGCCGCCTACGGCACATTCCTGTCGACGACACCGGACTATCAGGCGGGGTGACAGAGAGATGAAAGACTGGGACGACGCGTTTGCCAACATGGCCCATGTGCCGGGCTCGGGCGAATTGCCGGGCCGCTGGGCAGCCGCTGCCGCCGCCTACCGCGCGGGCGGCGCACGGGTGGAAACCGACATTGCCTATGGCGATGCGCCGCGCGAACGGCTTGATATCGTGTGGCCCGACGACACGCCCAAGGGGCTCGCCGTGTTCGTCCATGGCGGCTACTGGATGCGCTTGTCGAAATCGGACTGGACGCATTATGCCGAGGGCGCCCGCGCCCGGGGATGGGCGGTGGCGCTGCCCAGCTACACGCTCACACCCGACGCGCGCATCGCCGAGATCACCGCGCAGATCGGACGGGCGCTGACGGTCGCCGCCGAACGTGTCGCCGGCCCCATCCGCCTGTCGGGCCATTCGGCGGGCGGCCATCTGGTCACCCGCATGATCTGCGACGACACGCCCTTTCCGCCGGACGTTTTGGCGCGCATCGAGCACACGCTGTCGATCAGCGGACTGCACGATCTGCGGCCCCTGATGCACACCGCCATGAACGAGACGTTGCGCCTTGATGCGGCGGAAGCGGACGCGGAAAGCGCCGTGCTGCGCCGTCCGGCTGGCGAGCCACGCGTGACCGCCTGGGTCGGCGGCGGCGAGCGCCCCGAATTCATCCGTCAGGCACGCATTCTGGCCGCCGTCTGGGAGGGGCTCGATGCGCAGACCGCGTGTCTGGTCGATGGCGATCACAACCATTTCACCGTGATCGAAGGGTTGCGGTCGCCCGACAGCGCCATCACGCGCATGTTTGTCGGCTAGTCGGGCTCATATAGGGTTTCGGGATCGGTTCTGACCCTAGCCGGGCGTCAGCGTGCATGGCGGGGCCCGAAAGATGGGAGATTACATCGTGACCGAAGCCTACGATCCGGCCGATGACGGCGCCAAGACATCGTTTGCGCGCGACATGAGCTATGGCGATTATCTGTCGCTCGATCCGCTGCTAACCGCGCAGAGCCCGCTCTCCAATGCCCATGACGAGATGCTGTTCATCATTCAGCACCAGACGTCGGAACTCTGGATGCGGCTGGCGCTGCACGAACTCAATGCCGCACGCGATGCGTTGGCCGGGGGCGACTTTCCCCCCGTTTTCAAGATGTTGACCCGCGTTGCCCGCATCTTCGAGCAGTTGAACGGCGCTTGGGACGTGCTGCGCACCATGACGCCCAGCGAATATACCGCGTTCCGCGAGGACCTCGGAGCGTCGTCCGGATTCCAGTCGCACCAATATCGGCTGATCGAATTCGTGCTGGGCAACCGCAATCCGGCGATGATGAAGGTGCATGAACACCGGCCCGAACTCCATGCCAGGCTGACCGCCGAACTGGCGCGAAAATCACTCTACCATGTCGCGCTCGACCAAGTGTCGAGCCAGTTGGGGCGCGACCTTTCGCCCGAGATCTATCGCATGGACGCGCCGCATCGCGCCGATGACGCTGTGATGGCGGCGTGGGCCGAAATCTATACCGATCCGCGCCGGCACTGGTCGCTCTACGAACTGGCCGAAAAGCTTGTCGATCTGGAAGATTATTTCCGGCGCTGGCGCTTCAACCATGTGACGACGGTTGAGCGGATCATCGGCTTCAAGCGTGGCACGGGCGGGACGTCGGGCGTCAAATATCTGCGCCGGATGCTTGAGGTCGAACTGTTTCCCGAACTGTGGAACGTCAGGGGGCAATTGTGAGCGGAGCGGCGACCATGAGCAGCGCGGCGGTGACACTGCCCGTCAAGGAGCGGTTCAACCTGCCCGACGGGATGATCTATCTTGACGGCAACTCGCTCGGCCCGCTGCCGCGCGCGGTTCCCGCCCGTCTGGCATCGATGGTCGGGGACGAATGGGGCGGCCATCTGATCAGGGGCTGGAACGTCGATGGCTGGATGGCGCAGCCGGTCAGTGTCGCCGACCGGATCGGCCGGCTGATCGGCGCGCCGCAAGGTTCTGTGGTGCTGGGCGACACGCTCTCCATCAAGGTCCATCAGGCGTTGTCGGCCGCCTTGGCCATGCGGCCGAACCGCCGTGTGGTTCTGTCCGACAACGGCAACTTCCCGACCGATCTCTACATGGCCGAGGGCCTGATCGGGCAGTTGGACCAGGGGCACGAATTGCGCGTCGTCGATCCCGAAGCGGTGGCCGACGCGATCACCGGCGAGGCGGCGGCGGTGATGCTCACCCATGTCGATTACCGGACCGGACGCATGCACGACATGGCCGCGATCACGAAGCTGGCGCATGAGGCCGGGGCCGTGATGATCTGGGATCTCGCCCACAGCGCCGGCGCGGTGCCGGTCGATCTGGCGGCCTGCAAGGCCGAATTCGCAGTCGGCTGCACCTACAAATATCTCAATGGCGGCCCCGGCGCGCCGGCCTTCATCCATGTGCGTCCGGACATTGTCGATGATGTCGAGCCGGCACTGAGCGGCTGGCTGGGCCATGACGCGCCGTTCGCCTTCGAGCCGCACTACCGGCCCGCCGCGGGCATCGAACGGATGCGGGTGGGCACGCCGCCCATCATCCAGATCGCCGCACTCGACGAGGCGCTGAAGGTCTGGGACGATATCGACATGGATGATGTGCGCGCGGCGAGCATCGCGCTGTGCGAGACGTTCATCGCCGAGGTCGAGGCACGATGCCCGCAACTGACGCTGGCCAGCCCGCGCGATGCCGGAATGCGCGGCAGCCAGGTCTCGTTTGCGTTCGAGCACGGTTATGCGGCAATGCAGGCGCTGATCGCGCGCGACGTGATCGGCGACTTCCGGGCGCCCGACATCATGCGGTTCGGCTTCACGCCTCTCTATATCGACGACGGCGATGTGCGGACGGCGGTCGATGTTCTGGCCGAAGTGCTCGACAAGCGTCTATGGGACGATCCGGCCTATCAGGCGCGCGGGCGGGTGACGTGACCCGCGCTAAGCGCGGTCCTCGGCACCCTGCCGTCCCTTCATGAACATCGGCCCGCCACGCCAGCGCGGGAAGCCGTAGCCGCTGGTCATGACGACATCGATATCGCCGGGCTTGGACGCAATGCCCTCATCGAGAACCGCCTGCGCCTCTGTCTGCATGGCCGCCAGGATGCGGTCCATGATTGCTTCGTCCGTCAGGCTGGCGGGTTCGATGCCCTTGCGGGCGCGCTCGGCTTCGATCAGCGCGGTCACTTCGGCATCGGCAATAGGCTTTCCGTCCTCGTAGCGATACCAGCCGGCGCCGGTCTTCCGGCCGAAACGGTCCTGCGCGCACAGCCTGTCGGCGATCGCCACATAGCGCTCGTTTGGATCGCGGGTCGCGGCGCGGCGTTTGCGCATCGCCCAGGCAATGTCGAGGCCGGCGAGATCCTGCATCTCGAAGACGCCGATGGGAAAGCCGAAATCGCGCATGGCGCGATCGACATCGGCGGGCAGGGCGCCGTCCTCGATCAGATAGTCTGCCTCCCGCCGATAGGCCGACATGATGCGGTTGGCGATGAAGCCGTCGCACACACCCGACAGGACGGCGGTTTTCCTCAGGCGCTTTGCGAACGCCGCGGCGGTGGCCACGACATCGTCGGCGACGCGCTCCGGCACGACGATCTCCAGCAGCTTCATGATGTGGGCGGGCGAAAAGAAGTGCAGGCCGATCACCCGCGAGGGGTCGGCGACCGTCGACGCGATGGCATCGACATCGAGATAGGACGTGTTGGTCGCAAGGATCGCATCGGCCCTCGTGGCGGCGTCCAGCGTGGCGAACACCGCCTTCTTGACGTCCATCTCCTCGAAGATCGCCTCGATCACCAGATCGGCCCGGGACAAGGGCGCATAGCCGTCGTGGGCCGAAAAGCGGGCGCCGATATCGGCACGCGCCGTCTCATCGATGATCCCGCGTTTGGCGCTTTGATCGAGGATCGACGACACGCGTTCGTGCGCCGCGCGCGCGGCCTCGCCGTCACGCTCGACGAGCAGCACAGTGAGGCCGGAGAGAAGGCAAGCCGCGGCGATGCCTGCGCCCATCGTGCCGCCGCCGACCACGCCGACCGTGTCGAACGGTCTGGGCGTGCCCTTGCAGCGCGGATCGGACAGCGTCGCGCGTTCTGCCATGAAGATGTGCCGCAGCGCTGCCGACTGATCGGAGGCTTTGAGCGCGAGGAAGGCCTCACGCTCGGCGGCCAATGCCTCGTCAGCCGGCAGTTCGAGTGCCCGCGCGACGGCGTTGACCGCTGCTTCAATCGATTGCTGGCCGCGCGCCTTGCCGATCAACTTAGCCTTTTGCGCGGCGAAAGCGTCCGCGTCGGTGGGGTGCCGGACTGGCCGTTCAAGCGTTCGCGGCTCGTCTCCGGTCATCAATCGCGCCATATCCTTTGCGGCGGCCAGAAGGTCCCCTTCAGAGATGCCGTCGACCAGCCAGGCGCGATGTGCCGCCGCTGCACCGACCGGCTTGCCGCCGGCGACCATCGTCAGCGCCATCTCCGCCGGAACAAGGCGCGGCAGCCGCACCGTGCCGCCGGCTCCGGGGATCAGGCCGAGATTGACTTCCGGCAATCCAAGCTTGGCGTCTGCATCGGCAATGCGTGTCCGGCAGGCCATCGCCAGTTCGAGCCCGCCGCCAAGGGCGGTGCCGTGGATTGCCGCCACCCAGGGCCTGTCGGCAGCTTCGATCGCCGCGACCAGATCGGGCAGATGCGGTTCCTTCGGCGGCTGGGCGAACTCGCGAATGTCGGCGCCGGCGACGAATGTCCGGCCCGCGCAGCGCAAAATGACGGCGCGGACGGCCGGGTCGGCATCGCAGGCGGCGACCGCGTCGGCCAGGCCCTGACGGACGGCGTGTGACGCCGCATTGACTGGCGGATTATCGATGGTGACGACGGCGCAATCGCCGTCCCGTTCAAGGGTGACGGCCATGGGTCACTGAAACGCCTGAAGGCCGGTCTGGCCGCGGCCCAGGATCAGCGCATGCACATCATGCGTGCCCTCATAGGTGTTGACCGCTTCAAGGTTCATCACATGACGGATGACACCATATTCGTCCGAAATGCCGTTGCCGCCATGCATGTCGCGCGCCTCGCGCGCGATGGCGAGCGCCTTGCCGCAATTGTTGCGCTTCATCAGGCTGATCAGTTCGGCGGACGCCGTGTGGTCGTCGAACATCCGGCCGAGCCTGAGCGCGCCCAGAAGACCCAGGCTGATATCGGTCTGCATGTCGGCGAGCTTCTTCTGGATCAGTTGCGTGGCGGCGAGAGGCTTGCCGAACTGCTTGCGGTCCATCGTGTAGTCGCGCGCGGCGAACCAGCACGCCTCGGCGGCGCCCATCGCACCCCATGCGATGCCGTAACGGGCACGGTTGAGGCAGCCAAACGGGCCGGCCAACCCCTCGGCGTGCGGCAGCAGATTGTCCTCGGGCACAAAGACATCATCCATCTGGATCATGCCCGTGGTCGAGGCGCGCAGGCTGAACTTGCCGTCGATCTTCGGTGTTTCCAGCCCGTCCATTCCGCGTTCGAGAATGAACCCCTTGATCGCGTTGTCGTGCGCGTCTGACTTCGCCCAGACAATGAACAGATCGGCAATCGGGCTGTTGGTGATCCAGTTCTTTGCGCCCGACAGCCGGTAGCCGCCATCGACCGGCCGGGCGCGGGTGATCATGCCGCCGGGGTCGGAGCCGTGGTCGGGCTCGGTCAGGCCGAAGCAGCCGACCCATTCGCCGCTTGCAAGCTTGGGCAGATTTTTCAACCGCTGGGCTTCGGTGCCATAGGCGAAGATCGGGTGCATGACGAGACTGGACTGGACCGAAAGGGCCGAGCGATAGCCCGAATCGACGCGTTCTACCTCGCGGGCGACCAGACCGTAGCCGACATAGTTGGCGCCGACGCCGCCATACGCCTCCGGAATCGTCGAACCGAGCAGGCCCAGTTCGCCCATTTCGGTCATGATCTCGCGGTGGAACACTTCGTGCCGGTTGGCCTCGACGACGCGCGATGCCAGCTTGTCCTGGCAATAGGCGGCGGCGCTGTCGCGGATCATCCGTTCCTCGTCGGTCAACTGGTCCTCGATGAGAAACGGGTCTTCCCAGTTCAGCCGTGCCGGCCGGGCGCGGGCGGTTTCGGGCGTCTGCCCCATATGCGTCGCTGTGTCGGCCATCGGCGATCTCCCTTGCTGCGGCGCGCGGACGCTACCGTTCCGAACCGGATGTTTCAAGCAAGAAATTTTAGGCTTGAAATAGATATGGCCTCGTGCAACGCTTCGTCTCGCAGCAGGGAGAGGCAGATGCGCATTGCGTGCCTTGGAGGAGGGCCGGCGGGTCTTTATTTCGCGATCTCGATGAAGCTTCGCGA
Organism: Roseitalea sp.; assembly: GCA_017642895.1. Taxonomy (GTDB): domain Bacteria; phylum Pseudomonadota; class Alphaproteobacteria; order Rhizobiales; family Rhizobiaceae; genus Roseitalea. The sequence goes on from JAEPON010000001.1 coordinate 277,129, forward strand.
TCCGTCGCACGAGATCGTCGTGATCGAACGCAACCGGCCGGACGACACGTTCGGATGGGGCGTTGTGCTGTCCGATGAAACGCTCGGCAATCTGGCCGAGAACGACCCGGTCAGCGCCGAGGCGATCGGTGCCAGCTTCGCCTATTGGGATGACATCGCCCTTCACTTCGAAGGGCAGCGGCTGGTCTCCACGGGCCACGGGTTTTGCGGCATCGGCCGCATGAAACTATTGGAACTGTTGCAGCATCGCGCCCGCGAACTGGGCATCGAGATGCGTTTCGAGACCGAGATCGAAAGTGCAGAGCAATACCGGCGCGACTTCGATCTGGTCGTCGCCAGTGACGGGCTGAACTCCAAGACCCGGACCCTTTACGCCGGCACGTTCAAACCGGACATCGACCAGCGCCTGTGCCAGTTCGTCTGGCTCGGCACCCGTCAGACCTTCGCCGACGCCTTCACCTTCATCTTCGAAAAGACCGAGCATGGCTGGGTCTGGGCCCATGCCTACCAGTTCGACGATGAGACCGCGACATTCATCGTCGAATGCGCGCAGGACACGTTCGACGCGTTCGGCTTCGGGGAGATGAGCCAAGAGGAGAGCATCGCGGTCTGCGAAACCATCTTCAAGGATCATCTTGGCGGGCACAGCCTGATGACCAATGCCAACCACATTCGCGGTTCGGCCTGGCTGCGTTTTCCGCGGGTCCTGTGCGAAAAGTGGAGCCACGAAAACGTCGTGCTGCTCGGGGATGCGGCGGCGACGGCGCATTTTTCGATCGGGTCCGGCACCAAGCTGGCGTTCGAATCCGCCATCGCGCTGGCCGACTATCTGCACACCGAAGCCGATATGACGGCGGCGTTCGCCAAATATGAGGATGAGCGACGGCGGGAAGTGCTGCGGCTGCAATCGGCGGCGCGCAACTCGCTGGAATGGTTCGAGCATGTCGATCGCTATCTGCACCTTGATCCGGTGCAGTTCTATTATTCGATGCTGACCCGGTCGCAGCGGATCAGCCACGAAAACCTTCGCTTGCGCGATCCTGACTGGCTGCATTCGGCGGAGCAATGGTTCCAGGAAAGCGCCGGCGTTGGCGCCAACGCGCCGGTGCGCACGCCGATGTTCGCCCCTTTTCGGCTGCGCGGGATGGACCTCAGGAACCGGGTCGTCGTCTCGCCGATGGCCCAGTACAAGGCTGTCGACGGTTGCCCCACGGACTGGCATTTCGTTCATTATGCCGAGCGCGCCAAGGGCGGCGCCGGGCTCGTCTACACGGAAATGACCTGCGTCTCGCCCGAAGGCCGGATCACGCCTGGCTGCCCGGGCCTTTACGCGCCCGACCACGAAGCCGCATGGCGCCGCCTGACCGACTTCGTACACGCCGAGACCGACGCGAAGATCTGCTGCCAGATCGGCCATTCCGGTCGCAAGGGCTCGACCCAGCTCGGGTGGGAGGAGATGGATGCGCCATTGCTTGCCGACAATTGGGAGACGGTGTCGGCATCGCCGATCCCGTGGTCCGACCGCAATCCAGCTCCACGCGAGATGAGCCGGGCCGACATGGACGCCGTGCGCGACCAGTTCGTCGCCGCGGCCGAAATGGCCGACCGCGCCGGTTTCGACATGATCGAACTGCATGCGGCGCACGGCTATCTGATCTCGTCCTTCATCTCGCCTTTGTCCAACCGGCGCACCGACGATTATGGCGGCAGTCTTGAGAACCGCATGCGCTGGCCGCTGGAGGTGTTTTCGGCGATGCGCGCGGTCTGGCCCGCCGAAAAGCCGATGTCGGTGCGCATCTCCGCAAACGACTGGGTCGGCGAGGAGGGCGTGACACCGGACGATGCGGTCGCGGTCGCACGGATGTTCGAAGAGGCCGGCGCCGACATCATCGATGTGTCGGCCGGTCAGACCTCGACCGAGGCCCGGCCGGTCTATGGCCGCATGTTCCAGACACCGTTTTCTGACCGCATCCGCAACGAGACGGGCGTTGCCACGATGGCCGTCGGCAACATTTACGAAGCCGATCATGTCAATTCGATCCTGATGGCGGGACGCGCCGATCTGGTCTGCCTGGCGCGTCCGCATCTGGCCGACCCCTATTGGACGTTTCATGCCGGCGCCGGGATTGGCGACCGCCACGAAAAATGGCCCGACCCGTATCTGGCGGGCCGCGACCAGTTGTGGCGGCTGGCCGACCGTGAGGCGGACATGGCGGTGCGCGTATGACGCTCGAGGGTCGCCATACGGTGATCACGGGCGGCGGCTCCGGCGTCGGGGCGGCAACGGCGCGCGCATTCGCCGATGCCGGCGCAATGGTCACGGTGATGGGCCGGCGCGAGGAACCGCTGCGCGACCAGGCTGACCATGAGAGGATCGGCTATCAGGTTTGCGATGTGACGGATGCCGATGCGGTGACGAAGGCGTTTGCGGCTGCGCGCGATGGGTTCGGGCCGGTCTCGATCGTCGTCGCCAATGCGGGCGATGCGGCGTCCAAACCGTTTTCGTCCATGCAGGCGATCGATCTCGATGTCATGCTGGCGGTCAACGTGACCGGCGTCTTCAACGCCTACAAGGCCGCGCTGGCCGACATGCAGGCGCTGGGTTGGGGGCGCATGATCGCGACCGCCTCCACGGCGGGCCTCAAGGGCTATGGCTATGTGTCGGGCTACTGCGCGGCCAAGCATGGCGTTGTCGGGCTGACGCGAGCGCTGGCGATCGAACTGGCGCGCACCGGCATCACCGTCAATGCCATCTGTCCCGGCTTCATCGAGACACCGCTTCTGGACCGGTCGATCGAAACGATCACGACGAAGACCGGCATGAGCGCCGAACAGGCGGCCAAATCATTGCGCGCCGGCAATCCGCAGGATCGCTTCATCCAGCCTGATGAAGTGGCGCAGACCGCGCTGTGGCTGGCGAGCGATGCGGCCCGTTCGGTCAACGGCCATGCGCTGAGCCTGTCGGGAGGCGAGATATGATCCCCGACACGCGCCCCTCCGCCGAGCCGCTGTCCAAGCAGAGGCTGCGCCTGTGGCTCCGGTTCCTGAAGGCGCAGGGCTCCATCGAGGCCGAAATCCGGCGGCGGCTGCGCGACCAGTACGGGTCCACCCTGCCGCGCTTCGATGTGATGTCGGCGCTGGCGCGGTTTCCCGACGGTTTGAAGATGAGCGAGATCTCCGGCTTGCTGAAGGTCTCGAACGGCAATGTCACCGGCATTGTCGACCGTCTGACGCAGGACGGGCTGGCGCTCAGGGTGGCGGTTCCCGGCGACCGAAGGGCGCAACTGGTGCGGCTGACGCCAGCGGGCCAAACGGCCTTTGCCGAACTGGCGCAAGCCCATGAAGCATGGCTCGACGAGATGCTCGGCGGCCTTGATCAGGACGAGCTGGACGGCTTCGGGCAATTGCTCGACGGTGTGTTCGACCATCTCGGCGAAGGCGGGGATTAGGACGGTGCGCAGCGACACATCTCATTTCAAATGCACGATAGACGGTCCGGTGGCGCGGATTGCGCTGAACCGCCCCGAGCGTAAGAACCCGCTGACATTCGACAGCTATGCGGAACTGCGCAACTGGTTTCGCGACCTTCACTATGATGACGAGGTGCATGCCGTCGTGTTCCTGCCCAATGGCGGCAATTTCAGCTCCGGCGGCGATGTGCACGACATTATCGGCCCGCTGACGCAGATGAGCATGAAGGAGCTTCTGGCCTTCACCCGGATGACGGGCGATCTGGTCAAGGCGATGATCCATTGCGGCAAGCCGATCATTGCCGCCGTCGAAGGCGTGTGTGCGGGCGCCGGCGCAATCATCGCCATGGCATCGGACCTGCGCATTGCAACACCCGATGCCAAGGTCGCGTTTTTGTTCAACCGGGTCGGCCTTGCCGGCTGCGACATGGGCGCCTGCGCCATGCTGCCGCGCATCATCGGGCAGGGGCGGGCCAACGAACTGCTGTATCTGGGCCGCTCGATGAGCGCCGAGGAAGGTCATGCCTGGGGGTTTTTCAACCGCCTTGCGGAGCCCGCCGAACTGGAGGCTGCGGCGATGGAGATGGCCGGGCGCATCTGCGCGGGGCCGACATTTGCCAATGCGATGACCAAGACGATGCTGGCGCAGGAGTGGTCGATGTCGCTCGAGCAGGCGATCGAGGCGGAAGCGCAGGCGCAGGCCATCTGCATGCAGGGCAATGATTTCCGCCGCGCCTTTGAGGCGTTCGCGGCCAGAAAGAAGCCGGTCTTCGAGGGCGATTGATGGCGGACCGGAGCTTCCTCGGCTGGCCCTTTTTCGACGATCGGCATCGCGCGCTCGCCGATACGGTCGATGGCTGGGCGGAAGCCCATCTGGGCGGCATCGACCATGGCGATGTCGATGCGGCCTGCCGCGCACTGGTCGCTGATCTCGGCGCAGCGGGGTTCCTGCAACACACCGGCGCGGAAGGCGGCAAGCTGGATGTCAGGACACTGTGCCTGATCCGCGAGACGCTGGCGCGCCATGACGGGCTCGCCGATTTCGCCTTTGCCATGCAGGGGCTCGGTACCGGCGCGATCTCCCTTTTCGGGAGGCCGGACCAGAAGGCGCAATGGCTGCCGGCAACCCGGTCCGGCGAAGCGATTTCGGCCTTCGCGCTCACCGAGCCGCAATCGGGTTCCGATGTCGCCAACAGCACGATGACGGCCGTGCGCGATGGCGACGATTTCGTTCTCGATGGCGAAAAGACCTGGATCTCCAATGGCGGCATCGCCGATGTCTACACGCTGTTTGCGCGGACCGGTGAAGCGCCCGGCGCCAAGGGCCTCTCGGCCTTCGTCGTTCCCGCCGGCCTCGACGGTTTCGAGGTGACCGAGCGGCTGCAGACCATCGCGCCGCATCCGCTAGCGACCCTGCGGTTTTCCGGGTGCCGGATCCCGGCTTCGTTGATGATCGGCAAACCCGGCGAGGGGTTCAGGATCGCTATGTCGGTGCTCGACATCTTCCGTTCGACCGTGGGCGCGGCCGCGCTGGGCTTTGCGCGGCGGGCGCTGGATGAGTCGGTTGAACGTGTGCGGCGCCGGCATGTTCAGGGCGCGCCGCTTTCCGATCTTCAAATGGTCCAGGGCCATATCGCCGACATGGCGCTCGATATCGATGCGGCGGCGCTTCTTGTCTATCGCGCCGCGTGGACCAAGGATATGGGCGCGCCGCGCGTGACCCGCGAGGCGGCGATGGCCAAGCTCTTCGCCACCGACCGTGCGCAAGAGGTGATCGACAAGGCCGTCCAGCTTCATGGGGCCGATGGCGTCCGCTCCGGTCACGCCGTCGAAACGCTCTACCGCGAAATCCGGGCCCTGCGCATTTACGAGGGTGCGTCGGATGTCCAGAAAGTCGTCATAGCCCGCCAGACACTTGGCGGCTGAAAGAGGAGGAGAACCGCAATGAAAGATCTCGAAAAAGGCATCACCGAAAACGGGGTTGGCTACAAGGAGACGACCTGGAACATTCTCGGTCAGACCTATTATCCGAAGGCCGTCTGCGAGAGCACCTTCGCGTTCGAGACCAACTCGGCGCCGGGCGACTCCGTGCCCGTGCACATTCACCCGACGCAGGACGAGTTCATTCTCGTGCAGGAAGGCGAACTCGACCTCAAGCTTGACGGCAAATGGACCAAGGCGCGCGAAGGCGATCTGGTGCGCATGCCGCGCGGCATTCCGCACGGCTATTTCAACAAGTCCGACAAGCCGTGCCGGGCGCTGTTCTGGGTCTCGCCCGCCGGCAAGCTGAAGGAATTGTTCGAGGAACTGCACAACATGACCGATGTCGAGGCCGTTGTGAAAGTGTCGGCGGAGCACGATGTCGACTTCCTGCCGCCGGAAGCCAACGAGTGATCCATGCCGGTGCCTTCCGCCCATACCGACACATTTGCGCGTGACAATCTTCCGCCGCGCGACCAGTGGCCCGACCTGCTGCTCGACGGTTTCGATTATCCCGAACACCTGAATGCGGCGGTCGAACTGACCGATGCTATGGTCGACAAGGGCTTTGGCGACCATACGGCGCTGATCGGCAATGGCCGGCGGCGGACCTACAAGGAACTGACCGACTGGACCAACCGGCTTGCGCACGCGCTGGTCGACGATATCGGCGTGAAACCGGGCAATCGGGTGCTGATCCGCTCGGCCAACAACCCGGCCATGGTGGCCTGCTGGTTGGCCGCGACCAAGGCCGGCGCCGTCGTCATCAACACGATGCCGATGCTGCATGCCGCCGAGCTGTCCAAGTATGCCGACAAGGCGGAGATCGCGTTCGCGCTGTGCGACACGCGGCTGATGGAGGAGATGGAGGCTTGCGCCGGCACCAACGCCTTCATCAAGCGCGTCGTCGGCTTTGACGGCACCTCGAACCATGATGCGGAACTCGACCAGTTGGCGCTTGAGAAACCGGTCCGGTTCGATGCCATTGAGACCGCGCAAGACGATGTCGCGCTGCTTGGCTTCACATCAGGCTCGACGGGCGAGCCCAAGGCGACCATGCATTTCCACCGCGACCTGATGATCATCGCCGACGGTTATGCCAAGGAGGTTCTGGGCGTGACGCCGGACGATGTCTTTGTCGGTTCGCCGCCGCTGGCGTTCACGTTCGGTTTGGGGGGACTGGCCATCTTTCCGCTGCGCTTCGGTGCGACCGCCACGCTGCTCGAAAATGCCAGCCCGCCCAACATGATCGAGATCATCGAGAAATACAAAGCGACGGTTTGTTTCACCGCGCCGACCGCCTATCGCGCCATGTTGCGCGGCATGGAAGAGGGCGCCGATCTGACCTCGCTGCGCGCGGCGGTCTCGGCGGGCGAGACGTTACCGGCGCCGGTCTACGAGGAATGGCGGCAGAAGACCGGCAAACCGATGCTTGACGGCATAGGCGCGACGGAATTGCTTCACATTTTCATCTCCAACCGGTTTGATGATCACAAGCCGGCCTGTACCGGCAAGCCGGTCACCGGGTATGAGGCGAAAGTGGTGGACAACAACGGGAACAGCGTCGCAACGGGGGAGATGGGACGGCTGGCGGTGCGCGGGCCGACCGGCTGCCGCTATCTGCGTGGCGAGAGCCAGAAGAACTATGTCCTGGACGGCTGGAATATCACGGGCGATACGTTCCGGATCGACGAGGATGGCTATTTCCATTTCGCCGCGCGCAATGACGACATCATCGTATCCGCCGGCTACAACATTGCCGGTCCCGAAGTCGAAGCGGCATTGCTCGCCCACCCCGATGTCGCCGAATGCGCCGTCATCGGCGCGCCGGACGAGGAACGCGGAACGATCGTTCAAGCGCACATCGTCACCGCCCCGGGGACATCGCCCAATGAGGCTCTGGTCAAGACACTCCAGGATCACGTCAAGGCGACGATTGCGCCCTACAAATATCCGCGCAGCATCGTCTTCGTCGATGCCTTGCCCAAGACGCAAACCGGCAAGGTGCAGCGTTTCAGGCTGAAGCCGTCACCCCGTCACTGAAGAGGCCGTCATGCAGTGTGTTTTCGTTCAGTTCAGATGTCGTCCAGGGACCACCTATGACGTGGCCGATGAGATCGCGCGGCGGGAGATCCACTCCGAACTCTACTCAACGAGCGGTGAGTACGACCTTCTGGCCAAGCTCTATTGCCCCGAGGACGAGGACATTGGTCGTTTCATCAACGACAGGCTGCTCGACATTGACGGGATCGAACGGTCGCTGACGACGCTGACATTCAGGGCGTTTTGACATCAACAAGCAACCATCAAACTGGGAGAGAAAGATGAAACTGAAGAGCATGATGATAGCCGCCATGGCGGCGGCCGTTGCGCTGCCGGCCAGCGCGATCGCCGAGACCAAGGTCGGAATGATCACAACCCTTTCGGGCGGCGGCGCCGGGCTGGGCATCGACGTGCGCGACGGCTTCCTTCTGGCGATCAAGCAATCGGGCCGGGACGATATCGAGGTCATCGTCGAGGACGATCAGCGCAAGCCCGATGTCGCGGTTCAACTGGCCGACAAGATGGTCCAGGCCGAACAGGTCGACGTGCTGACCGGCATCATCTGGTCCAACCTGGCGATGGCTGTGGTGCCGTCGGTGACCGCTCAGGGCAAGTTCTACCTCTCACCCAACGCCGGACCTTCGGCGCTCGCCGGGCAGGCCTGCCATCCCAACTATTTCAATGTCGCCTGGCAGAACGACAATCTGCACGAGGCGGCGGGCGCCTATGCCAACAGCGCCGGCTATGGCAAGTCCTTCATCCTGGCGCCCAACTATCCGGCCGGGCAGGATGCTTTGACCGGCTACAAGCGCTTCTTTGAGGGCGAACTGGCGGGTGAAATCTACACAACGCTCGGCCAGACCGACTATGCCGCCGAAATCGCGCAAATCCGCGCGTCGGACGCCGACAGTGTGTTCTTCTTCCTGCCCGGTGGCATGGGCATCGCCTTTCTGAAACAGTATCAGGATTCGGGCATCGACATTCCCGTGGTCGGTCCGGCCTTCTCGTTCGATCAAGGCATTTTGCAGGCGGTCGGTGATGCGGCGCTCGGCGTGGTCAACACCTCGCAGTGGAGCAAGGACATCGACAATCCCACCAATGCGGCCTTCGTCGAGAGCTTTCAGGCCGAATATGACCGTCTTCCCTCGCTCTATGCGAGCCAGGGTTTCGACACCGCCAACTTGCTGATCTCTGCGCTTGAAAAGGCCGAAGTGTCTGACGCCGATGCGTTCCGAGACGCGCTGCGGGCCGCCGAGTTCGACAGCACGCGCGGCGATTTCGAATTTGGTCCGAACCATCACCCGATCCAGACCATTTACGCGCGTGAGGTGATCAAGGAGGGCGATGTGTTCACCAACAAGCTGATCGGCCCGGCGCTCGAGAACCACGCCGACGCCTATGCCGGCGACTGCCAGATGTAAGCCAACCGGCCGGCTCCCGGAGCGGGAGCCGGCCTCCAAAGCCATTTTCCCATGTCCTTCATCCTCCTTGTCGAGCAGGTCCTGAACGGTCTGCAATTCGGCATCATGCTGTTCCTGATGGCCGCTGGCCTGACGCTGATCTTCGGCGTCATGGGGCTGATCAATCTGGCGCACGGCTCGCTCTACATGATCGGTGCCTTTGCCGCCGCCGCGGTTGCCGGCTACACCGGATCGTTCGTTCTGGCGCTTGCGGCGGCGCTGGCGGCGGCGGCGATCGTGGGCGCAGTCGTCGAACTGGTCGTGATCCGCAGGCTCTACGACAAGGATCATCTCGATCAGGTGCTGGCGACCTTTGCGCTGATCCTGGTTTTCTCGGAAGGCACGCGCTGGCTGTTCGGCTCATTTCCGCTGTTTCTCGACATTCCTGACTATCTGTCGGGGCCGGTCACACTGCCGGGCGGCATCCAATATCCGCTCTACCGGCTGTTCCTGATCGTGGTCGGGCTGCTGATCGCGATTGGACTTGGCGCGCTGATCACGAAAACCCGGATCGGCATCCAGATCCGCGCCGGCGAAAACGATCGCGAGATGATCGCCGCGCTCGGCATCGACATTTCGCGCCTTTATACGCTGGTCTTTGCCCTGGGCGCCGGGCTTGCGGGCATCGCTGGTGCCCTTGTCGGCGCTATCCAGTCTGTTCAGGTCGGCATGGGCGAACCGGTGCTGATCCTTGCCTTTGTGGTCATCGTCATTGGCGGGATCGGCTCGATGAAGGGGGCCTTGATCGGCGCCATTCTCGTCGGTCTCACCGACACGCTCGGCGGCATCTTCCTGCCCGAACTGCTCAAGCTTGTCACCGATCCGGCAACGGCGACATCGATCGGCTCTTCGCTGGCGTCGATGGCGATCTACATCCTGATGGGGGCCATCCTGATCTGGCGGCCGACAGGCCTGTTCGGAGCCAGGTCATGATCGGCGAGCGCTATCTCAACGCCGCCATCCTGGCGATTTTCTTCGTCGTGCCGGCTTGGGCCTATTGGGCCAACGAGCCATTCACGATCACGCTGATGACGCGCGCGGCGATCTTCGCGCTGGCGGCAGTGGGCCTGAACATCGCGCTGGGTCTGGGCGGGCTGGTGAGTCTGGGCCACGCGGTGTTTTTCGGCATTGGCGGCTACGCCATGGGCGTTCTCGCCTTTCACGCGCAGACCTTCACACCGCTGATGGAATGGCCGTTTGTGATCGAAGGCACCAAGTCGATGCCGGTCATCTGGCTGACGGCCATCGTCCTGTCGGCGCTGGCCGCGTTGGTGATCGGGCATCTGTCGTTGCGCACGTCGGGCGTCTATTTCATCATGATCACGCTGGCATTCGGCCAGATGTTTTTCTTCTTCTCGATCAGTTGGTCCGCCTATGGCGGCGAGGACGGTCTGTCCATTTATGTGCGCAACGGCTTTCCCGGCCTCAACACACTGCAACCGATCCAGTTTTACGGCTTGTGTCTTTCGATCCTGTGCGTCGTCCTCTGGTTCACACACCGGTTGGCCCGATCGCCGTTCGGTCTGGCACTGAACGCGGCGCGCCAAGTGCCGCAGCGCGTCGAAACCGTGGGCCTTGACCCAACCCGGCTCAAACTGGTGGCCTTCGTGATCTCGGGCGCCATCACCGGGCTGGCCGGCGCGCTGTTCGCCGACCTCAACCGGTTCGTCAGCCCGACAATGTTCTCCTGGCAGATGAGCGGCGAGATCATGGTGTTCATCATCATTGGCGGCGTCGCCCGCCTGTTCGGACCGGTCGCCGGCGCGCTGGTGTTCGTGGCGCTCGAGCATTTTCTCGGCGGTCTGAGCGAGTATTGGCTGGTCTATCTCGGCGCGCTGTTGCTGGTGATCGTGCTGTTCGGCCGCGGGGGGGTGATCGGGATCGTGTCCGGCCGGGAGAAAGCCCATGGCTGAACCGGTTCTGGCGACCCATGGCATCTCGAAGAGCTTCGGCGCGCTGAAGGCGTGCGACGATGTTTCGATCGATCTTCGGCCGGGCGAAATTCACGCCATCATCGGCCCCAACGGCGCGGGCAAGTCGACGCTGATCGCGCAGATCTGCGGCACGCTGAGGCCGGACTCGGGCAGCGTCCATCTGCTCGAACGCGATGTTACCCAGCACAGTACGCGCGCCCGCGCCAAGGCCGGGCTCGGCCGCACCTTCCAGATCTCGGCCCTGGCGATGCAGGACACCGTGCTTCAGAACGCGGTTCTGGGAGCCTTGGGCGCCTCGGGCCGGCCATGGCGCTTCCTTGCGCCGGCGCTCAACGACGCCGATCTGCGCGCCCGCGCCGAGGCGGCGCTGGAGCGCGTCGGTCTTCAGGATCATGCGGCGACGCGCACGGCCGAACTGAGCCATGGCCAGCGGCGTCAGCTTGAGGTCGCCGTCGCGCTGACGCTGGCGCCCCGCGTCTTCGTCATGGACGAGCCGATGGCGGGCCTGGGTTCGGAAGGCTCCAAACGTCTGACAGGCTTTTTGGACGAACTGCGCCACGAGGCACCGATCCTGTTGGTCGAGCACGACATGGACGCCGTATTCTCGCTCGCTGACCGGATCAGCGTCCTGGTTTACGGCAAGGTGATCGCCAGCGGTACCGTCGAGGACATCCAGTCGGACAGGCAGGTCCGGGAAGCCTATCTGGGAGAGGATGCGTGAGCCTTCTGTCAGTTTCCAACATCGAGGCCACCTACGGCGCGAGCCAGGCCCTGTTCGGCGTCGATCTTCAGATCGCCGAGGGCGAAGTCGTCGCGCTGATGGGCCGCAACGGCATGGGCAAGACGACGACCGTGAAATGCATCTGCGGCATGCTGCCGTTCGCGGGTTCGATCACGTTCGGTGGCCATGATCTGGGGCGGTTGCCGAGCCACAGGGCCGCGCGGCTGGGCCTCGGACTTGTGCCCGAGGGACGCCGCTGCTTTGCCAGCCTGACCGTTTATGAGAACCTGATCGCCGCGGCACGCCCGGGCTATTGGAGCCATCAGCGCGTCGTCGAATTGTTCCCGCGTCTGGGCGAACGCCGCAACCAGATATCGGCCTCGCTGTCGGGCGGCGAGCAGCAGATGCTGGCGATCGGCCGGGCGCTGATGACCAATCCGACGCTGCTGATCCTGGACGAAGCGACCGAGGGCCTGGCGCCGATCATCAAGCAGGAGATCTGGGCCGCGATCGCCCGGCTGAAGACCGAAACGGGCCTGTCCATCCTGATGATCGACAAGTCGCTCAAGGAACTGCGCGCGATCTGTGACGGCGCAACGATCATCGAACGCGGAAGAACGGTCTGGAGCGGCGAGATGGCGGCGCTGACCAATGATGTGACCGAGAGATATGTGGGGGTCTGATGCGGTTCATTGTCGGACGCCGCGTCCGGACCATGCCCGCCTGAAGACCGAACAGCTTATGGACCAACGATCATGACGACCAAGACGATACAGCCGGACCATTGGGCGCCCGCCAAGGGATATTCCAATGGCATGCTGACGCCCGATGGCACGCTGTACATTGGCGGGCAGATCGGCTGGAACAAGGACCAGGTGTTCGAGACGCACGACTTTGTCGGGCAGCTGGAACAGACGCTGCGCAACATTGCCGCGATCCTGGAGGCGGCCGGCGGCGCTGTGACCGACATCACCCGGCTGACTTGGTTCATCACCGACAAGCAGGCCTACGTCGCCCGGCAAAAGGAGGTGGGCTCTGCCTACCGCGCTGTGTTCGGCAAGCATTTTCCCGCCATGTCGGTTGTCGTCGTCAGCGGTCTGATCGAGGACGAGGCGCTGATCGAGATCGAGGCCACGGCACATTTGCCCTGAATTCGGCCTTCATGGTCGGATTTTGTCGCCCGCTGTCTGTGAGCGCAGATCGGAAACTGTTTGGGTCCGGACGCTTGCACGACAGCGGTGTTCGTGAAATCCCATCAAGCCGAGCGGCTGCCACCAAAGGTCGTCGTTGACGACAGAGGCACCAACCGACACGCCCGACCTTCACTCCGGCCAAGCGCGCCAGGGGCGTACGCAGATCAGGGGCAATGTTGGACGACTGCACCCGCATTTGTGCCATGGCGTCTTCAAGCCGTTCGGCCGTTACATTGATGCGTTTGGCCAGCAGCGACAGATCGTCCTCTGGACCGGCAGGCGCGATCCGCGTGTTGAGATGTCCCTGAGCGATCTTAGCCAATCCAGTGTTGATCGCACCGAGCCGCGCCTGGCCGCTTCGCGCGAGCTACAGCCCTGCAAGTGCTGTTGCGATCAATGTGCCGAAGAAGGTTAGCTGTAGCCGGCCGGCGAGAATATCGTGAAGCTCTTCCTGCCGCTCGGTGTTCTCACCCAGTCGGATTTGGCCGTGCGGGGTCGTCCTCACCAAATATCGAAACTCGACGCTGCGGGGCTCTTCGCTGTCGATGGTCTCGAACCCGTCGGCGGAGTCGCCTTTGACCACCTCGGCGGTTTGTCCGGCGACGGGTGTGGGAAACGCCTCGCCTCGCTCAAGGGCGGCCTGTGCCGCGAGCATGCGGATGGTCAGTCGCTCGTCGACCGTTCGCAGCATCTCACGTTGAACAAGCCAATACGCCCCACCCCATGCGACGAGCGTAATCAGCGAGAACAAAGTGAGCAGCCAGAGTGTGTGCCGAACCGCAGACAGACGCAGCGCGGCTTTAACGCGGTCCAAAAACGTACCCCGCCCCGCGAATGGTTCGGATAAGCGTATCACCAAAGGGCTTCTCGATCTTGCCACGCAATCTGCTGATGTATGTCTCGATGACGCTGGTGGTGGGGTCAAAATGAATGTCCCATACCTTTTCGAGCAGCATTGTACGCGTCTGAACCCGGCCTTTTGAGCGCATGAACACTTCGAGCAGCAGAAACTCCTTGGCTTGCCAGACGGCCTTTTGGGAGTTTCGTGGCCGTCAGTTAGCCAGAGCTTCTCTCAGCCGCTGGACGCGCTCGGTCTCGTGATAGCTGCAGCGACGACAGGGTATCTGTTGACCAGCTTTGCAAGCGGTGCCGTGCTGCGCTTGCCGCCCATCGGAAGGGGCCCCTTCATCCAGATTCTTGACACGGCGCGTTCAAATTCGGTTGTCAAATCGGATATTGTATGAAAATATGCAATCTGTTTGATCCGGTAAGGAGCATGTCAATGACATATTTCATAGACAGACGACTTTTGTTGGGCTTGGCCACGAGCTTTGGGCTGGCTTTGGGGTGTTCGGCGCCTTCGATGGCGCAGGATTACCCGTACGGTCCGCCACCTTGGATGATCGGCTTTTCGCAGGATACGATGGACCACCCGTGGCGCGCCTACATGGTCACCAGTGCCCAAGCTCAATCCGAGCAATATCCCGACCTGATCGAAGACTTCATCTTTACGGATGCGGGGGGCACCAACGAAAAGCAGATCGCTGATGTCGAGGATCTGATTTCACGCGGCGTGGATCTGATCATGATGAGCCCGCGTGAGGCTCAGGCGCTTGTGCCGGCCGTCGAAGCGATCAAAGAGGCTGGCATTCCACTTGTGGTGCTCGACCGTGAAGTGGTTGGCGAGGACTACAATGTGTTCATCGGTGGCAACAATCTGCAAATTGGCGAAGAACTCGGCAAGTATGTACTCGAGCAGGTTGGAGAGGAATTCAAATATCTTGAAATTGAGGGAATTCCTGGCGCCACGCCCACAATTCAGCGCCATGAAGGTTTTACGTCTCAGATCGAAGGCAAGCCCAGCATTGAGCGACTCGATGCTCAGCCGGCCAATTACGATCTGGCGCCAGCCATCCCGATCATGGAGGATTGGCTCACAAAGTATCGAGGCCAGTTCCAGGTCATTTACGCTCACAATGACCCTATGATTCTTGGCGCTATCAACGTGCTCAAGGAGGCTGGATTTGAACCCGGCGACGTCTTCCTCGTTGGTGTTGACGGGCAGCGCGAGGCATTCGAGGCAATCCAGGATGGATGGCTTCAAGCCACCGCCATTTATGCAACGGGCGGAGCGCTTGGCCTCGACATGGCCGTGCGCGTGCTGCAGGGCCAGCCGGTACCCCAGCGGATCACGACCGAGACACCGGTGATAACGCCGGACAACGTAGCTGAGTTCTACGATTCGGAATCACAGTACGTCAGGTGAAACCAAAGGCTTTGCCGACAGGTGGCATGGATTGGCCATGCCACCGGTATGGTTTGAGTGCGTCAATGCAAACAGCCAATACAGTTATGGAGCAACAGATGGAGGTTCAGAAGCCCGACGTATTCATCGCCATGCAAGGAATATCAAAGGCGTATCCCGGCGTTCAGGCACTATCGAACGTCGACTTCTCCATCCACAGCGGCGAAATCTTAGCCCTCGTCGGCGAAAACGGTGCGGGCAAGTCAACGCTGATGCGTATTCTTGCAGGCGCGAGCAGGCCCGATGCGGGCAGCATTGTTGCTGATGGTCGTGAAGTCACATTTGACTCAACGGCAGCAGCGCACTCTCTGGGTATTAGCACAATATATCAAGAGCTCATGCTCATCCCGGATCTTAGTGTCCTCGAGAACGTTTATCTTGGCCATCTAAGGGAAAATCGGTGGGGCATGCTCGATTGGTCAGGCATGCGCCGTGACGCCGGCGATCTGCTTTCGCGTTTGGGGTATGCTGGATCGCTTGACACACCGGTTTGCGAGCTGAGCGTTGCAGAACAGCAATTGGTTGAAATCGCCAAAGCTCTGACCCGCAAGTGTCGTTTGCTCATTATGGATGAGCCGACGGCACCTTTAAATCGCGAAGAGGTCGAGCATTTTTTCGATATTGTCCGTGGTCTGCAAGCCTCAGGTCTTTCGATTGTCTTCATCACGCATCATCTCAACGAAATTTTTGAGATCTGCCATCGTGTTGTCGTTTTGCGGCAAGGCGAGCGAGTAGGCGAAGCGATGGTGTCTGAACTCAGTGAATCCCGTTTGGTGGAACTGATGTTGGGACGCACGATGGCCCACGGGTTGCAGTCTAAGCGCTCGATCGCTCACCTGAACGCCAAGATCGCGTTGGACGTTCAAGCTATATCGACACCAGATTTGCTGAAGGATGTCTCCTTCAGCGTCCACAAAGGAGAAGTGGTCGGATTGGCGGGGCTGATGGGCTCTGGGCGCACGGAGATTTTGCGCGTCCTCTATGGGGTCGACAAGCCGTCGGCAGGAACCATCAAAATTGACGGTGAGCCCGTCATGTTTTCAGGTCCCCGCGAAGCATTGGCCGGGGGCGTTGGTCTGGGTCCGGAGGATCGCAAGAGCGAGGGACTCGTGCTTTCAATGCCCATCCGGTTCAATGCCACACTGGCCTCGATGGACCGCTATTCCGGGACGTTCGCCATTCTAAAAGGCAAGGAAGCAGCGCGCGTCAAGGCGCTCTGCGAGCGTCTAGAGGTCAAGTACAACTCGATTGAGGACTCGGTTGGCAAGCTCAGTGGCGGCAATCAGCAAAAGATCATTCTCGCGCGGCTTCTCGATGCCGATGTCGACATATTTCTCTTGGACGAGCCAACGAGAGGGATCGATATCGGCGCGAAGGAAGCGATTTTCGAACTCGTCAGGGAGCTTGCTGACAAAGGCGCTGCTGTTGTTTTCGTTTCCTCTGTCATCGAAGAACTGCTGCGCGTCTGCGACAGCATCGTCTGTCTCAACCTGGGCCGGGTAACCGGGGTCCAGCAGCGAGAAGACTTCTCGATGCCGCAGATCATGCTCAATGTGATGGGTAGTGATTCCGACACTCTAGGGAATTCGCCGGACCCGGCGAGTCTTCTGGCATGAAACGTTTGCGGTTCATCGACAGCAACATCCTGATTCTGGCTAGCTTGTTTTTGATTGCTGGCTTGGTTTCACCGCACTTCTGGACACCGGAGAACCTGCTCAACGTCGCCCGGGCCGCTTCTCTTATCGGGATCATCGCAATCGGTATGAACGTTGTCATCATCACTGGTGGAATAGATCTTTCTGTCGGATCGGTGGTTGCGTTGGTCGGCGCGCTCGCGGCGTCTTTCACCATCTTGGGCTTACCGATTTATGCAACCGTTTTCTTGACGCTTGCGGTTGCGGCGTTGGTCGGGCTTGTCAATGGATCGATGGTCGCCCACCTGGGTTTTCAACCGTTTGTAGCCACATTGGTCATGATGACGATCGTGCGCGGCGTGGGGCTGGTCTATACGGACGGACAACCGATTTATGTCGACTATCCGCCGGCGATTGAGTTTCTGTCTCGCGGCGAGCTGCTTGGTTTGCCCGTACCCGCCATTTTGTTCGTCCTTGTCACACTTGTGACTTGGTATGTGATGCGGTTTCGAACGATTGGCCGCCAAATGTACACAATCGGTTCCAACGAACGGGCGGCCTGTCTTGCCGGCGTTCCGGTTCGCCGCACCAAGCTGATTGCCTATGTTTACTGCTCCGTCCTTGCGGGCCTGTCTGGACTAATATTGACGGCCCGCATGGGCTCTGGCGAGCCGGGACAGGCTGGTGTGCTGTGGGAGCTCGACGCGATCGCTGCGGTCGTGATCGGAGGAACCGCGTTGCTGGGCGGGCGAGGCTCGGTTTGGGGCGCTTTTGTAGGTGCCCTGGTTATTGGCATCCTGTCCAATCTCTTCAATTTGATGGGCGTCGATCCCGAGTGGCAGAACGTGGCTAAGGGGGCGATCATCCTTCTTGCCGTTTTGGTTCCGGTGGCTCGAGGATGGATTGGAGTGAATGGCGATCGAGGGATGCGCCATGGCTGACTTCACCTTGAAAGGCCAGCGACGCCAACCGGCGCGATTCAGTTGGTTCCGGTTTGCTGGGGTCTTTGCGATCTTCCTGGTCACCGTCAACCTCGCTGCTTTAGGAGCTGCGCCAGCCTTGTTTGAGGTTGACCGGGCGCGAGGGCCCTACACGGCCGCTAACAATTTCGAACTAACGCGCGTCTATGCGCAAGCCTTGGAAGGTTACACTGAGGTTGCCAAGAACCATCCTGAGAGCCGCTACTTTTCGCTTGCCCGGATCGGCATTGCCAATTCGTTAGCAGGACTTGGCCATCGTGCCGAGGCGGCTGAGTTATACGACCAGTTGCTCGTCGATCTAATCGAGGATCCGGATTACGCGTTACATCGACTGACGATTTTGTCCCGTCTTGCGAGCATTCTCGAAGATGCTGGTGATGCTGACGCTTTCCAGGAGGTCTATACGAGTCTTTTGACTGATTATCCCGATGCGGAAGCAACGCGCAGGGCCGCGCGATATGCCGAAGACCTCAAGGCCGCACAGGCGGCAGCTGAAGCGGACGCGTCCCATTTCGACGATCTTGTCACTGTGTCGTCTGATCAGGCGCCTGTCGTAGGCGAACCTTTCTCGATTGTCGTAACGATCATGCCGGGAGCGGTCGAGCCCGGTCCGTTTGGCCTGGCGGTCAATCTAGCGTTTTGGGAGCACGTCGATCTTGTTGGTATCACGCCGTCGCCAGCGTCAACATCGGAGTTCTGGGCACGACGTTTCTTTCAGTTCACCTTACCAGATGACGGATTGGAGATAGCGTTTTTGATGCGCGCTGAAAGCGCGGGAGATTTTGTTTTTGATCTGGATCTGGAGAAGGCGTTTGAGTTGGTCGAATTGGGCCTTGTCGTCCCTGTGGAGGTAGCTGCGCCGTGAACAACTACCGTTTGTTCCGACTGTTGAGAGACAATCCGATTGTGATCGTCATGGTCATGCTTTTTGCCCTGTTCAGCGTCATCGCTGACGGCTTTGCGGATGGCGACAACATTAGCAACATTCTGTTGCAATCGTCGATGTTGGGACTGGTCGCGATTGGCATGTCCTTTGTTATTCTGACCGGCGGAATCGATCTTTCCGTTGGTTCGGTCGTCGCCTTGTCGACCATACTGGTCGCCGGGATTGCGAACAGTTGGCCACCCATTCTCGGCATCAACGCGGGGCTCTTGGCCGGCGCTGGTATTGGCTTCGTCAATGGAGCCCTGATTGCAATAGTCGGTCTGCAACCGATCATCGCGACATTGGCGACGATGGCAATCGTGCGCGGGCTTGGCATGTGGCTGTCTGACTCGCGGCCGATCTTTGGCACTTTACCCGAAGCATATTTCGGACTGGCCAATGCAGAAGTTTTTGGCGTGCCGGTGCCCGTCTTGGTGTTTTCCGGCGTTGCTGCGATCTCGATCTGGTTCCTGCACTACACGCGCACGGGGCGACAGATTTATCAGGTGGGCGGGAACGAGGAGGCAGCTAACCTGGCCGGCATCGGCGTGGCACGGATCAAGATACTGGCATACACGCTTTGTGGACTGCTTTCGGCGATTGCCGGACTTGTTCTCACGGCGCGGATGCAATCTGGCGACGCGGTACGAACGGGGCTCGGCTGGGAGCTTGATGCGATCGCGGCAGCGGCGGTTGGAGGGCTGTCGCTGATGGGTGGTCGTGGCCACCTGATCGGCGCGGTCTGCGGTGTTTTGATTATTGGCATGTTGTCGAATGCATTCAACCTGATGGGTGTCAATCCATACTGGCAACGCATCGTTGTCGGTTTTGTTCTAGCGCTTGCGGTGGTGGCCTACAGCGATGCGGTCCGGCATCGCATCACAGCGTTTCGCCAGCGAAGACGGCCGACAGTTGCTTCATCAAAACCGCCTCACTCAGTTCTGGGCCAGGGATAACTCGGAGACATTTTATGGGCGCGACATTGCCGTTTCTGCGCGATGCTCAATGGTTTGGCGAGCCGCCAACGTGGGACTGGACCGCTGGCGGATTGGAAGTCGTCACGGGAGATCGGACCGATTTCTGGCAGGAGACATTTTATGGTTTCCATCGCGACGATGGACATTTTTTGGGTGCTCCGGCGCCGCGCGAATTCAGTGCTACTGTCACTTTCGAAGGTGACTACGAAACGCTGTACGACCAGGCGGGCATGATGTTGCGCCTCAACGAGCGGACTTGGCTCAAGACCGGTATCGAGTTCTCCGACGATGTGACAAATTTTTCCGTCGTTGTCACACGCGAACGGTCAGATTGGTCGGTTATTGGCGTGCCGCTTGTTTCAGGGCCGCAGCAGGTTCGGTTGACCCGTTTGGGCAACGCCGTGCTTGTCCACTTTCGAAACCAGGCCGGCAACTGGAACCTGATGCGGGTGGCAGATTTCCCCAACACCGACGGCGCTTGGATTGGACCGATGGCCTGTTCGCCGCAACGTGCCGGGTTTCGCGCCCGGTTTTCCGACTTCGCCATCGATAAGCCGATCGAAAATGCTCTGCATAGCAATTGAGGTGCCCCGATGAGACTGGACAGGACGATAACCGTTGTTGGCGCGCACGCTGAAGGCGAGGTCGGGCGGGTGATCACCGGCGGTGTCCTTGCGCCGCCCGCCGGCTCCATGTTTGAGAGAATGCAGACTATCGAGCGCGACATGCCGTGGTTGCGCGACATGTTGCTCTTTGACCCGCGCGGCAGTGTGAATGCAGCGGTCAATCTGATCACGCCGCCGATCGACCCGACGGCGGATTTCGGTATGATCGTGATGGAGTCGGACTATTTCGTGCCCATGTCGGGGTCCAATCTGATCTGCACAGTGACCGTCGCCCTCGATACTGGCATCATCGAAATGTCAGAGGGTATCAACACCGTTCGTGTCGACACGCCGGCCGGGTTGGTCGAGGTCGACGCAGACTGCGCCAATGGCAAATGTCGAAGCGTTACGTTCCGCAACGTCCCCTCTTTCGTTTTGCACGACAATGCACGCATCGACGTTCCCGAACTGGGACCATTGTGGGTCGATGTCGCCTATGGCGGCATGATCTACGTTCTGGTCAAGATCGATGACGTGCCCGTCAGCTTGCGGTCCGAAGATGCGCGCCGGCTGGTCGAGCTTGGCGAGAACATCAAGTCGGCGGCAGCCATGCAATTGCCGAGCATACATCCGCGCAATCCCGAGATCCATACCATCAACCAGACGGCATTTGTGGGGCCCGTCGAAACGACGGATGGAATGCGGGTGTCAAAGAATGCCGTTGTTGTGTCTCCTGGCCGTTTGGATCGTTGCCCGTGCGGCACAGGCACCTCGGCGCGCATGGCCGTGATGCACGCGCATGGCGAATTGAGTGTTGGAGAGTTGTTTCAACACACCTCCATTCTGGACACGCAGTTTCGATGTCGCATTGTCGAAACGACGTCGGTGGGAACCCACCCGGCGATCGTTCCCGAGATCACCGGTCGGGCGTGGATCACGGGGATCAGCCAATATGGCGTCGACCCCGATGATCCTTTCCCCAGTGGCTATCGGCTGGGCGACACTTGGTTTCGTTGACACGCTTGGGTGGTTGTGATGGTCGATCCAAAAATGAACGTGATTGGCGCCGAGATGCGCGGCGTTGAGTTCTCACCCAATCTGAACCCGTCCGATCAATCCGATGTTGTCGGCGAATATGCGTCCGGATCGGCCAAGGATGTGGAGGAGGCCGTGGCTGCGGCGCGCGAGGCCTTTGCGTCATGGTCGCATTCGGGCACTGCCGAACGGCACGGTGTGCTGCGCCGCGCGTCGGACGAGATTTTGGCGCGCAAGGACGAGCTCGGCCGGCTTTTGGCGCGCGAAGAGGGCAAGACGCTGGCCGAGGCGACCGCCGAAGTAGGGCGGGCGGCGCAAATCTTCGATTTCTTCTCTGGTGAAGTGCTGCGTCTTTCCGGTGAAGTCATTCCCAGTGTCCGCCCCGGTATCAAAATCGAGGTGACGCGGGACCCCGTCGGCGTGGTCGGACTGATCACACCGTGGAATTTTCCCATCGCAATTCCTGCCTGGAAGCTTGCCCCGGCGATCGCCTATGGAAACACGACCATTCTCAAGCCGGCCGATCTGGTGCCGGCGTGCGCATGGGAACTGGTCGATATCGTGCGTCGTGCCGGTGCACCGAGTGGTGTCGTCAATCTGGTGATGGGGCGTGGCTCGGTCGTCGGACAGGCGATGCTTGATCATCCGGGGATCGATGCGATCAGTTTCACAGGTTCTCAGGAGACAGGTAAGCGGGTTGCAGAAGCATCCATTGCCGTCGGGCGCAGGTTTCAGCTTGAGATGGGCGGCAAGAACCCGCTTGTCATTTTAGATGACGCAAATCTGGATGTTGCGGTTCAGTGTGCACTGAACGGCGCGTTTTTTTCCACCGGGCAACGTTGCACGGCTTCCTCCCGGCTGATTGCGACGGAGGGCATCCACGACGCGTTCGTGGATGCCCTGAAATCTGCGATGGCCCAATGTCGCGTCGGCCATGCGCTGGATCCGGAAACCAGTATCGGCCCGGTCGCCAGTTCCGCTCAACTCCATCAAGATATGGACTATATCGACATAGGCCGCGCCGAGGGCGCCGAACTTGTGCAGGGCGGTGAGCGGATCAATGCCGAAACAGAAGGTTTTTTTCTCACACCTGCGTTGTTCACGCAGAGCAGCAACACGATGCGCATTTCGCGTGAGGAGATTTTCGGGCCGGTCGCCAGCGTGATCAAAGCGCAGGACTATGAACATGCTCTGCACCTCGCCAACGATACAGAAATGGGGCTGGTTGCAGGAATCTGCACGACGGCTTTGAAGCACGCCGAGCATTTCAAGCGACACGCCGAAGCCGGGATGGTGATGGTCAACCTGCCGACGGCGGGCGTCGATTTTCACGTGCCGTTCGGCGGGCGCAAGGGGTCGAGTTTCGGGCCGAGAGAGCAGGGGCGCTACGCTGCGGAGTTTTTCACGCACGTGAAGACGTCCTACACACAGCCCTGACCGCACGGATCGGCTACCGGCTAGACATCAACCCGAATATTGTATAACTTTATCCTAAATTCGCTCAACGATGGAGGACCCCATGACCAAGTGGACCGGCGTTTTTCCGGCCGTTACAACAAAGCTATCTGAAAACGGCGAGATCGATGTCGAGGCCACGCAGTCCTCGATCAATCGGCTGATTGAAAATGGTGTCTCCGGTGTGATCGTCCTGCCCATGCTGGGCGAGAACGCGTCAATGTCGATTGATGAGAAGGTCGCCGTCATTGAAGCGGCCAAGGAGACCGTCAACGGCCGCGTGCCATTGTTGACCGGGCTTGCCGAGATCACCTCCACGGACGCTGTTGCGAGGGCGCGCCAATTTCATGCGCTCGGCGTGGACGGCCTGATGGTGTTCCCGAGCATCGGATACAAGACCGACGCACGGGAGACCGAGCAATGGTATCGTGCCGTCGCCAGCGCCAGCCCGCTGCCGATCATGGTCTACAACAATCCGATTGCATATGGCGTGGATGTGACGCCGGAGATTCTGCAAGCGCTTTCAGATTGCGAGACAATCGTCGCGGTCAAGGAAGAGACCGGCGACGTTCGCCGGGTCACGGACATGTTCGTGGCGCTTGGCGATCGCTATCGGATCTTCTGCGGCGTCGATGATCAGATCGTCGAGAGCATGTCATTGGGCTCCGTCGGCTGGGTGTCTGGCATGACCAATGCCTGGCCCAAGGAGTGTGTTGGGATCTTTGATCTGTGCACGGCGGGGCGCTACGAGGAAGCGCGTGAAATCTATCGCATCCTGACACCGGCGTTCCATCTCGACACCCATGTCAAACTTGTTCAGTACATCAAGCTAGCCGAGCATGTTGTCTATGGGGCGCCGGAATGGTGTCGCGCGCCCCGCCTGGCTCTGGTCGGCGATGAGCGGGAGCGGGTCTTGTCCATCCTTCGGAACACGGTCAGCGATCTTGACGCTTATGCGACAAGCCGGGCCGCCTAGGCCGGTGGATGTTTTGTCGGCATTTTCCAGGGGCTCATTGAATGGCAGGTAAGGCGGATCGATACGACTACATCATCGTGGGCGCAGGCGCCGCCGGTTCGGTGGTGGCCGCGCGGCTGGCGGAAGATAGCGGCGCCCGTGTTCTCGTACTTGAGGCCGGGCCGACCGACCAGAGCGTGTTCGTGCGCATGCCGGCAGCGATGTCCTATCCTCTGACCGACGCCCGGCGCATTTGGGACTTTGAGACCGGGCCGGAGCCGGGGTTGGATGACCGCGTCTTGCCCCATGTGCGCGGCAAGATGCTCGGCGGGTCGGGCTCGCTCAACGGCATGGTTTATGTGCGCGGCAACCCGCGCGATTTTGATAATTGGGCCGCGCGGGGACTAGGGAGCTGGTCGTTCGCTCATTGCCTGCCCTATTTCAAGAAGCTGGAACGGTTCGACGGCGGCGCAAATGACTATCGAGGAGCATCCGGACCGATCGCGGTGACGTCGCTGAAGGCCGACCTTCCCGTTTTTCAGTCTTTTCTTGAGGCTGGACAACAGGCCGGTCACACGCTCAATCTGGACTATAACGCCTTCCGGCAGGAAGGCGTGCATATCTACCAGGCCAACATCGACAACGGCATTCGCGCCAGCGGCGGGCGCCAGTATTTGCGGCCAGCCGTTGGTCGCAGGCGGGTCAAACTGCGCCTCAACGCCAATGTCGAGCGCGTTTTGTTCAAGGGCAGGCAGGCGGTCGGCGTCGAATATCGCGCCGGCGCCGAACTGCGCCGGGTTTATGCCGATACCGAGGTCATCTTGTGTGGCGGTGCCTTCAACACGCCGCAACTTCTCCTGCTTTCCGGGGTTGGACCCGAGGCCGAACTTGCCGAGCACGGCCTTGATTGTGTCGCCAACGTTCCCGGTGTCGGCAAAGGGCTGGTCGATCATCCGGCGGTTTCGGTCCGCTATCACGCCCGCCACGACGGCGTATCGCCGGCGGTCGGCATGGGACTGATCGGCATGGCGCTTGTCGGCGCCAACTGGCTGTTCCTGCGCCGCGGGCTCGGTGTCACGAACCTTTGGGAAGTCGGCACCTTCTTCAGAAGCAGTGATGATGTCGAATACGCCGACATCCAGCACGAGTTTCTGCCGATGCTGGGCGAACTCATGCATGGCGAGGTGAAAATCGAGGCCGGGTTTCAGTATCAGACTTGCCTGATGCGCCCCAAAAGCCGCGGCGAAGTTCGGCTCAGGAGCGCGGACCCCAGGGCAAAACCGAAGATCGTGGCAAACTATCTCGTTCATCCTGAAGACCGCCGCGATCTCGCCAACGGCGTCCGCCATACCGACGAAATCGCGCAGCAGCGGGCCTGGGACGATATGCGCGGCCAGCCTGTCGTTTCGGGGCTACGGTCGATGAGCGATACCGATTTGAACGCCTGGATGAACGCCCATATCGGCACGCAATATCATCCCTGCGCGACCTGTCGCATGGGGACCGATGACATGGCCGTTGTCGATGATGAGGGGCGCGTGAACGGGGTGGAACAGCTTCGCATCGTTGATGCCTCGGTCTTCCCGACGATTACGAGCGGAAATCTGCATTGCCCGACAATGATGGTCGCAGAGAAGATCGCCGATCGCATCAGAAAAAGACCAGCATTGCCCGAAATACATGTCGGGTACGCCGATGCAATCCCGCCCGGCAATGCCAAAAATCATGTGGTCTCCGACGCTTGACGCTTGCATATATATCGTTGAATTGGATACATGAGTATCGCTTTCATTGAACAGTCAAGGACACTCCGTGACCAAGCTGGCGCTCCAACGACCGACTGTAACGAGCATGGTTGTCAGCCACATTGCCGACAAGATCGTTTCCGGCGAACTCCCCGGCGGTTCGCAGATCCGGCAAGAGGCGATTGCCAACGAACTTGGCGTCAGCCGCGTCCCTGTGCGTGAAGCCTTGTTGCAACTCGAAGCGGACGGGCTGGTTCAGATCGCCACGCATCGGGGTGCGATTGTCTCCAATCTGTCCAAGGCCGATGCGGTCGATGTTTTCGAAGCGCGCCGGACTCTGGAACTGTTTTTGTTGGAGAAGGCCGTGGAAGCCGCCGGCGCTGAGGACTACGAGCGCGCCGAGGACATTCTGCGCCGCTATGATGATGCCGTGCAGCAAAATGCCAGCCCCGCGCGGCTGAGCCAGTTGAACTGGGATTATCATCTCGGCTTGCTGCAACCGGCCGACAGGCCGCGCACTTTGAACGTTATCAAGACGCTCTACACGTCGCTCGACCGATACTTGCGATTGCAGATTCGTCCACGATCGGCACAGGCGGCGGCCATACGGGATCATTGGCAGATCTACGAAGCCTATGTGAAGCGCGACACCAAAACGGTCGTCGCTCTGTCCAAAGAGCACATAGACCACGCCTACGAGGAAGTGCTTCTTCGGCTCGACCAGATGCCCTTGTCCGAATAGTGCATGCGCAGTCGGTCTATGCGCGTTTTCGAATAACTTTTTGAATTGCATACAATCTAGCAAAATACAGGATGAAGCAGAGCAGTTATGGATATTCGTGAATACGGAATATGGATTGATGGTCGCGAGCATGAGCCCGCTGACCGTGACGTGCTTCGCAGGTCGTCCCCCTCCACAGGACAACATGTCGCCACCTTCGCGCTGGCGGAGCCCTCCGACGTTGATCGCGCCGTGGACGCCGCCCGCAAGGCATTCGATGACGGCGTCTGGTCGCTTCGGCCGGCCAGCGCCCGCGGTCAGATCTTGTTGCGTTTTGCCGATTTGATTGAGGAGGCGCTGCCGGGGCTGGCCCGGATGGAGGCCCATGAGGCCGGAAAGACGATCTCTGCAGCCCGGGAGGAACTCAACTGGTCGCTGGAACTGCTGCGCTATGCGGCCAGCCTGGCCTGGAACATGCCCGGACGATTGGTCGACCAAGAGGGAAGGGACAAAATTGGGCTTGTGACCTACGAGCCGTTGCCCGTTGTCGGCATGATCCTGCCGTGGAACTTCCCGACGGTGACCCTTTTTCAGAAACTGCCCTATGCATTGGTGGCAGGCTGTTCAGTTGTCATCAAGCCGTCTGAATTCACCGCCGGCACGACTCTTGAATATGCGCGGTTGGCGAAAAAAGCGGGCGTTCCGGACGGCGTCGTGGCCGTCTTGCCCGGAACCGGTCCGGTGGTCGGCGACCGCATGTGCCGCCATCCCGACATAGACATGATTTCATTTACCGGATCGACCAGCGTGGGTCGACATATTGCGAGCGTGGCGGGCGAAAGCCTCAAGAAGGTGGCGCTGGAATTGGGCGGCAAGGGCGCGAACATTGTCTTTGCCGACGCCGATCTTGATGCGGCGCTCGAAGGCGCCCTTGCCGCGTTCACGATCAATCAAGGCGAAGAGTGTTGCGCCGGAGGCCGGTTACTCGTTCAGGACACGATCGCTGATGCATTCGTTGAGAGACTGGCTGCCAAAACCGAACAGATGCGCCTAGGCACGCCGGATGATGACGACGCCGAGCTGGGGCCGATGATCCACGAGGCGCATTTGACGCGCGTGCTCGGCTATATTGACGGTGCCAAACGCGATGGCGCACAACTGCTCGCCGGCGGCGGACGGGCGAATGACGATCGTCTGAGCGAGGGCTTTTTCGTCCAGCCAACGGTGTTCTCGGACGTCACGCCGGACATGTCGATCTTTCGCGAGGAGGTCTTCGGCCCGGTTGTTGCCGTCACGCGTTTTCACGATCGCGAAGACGCAATCGCGCTGGCGAACGCGACATCATACGGCCTGGCCAATGGCGTGTGGACTTCGGATCTGGACAACGCGATTGCGATGTCTCGGGCGCTTCAAAGCGGCTTTGTCTATGTCAATTCCTATCTTGAAACGGTGCCGCAATTGCCGTTTGGCGGGGTCAAGCAGAGCGGTCTGGGTCGTGAAAACGGCCCCGAAGGTCTGTTGGAGTTTATGCAGACAAAATCGACCTTCATTAAGCTGAAGCCAGCCCGCCAATACACCCAATAGCAGGAGATTAGCGATGAAGCCGGTCCGATTTGGAATTGTGTCAACAGCCAAGATCGGTCGAGAATGGGTGATCCCGGCGATGCTGAAGGTTCCCGAGTGCGAGGTGGTGGCTATTTCATCGCGTGATCAAGAGCGGGCAGCGCAAGTCGCACAACAGTTCGGTATCCCGCGCAGTTATGGATCGCTTGATGCCATGCTGCATGATCCCGACGTTGAGGCCGTCTATATTCCGACGCCGAACAATCGCCACTTTCCCGATGCGATCGCTGCGGCGCGCGCCGGGCGGCACGTCTTGTGCGAAAAACCGATTGCGCTGACGATGCAGGAAGCGGCTGAACTCGCTGCTGTTCAGGAACAAACCGGCGTGCAGATGTCCGAGGCGTTCATGGTGCGCTATCACCCCAGATGGCTCAAGGCGCGCGACATTGTACGCGAGGGCCGGCTGGGCCGGGTGACCCAGATTCATGCGACCTACAGCGTCATGAACGACAATCCGGACGACATACGATTTCGGCCCGAACTCGGCGGAGGAGCGCTGGGCGATGTCGGCGTATACCCGATCACCGCGGCACGTTTCCTGTTTGAAAGTGAACCCGTTGCCGCAACGGCGCGGTTCGAGACCGCACGCCCGAACGGTGTGGACATCGCTGTTGCAGGGCTGCTGGAGTTTCCCGAAGACCGCAACCTACTCTTCAGCGGCGCGCTCCGCCAGGCTTGGGCGCACTGGATCATGGTGAGCGGAACCGAGGGATGGATGGAGGTCCCGATTTCGGTGTGGCCAAAGCCGGACCAAGAGACCGTCATCCGTATTCGCGGCCAGAATGACATCCGCGACGATCAGATCGAAACGCTCCGCTTTGAGCCCACAAACCAGTACGAGCACGAAGTCAGGGCGTTTGCGCTGGCCGTTCGCGGCGAAGCTGGCCAGCCTTGGCCAATCACCGATGCGGTTGCCGGCATGCGGGTGCTCGACGCGGTGCGCGCGTCCGCCGCCAGCGGACAAAAGGTCCTTATAGACTCCAGTGGCCTGCACGCCTGCTGAGACAAGTTGACGTTGCGGTCGAAAACCTGCGGCGGTTTCTGGTCGACATGTCCGGTCGCTCGCCCTCATTGCGCCGAGCCATGTCTCCGCAACGCCGGCGGGACACCGGCCCGATCGCCATCATTGCTGCCTCATTCACTGCATTGTTGCACAGGCATCGATCGCAAAGTTGACTAACAATATGCAATATGTTTTCATTCAAAGTGTAGAAATTGCTTGATTGTATCCGGGAGGCAGACATGAGATTGACAACGATAATTGCCGTCGCGTTGAGCGCGACGGTCCTGACAACGCCGACGCTGGCCCAGAACCAGAGCGTCGGTCTGGTCGTTGCACGCACGGGCGATCCCGTTTTCGCGATGATGGAATGCGGTGCTCGCCGCGCGGCCATGGAGCTGGGGTTCGATATCCAGGTGAACGGCCCGCCGGAGTGGAACGCGCAGCAGCAGATTCCGATAGTGCGCGCGATGATAGCCAGCCAGCCGGACGCCGTCGTCATTGATCCGACCGATGCGGTTGCCTTGCAGGCGCCGCTTCGCGAGGCTCTGGATGCCGGCATGAAAGTCGTCACCGTCGATTCCGAGCTCGGCGGCGATCTGGGCATACCGCATATCGGCACCGACGGCATCGAGGGCGGACGCGAAGCGGGACGGCAACTGGTCGATCTGATCCACGGTCAAGGGACTGTACTGGTCGTTGGCGTTGCGCCGGGCATTGCGATCACCGACCAGCGCCACGCCGGTTTCATGGAGATCATGGGCCAACATCCAGACATTACGGTGCTTGAGAAGCAATTTGCCGGCGATGATCCCGGCAAAGTGTCGGAGGCGATCCGTGGTGCACTGGCCGCGCATCCCGATCTTGCCGGCATCCATGCTGATGCAACGTTGATCGGCGAATTTGTCGGCGCTACTTTGCGCAATCTGGATCGCGCGGACATTCCAGCCGTGGCCTTCGATGCCAGCCCGACGGAGGTCGACTGGCTGAAGCAGGGATATCTTGACGTGCTGCTGCCGTTCAACCCTGATGAACTGGGCTATCTCGGTGTCCACAACGCGGCACAACAGCTTGCCGGCGAGGAAGTGGAACCGCTTGTCCTGAAAGGGTATTTTGCGGTGACGCGCGATAATCTGGAAACACCGGAAGCGCAATCGACGATCTACACGTTCGACTGCAACGGTTGAACAGCCATGCCGATGCCAGCAAACCCATCGCGCCACGATATGCGCCAAGAACCAAGCGGCTATCTTAACGCGATAAGCGTTCGGCCGGGACAGACCGTTGCGCTGCATCTGAGCGGGCGGGGAGAGACCGACATCGGTCTCGTCCGCTTGCAAAAGTCCGGGCCGGAGCAATGCGATAGCCTTCAAGTGGACAGCGTGCCCACAATCAAGGCGCCGCTCGAGAGCCAGCGCTTGTCGCCTGGCAGCGGCTTTGAGTTTCGTTTGCCGGCTGAATGCTTGGGCGAAGACGACTGGTTGCTGGATTTCATGGTTATGCCCACGCTGGTCAGGGATGACGGTCATGTTCTGGCGGCCGTCAGCGCTGGCGGTGAAACCTGTCGGCTGACGATCTTTCCAGATCAAATCCGCCTCGAGATGCACGGCCAGCCCCCGGTATCGGGCGGGGTTGGCCTTGAGGTCGGGAGGTGGTCGCAGGTCAAACTGCGCGCCCGGCGATCAAAGCGGCAGGTCGTGGCCTCTGTTTCGGACGCTGTCGATGTCACAATGGCCTGGTGCCCGGAAGGCGACGTGACGATCACGTTGGGTCGCCATCCGCGAGGGACCGGCGGGCGCGGTGCCAACGCGCGCATCGAAGCGCCGCGCGTTGCGCTTGTCGCCGGCGATGATCCGTCGATCCGCAGACCACTATGCGCCTTTGATTTCGCAGCCGCGTTCGCTTCGACCGACCTTGTTGCCAGCTTCGGAGAACCCATTGATGGGCGCTTTATCAATCATCCGACACGGCGCGTCCTGGGCCGGGGTAGAACAGACGTCCTCCAGGCCGACCCGGACTCGGACGCACGCCTTCATTGTGCCATCCACGTCCACGAATACGACCTTACCGACGCCGAATGGGATGAAACCGGGCGGTTGCGGGTTCCAGACGGTATCGAAAGTGGCGTCTACGCGGTCCAGGCGACATCCGGGACGGAGCGGCTGCGGCTGCCGTTCGTTGTCCGGCCCACACCGGGCAAGGAAAAGCGATGCCTGCTGCTCCTTCCCACCTACACCTATCTGGCCTACGCCAATGAACGCCTGGCCTTCTCTGAACGTGGCGCTGCGCTGACATCAGAAACCGGCGGCGCGGCACTTTCGGAGATGGACAAGGCGCTGGATGCTGCGCCCGAACTCGGCGCTTCGCTCTATGACCGCCATGCTGACGGAAGCGGCGTGCATTATTCGTCGCGCAGGCGGCCGATTCTGAACTTCTCGCCCGACTACCGCGCCTGGTGGTGCACTCGCGCACCGCGCCATTTCCTTGCCGATCTGAACATTGCCCAGTGGCTGGATCATTTCTCCTTTGAGTACGATGTCGCAACCGACGAGGACCTACATCGTGAAGGCGAGGGCCTTCTTGACCTCTACGATGTTCTCATGACCGGAACGCATCCTGAATATACGACTGCAAGAATGTTGTCGGCACTGCACCGTTTTGCGGACAACGGGCACATCCTCTATCTGGGTGCCAACGGCTTTTACTGGGTTACCGGCGCCGATCCGCAAGACACAGGGGTGATCGAAAGCCGGCGCGGCTTTGCAGGAACACGCAACTGGAATTCCGACCCGCTGGAAGTGCGGTTGTCGACGACGGGAGAGCCGGGCGGGTTGTGGCGGCACCGCGGCCTGGCACCTAACCGGTTGACGGGGCTTGGCTTTGGCGCCGTGGGCTTCACGAAGGGCTCTGGCTACAAGCGAACGGACGCATCCTACGAACCTGCATTTGCGTGGATTTTCGACGGCATTGAAGATGCCGTCATCGGCGATTTCGGCGACATCGTGGGCGGCGCGGCCGGCGATGAACTCGACCGGATGGACCCGGCGCTCGGCACGCCCGATGGCACCGTCCTGCTGGCCTCGTCGTCGCATGACCGGACGTTTCTGCCTGCGATCGAAGACGAGATCGAAATTCAACACGAGCTCGGCGGCGACAACAATCCAAATGTGCGCGCCGACATGGTCTATCTCGAACGCCCCGGCGGCGGCCGCTTGTTTGGAACCGGCTCGATCAATTGGTGCGGCAGCCTTGCGCACAACGGCTTTGACAACTCCGTTTCGCGCGTCACGCACAATGTGCTCACCGCGTTTCTTGGTGGCCGGCGATGACCGCCCCTGCGTTGAAGGCGCGCGGCATCGTCAAGCGCTACGGGCACATTGAAGCGCTGCGCGGGGTCGATTTTCAGGTCGATCACGGCGAGGTCGTTGCGCTCATCGGTGACAACGGTGCCGGCAAGAGTACGCTCTCGAAGATCCTGGTCGGTGCGATCGAACCGACAGAAGGGACAATCGAGTTTGAGGGCGGCCCCGTTGTCTTCAAAGGACCAGCCGACGCGCGTCGACACGGGCTTGAGATCGTCTATCAGGATCTCGCGCTCGCGCCGCATCTCGAACCGGCGGAGAACTTCTACCTGGGACGAGAGATTTATAGGGGCGGTGCGTTGGGGCGGTGGCTTGGTCTGCTGGATCGGGCAACGATGCGTCGCCGCGCCATCGAAGCGATGCGAACCTTGAACGTCAATCTCAAGGACGAGCGCGGCCGGATCTCCGAGCTCTCCGGCGGCCAGCAGCAAGGTGTCGCGGTGGCGCGCGCCGCGTTCTGGGCGTCTAGTGTGCTGTTCCTCGACGAACCGACGGCTGCGCTCGGCGTGCGCCAGCGCTCGGGCGTACACGACATGATCAAGAAGGTTCAACAAAATGGCCTCGGCATCGTTCTGATCAGCCACGACCTGCCGGAAGTGATGGATGTCGCAGACCGAATTCACGTGCTTCGGCGCGGTGAGACGGCGAAGATCTACGAACGGGGCGAAACCGACACGATGGGGTTGGTCGCCGCGATAACCGGTGCCCATTGAAGATGGCGAGGCGGGCGGCAGACAGTAACGGACTGATGAGGCTGTTGGCCTCGGGTCGATTCCGGTGGTTGTGGCTTCTTGTGTGCTTGTTGGGCCTGTTCGCCTTCTTTGCGGCGTGGAATCCAACCGCGGTTCTGTCGACCTACAACGTTCGCAACATCATCGGCGACGCTTCAACGCTTTTGATTGTTGCGGTTGGCGTGACATTCGTGGTCGCAACCGCCGGCATCGACCTGTCATTGGGTGCGGTGCTGATATTTTGTCAGGTCATTGCGGCCAAGACCATGATAGCCGTCGGCGGTTCGGGTTGGGACGCAACGCTTGCCGGAACCGCAGCCGCGCTTCTGGCCGGTATTGCCTGGGGGACCCTGAACGGCGTAATGGTGGCCCGTTTGCGCATCCCGCCTCTTATTGCAACGCTCGGCACATTGGGCATGGCCGGCGGAACCGCGCTTCTGATTACGAACGGTATCAATGTTCGTACCGGAATCCCCGATGAGTTGACGTTGGTTATCGGCGCCGGCCGGTTGTTCAACCTGCTGCCCTACACATCGGTCGTTGCCATTGTGGTCGTTGCCGCCGCTGTGTTTGCTCTCAATTACACGCGCTTTGGTCTGCATGTGCTTGGCATCGGTTCCAACGAGGTCGCAGTCGAACGAACCGGCGTCAATGTCGCCTCGGTCAAGATCAGAGTCTATGCGCTGTCGGGCGCCTGCGCCGGACTTGGCGCGGTGGTGGACTTGGCGCGCTTCTCAACGACGGCCGTTGGTGCCTATTCCACGCTCAGCCTGGAGGCGATCGCGGCGGCCGTCATTGGCGGCACCAGCCTGTTTGGCGGCGTTGCCTCGATCATAGGGGCGGTGATCGGAGTCTTCATCCCGGCGGTGCTGCGAAACGGTTTTGTGATCCTGGGCGTTTCATCCTTTTGGCAGCAGATCGCCGTTGGCATCATTCTGGTCACCGCCGTCTACATCGATCAACGGCGACGCTGATCAAATCGATGACCAGTAGTTATTTGTTTACAGCGGGTCTGGTTTCACCGAATCGAACGAAAAGGATGCCCGGCGGCAAGCGCTCCCGCCGCCACCGGGCTGCCTTTCGAAAGCATAATCGGGGATTGATGGAGAGAGCGGGCTGACCAGGCGGGCGTATTTCTCTGGAACAGGATTTGCTGCCGTCAGAGCAGGTTGCTGCTTCACACCTCGTTTCCTTTCGTCTGCATCATCATGTCTGGCGATCTGACTATGGCGAAGTCCGATACGCCGCCGGAGATCAGCGTCGGCAGAATCCGATCCTTTCTGGCGGTGGCCGAGCATGGCAGCATTCGCGGCGCATTGGCCGGGCTGGATTTGGCGTTCACCGAAACCCGCAGTGCTGGCTCGGCGGCCGGCGGCGACCTGGCGATCGCCTACTATCCGTCTTTGGCGTCGGGCAATCTGCGCCAGTTGCTGGCAGCCCGCGCCCAAAAGTGGCCGCGTATCCGGGCGGAATACACCGAGGCTCCTTCGGAGGATCAGTTGGCGGGTTGCGCGGCCGTGAGTTCGATGCGGTCTTCCTGATCGGCGTTGAGGCAATGCAGGATTTCGACAGCGTGCCGCTCTGGACCGAGCGGGTCCATGTTGCCCTGCCGGAAGACCATATCCTGGCCAAACCCGATGCCTTGACCCGGCAGCATATCCGCTACGAACCTTTCGTCGTGCGGCGTTGGGCCAGCGGATCGATGATCTGGCACCGGCTCGCCGACCGGATGATCGCCGACGGGATCGAGCCGAGTCGCACAACATGCCGTATCGCGCGGCGATCTCTCTTGGGGCTCGTCGCCATCGGGCGCGGCCTCACCGTCGTTTCGGATGCGGCAACCAGCATGACCATTCCGGGCGTCGTCTATCGCCCTGTCGATGATCCGGACGCGACGATCACCGTGCGCCTTGCCTGGATGCCCGAGAACGACAATCCGGCATTGCCCCGGTTCGTCAGTTTTGCGAAGAGCTTTGTCCAGGATCCGGCGGCGGCTGCTTCGCCATCGACGTAGCGCCTGTTTCGCGCAGCTTGCGACGGGCTTTAGCGAACCCACGATCGGTGGCCATGAACCACGCCAGCATGTGCGGGATCAGCTTCGCCGGGGCGATCGGCTGGCCGGTTTCCGAGCCGAGAACTTCCGCAAAATCAAGAAGGTCTCGATGCACGGCTGCGGGCAGTTCCACTGAGAGACGACATAGACCTTGGCGCGGTCATCGAACACGGCCGTCGGCCTCTATGGCGGCGAGTCGCCGGAGAGCGCATAGCGGAACAGGCGCTCGGCGGGCGGTGGAATGATCGGCTCGGCGGGTGGACGCGGGGGGGGGGGTGACGGTCTTTGCCTTCGGGATAGGCCCAGGCGACGGAGGCCATATAGGTCTCTTCGCCCGATCGCAGCTCCATGTGATAGGTGCGCCGGTCGGTGTTGACGACCAGATTGGTCACGATGTTGGTCCGAGTCGGCTTGACGAGGATATGGATGCGCTCTTCACGGCTGGTCCCGCTGGTGGTGTCGCCAAACACCCAGCGCACTGTATCGCCAGCGGCGATCGGTCCCGGGCCTGTCAGAGCTTCTCCCGGCTCCAGCGCGATCTCGGTGACATGGCCTGGCGCGGCATAGACCTGATAGAGGGCGCCGGGACTGTAGGGAACACCTGCACGGCATTGAAATATCTCGCCCGCCGCGGTTCGACCCGCGCGGCTGTATTGGGCAGTGCTGCCCGTTCAAGGCCTTGATCGGCATCACCGGATGGCCCGCTGCGCGCCGGCGTTCAGGCCGGTGGCGTGTGGAGCGGTTCGGGCGGTTCGTTCTTGGCGACCGGTTGTGGTGTGCGTTCTGCCGGCGGTACATCATCATAGGAAATCTCCGGCGGCCGAAACGAGGCGCAGCCTATCAGGGCGGTCGACAGCAACAGCGTGAGGGAGAGCTTGGCGATCATTGACCGCGCGCAACTCCGTGCGGCCGTTCTCAACTTCTATCGTCTTGACTTGCTCGGCGCGGTGGTTGGTCAGGCCGTATTGCAGATCGATGCCGGCAAGCGGAGCCGGGAGCTGGCGCAGATGGGTCGCCGGAGCGGCGACAAGGCTCACGAGTTGGCCGAAGCTCCAATGGGTGTGTGCGACCGGCGCCTCGGCTTCCGGCAGGACCAGCGCCAGCGTGCCGGGATCGTCGCGATTTGCTTCGACGCGGATGGCCGCACTCTCGACGGTCCGTGAAGAAACCTGACCCGGCAACGGGTCAAGGCGCTTCATCTCTACTCTACACGGCACGACCGCCGGCCTCTTACTTGAAGGCAGGCACAAGACGGGTAGAAAGGATCTGAGGGGAATGCGACTGGTCAGGAAGGTGGTTGGAGTCGGTGTAAGTCTCGAAGACGTCGGCTTCTCAATGAATTCTGCCGTTTCCGGTCCGCTGAGAACGGCGCCTGCGCGGAAGCTGACCGTTGCGGATCAGCTTCAACGTTTTGTCCTTTTTCGTGACTTCCGGCAGCCACTTCCAGTTTTCGTATTTGCCGCCTGTTTGCCGCAAATGCGTGCAGCGCTTTAAGGACGTCCATGAACGATGTCCGGAATTCGATGCGACTTGCGGGATGTTGAGGCCGAGTTCGAAAAGGCGAGACACACCGTCGTGGCGAAGATCGTGGAACCGCAGATCCGTGATGCCGAGAATTTTGCAGGCTCGTGTGAAAGCCGCGCCAATCGCGTCGGTCGTGTACGGGAAAATCTGATCTGCGACCTTCGGCATCGCTTGGATGATGGAAAGCGCTTCGTCCTGCAGGTCGCACCAGACATCGTTGCCAATCTTCTGACCCGGATTCTTCATATCGCGTACAAGTATGCGCTTGCCTTCCTTGTCCAGGTCCTTCCAAGCGACCCGGATGATCTCCTCCTGCCGCCGGGTCGAGAAGATGGCGAAGGCGATGATCCGGTGCATCGGAATCGACGACGGTCTGGCCGTCGACCGATCCTTGAAATGCCGCATGAGCCTATCGAGTTCATCAAGGGTTGGCCGACGATCACGTTCGCGGCTCTTTGTGGCTAGACCCAACCGATCGGCGACGATCCAGGCATCTTGCATGGCTTGCCGATCAAGAGGGTAGTCTTAGGCAGGGCGTGCGATAGCGAATACAGCGCCGAGGTGAGAAAGGTGATTCGAGACGGTCTGCGGCTGAACCCCACTCTCGAGTTTCTCACGCGCGAACGCGACAATATAAGCGCATGTGATCGAGGCACATGTCTTGTCCGCGATATCGAAATCCTTGATGCTCCTGAGCACCAGCGCTTTCGTGCCGCCGATCTTCTTGTTGCTTTCGCGGATGTAGAGATCTATCGCGTCGGAGAGCGTCGGGTCTTGGTTCCAGCTCGATTTTGATTTGAGTGCTGCCTCAAGCGCGCCGGGTTGACCTAGCCGATCTTCGCGTTGGTTGAGCCAGGCGTTGGCCGTCGACCGGAGCTCGAAGGTTTTGTTCTCTCGCAGAACGATCTTGCTGCCGCGCTTTATGACAAGTTGCGCGAGCCATGCTGCGGATCCGTCCCTGCGTGAACGCTTTACGATAGTGCCCATATCGGTACAACATTTGTTGTACTGTCCGGGTGAAAAGATACGAAATGAGCCGAAACGAGGCAAGGGCAAAAATGAGAGATATGGACTAAGTAGTGGAAAAAGAAAGAAAATCGCAGATTGGCGTATCTCGGCGTTTCGCCGTCGCACCCATGATGGATTGGACCGACCGTCATTGCCGGTTGTTCCACCGGCAGCTGACGCGATGCGCGCTGCTTTATACCGAGATGGTCGTTGCCGATGCGGTGATCCGTGGCGACCGCGCGCGGCTGTTGCGGTTCGATCCGGCCGAGCATCCGCTGGCCGTGCAGCTTGGCGGCAGCGACCCCGAAACGCTCGCCGAAGCGACGCGCATCTGCGCCGATCTTGGCTTTGACGAGATCAACCTCAATGTCGGCTGCCCGTCCGATCGGGTGCAATCGGGCACGTTCGGCGCCTGCCTGATGCGCACACCGGATCTGGTGGCGCGCTGCGTTGCGGCCATGAAAGAAGCGGCCGGTGCGGTGCCGGTGACCGTCAAATGCCGGATCGGCGTCGATGAGCAGGAACCGCGCGACGCGCTCTGGGCATTGGCGCATGGTGTCATCGCGGCGGGCACGGACGCGGTGTGGGTCCATGCGCGCAAGGCCTGGCTCGACGGGCTGAGCCCGAAGGAGAACCGCGATGTGCCGCCGCTCGACTATCCGCTCGTGCACGCGCTCAGGCGCGATTTTCCCAACCATTTCATCGGGATCAATGGCGGAATTGCCGATCTGAACCAGGCGATCGCCCATCTTGCGGTGATGGACGGGGTGATGATCGGACGCGCGGCCTATCAGACGCCGGGCATCCTGACGGATGTGGACCGGCGGATTTACGGCGCCGAAACGCTGGCGTCGGATGCCGCCCGGATCGTGGCCGTCATGGCCGATCACACCGACCGTCATGTTGCGGCAGGTGGCCGGGCGAGCCATGTCACCCGGCACATGGTCGGACTGTTTCATGGCCGTCCCGGCGCGCGGCAATGGCGCCGGCACCTGTCGGAAAAGGCCGTGCTGCCCGGTGCGACCGGCCATGTGCTGCGCCAAGCGCTGTCGCTGATCGAGGATGCCGGGGCGCTGGCCGCCTGAGGCGAACCGAAGCCGCCCGAACCGTCCTTGCGCCGACGGACAAAGGCGGTCATGAGGCGGGGCCAATGCCATCAGTTGCCGCCGCGCCATGACCGAATTTGTCGATATCGCCCCCATGATCGCCGCACTGGCCGTCGCCGGCGCCGTTGCGGGCCTGCTCGCGGGCCTGTTCGGCATTGGCGGCGGGGCGATCCTCGTGCCGGTCTTTTTCCAGGTCTTCGGGCTTTTGGGCGTCGATGAAGCCGTACGCATGCATCTGTCGGTCGGAACGTCGCTTGCGGTGATCGTGCCCACCTCTGTGCGTTCGTTCGTCTCGCACCGGGCACGCGGCGCGGTCGACATGCATCTGTTGCGCAGTTACGCCCTTGCCGTGCCGGCAGGCGTGCTGGTCGCCGCACTGGTGTTTGCATCAATATCGAGCGGCGGGCTGCGCATGGTCTTTGCGGTGCTGGCGCTGCTGGTCGGGCTGAAGCTCCTGTTCGGGCGTCAGAGTTGGCGTCTTGCGGACGATTTGCCGGGCCGGGGCGGACGGTTTGCGGCCGGCGCCGTCATCGGCTTTTTGTCGACGCTGATGGGCATTGGCGGCGGCGTTCTCAACAACACGTTCATGACACTTTGCGGCCGGCCGATCCATCAGGCTGTGGCGACGTCGGCAGGTGTCGGCGTCCTGATCTCCGTTCCCGGCCTCGCCGGGGCCATCTGGGCGGGGTGGGCGGTGCCGGGTCTGCCATTTGTGTCGACCGGTTACGTCAACTGGATCGCCGTGGCGATCATCATTCCGGTCACGCTTGCCGCCGCGCCGATTGGCGTGCGCGCCGCACACCGGCTGGGCAAACGCCAACTGGAACTGGCGTTCGGGCTGTTCATGCTGGTGGTCTCGGCGCGCTTCATGGCAAGCGTGGTGGCCGGCTGACCGTTCAGTCGCGCAGGACCAGCCGGTTTCCGGTGACCTCGAAGCCTTTGAGCGTATCGAGGAAGTTCATGCCCAGAAGGTTTTCAAACAACTGGTCCTTTTCGGCAACAAGCGCCGACAACCCCGTCCGCTCTATGCCGCCGATGACGATCCGGTCGATCGTAACCGGCGCGGCGCGTGCCGCGCCGTTGGCGGTCATGACCGGCACCACATAGCGCAACGCGTCGATGTCAAAGCCCGCGCGGGCCGCATCGTCATGGGTCAGAACGATCGATGATGCGCCGGTGTCGATGATGAAGCGCAGCGTCTGTCCGTTGACATCTGCGCGCGTTGCGAAATGGCGCTGGCTGCGGCTGATGGTGACAGCCATGCCGCCGTCTTCGTCGGTTGTCGTGCGCGTGGCACCGGGCAGCAGGCTTGCGCCGATCCGGCTGACTGCATCCTGAAGCTCGAACCGGTATTGATGGCCGGCGGCCAGCGCCAGGATGATCGCAGCCGAGACGGCAATCTGCCGGATCAGGCTGCCCGCGCGCTGGCCGCCCGCCATGACACTGGCGGCGAGCGTTGCGCCGATCAGGCCCAGAAAGACGAGCGATGCGAGCTGATCACCGCCCATGCCGGCGACCGCGGCGGTCTCGCCGGCCAGAACCACGATGATGAGCGCAGTGGCGACGATGGACAGGACGACTAGGAACATGGCCGAATGTTGCGGGCTCAGTCGCCGCCTTCCATGCGCAGGCGGGCCAGGCGTTGACGCCTGGTTTCGCGGCGCGGCTTTTTTTCTATGGTGTCGAGCCGCGCCGGAAGGCCATCCATGATGGCACGGCGATCATCGGCGGACATGAGCGTCCAGGCGCCGATTTCGTCCCGCGTGCGACCGCAGCCATGGCAAAGACCGGTCGCCATGTCGATGGAGCACACCAGGATGCAGGGCGATTCAATGGCGTCGGACATCGGCGGCTCCGGTTTCCATGTTGCTGATTTGGGCCTTCAGGCCGCCATTGCAAGGCCGGCAAGCATCATGGCTCTGGCAATCTGTTCTGTCGCGCCGATCGTGTCGCCGGTGTGGCCGTCAATCATGCGGCGGGCGAGCCAAGAAACCCCCATCGTCGCGGCCATCGTGACAAGCAATGCGACAATGGTTGTGACGACGCCGAGCGAGATGATGGCGACGATGGTCAGGATCGCGGCGGATGTGACGAAAGCGACGTTGACGGCCTGGCCGGTCGGTTGTCCGGATCGTGCCGCGACGCCATCGGCCCGTGCCGGCGGCAGGTTGGACCAGTGCCAGACCATGGCCGCGCGCGAGGCGGCATGGGCGGCGATCAGCGCACCGGAGCCTTGCAGAGCGCCGGCATCGCATAGCGCTGCCAGCGCCGTCACCTGGAGCAGCATCGAGCCGGCCACGGCCAGCACCCCATAGGTGCCGATCGCCGAGTCGCGCATGATTTCGAGGCGTCGTTCCTTGTTCGCGCCGCCACCGAAACCGTCGGCCATGTCAGCCAGTCCGTCTTCATGCAGGGCGCCGGTCAAAATCACC
The DNA here is from genome assembly GCA_017642895.1 of Roseitalea sp. Classification (GTDB taxonomy): domain Bacteria; phylum Pseudomonadota; class Alphaproteobacteria; order Rhizobiales; family Rhizobiaceae; genus Roseitalea. The sequence goes on from JAEPON010000001.1 coordinate 318,106, forward strand.
GTTGCGATCACGACGATGGTCGCCGTCACGGGAGGCGGCGCACCGACGATGATCGCCAGCACCAGGACCAGAGTGCCGGGGATGGCGATGAGCGCGCCGGTGAGGGCAAAGCTGCCCGCATCGTCTGAAACCGCATGGCCAGAACGATCGAAAAACCGCGCCGGCACCGGCAGGCGCGTCAAAAAGGCCAGCGCGCGCATGACCGATGCGGGCGTCATCGTCCTTGTTCCGACGATTTGTGAAAATGGGGCATTCTTGCCGCTTTACATCGCTGGTTCCGGTAGGCCAAGTGCGCCGCGATACGCTGGTGCGCCGTCTTCGCGCCAAACCATCCGACAGGAGAGACACTGTGACCACGGGACTGCCGTTTGACGATTTTCGCGCGCTTCTGAGCAATCTGCCGGGACCTGACGAAGAGGCGTGCGCGACCGTTCGCGCGCGCGAAGCGATGCTGACCAAGCCTGCCGGCGCGTTGGGACGGCTGGAAGAGATCGCCGAATGGCTTGCCGCGTGGACGGGTCGTCCGCCAGCCGTGACGCGGCCGCTGGTTGCCGTTTTCGCCGGCAATCACGGCGTCACGGCGCAAGGCGTGTCGCCGTTTCCCGCATCGGTGACGGCGCAGATGGTCGAGAATTTTGCGGCCGGCGGGGCCGCGATCAACCAGATCTGCATCGCCCACGATCTGGGGCTCAAGGTTTTTGATCTGGCGCTCGACATGCCGACGGCCGATATCACGCAAGAGGCGGCGATGGACGAGCGCACCTGCGCGGCAACCATGGCGTTCGGCATGGAAGCGATCGCCGGCGGCACTGACCTTTTGTGCATCGGCGAGATGGGCATCGGCAACACGACGGTGGCCGCCGCCATCTTGCACGGGCTCCACGGAGGCGAAGCGGCCGACTGGGTCGGGCCGGGCACCGGTGCCGATGAGGCCGGCGTCGCGCGCAAGGCCGATGCGGTGGCGCGTGCGGTTGCGCTTCACAAGGCGCATCTGGGTGATCCGCTGGAGGTGCTGCGGCGTCTTGGCGGTCGCGAGATCGCGGCGATGGCCGGCGCGATCCTGGCGGCGCGCGTCGAGCGCATTCCGGTGATCATCGATGGTTTCGTGGCAACCAGCGCGGCGGCGATCCTGCACGCCGCCAATCCCGCCGCACTTGATCATTGCGTGATCGGTCATGTCTCCGCCGAGCCTGGGCATCGCGCGGCCGTCCAGCGGCTTGGCAAGGCGCCGTTGCTCGACCTGGGAATGCGGCTGGGCGAGGGAACCGGGGCAGCGCTCGCAGCCGGCATCGTCAAGGCGGCCGCCCAATGCCATTCGGGCATGGCCACCTTCGAGCAGGCCGGCGTCAGCGGCAAGGAGGCGTAGGCCTCAATCAGGCGGCGCGGGACCGGCGCAAAAGTCCGCGCCGGACAGGCTGTTCATTGTCGATGACCGGCTCGGCCGGCAGCACTTCCATGACGCGTGCTGCAGGGAACATGGCGATGGCCTCGGTGCCTTCGCGCAGCTTCGATTTCAGCGAGAAGGTGCCACCATGCATCGCCAGCAGTGCCTGCACGATCGGCAGGCCGAGGCCTGTGCCCTGTTCGGCGCTCTTGATGGCGATCGAGCCCTGGCCGAAGGCGGAAAGGACCACGGGGATTTCGTCCTCGGCGATGCCGGGACCGTTGTCCTTGACCGTCGCATACTGACCGCCTGATGCGGTCCAGCCGACCTTGAACTCGATCAGTCCGCCATTGGGCGTGAACTTGACCGCGTTGGACAGCATGTTGAGCAGGATCTGCCGCACCGCCTTTTCGTCGGCGAGAAGGCGCGTCAGGCCTTCTTGGAAGACCGGCTTGACGGTGATCTGCTTCTGGCCGGCCTTCATGCGCACGAGCGCCATGCAGTCTTCGGCGACATCGGTCAGGCGCAATGCTTCCTCGCGCAACTCATACTTGCCCGCCTCGACGCGGCTCAAATCCAGGATCTCGTTGATCAGGTTGAGCAGGTGCTTGCCCGACGCATGAATGTCGCCGACGTAAGTCTTGTAGCTGTCATTGCCGATCGGCCCCAGCATTTCGCTGTGCATGGCTTCCGAGAAGCCCAAAATGGCGTTCAGCGGGGTGCGCAATTCGTGGCTCATCGATGCCAGAAACCGCGATTTTGCCAGATTGGCCTCTTCGGCGCGACGGCGCGCTTCGTCGGAGATCGACTTGGCCACTTCCAGTTCGGCGATCAGCGCGACGTTTTCGGCCCGGTAGGCGATCGAGGCAATCGTCGACTTTTGCAGGCGCGTGGCGACGAAGCTGAAGAACAGCAGTGCGCAGAACGGCATGACGAGCGCCAGCATCGTGTTCGGCGTTGTCCCGAAGTTGAGAACCGCGAACAGGACGACCGGCACGGTGAAGGCGGCCAGGATCGAAAACCGGATCGCATAGCAGATGGTCGCCGTTGCGGCGATGGCGACCAGCAGGACGGAAGCCTTGAAGAAAAGCGCCGTATCGGTGCCGCATTCACCGCAGGTGCTGACCGCAAAGTAAGTCCAGGAAAAGCCCGTGACCGCATGGGTGGCCAGAAAGATCAGACGCCAGCGCCGAGGATCGGCATCGTCCTTTTGGCGCAGGAAGCGCTTGGACAGGATGCCCATTGCGACATAAAGAATGCTGGCGATAAGCGCCCAGAGAACGATCTTTGTGTCAAAGCCCGCCGACAATGCCGCGAACGCCGTCAGGATGACCAGCACCGGAACTGCCGCGATCGACGATATCAGCGCGCTGGCATGCAGGCCCAGAAGCTCCAGCGCAAACTCGCGATCCGGCCGGCCGCTCAGGGCGAGCTTGTCGCGGGTCTTGCGCAGCGTTCGGCGCAATTCCTGGTTGTGCACCGACTTTCGGCGGTCGACAATGGTCTTGTCGGGTTGGTCGGCTGCGATCATGGAATGGCTGCACGTCTTGCGTTGCGCTCGCGGTACGCCGTCGCACGGCGAGGACCGGCGACAACATACTTTCCCAATTCTTAAAACTCCCTTCATGCGGCAACCCAGGCTTCGTTGGCCATGAGACGCCGCAAGGGTGGGCGGGGTGCCGTCGATTTTCTTGTTGCCACGATCTTCATCCTCGGGGTCGCCGGGCTGGCGGCGTTACTGCAGACATGGAACAGCCGCGAGATGGCCGGAGCCGTGCGGGTGATCGACGGCGACTCGATCATGATTGACGGAGCGGATGTGCGGTTGCGCGGCATCGACGCGCCCGAGCTTGGTCAGCAATGCATGGGCGATGACGGTGCCCGGTATCCATGCGGCCAGCTTGCCGCAAACCATCTTGAAACGCTGATCGATGGAAACCCGGTCGTCTGCACGGGACACGATACCGACCGCTACGGGCGTTTTCTGGGCGTGTGCCGGAAAGCCGGCGGTGACCATGCCGCTTCGCTCAATGCCATGATGGTCGAAGACGGATGGGCCGTTGCCTATGGCGGCCATGACAGGCTCGAGCGGTTAGCGCAGGCCGAACGGCGCGGCCTCTGGGCATGGCGGTTTGAGCGGCCCGCGGATTGGCGCCGGCAAAGGGCGGCGGCCGATGCGCAGGCTCCGCCGCGCGCCGGGTTCGGTGCGGCGATCCGCCGGATCAGAAGCTGGATCGGGTGGGGAGGGCATGATGAGTAACACGGCACTTGATGGATTGGCGCGATCGATTGCCGCTTGCCGGATCTGCCGCGACCAGCCCGATGGCACGCCCTTGCCGCATGAGCCACGCCCGGTCTGCGTGGTATCGCCGACCGCGCGCATCGTCATTTGCGGCCAGGCTCCGGGCACCCGGGTGCATGCGTCCGGCCGGCCGTTCACCGACCCGTCCGGCGACCGGCTGCGCAACTGGCTGGCGGTCGATGAAGCGACGTTCTACGACGCCCGCAGGATTGCGATCGTGCCGATGGGGTTCTGCTTTCCCGGGCTCGACGCCAAGGGCGGCGACCTTCCGCCGCGCAAGGAGTGCGCGCGCACCTGGCATGATGATCTGTTCGCGGCGATGGGGCAGGTGGAACTGGTCATTGCCGTCGGCCAGTACGCCCAGGCGTTTCATCTGGGCAGCGCGCGTCGCAAGACGCTGACCGAGACCGTCGCCGCATGGCGGGACTATGACATGGTGCCGGGCAGGCCCTGGCGGGTTGTTCCGACGCCGCATCCCTCATGGCGCAATACCGGCTGGCTGAAGCGCAATCGGTGGTTCGAGGCCGATCTCCTGCCGGTGCTGCGGGCGTCTGTTCGCGACTTGCTCTGACCGGCTTGTGCGGATGAATTTTCTATCCTATCTAGCTTTATCGCCATAAATTAGAAAGATTTACCGGAAATGGATCGTCTTGACCGGAAAATCCTGCGCCTGCTGCAGGAGGATTCCACCATCGCCGTCGCCGATATCGCCAAACGCGTGGGCCTTTCGACGACGCCTTGCTGGCGTCGCATCCAGAAGCTTGAAGAGGAGGGCGTCATCGAGCGGCGCGTGGCGATCCTCAACCCGGAAAAGGTCCATGCGCGGGTGACCGTCTTCGTCTCGATCCGCACCAATTCTCACTCGACCGAATGGCTCAAGCGCTTTTCGGAGGTGATCACCCAGTTTCCCGAAGTGGTCGAGTTCTACCGGATGAGCGGCGACGTCGATTACCTGTTGCGTGTCGTCGTGCCGGACATTCCCGCCTATGACGCGTTCTACAAGCGGCTGATCGAGAAGATCGAGATCCGCGACGTGTCGTCCGTCTTCGCCATGGAGCAGATCAAGTTCACGACCGAGATGCCGCTCGATTATCTGCCGGTGTGAGCGCCGGCCTTACCGGTCACCGGCGATCTTTTCGAGCCGGGCGAGCAGGGATGATGTGTCCCAACGATTGCCGCCCATGTTCTGGATGTCCTTGTAGAACTGGTCGACAAGCGCGGTGACCGGCAGGCCGGCGCCGTTGCGGTCGGCTTCCGACAGCACGATTTCCAGGTCCTTGCGCATCCAGTCGACGGCGAAGCCGTGGTCATACTCGCCGGCATTCATCGTCGTGTGGCGGTTTTCCATCTGCCAGGAGCCGGCCGCGCCCTTGGAGATGACATCGATCACCGCTTCGACATCGAGCCCCGCGCGCCTGGCGAAATGAATGCCCTCGGACAGGCCCTGGACAAGGCCCGCAATGCAGATCTGGTTGACCATCTTGGTCAGTTGGCCGCTGCCGACCGGCCCCATCAGCCCGACCATTTTCGCATAGTTCTCGATCACCGGCTTGGCGGTCGCAAACACATCGGCGTCGGCACCGCACATGACGGTCAGTGCGCCGTTGACGGCGCCCGCTTCGCCGCCCGAGACCGGCGCATCGATGAAGCCGAAGCCGGCGGCTCTCGCGGCTTGATCAAGTTCGCGCGCCACGGCTCCCGAGGCGGTGGTGTTGTCGATGAAGATCGCGCCCTTCTTCATGGCCGCAAAGGCGCCGTCCGGACCAGTGGTCACGGCGCGCAGGTCGTCGTCATTGCCGACGCAGGCGAAGACGAAGTCCGCATCAGTCGCCGCTTGCGCGGGCGTTTCGGCCTTGGCGCCGCCATGGTCTGCAACCCAGGCATCGGCCTTTGATGCGGTACGGTTGTAGACGGTGACATCATGGCCGCCGCGGTCTTTCAAATGCGCCGCCATGTGGTAGCCCATCACACCCAGACCGATGAATGCCGCTTTTGCCATGTGTCCGCCTCCCCTCAATTGTCCGGTGACGACATAGCGCCGATCCGGTCGACGGCAAAGGCGAAAAGTGACGGTTTCGGAATCGCTTGCCGGGACAGGCTGGCAAATGGAGTCGGGCGCTTTACGCCTTGATTCACCGAACCAGATGCTGGGTCAGCCGCCTTTCGATTCGATCGAGCGCGATCCGCAGGGTCTCAACGATCACGAGGTAGAAGACTGCGGCCCAAAGGTAGGTCTGAAAGTCGAAAGTGCGCGAGAAGGCCCGCCGTGTTTCGCCCATCAGGTCGAATACGGTGACGATGGCGACGATGGCCGAGCCCTTGATCATCAGGATGATCTCGTTGCCATAGGGGCGCAGCGCGACGATCATCGCTTGGGGCAGGATGATCTTGCGGAACGTCTGCGGCTTGGTCAGTCCGAGCGCGTCGCCCGCTTCCCACTGGCCCTTTTTCACGCTTTCGATGGCACCGCGCAGGATCTCGGCCTGATAGGCGGCCGTGTTCAGCGTGAAGGCGAACAGCGCGCAGTTCCACGCATCGCGGAAGAACCACCAAAGGCCAACCGCTTCCATTTCGGCGCGGAAGGTGCCGAAGCCGTAATAGATCAGGAAGAGCTGGGCGATGAGCGGTGTACCACGGAAGAAGTAGACATAGCCGTAGGCAATTCCGCTCAGAACCGCATTGGATGACATGCGCATGAACGCCAGCGGCAATGACAAGATGGCCCCCAGCACGATCGAGATGCCGACAAGCGTCAGCGTGATACTCAGACCGTTGAGATAGCGCGGCAGATAGCGCTCGACGAAGGCGATGTCCCAGGCGCCGATCAGCCACCAGACGAGAAACACGCCGGCGGTAACCCAGAACGTCATCAGCGCGTGGCCGGTGATGCGGGCGCCGGTCCAGGACCGTGCGATGTCGGGCGGTGCCGGCTGCGGCGCCAAAAGGGTTTCGCGGATGACCGTCATGCCCGAACCTCCGCCCGTTTGGCGGCCCGCTCGATCCGCGCGAAGACGAACGAGGAAAGGATCGCCAGGATCAGATAGAGAAGACACGCGACCGAAAAGAACAGGAATGCCTCTTTGGTCACGCGGGCGGCAATGCCCGCCTGGCGCATGATGTCGGCAAGTCCGATCACAGAGATCAGCGCGGTGTCCTTCAAAAGGATGAGCCAAAGGTTGCCAAGGCCGGGCAGGGCGATGCGGATCAGTTGCGGCGCGATGATGGTGCGCATCGTCTGCCATTGCGTCAGGCCGAGCGCATAGCCGGCCTCATACTGACCGGCGGGAATGGCGCGGAACGCCGACAGGAAGACCTCGCTTGCATAAGAGGAGAAGACGAAAGCCAGCGCGATCATGCCGGCGATGAAGGCGTTGATCTCGATGCCCTGTTCGAAGCCAAGGGCCAGAGACGCCTGGCGGATGGCGATCTGCAGGCCGAAATAGACCATGAAGATGGTCAACAGCTCGGGCAGGCCGCGGAAAATCGTGGTGTAGACGTCGGCGGCGAGCCGTAGCGTCTCTTCTTCGCTCTTTTTTGCCAGCGCCAGAAAGAACCCCATCATGAGCCCGACCGGAAGCGTCGCCAGTGCCAGCGCGGTGGTGACAGCAAAGCCGCGGGCGATCTCGTCGCTCCAGCCCGTGTCGCCGAATGCCAGATAGCCAAAAGCGTCCATCAGCAATCCATCATGGGGGGAATGCGGATATGAAAAGGGCGGAGACAGGCCGTCCCCGCCGCATTTCGCTCAGTGTCTGACGGCGCAATCAGCCGCCATAAACGTCGAACTCAAAATATTTGTTGTTGATCTCTTCGTAGGTGCCGTTTTCGCGTATCGCCTCGATGGCCGCGTTGAAGGCCTCGCGCAGTTCATCTTCGCCCTTGCGAATGGCGATGCCAGCGCCAGGGCCGTTGATCACTGGGTCGGGGGTCAGCGTGTCGAGGATCTTGCAGCACTGGCCTTCGTCGGTGGCCAGCCATTCCGACAGGACCACGACATCGTCGATGACCGCATCGATGCGGCCCGACGCGATGTCGAGCTTGTACTCGTCCGGCGTCGGATAGAGCCGCAGATCCGCCGAGGACAGCTTCTCTTCGGCATAGTTGGAATGCGTGGTTGCCGACTGGGCGCCGATTGTGCGGCCGGCAAGGCCTTCATCGGTCGCAGCCGTGATGTCGGAATCCTTCGGCACTGCGATGGCCGGCGGCGTGTTGTAGTATTTCTCGGTGAAATCCACCGTCTGCTTGCGCTCTTCGGTGATCGACATGGATGCGATGATCGCGTCGAACTTGCCGGCGACGAGGGCGGGGATGATACCGTCCCAGTCTTGGGTGATGAACTCGCATTCGGCGCCCATTTCCTCGCAAAGTGCCGTTGCGATGTCGATGTCGAAGCCGACGAGCGAGCCGTCCGCTTCAAGGTTGTTGAAGGGCGGATAGGCGCCCTCGGTGCCGATCTTGATCTGCATGGCGTCTTGCGCCTGTGCGATGCCGACCGAAAGGGCAAGGGTTGTGGCCGCGGCCAGAAGTGTTGTGCTCAAACGCATGGAATACCTCATGTCACGCGTGGCCCGCGCGCTGCGCGGACGGTTGAACGCCCACCTCCCTGATGGGCATTGGCGGCGATGTTCCATGAGACCAAAGCGCTTTGCAAACAAAAAATGACAGTGTGGTGTCAGCACGCGACCGCTTCAGCGGCCGGTGCGAACCGGCCGGATGATGCGCACCGTCACCGCCTGCATGTGGCGCGCGCCATAGCCGAGCGCGGCCAGAACGTGGAGGCCGGCTGCGGCGATGAAGGCTTGCGCGGCGGCGCCATGCACCGATTGCACCATCGCGGCCAACGCCGGCGTGGGTGGCCATGGCAGGACGAATTCCGCGCCGAAAAGACGCGCAAAACCGTCCGATGCCGCGATGATGGTGAGGCCGGACAAGGCGATCGCGATCATGGCCAGCAGCATGGCTATGATCGCCAGCCGCGCGGCAAGGGACAGGATGGCCGGCTCGTCCGGTGCCCGCGGAAAGCCGCGGACGAGGCGCCGCAGCGCATGGACGAGCAGGAAGGGTGCCGCGACCAGACCGGCGAGCGCATGCAGATCCGGACGCCCGGACCAAGCGGTCAGCACGAGCGCGGCCGCGAACAGGACGCTCAGCCAGTGAAGGGCAATCGAAAGCGGCGCATAGCCTCCATGGCTGTCGGCGGGAACAAGCCGTTTGCCGGCGCTGTGCGGCGGTCCGGACGGGCGTTCGTCCGGCGCCGCCCGGGCGGTCTGCTCTGTCATCGTCTCCGTGGTCATGCGCTGCTGCCCCAGCCAGTCGTGAGCCCCATCTCCGAAAACGGGATAAAGCGCACCGTGTCGCCCGGTGCAACCGCGCCCACATCTTCGGGCAGGTCGATCAGGCCCTGCGCCGCTTGCAGGCCCGAGACCAGTCCAGACCCGTCGCGCGGGAACTTGTGGGCGCGCAAGGTCCCGGTTTCCGGCTCGGTCTCCGCCCATCCGCGCAGGAATTCGCGGCGCCCGGTCTTTTTGCGTTCGATGGCAAAGGCGGCCGGCAGGGCGTAAGCGCGCGGCGGCGTCACCGTTGCTCCGCCCAGATGGCCGATGACCGGTCGCGCGTAAAGCAGAAAGCAGACCAGGACTGCCACCGGATTGCCCGGCAGGCCGAGCACGACGGTGTCGCCGATCTGGCCGAACATCATCGGCCGGCCGGGTTTGATGGCGATCTGCCACAGATGGCGCTTTCCCAGCCCTTCAAGCACCCCGAGCATATGGTCTTCTTCGCCAAGCGACGCGCCGCCGGACGTGATGATCAGGTCGTGACCGGAGGCCGCGTTTGCCAGCGTTGTGCGCAGCGCGTCAGCATCGTCGCCGACATGGCCCAGATCGGTGACCTCCGTTGCGGCCTGGCCCGCCAGCGCCAGCAGCATGGGCCGGTTGGCGTCGTGGACCTGCGCGGCACTGGCGTCGACGCCCGGCGGGACGATCTCGTCGCCGGTCGACAGGATGGCCACGCGCAACGTCTCGCGCACCGCAACCGCGCCGTAGCCGGTCGCGGCCAGCGCTGCGAGATCCTGCGCGCGCAGCGTCTGGCCGGCGCGGACGACCGGATCGCCCTGCATGAAATCCTCGCCCGCCCGGCGCCGGTTCGCGCCGGCCTTCAGGCCCCCGGGAACGGCGATCGCGCCGTCGTCAAGGATCGTGCAATCCTCCTGCATCGCCACCGTGTCCGTGTTAGCGGGCATCGGTGCGCCGGTGAAGATGCGCGCGCAATGGCCGGCCGGCACCGGTTCGGGCGCGGTCGCGCCGGCGGCCACCCGGCCGCAGACCGGCAGGCGGCCGGAGGTCTCCAGATAGGCGGCATGGGCGAACGCATAGCCATCGACGGCGGCATTGTCGCTGCGCGGCACCGGTCCCGGCGCGGTCACGGGCTCGGCGACGATACGGCCCTGGGCGCCGATCACCGGCACGGTCGCCGTGCCGGTCACCGGCCCGAGCCGTTCCGCCAAGAGCGCCAGCACGTCGTCATGGCGCATGCGCTGGCCGTCATGGACGAAGCAATCGTCGATCAGTGTGCGATGTCCCGCGCTCATGATGCAGACTTGTGCTCGGACATATCGCCAAGGCCGCACGCCTGTTCGACAAGGGTGGCAATTGCCTCGGTTTGGTTGCGACGGAAGACGGGCTGCCCACCTGTTGCTGTTTCATCCGGCAGATCGTCGCAGGCGATGGCGATGATGGCTGGATCCGTGGTTGCGAGGACAGGACGTGCCGTGTCCGCGTCGGCGCGTAGCTCGATCTTGGGATGCGCCGCACTCTTGTAGCCCTCGACCAGCACGATGTCGCAGGGCTCAAGGCGTGCGATCATGTTATCGAGTGACGGTTCGGTCTCGCTCGATCCCCCCTCATGGATCAGCGCCCACCGCGTTGGCGCGATGATGGCGACTTGCGAGGCGCCGGCCTTGCGATGGATGTCGCTGTCGGTGCCGGGCTTGTCGATCGCGAACCCGGCATGGGCGCGCTTGACCGTTGCCACCCGGTAGCCCCGGCGGACCAGTTCGCGCGTCAGGTTCGCGGTCATGGTGGTCTTGCCGGAATTTTTCCAGCCGACAATGCCGAAACGGGGTGGACCGATGCTCATCAGACGAGTGTTCCTTCGGCTGTGCGCTCGGCGGCGGCAAGGTCTTCGGGCGTGTTGATGTTGAAGAACGGGTCTGCGCCATCGGGCGCACTTGCAAAACCGACCGGCGCGAAGCGGTGGCGTTTGACCCAGGCCATCACCTTGAGCGTGTCGGTCTCGGCCAGCCAACGCTCGAGATCGTCCGCGAGGGCCGTCGGCCACAGCGCGAACACCGGGTGACGGTTGCCGCCCGAGGTGGCCATGGCGATCGTGTCCGGCGTCGTTGCAGCGGCAGCCAGGTACGCCACCAAGTCCTCGGGAAAGAAGGGCGTGTCCGTCGCCGCCGTTGCAACGTGGGTGAAGTGTCTGTCCAGCTTGGCGGCAAAGCGCATGGCGGCCAGCACGCCGGCCAGCGGGCCGGCATGGCCGCCGATCGTGTCGGCGAAGACCGGCAGTCCGAGCATGCCGAAACGGTCCTTGTCACCGTTGGTGTTGATCGCAAGCTGGCCGACCTGCGGGGCCAGACGCGCGACGACATGGGCGATCAGCGGCTTGGCGGCGAGTTCAACGAGCGCCTTGTCGGCGCCGCCCATGCGCCGGGACTGGCCGCCGGCAAGCACCACGCCGAGAATGGCCGCCTGATGCGGGGTGAGGTCAGTCATGGCGCGCGCCCTTGCGCCGCATCTCCGGCGTCTCGTCGGCGACCTTCGACCAGTCCATGTCGCGGACGATCCTTTCATTTCCAGAAAGGACCGTGAAGCGCTTGCCGCGCGCCCGTCCGATCAGGGTAAGGCCCGCTTGTTTGGCCAGTTCCACGCCCCAAGCGGTGAAGCCGGAGCGCGAGACGAGAACCGGAATGCCCATCATCACGGTCTTGATCACCATTTCCGAGGTCAGCCGGCCGGTCGTATAGAAGATCTTGTCGCCCCCCGATATCTCGTTGAGCCGCATCCAGCCGGCGATCTTGTCAACGGCGTTGTGGCGGCCGACATCCTCCATATAGACCAATGGCCGGTCGCGCTCGCACAGGACGCAGCCATGGATGGCGCCGGCGGCGAGATAGAGGCTGGGCGTCGTGTTGATGGTCTTTGTCAGCGCATGCAGCCATGATGTGCGCAGCGTCGCCCCGGCGGGCAGGGCCATGGCGTCGAACCCGTCCATCACATCGCCGAAGACGGTGCCCTGCGCGCAGCCGGACGTGCGCACCTTCTTTTGCAGCACCGCCTCATAGTCGGTTTCGCGCGCGGTGCGGACGACCACGACATCCAGATCGTCATCGTGCTCGATCGCCGTGATCGCGTCATCGGGCCGCAGCATGTTCTGGTTGATCAGATAGCCGACCGCCAACAGGTCAGGGTGATCGCCGATCGTCATCATGGTGACGATTTCCTGCCGATTGAGATAGAGCGTCAACGGACGTTCGGTGATCACGCGCGTTGCGATCGGATTGCCGTCCTGGTCATGGCCGGCAACCTCGGCCGAAAGGCCGTGGGCAGCGGGGTCGGGCGCGACCAGATAAGGGGTCTCCTGCGTTCGGGCGGTGTCTGCTGTCATGGCGCGATAATGCCCAAGGGTGTGCGTTCGCTCAACGTGAAAACCATCAAGCGGTGTTCGTCGGTGTGCGTACGGCGATCAATGCCACCACAAGCGCGGCCAGCGCCATTGTGGACAACGCCGCCGTCAACCCCGTGGCGGAGCCGTGACTGCCGGCGGCATGAGCTCCGATGATCGATGCGATCGCGCCGCCGCCGATCTGCATGGCGCCCAAAAGGCCCGAAGCGGCGCCCGATGCGTCCGGCCTCAGGCTGATCACGGCGGCCGTGGTGTTGGGCAGCACCAGGCCGTTGCCGATGCCGATCAGCATCAGCGGTACGAACAGCGACGCCGGATGACCGGATCCCAGCGCAAAAAGGGTCAGGGACAACAGCGTTCCGGCGACCGTGATCAACGAACCGTCGCGGACCATGGGCTCGATGCCGCGCCGTTGGGAAAACCGCCCGGACAGGAAGTTGCCGATCAGATAGCCGAGCGCGCACAGCGCGAACCAAAGACCATATTCAAACGGGGTCTGGCCGAGAAACCCGTCCGAGACGGCCGGCGCTCCGCCCAGAAAACCGAAAAAGACGGACGTCGCCAGTGTCGCTGTCATCGCATAAAGCCAAAAGGCGGGCATGCGCGCCAGCACGCCCCATGTCGCGATCTGGGCGCGGGCGCCCTGGCTGCGGCTCATATTGGTTTCCGGCAGGAAAAAGAGCGTTGCGAACAGCGCGATCACGCCGAACAGGGTGAGCAATATGAACGCGGCACGCCAGCCAGCCAGTTCGTCGGCCAGTCCGCCAATGGCCGGCGCGATCATCGGCGCCACGGCCATGCCCATCACCATATAGCCAATCATCGATGCCGATTTCTCGCGCGGATAGATGTCGCGAATGATGGTTCGCGAGAGCACCAGCCCGGCGGCGCTGGCGGTCTGGATGACACGGCCGATCAGGAAGATTTCCACGGTCGGTGCCAGCGTGCAAACGATCGAGCCGATCACGAAGATACCCATGCCGACGATCAGCACCGGCCGCCGGCCGACCCGGTCCGATACCGGGCCGGCGACGAGCTGCAGTATGGCCATGAAAACCAGGTAAAGGGACAGGCCAAGCTGGACGGTCGGATAGGATGCGTCGAAGTCGTCGGCGATCGACGGCATGGACGGCATGAACATGTTGATCGCCAGCGGGCTGACCGCTGCCAGAACGACAAGCGTTGCGAGCAGCGGCCGGACGGCGCCTGGCCTTGACAGAATTGCCTGCGACATCGGGGAACCGGTGAAAGGACACTTGTCCTTACCCCGATTTTGCCCGGGAGAGAAGCCGGCGACGAATGCCGCCGGCAGGATTGATCAGCGTTGCGGTGCCGTTCTGCGCCCGATGCGGAAAACGCGGCGCACAAGCGAATCAATGGCCAGTTTTCGTTCGCGCGCGGCGATCCGTCGGACACGCTGATAATCGATGTTGCGATCGAAGGGATCATGATGGGGCATCGGTCTGGCTCCTTGTCCGCCGGTTTGTCGGCTGGGTTTGGCAGACATTGAAATAACTGTTGCCAAACGACCGGACAAACGCGAACTTCTGACAGTTCGGATAAGGAAATTTGATGTGACTCGCCGTCTGCCCCCGCTCAATGCCCTGCGGGCCTTCGATGCCGCGTCGCGCCATCTGAGTTTCCAGAAGGCGGCCGAGGAGCTCAACGTTACCCCCTCGGCGCTGTCATTCCAGATCCGCCAGCTCGAAGACCATTTGCATGTGCCGTTGTTTCAACGCCTCAATCGCCGGGTGGTGCTGACCGAGGCCGGCGCCCGTTTCGCCCCGTTCGTGCAGGACGGGTTCGAGCGGCTGCACGGCGCGATGAACCAGCTCAGGCCGGCAACACCGGACAACGTGCTCACGGTCTCGACCGGTCCGGCGTTTGCGGCAAAGTGGCTGTCGCCCCGCATCCACCGCTTTCTCGAACTGCATCCGGACATCGAATTCCGGATTTCGGCGAACCTTAATCTCTCCGACCTTAGAAAAGACCCGGTCGATGTCGCGATCCGGTTCGGCGGCGGCAACTATCCGGGGCTTCGGGTGGAACCGCTGGCCGAAGATGCGGCGACGCCGCTGATCAGCCCGATGCTGCTCGACCGGCGTTTTGACGGAGCGCTGTCGCTGACCGATCTTGGCTCCCTGACGCTGTTGCATGATGATTCGGCGTCGTTTCTGCCCAAGGCCGTGACGTGGGCGACATGGCTGAAGCATGCGGGCGCCCATGGCATCGACGCATCGCGGGGCGCGCGCTTCAGCCATGCCGACCACGCAATCGAGGCGGCGGTAGACCAGGCGGGCATCGTGCTGGGCCGGCTGACATTGGCCGCCCGCGACATTCGCGCCGGCCGCCTTGTCGCGCCGTTCGATCTGGTGCTGCCGTCCAATGCGAGCTTTTATTTTTGCTGCCTGCCGGAAATGACGGCCGAACCGAAAATCGAGGCGTTTCGGACCTTCGTGCGATCGGAAATCGATGACGAAAAGGCCGAACTGGATCGGCTGCGGAACCGAGGCCGGCAGGGCAGCTAGTTCTGCCCCTCAATGACCGCGCCGGCGGCGATGCGCGCCCTGACGCGCTCGCGATAAAAGGCATAGATGCCCGTTCCGATGATCAGGGCCGAACCGATCATCATGGGGATATCCGGCCGTTCATCGAACAGGACGAAGCCCAGGATCAGCGCAAACAGCAGCCGGGAATAGCGGAATGGCGCGATGACCGAGAGTTCCCCGATCCGCAGCGACAGTGTGATCGCGTAATACGCCATCATGCCGGCGGTTGCCGCGCCCAGGACATAGAGCATGGTTGTCGTGCTCATCGGCGACCAGCCGCCATAGGCGATCATCATGATGAAGGCGGGCGGCAGGATGACAAGGCTCGCCAACGTCGACAGTTGCATCGTGCTCACGCCGGTTTCGACACGGCGCGTGGCAAGGTCGCGCATGGCAAGACCGACCACGGCGGCGACTGCCAGAAGGGCGGCCGGCGTGAAGCCCGCCATGCCGGGCCGGACGATGATGATCACACCGAAAAAGCCGATCATGACCGCCGACCAGCGCCGCCAGCCCACTTTCTCGCCCAGGAACAGGGCCGCGCCGAGCGTGACGACCAGCGGCTGGGCCTGAAGAATGGCCGATGCCGTCGATAGCGGCATCAGGGCGAGGGCCGTCACGAAGCAGACAACGCCGAGCACCTCGCCGGCGTTGCGCACCACAATCGGCCTGGCGAAATAGGCACGGGTCCAGATCGGGTCGCCGGAAAGGCGGGTGAGCGCGGCGAAGACGACAGCCGCAATCAGCGTTTGCAGCAGGATGACCTGCCCGACATTGATCTCTTGCGCCGCCAGCTTGATGAAGCTGTCATCAAGCGCGAACAGGCCCATGGACAGGATCATCATGGCGATGGCGGTGATGTTGCGTGTGACCGGCGTCGTTGCGATGCTGCCCATGGCGGATGATCTGTTCGGGGAATGCTCGGTTCGGAGCACAAAAGAAAAACGGCCGGCGGAGCCGACCACTGCTTGGCTAGCATGGCCTTGCCGCACTGAACAGCGGCAATCTTGTCACCGGGTCAATCGCGCGCTTCGAGCCACGCCGTCAGTGCACCGGCGTCGCCCTCGGGGACATGGGCCGCGACGCGCCGGCCGATGGCGGCGCCGAACTTGTAGCCATGGCCGGAACAGGCCGAGATGACCCAGAGCCGGTCCTGTCGGTGCAGGGCGAAACGCTCGTCATGCGTGAAGGTGTAGGCGCAGGTGACGGTTTTCTCATGGGCATATTCGCCGAGCCGGGCGAGCGGCGGCGAAAACCAGCGCCGGATGGTCTGGGCCTCGTCGGCGCGCGGTTCGCGCTCTTCGTCCGGACCGGCCTTGCGCTTGTGATTGCCAGTGCCGAGCTTGAGGCCGGATCCGCCGATCGGCGGGATGCCATAGCCGTCCGAATCCCCGCCCATGTCGAGAAGAACCGGCGCATTGTCCCATGACGGAGCCAGATCGGCGGGGGGCGTGAAATAGGCCACCGCCGTCCGATAGGTGGTCAAACGTTCAGCCAAGTGCGGCAACAGACCGAGCACCCAGGCGCCGGCGGTGACAATGACGTGATCATAGGCCTGTTCGCCATCGGCCGTGGTCACCGTGCCGGACACACCGTCAACGGCGGTGACGCTGGTGTCGTCGCGGACGGCGACGCCCTTGTCGTCCAGCCATCGGGCGATGCCGGCGCCGATCTTCTGGCATAAAAGTGCGCCGCCCTCGGGGCTGAAGCCGGCATAGCGGAACGTGCCGGGCTCGAGAAAGCCAAACCTTTCGACGGCCATCGCCGGATCGAGTATCTCGAGCGGATAGCCGCCGACCTGAAGGCCATCGCGATAGCGCTCGGCTTCATCGCCCGGCTCGCGGGAGACGATCAGAAAGCCGTTTTCGATCAAATGGCTGTCGCCCAGATCGCCGAACAGTTCGGACCAGGCGTCATAGGCTTCGTCGATGCGCCTTGCATAGCCGGTCTGGCCGCCATAGGCGCGCCGGATGATGCGGTGTTCATCGCCCGAGGCTGACAGGGGGTTGGGGATCGGGCCTTGCTCATAGAGCGTGACGTCCAAGCCGCGTTTGGCCAGCGCCCAGGCCGATGCGAGGCCGGAAACTCCCGCGCCGATAATGGCAATGGCGGTCATGGCCCGGACAGCCGCCGCGCGAACTGTTCAACCAAGGGTTCGAAACGGGCCCGCATTTCGGGCGGAAACAAAATCGCGGCCGAGTGGATCGTGTCGTCGGCGCCGAATTCGTGGCGCTCATAGTAGATCATGTCGCCGGCATGGCCCGACACGACCAGCCAGTTTTCACCGGACGCCCGATAGGTCACGCTGTCGCCGGCGGTCTTGCGGCCCTGTTCGATCCGGTCGCGCATCTGCCGGGCGGTTTCGCCCAAGGCGTTGAACGCCCCGAAAACGGCCAGCACCGTGCCGTTTTCGCCGGTCATGGTGATGCCGTCGCCGTTTTCGGGCGGTGGTGCGATTTGGGTGAACATGTGCGCGGGCAGCGTGAACTGCGTGCCGAAGCGTGCGTTCACATAGGTCAGTTCGTCGGCAAGTGCGGGCGTTGCGAGCATCGCCATGCCGAAAAGGCCGGCGACGGTGAACCGGGCCGCGCTAGCCACCGGTCAGGCTCATGTGGCGGCCGACCGATGGCTTGCTGGTCGCCCGGTCGATGACGAAGTCGTGGCCCTTCGGCTTGCGGCCGATCGCCTCGTCGATCGTCGCCGAAACAAGCTCATTGCCCTCCGATTGGCGCAAGGGGCCACGCAGGTCGGCTGCATCCTCCTGCCCAAGGCACATGTAGAGCGTGCCGGTGCAGGTCAGGCGGACACGGTTGCAGCTTTCGCAGAAATTGTGCGTCATCGGCGTGATGAAGCCGAGCCGGCCGCCGGTTTCGGCAACCTGAACGTAGCGCGCCGGTCCGCCGGTCTTGTAGGGGATGTCATCGAGCGTGAAACGCTCCGACAGGTCGGCCCGCACCTGCGACAGCGGCAGATACTGGTCAGTGCGGTCCTCGTCGATCTCGCCCATCGGCATGGTCTCGATCAGCGTGAAATCGAACCCTTCGCCATGCGCCCATTTCATCATCGGCTCGATCTCGGCCTCGTTGAAGCCTTTCAGCGCAACCGCGTTGATCTTGATCTGCAGGCCGGCCTTCTTCGCCGCCTCAATGCCGCCGAGCACCTTGTCCAGATCGCCCCAGCGGGTGATCGCCTTGAACTTGTCCGGATCGAGCGTATCGAGCGAAACATTGACGCGCCTGACGCCGTAATCGACCAGTTGATCGGCAAAGCGCGTCAGTTGCGAGCCGTTGGTGGTGAGCGTCAGTTCATCGAGAGCACCCGAAACCAGATGCCGCGATAGCTGTCCGATCAGATGCATGATGTTCTTGCGCACCAGCGGCTCGCCGCCGGTCAGGCGCAACTTCTTGACGCCTTTTTCAACGAAGACCGTGCACAGGCGGTCCAGTTCCTCCAGCGTCAGCAGATCCTTTTTGGGCAGAAAGGTCATCTGCTCGGACATGCAATAGACGCAGCGGAAGTCGCAACGGTCGGTGACCGACACACGCAGATAGCTGACTGTGCGCCCGAACGGGTCGATCATGGCGGGCTGGCTGGCAACGGGATCAGTGGACATCATTCACTCGTCAATATCGAAGCATCCACACTTTTCCGGTTTTGCTTGACGGTCAAGGGTAGAGCGCGCAATTGCTGATCGAACATGTCATGATTTTCAAGCGGTGTGTCCATGAACGCCATCTGGCCGACCGAATTGCGGGTCTCCGCCGACAACCGTTCGCTGACCGTCACATTCGATGACGGCACGCGGCACCAACTGCCGGCCGAGATGCTGAGGGTCATGTCGCCGTCGGCTGAAGTGCAGGGACACAGCCCCGCGCAACGCAAGACCGTCGGCGGCAAGAAGGATGTCGGCATCATCAAGGTCGAGCCGGTCGGCAATTATGCGGTGCGGATCACGTTCGACGACATGCATGCGACCGGTATCTTCTCGTGGGACTATCTGAACGAGTTGGGCACCCAGAAGGACGAGAAATGGGCCACCTATCTCGCCGAACTGGAGCAGAAAGGGCTGAGCCGATGAGTTTTGAAGCGATTGACGAGATTTCCAGGCTTGAATCGCTGTACGGCACGCCTGGCGAAGCCTCGCTTGCAAAGGTCGCCGACCAGATCACGCCCGAATATCGCCGGCTTCTGGAGGCATCGCCCTTCTTCACGCTGGCCAGCGTCGGGCCGGAGGGGCTGGACTGTTCGCCGCGCGGCGAACAGGGCGGCGCGTTCACCATCCATGACGACCGCACGCTGATCATTCCGGACCGGCGCGGCAACAACCGGATCGACACGCTGCGCAACATTGTGCGCGATCCGCGCGTGGCGTTCTGTTTCCTCATTCCGGGTTCGAAGACGACGGTGCGGCTCAACGGCACGGCGATCGTGACGGCCGATGCGGCATTGCTGGCATCGCTTGAACGCGACGGCCAGAGGCCGCGCTCGGCCATCGTCGTCACGATCGGCGAAATCTACACGCAATGCGGCCGCGCGGTGCTGCGCGCCGGCCTGTGGGACCCGGCCAACCATGTCACGCCCGGTTCCATCCCGAGCCCGGGCGATGTGTTGGCCGCGCAAACACATGGCAGTATCGACGGCAAGGCCTATGACGCGCAATGGCCCGAGCGCGCGGCGAAAACGATGTGGTGAGCGCCGACGCGCCTTAGCCCAGATTCAGTTCCTTGAAGAAATCGTTGCCCTTGTCATCGATGACGATGAAGGCAGGGAAGTCCTCGACCTCGATGCGCCAGATCGCTTCCATGCCCAGTTCGGGATATTCGACGACGTCGACCTTTTTGATGCAATCCTGCGCAAGGCGTGCGGCGGGCCCACCGATCGAGCCCAGATAGAAGCCGCCATGGCGGGCGCAGGCTTCGCGCACCTGTCGTGATCGGTTGCCCTTGGCGAGCATGACCATCGATCCGCCGAAGGACTGGAACTGGTCGACATAGGAATCCATGCGGCCTGCCGTCGTCGGCCCGAACGAGCCCGAGGCGAATCCTTCGGGCGTCTTGGCCGGGCCGGCATAATAGATCGGATGGTTCTTGAAATAGTCCGGCATCGGCTCGCCATTTTCCAGCCGCTCACGGATTTTCGAGTGGGCGAGATCGCGTGCGACGATGATCGAGCCGGTCAGGGAAAGGCGGGTCTTGACGGGATGTTGGCCCAGTGCGCGCAGAATTTGAGCCATGGGTTGGTTGAGGTCGATGCGTACCACGTCGCCGCCCAACGTGCTTTCATCCACATCGGGCATGTAGTGCGCCGGATTGGTCTCAAGCTGTTCGAGGAAGACGCCGTCCCGCGTGATCCGGCCAAGCGCCTGCCTGTCCGCCGAGCATGAAACGCCGAGACCGATCGGCAAGGAAGCGCCATGGCGGGGCAGGCGGATGACGCGCACGTCGTGGCAGAAATATTTGCCGCCGAACTGCGCGCCGACGCCCATCTGCTGGGTCAGCTTGTGGACTTCGGCTTCCATGTCCAGATCGCGGAAGGCGTGCGCGTCCTCGGAGCCTTCGGTGGGCAAGCCATCGAGATAGCGGGTCGATGCCAGCTTGACGGTCTTCAAGTTCATTTCGGCGCTGGTGCCGCCGATGACGATGGCCAGATGGTAGGGCGGGCAGGCAGCCGTGCCCAAAGTCAGGATCTTCTCCTTGAGGAAACCGATCATCCGGTCATGGGTCAGGAGCGACGGCGTGCCCTGATAAAGGAAGGTCTTGTTGGCCGATCCGCCGCCCTTGGCGACGAACAGGAAGTCATAGGCGTCGTCGCCTTCCTCATAGATATCGACTTGCGCGGGCAGATTGTTGCGCGTGTTCTTCTCCTCGAACATGGAAAGTGGCGCAAGCTGCGAATAGCGCAAGTTCTTGCGCTCATAGGCATCGCGCACGCCCTGTCCGAGCGCGGCCTCGTCGCCGCCCTCGGTCCAGACGCGCCGGCCCTTCTTGCCCATGATGATCGCCGTGCCCGTGTCCTGGCACATGGGCAGGACGCCGCCGGCGGCGATGTTGGCGTTCTTCAGGAGATCGTAGGCGACGAACCGGTCATTGTCTGTCGCTTCGGGGTCTTCAAGGATCGAGGCAAGCTGTTTGAGATGGCCCGGGCGCAACAGGTGATTGATGTCCGAAAACGCCGCTTCGGACAAAAGCCGCAGCGCTTCGGGCTCGACGACCAGCATGTCCTGGCCGCGGAACCGGTCGATACCGACATGATCCGTCGTCAGCCGGCGAAAGGCCGTGTCGGCTTTGGCAAGGGGGAACAGCGCGCTCATCGGTACCTCCGGCGTTTTTCAAACGCTTCTAGCGAACGGACGGCAAAGCGCAATCGCGGCTTTGGCCCAATCGGTCGCGCGGCCGATGCTGCGATGCGCATTGACGATGCCGATGGACGTACCTCATAAAGGCTGCGAACGAGAGGGAGCCAGCGGCGCATGTCGCGACCGACAGTCCACGACATCGCGCAGACGGCCGGCGTGAGCCTTGCGACCGTCGATCGCGTGCTCAACAAGCGGCCCGGCGTGCGCGCCAAGACGATTTCGCGGGTCAATGACGCGATCGAAAAGCTTGGCTATGTGCGCGATGTCGCCGCCGCAAACCTGGCCCGCCAGCGCACCTATGATTTCACCTGCATCCTGCCGGACGCACCGACCGAGTTCCTGTCGGAACTGCGCGCGGCCGTCTCCGAAAGCGCGGCGATGAGTGTGATGGAGCGGATGCGGATCGCGGTTTCGACCTATCCGGCCGATGACACCCATGCGCTTGCCGACATGATCGGCGGCATGGCCAGGACGCCGCCGGACGGGCTTGCCCTGATGGCACCCGAGACGCCGCGCGTGCGCGATGCGGTGCGCCGTGTGATGGCGGCCGGCACCAGCGTGGTGCCGATGGTGGCCGACCTGCCGACGGCGGGCTGCGGGCATTTTGTCGGCATCAACAACATTGCGGCGGGCCGTACGGCGGCGACGCTGCTCGGCCGGTTCCTGCCGGTCGAACCGGCCTCGGTGCTGGTGATCGCCGGCTCGATGAGCGCCCGCGACCATGCCGAACGCCGGCTCGGCTTCGATCAGGTCATGGCGGAGCGCTTTTCGCACCTGCATGTGCTGCCGACACTCGAATGCCATGACCGGAGCGATCTTGTGACCAAGCGGTTGACCGACCTTCTGACCAGGCACCCCGATGTTTGCGGCATCTATTCGGCCGGGGCGGGCAATCAGGGGCTGGTACAGGCGCTCAACGCCTCGGGTTCGGGCGACGGCGTTACCGTGATCGCGCATGAATTGACCGACTGCACGCGGGCGGCGCTGACCGATGGTACGATCGATGCGGTGATCGCGCAAAATCCCGGCCATATCGTGCGCTCGGCGCTGCGGGTTCTCAAGGCGGATGTGGACGGCATGGAGACGATCCCGTCGCAGGAGCGCATCCGCACGGAAATCTTTCTCAGGGAGAATTTGCCCTGAAGCCGGGGCGGCACGCCGCGACCGGGTCCGTTTATCGATTGGGAGGAGAGACCATGAAAACCATCAAGGGTCCGGCTTTGTTTCTGGCGCAGTTTGCCGGCGACGAGGCGCCGTTCAACTCATGGGACGCGATCACCAAATGGGCGGCCGATTGCGGCTATATCGGTGTTCAGGTGCCAAGCTGGGACGGGCGCCTGTTCGACCTCGCAACAGCGGCCGACAGCAAGGATTATTGCGACGCGTTCAAGGGCAAGGCGGCCGAGAACGGTGTCGCGGTGACCGAATTGTCGACGCATCTTCAGGGCCAGCTCGTTGCCGTCCATCCGGCCTATGACGCCGCCTTTGACGGGTTTGCCGATGCTGCTGTGCGCGGCGATCCCAAGGCGCGGCAGGCATGGGCGGTCGACCAGGTCAAAAAGGCGATCAGCGCCTCGCGCCATCTGGGCATCGGCGCGCATGCGACCTTTTCGGGCGCGCTCGCCTGGCCCTATCTGTATCCCTGGCCGCAGCGGCCGGCGGGTCTTGTGGAAGCGGCGTTTGACGAGTTGGCCGCGCGCTGGCGGCCGATCCTCGATCATGCCGAGGAGAACGGCGTCGATGTCTGCTACGAGATCCATCCGGGCGAGGATTTGCATGACGGCATCACCTTCGAGATGTTTCTTGAGCGGCTCGGCGGGCATGCGCGCTGCAACATGCTCTATGACCCCAGTCACTATGTGCTGCAGGCGCTCGACTATCTCGACAATATCGACATTTATCACGACCGGATCCGGATGTTCCACGTCAAGGATGCCGAACTGAACCCGACCGGCCGGCAGGGTGTCTATGGCGGCTATCAGAGCTGGGTGGACCGGGCCGGGCGGTTCCGCTCGCTGGGCGACGGGCAGGTGGATTTCGGCGCCGTCTTCTCCAAGCTGACCCAGTACGATTTCGACGGCTGGGCCGTGGTCGAATGGGAATGCGCGCTCAAACATCCCGAGGACGGCGCCCGCGAGGGCGCGGCGTTTGTCGATGCGCACATCATCCGCGTCACCGAGCACGCCTTTGACGATTTCGCTGGCGCCGGCACGGACGATGCCGCCAATCGCAAAATGCTCGGCATCGGCTGAGGGGGACGGACATGGCCATCGAAGGCAGGAACAACATGGCCGGACGCCCCATCCGGCTGGGCATGGTCGGCGGCGGGCGCGATGCGTTCATCGGCGCGGTGCACCGCATCGCCGCACGCATCGACGGGCACTATCAGCTTGTTGCGGGCGCGTTCAGTTCGACGGCGGAGAAATCCAGGGCATCGGGCCGCGATCTCGGCCTGCCGGACGACCGGGTTTATGGCGATTTCACCGCGATGGCCAAGCGCGAGGCGCGACTGAAGGGCGGCATCGATGCGGTCGCCATCGTCACGCCCAATCACATGCACTATCCGGTGGCGCGCGAGTTCCTGAAGCGCGGCATCCATGTGATCTGCGACAAGCCGCTGACGGCGGCGCTCGGCGAAGCCAGAAAGCTGGCCAAACTCGCCGAGCAATCCGACGCGCTGTTCGTGCTGACGCACAATTACACCGGCTATCCGATGGTGCGGCAGGCACGGCAGATGGTGGCCGATGGCGAGCTTGGCGCGCTGCGCCTCGTCCAGATGGAGTATGCGCAGGACTGGCTGACCGAGGACTTGGAATCGACCGGCCAGAAACAGGCCGGCTGGCGCACCGACCCGGCACGATCGGGTGCGGGCGGCGCGATTGGCGATATCGGCACGCATGCGCTCAGTCTCGGCCTGTTCACCTCCGGGCTGACGGTGGAGGCGCTGTCGGCCGATCTGCACAGCTTTGTCGATGGCCGCCGCGTCGACGACAACGCCCATATCCTTGTGCGCTTTGCCGGCGGTGCCAGGGGCATGTTGTGGTGCAGCCAGGTCGCGCCGGGCAATGAGAACGGGCTGCGCCTGCGCCTTTATGGCGACAAGGGCGGGCTGGAATGGGCGCAGGAGCACCCCAACCATCTGTGGTTCACGCCATTCGGCGAGACCAAGCGGCTGATCACCCGCAACGGTGCCGGGGCGGGCGAAGCGGCGGGCCGGGTGAGCCGCATCCCGCCGGGCCATCCCGAAGGCTATCTGGAAGGCTTCGCCACCATCTACACCGAGGCGGCTCACGCGATCCGCGCGAAAGGCGCCGGCGAAGCCGTGCCCGCCGACGTGATCTATCCGACCGTCCACGACGGGCTGATCGGTGTCGCCTTCGTCGAGGCCTGCGTGCGCTCATCCAAACGCAATGCCGCGTGGACCCGGCTTGCCATCTGACCGCGACTGACCGGCCGGCGGCGAACTTTTTTGTCGCCGGGACAAATTTGGGACTCGACATGAGGTGCGTACCTCATTTAGGCTTTTGACCGAAGCTCGGCGCTTGGGAGGGCCCGACCGGTTGGCGTTCCGTCGCCGCATTCCGCTTCATCAGGGAGGAAATCGATGATCAAACGTGCATTGTTGATGGCAACCGCCATGTCGACCGCCGGCCTCATGGGCGCCAACGCCGCCCAGGCCGAGGACTTGACCCTGTGCTGGGCCGCCTGGGATCCGGCCAACGCGTTGGTCGAACTGTCCAAGGAGTTCGAGGCCGAAAGCGGTCACACCATGAATTTCGAGTTCGTGCCATGGCCGAACTTCGCCGACCGCATGCTCAACGAGCTCAATTCGGGCGGCAAGCTGTGTGACCTTCTGATTGGCGACAGCCAGTGGATCGGCGGCGGCGCCGAGAACGGACACTACGTCAAGCTGAACGACTTCTTCGAGGCCGAAGGCATTTCGATGGACGATTTCGCCCCGGCGACCGTCTATGCCTATTCGACCTGGCCCAAGGGCACGCCGAACTATTATGCGCTGCCGGCGATGGGCGATGCCAATGGCTGGTTCTACCGCAAGGACTGGTTCGAGAACGAGGAGATCCGCGCCGCCTATATGGAAGAGACCGGCCAGGAACTGCGCGAGCCGGAAACCCAGATGGAACTGATGCAGATCGCCAAGTTCTTCCAGGAGCGTGAGATTGACGGCCAGACCCGCTATGGCGTGTCAATCTTCACCGAGCGCGGTTCGGAAGGCATCACCATGGGCGCCACCGGCGCGCTCTATGCCTGGGGCTTCAAATATGAGAACGAGCCCGGCTCCTACGACATGGAAGGCGCGGTGAACTCACCCGAGGCGGTTGAGGCGCTTGAGTTCTACAAGGAACTCTATCAGTGCTGCACGCCGCCCGGCTACACGGACGCCTATATGGAGCAGTCGCTCGACGCCTTTAAGTCCGGTCAGGTGGCGATGGCGATGAACTGGTTCGCCTTCTTCCCGGGCCTTTACGCCGATCCGAACACCGGTGGCGACACGATCGACTTCTTCGTCAACCCGCCGCAGAACGTCGCTGCCTCGACACTCGGCGGGCAGGGCATCTCGGTTGTCGCCTATTCGGACAAGCAGGATGCGGCGCTCGAATACATCAAATGGTTCGCGCAGCCTGACGTGCAGGCCAAATGGTGGGAGCTGGGCGGTTATTCGGCCCACAACTCGGTTCTGCAGGGCGACGGCTTTGAGGAAAGCGCGCCGTTCGCCGGTGACTTCCTGGTGGCGATGGATGGCGTTCAGGACTTCTGGCAGGAGCCGGCCTATGCGGAACTGCTGCTGGCCATGCAGAAGCGCCTGCACGACTACATCGTTGCCGATCAGGGCACGGCCCAGGAAGCGCTCGATAAGCTGATCGAGGACTGGACCGAGGTCTTCGAGGACGAAGGCAAGCTCTGATGCCGACCTGCGCCCCGGCCGGGTCCGGCCGGGGCGTTGCCCCTTCCATTTTTTGCATTCATGATCGTGCCCCAGGCACGAGCGGGAGGCTTGTGGCCGCATGACGGACACCGCCATCGACAAGATCGCCCAGCGCACGCCGACACGCGTCGCCCGCAAGGTGCGCGGCCTGTCGGATCGGGCGATCGCCTGGCTGTTTGTCGGCCCGACCATCTTCCTTTTGCTGGCGATCAACATCTTCCCGCTGATCTGGACGGTCTATCTGTCGTTCACGAATTTCCGCGCCAACCGCCCCAACCGCGAGGTCGAATGGGTGGGACTGCGCAACTATGAGCGCATCCTGACCGACAGCGACATCTGGCTGAACATGCAGGCGACGGCGCACTTCCTGTTCTGGACGATCGTCTTTCAGGTGCTGATCGGCTTTGCGCTCGCCTATCTGATCAACAAGAAGTTTCGCGGCAACGATCTTTGGACGACGATCATCGTCCTGCCGATGATGCTGTCGCCGGCGGTGGTCGGCAATTTCTGGACCTTCCTCTACCAGCCGCAGATCGGCCTGTTCAATTACATCATCGCCTTCTTCATCGGCGCCGATCCGTCCTCGTTCGAGATGATCGGCTCGGTGACGCTCGCGCCCTGGTCGATCGTCATCGTCGACACATGGATGTGGACGCCGTTCGTCATGCTGATCTGTCTGGCGGGTCTGCGGTCGATTCCGGACTACATTTACGAGGCGGCCGAGATCGACCGGGCGTCGAAATGGCGCCAGTTCTGGACGATCACCGTGCCGATGGTGCTGCCGTTCCTGATGCTGGCGGTTTTGTTCCGGGGCATCGAGAACTTCAAGATGTTCGATCTGGTCGTCCAGTTGACCGGCGGCGGGCCGGGCAGCATCACCGAGCTGGCCTCGATCAATCTCAAGCGCGAAGCGTTCGAGAAGTGGCGCACCGGCTATTCGTCCGCCTACGCGATCATCCTGTTCGTGACGGTGTTCGGCCTGGCCTCGATTTATGTAAAGGCCCTCAACAAGGTGAAGGAACGATGAGCGCCCATTCGGTCAACGAGCCGTCCGGCCGGCAGAAATGGATCGCGGGCACGCTGGTGATCGCCTACGCGCTGATCACCATGATCCCGCTGGTCTGGATCGTCGCCACCGGCTTCAAGAGCCCGGCGGACGCGATCTCCTATCCGCCGAAGGTCGTCTTCGAGCCGACGCTGGAAGGCTATGTGAACCTTTTTACGACACGAACGCGCCAGACCGAGGACTATCTGGCCGCCAATCCGCCCCAGACCTGGTATGAGGAGATCGTCCGGCAATATGACATGGTGATCGTCGGCCCGTCGCGCTACGGCGAACGCTTCCTCAACTCGATCATCATCGGCTTCGGGTCGACCTTCCTGAGCATTTTCCTCGGCGTGCTGGCGGCCTACGCCTTCTCGCGCTTCAGGATACCGCTGAAGGACGATCTTCTGTTCTTCATCCTGTCGACACGGATGATGCCGCCGATCGCCGTCGCCATCCCCATCTTCCTGATGTATCGCCAGCTTGGCCTGTCGGACACGCATCTGGGCATGATCCTGCTCTATACGGCGGTCAACATCTCGCTGGCGGTCTGGCTGCTCAAGGGGTTCATCGACGAGATACCGCGCGAATATGAGGAAGCGGCGCTGATCGACGGCTATACGCGCTTCCAGGCCTTCTACAAGGTGGTGCTGCCGCAGGCGACGACGGGGATCGTGGCGACGGCAATCTTCTGCCTGATCTTCTCCTGGAACGAATATGCGTTTGCCGTACTTCTGACGTCCGGCACCGCGCAGACCGCGCCGCCCTTCATCCCCACCATTATCGGCGTCGGCGGCCAGGACTGGCCTGCGGTGGCCGCCGGTGCGACGCTGTTCCTCTTGCCGGTGATGATCTTCACCGTCGCCCTGCGCAAGCACCTTCTGCGTGGCATCACCTTCGGCGCGGTGCGCAAATGAACGGCTTTTTCACCGGACTGGCCCGTTTCCGCCGGGGGCCGTGGGAGATGGTGGCGACGATAATGATCGCGCTTGGCGTGTTGATGCTGATGCAGCCCTTCGCGATCGGCCTGTTCACCTATTCCTTCATCGTCACGCTGATCGGCACGGTGATGTTCATCATCGTCAGCCATTTTCCGGAGTAGGGTGGTTGGCTGAGATCGTCATCAAGAACCTGCGCAAGGAGTTCGGTGATTTCACCGCCGTGCAATCGTCGTCCTTCACGATTGCCGATGGCGAGTTCTTCATGCTGCTCGGCCCGTCGGGCTGCGGCAAGACGACGACGCTGCGCATGATCGCCGGCCTCGAACTGCCGACATCGGGCGAAATCTATATTGGCGGCGAAGAAGTCGGGCAGAAGCCGGCGAGCCAGCGCGACATTGCCTTCGTCTTCCAGATGTTTGCGCTTTATCCGCACATGAATGTGCGGCGGAACATCACCTATCCGCTGGTCAGCCAGGGCATGCCCCGCGCGCAGATCAACGAAAAACTCAAGGAAGTGGCGCGCATTCTGGGCATTGAAGCCATTCTCGACCGGCCCGTGGGCGGGCTTTCGGGCGGCGACCGCCAGCGCGTGGCGCTGGGCCGGGCGATCGTGCGCGATCCCAAGGCGTTCATGATGGACGAGCCGCTCGGCGCGCTCGATGCCGAGTTCCGCGAGCGCATGGCCGAGGAACTGCGCGCGCTACACGACCGGATGGGCGCGACGACCGTCTATGTCACCCACGACCAGCTCGAAGCGATGCAGATGGGCGACAAGATCGTCGTGATGAACCATGGCGTGGTCGAACAATTCGGCACCCCGCAGGAAATCTACGACAAGCCGGCGACCATGTTCGTTGCCGACTTCATCGGATCGCCTTCGATGAACTTCTTGCGTTTTGACGGCATGGTCACCGAAGGCGCGTCGACCGTGACGCTGGACGGATCGGACTTCGCCGTCCCTGTGCAGCGTGAGGCAGCGTCCGGCGATTTGGTGCTTGGCGTTCGGCCTGAACATGTCGTCCTGTCGGACGGTGCTGCCTATCGGGGCGCGGTCAGGGCTGCGGAATATCTCGGCACCACGCAGATCGTCACGCTCGAGACGGCCAACGGGGAAGTTAAGGCGCGCACCGGCGCGGCACAGCCAGTCCGGCCCGGCGAGACGGTGGGGCTCGACTTCCTGCCTCAGACGCTGACCCTGTTTGACGAAAAAACGGGCAGGGCGCTTGCCTCCGACCTCAATGCGGGAGCGTTTGGCCATGGCTGAAATTGTCCTGCGCGATGTCACAAAGCTTTTCGGGCACACGATCGGGGTCGATGGCATCGATCTGGACGTTCCCGATGGCGCGTTCGTCGTGCTGCTCGGGCCGACCGGCGCCGGCAAGACGACGACGTTGCGGCTGATCGCCGGTCTTGAGAAACCCGACCGCGGCGAGATCACGATTGGCGGCCGCTCCGTTGTCGACGAAACACCGGCACAGCGCGATGTCGCCATGGTGTTTCAGCAATATTCGCTCTACCCGCACATGACGGTGCGCGAGAACCTTGCCTTTCCGCTCAAGTCGCCGATCCTCAACACGCCGCCGGCCGAGATCGAACGCAAGGTGGCCGAGGTCGCCGAGGTCTTGCGCATTCCGCACAAGCTCGACAACAAGGCGACGCAGCTTTCAGGCGGCGAGATGCAGCGCGTCTCCATCGGCCGGGCGCTGGTGCGCGATCCGGCCATATATCTGATGGACGAGCCCTTGTCCTCGCTCGATGCCAAGCTGCGCTCGGAACTCAGGGTCGAACTCAAGCGCATCCAGGCCGATCTGGGCGCCACGCTGCTCTATGTGACGCATGACCAGATCGAAGCGATGACGATGGCGACCCATATCGGTGTGCTCGATCGGGGACGGCTGGTCCAGTTCGGGCCACCACGCGAGATCTATGAAAACCCGGCCAGTGAATATGTCGCGACCCGCCTTGGCCTGCCGCGCATCAACCTTTTGCCGACGGGCCTTTTCGGCGGCGCGCCGTCCGGCGCCGCCCATATCGGCCTCAGGCCCGAGCACATCGTGCTGAACGGCGAGGGTGGAAAATCGGCCACGGTGACGCGCGTCGAGCATCTGGGCGACCAGACCCGGGTGCATCTGGAGGTTGACGGGCATGTGCTGACAACGCTCGCCGATGCCCATTCGACGCTCGATCACGGCGACCGCGTGGCGGTGACGCCGCACCAACCGCTCTTCTTCGATGCGGCGGGCAACCGGGTAGTGTGAGGGAGGCACGCCATGAGACAGTTCATCAACGCAAGGGAAGATGTCGTCACCGAAGCCATTGACGGGCTTTTGCGCAACGCCGACGGGCGGCTGGCGCGGCTCGACGGGTTTCCGCACATCAAGGTGGTGGTGCGCACCGATTGGGACAAGTCGAAAGTGGCCCTCGTCTCGGGTGGCGGTTCGGGCCACGAACCCTCCCATGCCGGGTTCGTCGGGCAGGGCATGCTCACCGCCGCCGTCTGCGGTGACGTGTTCGCTTCGCCCTCGGTCGATGCGGTGCTGGCGGGCATTCTGGCCGTGACCGGCGAGGCAGGGTGCCTTCTGATCGTCAAGAACTATACCGGCGACCGGCTCAATTTTGGCCTCGCCGCCGAGCGCGCGCGCGCCTTCGGCATCAAGGTGGCGATGGTCGTCGTCGATGACGATGTCGCTCTGCCGGACCTGCCGCAGCCGCGCGGCGTCGCCGGCACCCTGTTCGTGCACAAGATCGCCGGAGCGGCGGCCGAAGCTGGCGCCGGGCTTGATGAGGTCGAAGCCATCGCGCGGCGCACCATCGATGGCGTCGTTTCGATCGGCATGTCGCTCGACACCTGCACGGTGCCCGGCTCGCCCAAGGAGGACCGGATCGCGCTGGGCAAAGCCGAACTGGGGCTGGGCATTCATGGCGAAGCCGGCGTCGAGCAGGTCGATTTCGAGGGCGCCAAGCACGCCATGGAAATGGTGGCCGAAAAGCTCAGGCCGCATCTGGGCGATCGGTCGCATGTCGCGCTGCTCAACAATCTGGGATCGACGACGCCGCTGGAAATGTCGGTTCTGGCCGAAGAACTGTGCCGCTCGTCCATCGCCGGCAAGGTCACCCATCTGATCGGCCCTGCGGCGTTGATGACCTCGCTCGACATGCGCGGCTTTTCCGTATCGCTTCTGCCGGTCGATGCGCCCGAGCGTGAGGCGCTGGCCTCGGCTGTCGCGCCTTCGGATTGGCCCGGCATCGCCGAGGTGGGCGAACCGCACATCGTGCCGTTGCCCGATGGCTTGTCGCCGATCCAGCCCATGGCGTCCGAGCATGCCGGCCACCGGGCCCTGATCGAGCGTTGCTGTGCGATCCTTTTGGAAGCCGAAGGCAAGCTGAACGAACTGGACGCCAAATCCGGAGACGGAGACACGGGCTCGACGCTGACCACCGCATGCCGGGCGCTGCTGGCCGCGCTGGACCGCATGCCGCTGGCCGACCTGACCCAGCTTTACCGCGCTCTGGGCAGTGAACTCAGCCAGACCATGGGTGGCTCGTCCGGTGTTCTTCTGGCGATCTTCTTTGCCGCCGCAGGCGATGCGTCGGCCAATGGCAAGGATGCGGTCGGCGCCTTGTCTGCGGGGCTGGACCGCATCATGCAGGTCGGCGGCGCGTCTCCCGGCGACCGCACCATGATCGATGCGCTGGCACCCGCGCTGGCAGCCCTTGATGACGGGCTTGTTGCGGCCGCCCGGGCGGCGCGGGCCGGCGCCGATGCCACGGCGAAGATCACGCGCGCAAAGGCGGGCCGCGCCACCTATGTCGCCGCACAAAGCCTTGCTGGCCACAATGATCCGGGCGCGGAGGCCGTTGCGCAGTTGCTCGAAGGTCTTTCCGGCCCGGCTTGAACCTGCCAAGCCAAGTGTTTCCAGTTCAAACCAAGACAAAACCGGCAAATACCATGATATTTTGCGGGGGTGGCATTAAGAAAACCGAGAGCATGATGGTCCATAACACGGAACAATAGGCCGTCGTGCATGATGCGCGCGATGATAAGACGCCGCTCCAGGCATGTTTTGTGAATTGTTTAATTCCCGCCGGAAACGGCCGGAATTTCATGCCACGGAGACTTAGGCAGCAATGTCTGCGCCCGATCCAAGGTTGCGAAAGATCACACGAAGCAAGCCGGGCCAACACCCCTGGCTTGCCGTTGAAAGCGTGCTGGCCTTCATTCTCGTCGTCCTGGCCGCTGTCCATTCGATCCATTTCGTTTTGCCGCACGAAATCCTTGACACGATTTTGACGGCTCAGATGGCGGGCCGGCTTGAGCTGGCCAGCGCGGCGGTCACGCTGGTGATCGCGATCGCGATTTGTGCGTTGATAGCGGAGCGGTTGAAGATCCAGTCGGTCATGCAGGACGAACTGCGTCTGCGGCAAGATACGGATTTGGTGTCGGGAGCTGCCACACGCGGTTGCTTCCTCGATGACCTCAAGCGCGCGGTGGCCGACCACCGCAAGCGCGGCTCCGTTGCATTGGTGATCATCGATGTCGATCATCTCAAGCAGATCAACGATGCGCTGGGCCATGGAGCGGGTGACGATGTTCTGGGGTTCTGCACGCGCATTGCGCGCCAGGCGTTTCCCGGAGCACGCGTGGGGCGCCTGGGCGGCGATGAGCTTGCCGTCTTCATCCGCTCCGATGAGACCATTCCCGAGCGGTACGTGACGGAAGCATGCTCGACGTTTCTGGCAACGCTTCGAGAAGGGCTGTTCATCGCCAACCGGCGTCAGGCGGTTTCGGCGTCCCTCGGCGTGGCGCTGGCGCCCGCCCACAGCGACAATGCCAACGAATTGCTGTCGTTTGCCGATCTGGCGTTGCAAGAGGCCAAACGTGGCGGGCGCGGCGCCTGGTCCGTGTTTTCGCCGGAGATCCTGGCTGACGCGCGGCAGGAACGATTCATCGAGCGTGAATTGCGCGCGGCGATCCTTCTGGGTCAGCTTTCGCTTCATTACCAGCCGATCATGGATGCCGATGGCGCGCTCAATTCACTTGAAGCGCTGGTTCGTTGGCAAAATCCGGTGCGCGGCGTCATTTCGCCCGCCGAATTCATTCCGATCGCCGAGAAGTCGCGGCTCATTCACGAGTTGGGTCTTTATGTGCTCAAACAGGTTTGCGACGATCTTGAAACCCTGCCGAACGTGCCGGTCAATGTGAACATTTCCGCCTGGCAACTGGCCCACGACACCTTCCTTAAGGACTATGTCGGTGTCTTGACGCGCACGAACGTGTCGCCGGACCGGATCGTGCTTGAGATCACCGAAAGCGCCATGCTGGATACGTCCGATGACTTCATCGAGCGGATGGATGCCATCAAGAGCGCCGGGTTCAGGATCGCTCTGGACGATTTCGGCATGGGCTACAGCGAGTTCAACCAGTTGCGCAAACTGCCTTTCGACATCATCAAGATCGACAAATCCTACATCCAGAACATCGGGACCGACGTGGTCACCGACACGTTCGTCAGTGCGGTGACGCAGATCGCATGCAAGATGGAACGGACCGTTGTCGCCGAGGGTGTGGAAACGGAGGACGACAGGGTGCGCGCATCGGTGGCCGGCTGTCGCCTCTTCCAGGGCTATTATCATCAGGCTCCGGCAAGCCGCGCCGATATTGTGGCGCTTTATTGCGCCAAGGCGTTGGCCGACGTCGCATAGAGGCGATTGCGCCGCCTGGCCAAAACCAAATGGCTGCCAGGTAGAAAGTCGTATCGGCCGGATTTTCCCGCCTTGGGCCACATTTCCTGTCAAGCTTATCGGAGCGGGGACCATGCCGTTACGGCAGCTTGATGAATGTTGTGCAAAGCCTTTCCATGCCAGGTTTCGTCCCACCCGGTCTTGCCATACAAATTCCGATGCAATCGTATCGGCATACCAAGTACATCAAACAATCACGTCACGGTAATATCTGCGTGAAACGCGATCGCTGAATCGTCTTTGAACGACGGACAGCATGAGATTGCTTCAGTGCAGAAAACCCAATGTTTTTGCCGCCATCTGGACGTAATTGTATGCCAATTGCTTTGGCACATGCGCCGTCGGATGCATCAGGCTTTGTAAGAACCTGCCGCGCCCGACCATTTACAGGGGTGGTCGGGCGCGACAAATCGGCACGAAACCTATGGACCGCGCGCGACAAAAGCATATTCTTATCGCGCGCGGTTTTAGACCTCACCCGTTAGGCCGTGCCTTGAAGCCCCGCAGGTTGCAGCCTGCGGGGTTTCCTGCCTTGTCCGTTTCCGGACAATGCCCCGTCGTCGGCAGTCCAGGGCTGCCGGCAATTGCGTGTTCCCGTCTCACCGCGCCAACTCCAACCGGTCGCCGTCGATCAGACGCGGCAGTTCGCCGCGATGGTGCAGAAGCGAATGGTCGATGCCCAAGGCCGCCCGGACATTGTCGAGCGCGGCTTCGCTGACATCCATGAACGCGACGACACAATCGCCGCTGCCGTCGATTTCCTGTGGCAGCCCCAGCGGTGTCGTCTTCCAGCCAAGATGCTTCCATTTGGGCAGAAAGAACAATTCCTGAATGCCGCCCACCTTGGCTGCGCCTTCCTGAAGGCAATATTCCATGACGGCGGCGCACAGTTGGGTGAGAATGCTCTGCCGGCCGCCCGACCGCAGTTCTGGGATCGTCAGCGTCCGCGTCCATTCGATCCAGTCGGGCTTGTCAGGCACCCCGCCGCGTTCGCAGAAATGCGGAAACACGTCCGAGACAAGCGTCGGCCGGCTGCAGGGTATCAGCCTTGCCGAGGTGACGACCCGTCCGCGCTCCAGACCCAGAACATAGGTCGCGGCCTCATTGTCGAACTGATCGGTTTCCCGGCCGTCGGCGTTGGGTGCGTGCCAGCGCTTTTCCTCGATATAGACCTGATGGCGCAACCGCAGCCACTGGTCCCATTCATCGGCATAAAGGTGGCGTTGTCCGTAGCTGAAGACGTGTGCTTCGATCATCGGTCTTCCTCCGGCTGATGGAGAAAGTCTCTCATCGACATGCACGGGTGGGAATCGGAAGATTTTCCGATGAAGGTGCGATTTTTCGCTGGATCAGACGCGCAAAGACGGTCGATCCGCGCGGTTTCGCGCGATGCCGTGCCGACGACGGCGCACCGATTCGTTTGTCACGGTGTGATGAGCCGGCGCTTGATGGCCAGGACCACGGCATGGATGGTGGACTTGACGCCGAGCTTGCGCCGGAAGTTCTCGCTGTGCTGCACGACCGTCCGCTCCGAGATCGAGAGCAGGTCGGCGATCGCTCCGGCCGTGCGCCCCACGGCGAAATGGGTCAGCACTTCCTTCTCGCGAATGGTCAGCGGATCGGCCTCGCCCGATAGGCCCAGAAGGTCCTCGGCCGTTGCGCCGGCATAGGTTGCCATCAGGCTGAGCCGTGCCCGATCCCGCTTGTCGATCACCAGATCGCTCTCGGCAGAGCCGAACGACACCGCGGTGTTCCAGTGGTGCTCCGACGACATTGTCACCACATAGCCCGACAAGAGGCCGAATTCGGTTGCTTCGCCATGGATACGCTTGCAGGTGGGGCGATCGAGCAACTGTCGCGGCACTTCGGACCAGGCAAAAGGCCTGAACGACTGGGCGGCGTGCACGCAAACAGCGTCATGGCGGGCGTAATCGTTGGCGACGTAACGCTCGAACCAGCCCTCGGGCCAGGCATTGAGTGCCACCAGCGGCTCCAGCTTCTGGCCACCGACCGGAACACCGGTCAGGATCAGATGTTCGAAGCCGAACTTCGATGCCTGCAACCGCAGGTCTGTGAGCAGCGCATCGAGCGATTTGTGTTCATCGACGCGTGCGACAAAGTCAAAGGCATCATCATCTGTCATGGAATGCCCCCGGGCCCGCATTTTCTTTATGTCTCGCACCGTAAACCGTTCCGGTGACTTTGAAAAGCGCGCCGAAAGCCTAGGGCGGGCCTGCCGCACGGATGGCCGTCCTTGTCGGATGAAAGGAATGGTGGGCGATACTGGGATTGAACCAGTGACCCCTGCCGTGTGAAGGCAGTGCTCTCCCGCTGAGCTAATCGCCCGTGCCGGCGCCGGATGGCCGGAGCCCGGATGGGCGCGAGCTATAGGCACCAGGGCGCGGGCAAGTCAAGCGCCGGGCGGGCGGCGGACGCGGCCTTGTTCAGGGCAGGCCGCGTGCGCCGATCAGTTCGCGGGCCAGATGCGGTGTCAGCGCGTCATAGTGATCGATGATTCGGTCTGGTGACAGCGTTTCCACCGGTTGGGTTGAATACCCGAAATCGACCGCCACAACGGGAATGCCGGCGGCCTTGGCGGTGTTGATGTCGGTGTCGGTATCGCCAACCATCAACGCCGTGCCGCGGTCGCCGCCGGCGATGTCGATCGTGCCGGTCAGATGGCCGGGGTCCGGTTTTCGGACCGGGAACGTGTCCGCCCCGCAAATCGCCGAGAAACGCCGGGCGATGCCAAGCGCCTCCAGAAGCCGGCGTGACATGGCCTCGAACTTGTTGGTGCACACCGCCAGGACAAATCCCGCTTTCTCGAAGCGCTCCATGCAGGCGAGAACGCCGTCAAAGGGTTGCGAAAGGCCGGGCATGTTGGCGCTGTAATGGTCGATGAAGACCGCCAGAAGCCTTTCCAGATCGGCCTCGGCGAGTGTGCGCTGTTGCGCTTGATAGGCGCGGCGCAGCATGACGCGGCCGCCATGGCCGACATGGGCGCGCAGATCGTCGCTGGCGACCGGATCGAGCCCCTCGGCGGTAATCACATGGTTCAAACTGTCCAAAAGATCGGGCGCCGTGTCGATGAGCGTGCCGTCGAGGTCGAACACGATGATGGGGCTGGTCATGAAACGGGTCCTGACGGATGGGCAATCGGCGGGGCTTTGAGCGGTGCCGGTTGGCGCCGCGTGCGGGCCGTGTTAACGCACCGCGCGGGGCACATGAAGGGGAAAACGGCAAATGTCACCCGAGGACATGAAGGCGGCCGCCGGCAAGGCGGCCATGGCACATGTGCGCGACGGGATGCGGCTTGGTATCGGCTCGGGATCGACGGCGGAAGCCTTCGTTGCGCACTTGGCCGAAGCGGTGGGAAACGGGCTCGACATTATCGGCGTGCCAACTTCCGAACGCACCGCGCGGCTTTGCGTCGAAATGGGCATCCGTCTCGAATCGCTGGACGATATCGTCGAACTCGATCTGGTGATTGACGGCGCCGACGAGATCGACCCGCACCTCAATCTGATCAAGGGCGGCGGCGGGGCGCTGCTGCGCGAGAAGATCGTTGCCCATGCGGCAAAGCGGATGATCGTGATCGCCGACGAGAGCAAGCTCGTCGACAAGCTTGGGCGCTATCCGCTGCCCATAGAGGTCAACGGCTTTGGCATCGAGGCCACGCGTCGATCGGTGGAAACGGTCGCACGGGCCCATGGCGCAACCGGCGAGATCGCCCTGCGCACGGCGCGCAAGGGCGAGAGTCTGGTCACAGACGGCGGGCATCTGATCATCGACGCATCTTTCGGCCACATTTCAGACCCACAGGCGCTGGCATGCGCGCTCAACGCCATTCCGGGCGTTGTCGAAAACGGGCTGTTCCTGTCGATGGCCGGTTTGGCGATCATCGCCGGCGACGCTGGTGTCCGGGAACTGACTGTGCCATGAGCGGGCCAGCCTCATGCGGCGGACGCCGCCGCTGAACACAAGAAAAAACGGGATGAATTGATGCTTTTGAAGACAGTTCGCAACGCGATGTTGGCGGCGGTGGCCGGCGGCCTTGTGACGGTTTCCGCTGCCGTTGCACAGGAAATCTCAGACAGCCACCTTCAGGCGGCACGCGCGGCCATTTCGGCGATCGATGCCACCGACCGGTACGACGCCATCCTTCCGGATGTCGCAGAGGCGCTCAAGGCGCGCCTGCTGCAGAACAACCCCGATCTTGAAAACGAAATCCTGATGTTCGTTGACGAGGAGGCGCTGGCGCTGGCCGCGCGCCGTGGCGATCTTGAAAGCGAAGCGGCGGAAATCTACGCGCGGGCGCTGCGCGAGGAGGATTTGCAGGCGATTGCGGAATTCTACCAGACCGAAGCGGGCCAGGCGCTGATCCGCAACGGGCCGATCGCGGCGCGCGAGGTGACCGAGGCGGCGGCGATCTGGCAGCGCGGTATCGAGCGCGACCTGCTCGAGCGCGTCGGTGCGCGGCTCGCCGAAGCCGGTCTGCGCCAGGCGCCGGCGCCGGCCGAAGAGGGCGAAACCGCCGGCGAGGGCACCCAAGAGTAACAAGCGGGCAGGGGCCTGACATGGCGAACCATGATTATGACCTGTTCGTGATCGGCGGCGGTTCGGGCGGCGTGCGCGCGGGCCGCCTTGCCGGCGCCATGGGCAAACGTGTCGGCCTGGCCGAAGAATATCGGATGGGCGGTACCTGCGTCATCCGCGGCTGTGTTCCGAAGAAGCTGCTTGTCTATGCCTCGCAGTTTTCGGAGCATTTCGAGGATGCTGAGGGCTATGGCTGGCATGTCGGCGAAAGCCGGTTCGACTGGCCGACGCTTATCGCCAACAAGGACCGGGAGATCGACCGGCTCGAAGGGCTCTACCGCAAGGGGCTGACCGACAATGGCGTGACGATCCATGACAGCCGGGCCTGCCTGATCGACCCGCACACAATCGAACTGGAAGCCACCGGCGAGCGCGTCACCGCCGACCAAATCCTGATCGCGACCGGCGGCAGCCCCAATTTGCACGGCGATTTGCCGGGCCACGAATTGTGCATCACATCAAACGGGGCATTTCACCTCGATCGTCTGCCCAAATCGATCATCATCGCGGGCGGCGGCTATATCGCCGTCGAGTTCGCCAACATCTTCCACGGGCTGGGTGTCGATACGACCCTTTTGTATCGCGGCCAGAAGATCCTGGGCGGCTTCGACGAGGATCTGCGCGATCATCTGCAGGACACGATGATCGCCAAGGGCATCCGCGTGATCTGCCATCAGGTGTTCGACCGGATCGAGCGCCGCGATGACGGCCGCCTGAACGCGTTCCTGTCCAGGGGCGAGCAGATGGTGGTCGACCAGGTGATGCTGGCGCTAGGCCGTCATCCCAACACGCACGGTCTGGGGCTTGAGGCGGCGGGCGTCGAAACCGACCGGCGCGGCGCGGTCATGGTCGATGACTATTCACGCACCAATATCGACAATATCTGGGCCGTGGGCGATGTGACCAACCGGATGCAGTTGACGCCCGTGGCGATCCATGAGGCGATGTGCATGCTCGAGACCGCCTTCAAGGACAATCCGACCAGGCCCGACTACGACACCGTCGCCACCGCCGTCTTCTCCCAGCCGGAGATCGGCACGGCCGGCCTCACCGAAGACGAGGCGGCCAAGCGCCATGGTGACCTTGAGGTCTACAGAACGACGTTCCGGCCGATGCACAATGTCCTTCCTGATCGCAAAGAAAGAATGTTGATGAAGCTCATCGTCGATGCGGCGAGCCGGATCGTCGTCGGCGCCCATGTGATCGGGCCGGGTGCCGGAGAAATGGCCCAATTGCTGGCCATTCCGCTCAAGGCGCGGTGCACCAAGGATCATTTCGACGCGACAATGGCGGTTCACCCGACGGCGGCCGAAGAACTGGTCACGCTGTACAAGCCGACCTATCTTGTGCGGCGGGGAGAGCGCATCGCGGCCTGACATTCAAAATGCCCCACATCCACAATGCCCTATGATCTGACGACATTGGAGGCCCGGGACGATGTCGTGGCCTATTTCGGCTATGGCTCGCTCGTCAACCCGCATACCCATCGCACCCACATCATCCATTGCGAAAAGGCGCATCTGACGGGGTTTGGCCGGCGCTGGCAGCAGCGTTCCGATGCTGCCCGCCATCCGGTTTCGTTCCTGAGCGCCTATCATGCGGATCTGGCCGTTGACGAGCTGAGCGGGCTCCTCATCTTCGACCATGCGGAGAACCTGCCGGCGATCGATGCGCGCGAGCATGGCTATGACCGGGTGCGGCTCGACCCTTCTCAGCTACGACTGGACAAAAGAGACGCCGACCTGCCGGACGTTTCCTATCATGTCTATGTGGCCCGGCCGCCGTCTGAAGGCGGGCCGCGCCACCACATTCTGCAAAGCTATCTGGACGCGGTCTTGCAGGGCTATCTGCACCAGTATGGCGAGAACGGCGCGCGGCGGTTCGTCGAAAGCACGGCCGCGTTCGACACGCCGATCGTGCGCGATCGCGCATCGCCGCTCTATCCGCGCGCCGTCAAGCTGGCGCCGGACGAAATCGACCTGATCGACGAAGTGACCGCCGGTCTGAACCATGTCGATGGCTTTCTGGAGCGATAGCGAGCCCGTCTTGCACCGGTTTGCGGGGTGACAGCGGCAGGGAACCTGCTTTATAGGACCGCGTGGCGCGATGGGCGCGCCCGATTTCCCATTTTCAGGCGTAACGATCATGGCAGACACTTGGACACCGCAAAGCTGGCGCAGCAAGCCGATCCTGCAGGTGCCGTCCTATCCTGACCAGGCCAGGCTTGCAGCGGTCGAGGAACGGCTGCGCAGCTATCCGCCGCTGGTTTTCGCAGGCGAGGCGCGGGCGCTGAAGGCTTCGCTGGCCGATGTCGCCGAGGGCAGGGGCTTCCTGTTGCAGGGCGGCGATTGCGCCGAGAGCTTCGCCGAGCACGGCGCGGACAATATTCGCGACTTCTTCCGCGTCTTCCTTCAGATGGCGATCGTGCTCACGTTCGGTTCCTCCAAGCCCGTCGTCAAGGTGGGCCGCATTGCCGGCCAGTTCGCCAAGCCGCGTTCGTCGGACGTTGAAAAGCGCGACGGTGTGGAACTGCCGTCCTATCGCGGTGACATCATCAACGGCATCGAGTTCGATGAGGCCTCGCGCATCCCCGATCCCGAGCGCCAGATCATGGCCTATCGGCAGTCCGCGGCAACGCTCAACCTTCTGCGCGCGTTCGCGCAGGGCGGTTATGCGCGGCTCGACAATGTGCACCAGTGGATGCTTGGTTTCGTCGCCGACAGCCCGCAGGGCGAGCGCTATGAGCAGTTGGCCGACCGGATTTCGGAGACGCTCGACTTCATGGCATCGATCGGCATGACGCCGGAGAATTACGCGCGGCTGCGCGAGACCGAGTTCTACACCAGCCACGAGGCACTTCTTCTGGGCTATGAGGAGGCGATGACCCGCATCGATTCCACCTCGGGCGAGCATTACACCACATCAGGCCACATGATCTGGATCGGCGACCGCACGCGTCAGGCCGACCATGCCCATGTCGAGTTCGCGCGCGGCATCGAGAACCCGATCGGCCTGAAATGCGGCCCGTCGCTGGAGCCCGACGATCTTCTCAACCTGATCGATGCGCTCAACCCGTCCAACGAGGCGGGCCGGCTGACGCTGATTGCGCGCTTCGGCCACGACAAGGTCGAGCAGCACCTGCCGGCGCTCGTCCGGGCCGTGCAGCGCGAGGGCAAGAAAGTGGTTTGGTCGTGCGATCCCATGCACGGCAACACGATCACGGCCAACGGCTACAAGACGCGGCCGTTCGACCGGGTGCTGGGCGAGGTCAATGCCTTCTTCGATGTGCACCGGGCCGAGGGCAGCTATCCGGGCGGCATTCACGTCGAAATGACCGGCAAGGATGTGACCGAATGCATGGGCGGTGCGCGCGCTGTGACCGAGGAGCAACTGTCTGACCGCTATCACACCCATTGCGACCCGCGCCTGAACGCCGACCAGGCGCTTGAGCTGGCCTTTCTGGTCGCCGAACGTCTCAAGAACGGCCGCAAGGGCGCCGAAACCAAGGTCGCCGCTAGCGCTTGAGCGGTGCGGCGGTGTTTGCCGCGCCCTTTCGCAATTCGTCGGCGATTGCCGGAATGGTGAGGCGCCTGCCGGCCAGGCTCAGCTTGCCTTCCGCCGAAAGCCGGGAGAGTATCGTGCTCAGATGCGGTCGCGAGACGCTGACGAATTGGGCCAGCTGACCGACCGAGAACGGCCAGGCCACCGAGCCGTGCTGCCCGCTGACGGACCTGGCGGTATCACGCGCGGCCTGACGATAGACATATGACAGAAAGTCCATCACGCGCTCGTCGGTCCGGCTCGCGCTTAGCGCGCTCATGGCCTTCACACTGAGGGAGAAGTCGTCGCTCAACCAGTCGGCGACCAGCTTGGAAAACGCGGGATCGGCGTTGAACCGGTGCGCGTCGTGCGCAGGCAGCACGCTGGCGACACAGGGTGTGGCTGCAATGAGTGTCCCCAGATACGTGCCTTTCATGAGTGCTTCGGTGCCCCACACGCCCCAATGAAGCGGCGAAGAATACTCCAGGCTGTCATCGGGACGGCGGCGCTCGGCCATGCCGACACCGGACCGCAGCCAAACGATGCCGGTGAACGAGCCCGACTGGCGCAAGATCGTCTCGCCGCGCTTGAAGGCTTGCTGCACCAGCGACGCCTCGACCGATGCGCGCAGTTTCGGTTCGAGGTTCTCGAATGGCGATTGCCTGAAATTGATGGCCATGGCGTGGTCCCCCTGCTGCCGGTCATGATCGCGCACAAGCGATACCGGCACATCCGCGCGCCGGTGAATTCTCACGTGTTGCGCGTCCGTGTCAACGAACCCCGATCCCCGACCGGCCATTCCGTTGCGTCAGCCGGTGCGGGGAACCGAACCGAT
The DNA here is from genome assembly GCA_017642895.1 of Roseitalea sp. Taxonomy (GTDB): domain Bacteria; phylum Pseudomonadota; class Alphaproteobacteria; order Rhizobiales; family Rhizobiaceae; genus Roseitalea. The sequence continues at coordinate 361,025 of JAEPON010000001.1, forward strand.
CGTGCCGGTGATGTGATGGTCGTTCACCGGTTTGGAACGCTGTGTCTTTGCCGGGCGGGTATGCATCAAACGCCGGCCGGCTTAGGCTGCGGGCATTGCGCCCAGCGGAGACAAAACAATGGAACCGATGCCAACAATCTTCGTCTCTCATGGCGGCCCCAACGTGGTCACCGATCCGTCGGAAGCACGTGACTATCTGCGGGGCCTGTCGGATCGGCTGCCGCGACCCGAGGCCATCGTGATCGCATCGGCGCATTTTGAGACGGATGGACCAACCGTGGTGCGCGATCCGAACCCGGGCATGATCTATGATTTCGGGGGATTTGCGCCCGAACTTTATGAGATGGTCTATCCCGCGCCCGGCCATCCGGCTCTGGCGAGCCGGGTGCACGGGCTTGTCGACGCCGCCGGCCTGGCTCCCCGATACGCCGATGAGCGCGGTTATGATCATGGCGCCTGGACGGTGCTCAAGCTGGCCTGGCCGGATGCGGATATTCCCGTGGTTCTGGTCTCCATCGATCCCAAACGGGACGCAGCCTATCACCACGCGCTGGGGGCGGCGCTTGCGCCACTGCGGGATGAGGGCGTTCTTTTGATGGGCAGCGGCCACATCACGCACAATCTGCGCGCCTTGTTCGGGGTGATGCGCGACGGCATGCCGTCCGATCCGGCCATGGCCGAAAAGGTCGAGGCTTTCGTCGAGTGGATCGGCGATGCCATTGGCACCGGAGATACCACGGCCCTGCTGGCATGGCGCGACCGGGCGCCGTTCGTCGCCGACAATCATCCGACCGATGAGCACCTGATGCCGCTCTTCTTTGCTGCGGGCGCGGCCGGCAACGGCGCGCAGGCCGAACATGCGCACGCCTCGCGCCAGTTCGGCTTCTTTGCATGGGATAGCTGGATTTTCCGCTGAGCGTCAGGGCAGGGCGCACCGGCGACGGTTTTGGCCGCGGTTCGGGCTACTGTTTGCTCCCAAAGGAGCCGAACCATGAAGACAGGCGGATGCCATTGCGGCGCGGTGCGCTACACGGTGACCGGCCCGTTGCGCGATGTGATCTATTGTCATTGCACACAATGCCGCAAACAGACCGGACATTTCGTCGCCGCCACCCGCGCGGCCGACGATGCGCTCGATATTGCCGGTGCCGACGCGTTGACGTGGTATGCCGCCTCGCCCGACGCAAAGCGGGGTTTTTGCCGCCATTGCGGCTCGCTTGTGTTCTGGAAACGTGATGGCTCGGACATGACATCGATCATGGCCGGCAGCATGGACCGGCCGACGGGACTGGTGGCGAGCCATCACATCTATGCCGCCGACAAGGGCGACTATTACGAGATCGCCGACGGGCTTCCGGTGTTTGAAGGACGCGACTGACGACGCAAGCCGGTGTCGTGCCGGCTTTGAGGGACGTGACGTGTTGCGCGTGCGCCAAGCGCGGGATACGTGTCGGCCATGACAGGCCCTTCCGATGTTCTGCGCATCGCAATCGCGCAGCTAAACCCCATTGTCGGTGATGTTCGCGGCAATCTGGCGCTGGCCCGCAAGGCTCGGGCCGATGCCGCGCGACAGGGTGCCGATCTGGTCGTCTTCACCGAATTGTTCATCGCGGGCTACCCGCCCGAGGATCTGGTGCTCAAGCCGGCCTTTCTCGCAGCCTGCGACAAAGCGGTAACGGAACTGGCCGCCGATACCGCCGATGGAGGCCCCGGCGTCATCATGGGCGTTCCGGTGATGCGTGAGGGCAGGCTCCACAATGCCGCGCTGGTGCTCGATGGCGGGGGCGTCACGTCGGAATGGTTCAAGGTGGACCTGCCCAATTATGGCGAGTTCGACGAGAAGCGCGTGTTCGAGCCCGGGCCAATGCGCGGGCCGGTCGATTTCCGCGGCGTGCGGATCGGAATTCCGATCTGCGAGGATGTCTGGGGCGATATGGGCGTGTGCGAAACGCTGGCCGAAAGCGGCGCTGAAATCCTGCTGGTGCCGAACGGTTCGCCCTACTATCGCGGCAAGATGGATGTGCGCCACCAGATCGTGATCCGCCAGGTGATCGAGAGCGATGCACCGATGATCTACGCCAACCAGGTGGGCGGGCAGGACGATCTGATCTTCGATGGCGCCTCCTTCGGGTTCAACGCCGACCGGACGCTGGCCTTCCAGATGAGCCAGTTCGAGGAACAGGTCGCTGTGGTGACCTGCCGGCGCGACGGCGATGGCTGGGTGTTCGCGGACGGGCCGATGTCGGTCATTCCCGACGCGTTGGAGGCCGACTATCGCGCCTGCATGCTGGGGCTGCGCGACTATGTGAACAAGAACGGCTTTGCCAATGTGGTGCTCGGTCTTTCGGGCGGGATCGATTCGGCGATCTGCGCGGCGCTTGCCGTCGATGCGCTTGGCGAAGAGCGCGTGCGCTGCGTGATGATGCCGTACGACTATACCGCGCCCGAATCGATCGCCGATGCGGAAGCCTGCGCCCGGGCGCTGGGCTGCCGCTACGATGTCGTGCCGATCCATGCGCCGGTTCAGGGCTTCAGCGCTGCGCTTTCGGAGATGTTCGCCGGAACCAATGAGGGCGTCACCGAGGAAAACCTGCAGAGCCGGACGCGTGGCACCATCCTGATGGCGATCTCCAACAAGTTCGGCTCGATGGTCGTCACCACCGGCAACAAGAGCGAGATGAGCGTGGGCTACGCCACGCTCTATGGCGACATGAATGGCGGGTTCAACCCGATCAAGGACATCTACAAGATGCAGGTCTACGCCATGGCGCGCTGGCGCAACGCCCATGTACCGCCCGGCGCGCTCGGGCCAACCGGCGAGGTGATCCCCGTCAACATCATCGACAAGGCACCGTCGGCCGAACTCAGACCCGACCAGACCGACCAGGATTCATTGCCGCCTTATCCGGTGCTGGACGATATCCTCGAATGTCTGGTCGAGCACGAGATGGCGGTGGATGCGATCGTCGAACGCGGCCATGACCGCGATCTCGTCCATCGGATCGAGCATCTGCTCTATGTGGCCGAGTACAAGCGCCGGCAGTCCGCGCCGGGCGTGAAGATCACGCGCAAGAATTTCGGGCGCGACCGGCGCTATCCGATCACAAACCAGTTCAGGGATCGAACGTAAAACTCCGACAGACAGCTTTTAATTGCACCGGCGGACGGTCGTGTTCAGCTCGGGCTCATCTGCGTCGGTGCACAAAAGCGCGCCCCAGATGTAGCCGGTTTCGCCTTCTCCGAATGCGATCTGGAACCAGAAGAAGCCGTCCAGGAATTCATCGGTGTTGCGCTTGATGATCACCGGTTCGTCGTCGCCGAGGCTCGCGACCTTCTCGGCAAAGACCGAAGGCGCGGCCCGGACATTGCCGCTTCCGGTGCCGCGGGCGTCATAGGCCGACCACTGGAAGTTGTTGTCCGACCCGTAGAGCGCCATCGTCTTGATCGATTGGCGGGCCTGATAGCACTGCGCGGCGCGGCCGTCGGCGAGGATGAGTTGGCCCTCGGGCGCGAAACCCTGGAACGAAAAGCCGTCGCCTGCGAACGCGAAACTGTCCCTGTTTGAACTACCCTGGCCCGTCGCGGGCAGCACGGTCTCCTTGCCGTCGATCGTCAGATAGGCATTCTCCCATTCCAGATCGAGCCCGATCGAGGCGACGATATCGCGGTCAAAGCACACGAAATCAAAGCCCGGCGAAGCTTCCGCCTTCGGTACGGCCATGGTCATGGTGGCGGCGACCGCGGTCGCGACAAAAAGCGTGCGGATCATGCGGAACACTCCCAATTGTTCATCCAGCCCCGAATCCTCTTAACGCATATCCGATGCCGAAGGCGATGGCCGCCGCGCCACATCCGATCACCATCGTTTCCAGACCCGAAACCCACCATCGCTGAAGCGACCAGCGGCTCTTCATCGACCCGATCAGGAAGAAGACGCCGGTGGTCAGCACGAGCGCGACCGGGCTCGCCGCCGCCGGCGCAAGAAGGATGAATGGAATGAGCGGGACCGAACCGCAGGCGACGAATGCGGCCAGCGTTGCCAGCGCGGCGGTCATCGGCCGGCGGACGGTTTCGCTCAGGCCGAACTCCTCGGTGACCATCGTGGAAATCCAGCGTTCGCGATCGGCCGTGATCGCTTCGACCGCCTTGTCCAGCGTTTCGCCTTCAAAGCCCTTGGCCATGAAGATCTGGCGCACTTCCTCGCGTTCGCCGTCCGGATCGATGGCGATGTGGCGGTGCTCCATTTCGCGGGTGCGTTCAAGCTCGTCATGCTCGGTCTTGGTCGCCGAGTAATTGCCGGCGGCCATGGAAATGCCGTCGGCGATCAGGTTGGCAAGGCCCAGAATGATGACGATGTTGGCCGACAAGGCCGCGCCGACCACGCCGGCAACGATGGCGAATGTCGTCACCGCGCCGTCAATGCCGCCGTAGACCCAGTCGCGCAGATAGTTCGGCTTTGCGCCCTCGGCCAGACGCGCAGCGATCGCATCCGGCTCGTGCCGGTGTTCGAGTGCCATGGCTTACTCCCCGATGGTCGGCCGCGCCCATTGCCGGTTGCCTCTTTGCGGGCCAGGGGCTAGGGCGGCCATAGTCATTCTTTAGGCCCTCTTCATGCCATTTGTCCGCTTCGTCGCCAACAATGCACGGTGGATCGCCGGCGGATTTCTGCTGACGTTCTTTTCGGCCTTTGGCCAGACCTTCTTCATCTCGCTGTCGGCGGGCGACATCCGCGCCGAATACTGTCTCAGCCACGGCCAGTTCGGCGGGCTCTACATGCTGGCGACGCTCGCCAGCGCGCTGACGCTGCCCTGGCTTGGGCGGATCGTCGACCGCTACGGCGCCGCACGCGTCACCATGATCATCGTGCCGCTTCTGGCGCTCGGGGCGGCCGGCATGGCGTTTTCGGCGCACATCGCAACGCTCGTCATCGTCATCTATGTGCTGCGGCTGTTCGGGCAGGGGATGATGACGCAGAACGCGCTGACGGCCACAGGGCGCTGGTTCGCCGCCAACCGGGGCCGTGCCGTGTCCCTGGTCACCTTGGGCCACAATGCGGGCGAGGCGCTGTTTCCGTTCGCCTTTGTCGCAGTGGCCGCCGCACTTGGCTGGCGCAATGCCTGGCTTTTCGGCGCGCTTGTTCTGATCGCGATCGCGCTGCCGGCGATTTCGCTGCTCACCGCCCGGGAGCGCGAGCCATTGTCCGATGCGCCGGATGCCAGAGCCATCGCGCCGCGCGACTGGACCCGCGCCGAGGTGATGCGCGATCCGCTCTTCTGGGTGCTGCTGACAGGCGTTCTGGCGCCGGCTTTCATCGGGACGACGATCTTCTTCCACCAGGTCTATCTGGTGGAGTTGCGGGGCTGGTCGCTGCCGGTCTTTGCCTCATCGTTTGCCGTGATGAGCGTGACCACCATATGCTTCGTTCTGATCGCCGGGGCGCTGATCGACCGGTTTTCCGCCACGGCGCTGTTGCCGGTCTTTCTGGTGCCGTTGTCGCTGGCCTGCCTTGTGCTGGGAACGATGCAGGCGCAGTGGAGCGCGTTCCTTTTCATGGCGCTGCTGGGCGTGTCCTATGGTTTTTCGTCGACCCTGTTCGGCGCGCTCTGGCCGGAAATCTACGGCACGCGGGAGTTGGGCGCGATCCGCGCGGTGATCGTTGCCATGATGGTGTTCGGCACGGCGGTGGGGCCGGGACTGACGGGCGCTCTGATCGACATCGGCGTTGCCTATCCCGCGCAGATCATCGTCATGGCGCTTTACTGCGCTGTCGTTGCCATCATCATGACATGGGCGTCCCGCCGGCTGCTCAGGCGTCACCGCGCGCACATGCTTGCCAATCCACCGGCTGTTTCGTAATCGGGCGTCATGACTGTCACCGTTCGTTTTGCGCCGTCGCCCACCGGCCAGATCCATATCGGCAATGTGCGCACGGCGCTCTTCAACTGGCTGTTTGCCCGGCAGAATGATGGCACGTTCATCCTCCGCTTCGACGATACCGACACGGCCCGGTCCAAGGCCGAATATGCCGAGCAGATCGAGCGCGACCTGCGCTGGCTCGGCATCGATCCCGACCGCATTGCGTATCAATCGCGACAGATGGAGGCGTATGACAAGGCGGCGCAGACGCTCAAGGATGCCGGCCTTCTCTATCCCTGTTACGAAACGCCCGATGAACTCGAGCGGCGGCGCAAGATCCGTCTGACACGCAAGCTGCCTCCGGTCTATGGCCGTGAAGCGCTCAAGCTCACCGACGCGCAAAAGGCCGCGCTGGAAGCAGAAGGCCGCACGCCGCACTGGCGCTTCCTGCTGCCCAATTTCGCCCATGATCCGTTTGCGCCGGAGCGAACCGATGTGCGCTGGAGTGACGCGGTGCGCGGCGACCAGAGCGTCGATCTGGCCTCGATGTCCGATCCGGTTCTGATCCGCGGCGACGGCACCTATCTCTACACGCTGCCGTCGGTGGTCGACGATATCGAGATGGAGGTCAGCCATGTCATCCGCGGTGACGACCATGTGACCAACACGGGCGCGCAGATGGCGATCTTCCGGGCGCTGGGCGCCGAACCGCCCGCCTTCGGCCATCACAACCTCTTGACGACGGCAAGCGGCGAGGGCCTGTCCAAGCGCTCGGGCGCACTGTCGATCAAGAGCCTGGCAGAAGCGGGCTACGAGCCGATGGCGGTCGCCAGCCTTGCGGTCCTGACCGGATCGTCGACGGCGATATCGGCCATGGCCGACATGGACGCACTGGCAGAGGCATTCGACATCGCCGCGACGACCAAGTCAGCGGCGAAGTTCGACCCCGCCGATCTGGATGGTTTGAACGAGACGCTGGTGCACGATCTACCGTTTGACGCCGTGCGCGCGCGGCTGGGCGAGACCGGCGTCGATGTGACCGATCCGCGCGCGAAACCGTTCTGGACGATGATCCGCGCCAATGTGAAGAGGGTGACCGATGCGGGCGACTGGTGGCCGGTGATCACCGATGGGCCAGCCAGGGATGCGGTGCTCGAGGGCGACGATCTGGCCTATGCACGCGCCGCGTTCGATTGTCTGCCCGACGGCGAAGCGGACGCCACCCTGTGGAAGCGCTGGACCGAGGCGGCCAAGGCGCATTCGGGCCGCAAGGGCAGGGCGTTGTTCATGCCGTTGCGCATCGCGCTTACGGGAAGGGCGTGGGGACCGGATTTGTCAGATCTATTGCCCCTTCTGGGTCGGGAAGAAATTCTCCGCCGACGACCCTGATCCGGTCGCGGCTGCCGGCCACATCGTAGATTTCGCCAACGCTCACGGAGCGGGCTATGTCGGTCATTCGGCCGACCGTGAGCCCCTGGGCGGTGTTGGCGCGGGTTTCGGGGTCGGCGGCAAGATCGGGGCGGAAGCGGGGTGGCGGCACGCGCGCCGGCTCTTCTTCTGCCTGTGCCGGCGGCTCTTCGCCGGGGCGCGGTGTGACGCCCTCTATGCCGATCAGGCTGGTGTTGGCGCGCCCGCATGTGCAGGTCTCGCTGCGTTTGCGTTCCCGGAAATCGAATGCCGTTGCAAGGTCGGTGTAGGGTGTGCCGTCGAGCGCGGTCATGTTTTGCGGCCCGTCATCGTCGCCGCTGCGGTGGGTGAAGAGCATGGTCGGCGCAGCCGGGCAAAGCGCCGCGCAGATGGCCTTGTCACGCTCGAAATTGTCGGTGTTGGTCGCAAACGATATGGGGAAGAAATAGCCGTCACAGGTACGCACGCACAACGTCCGGTGTTCGCCGGCGAATGAAGGCTGGCTTGGCCTTGCCGGTGCCGGTCTGGCCGCTTGCGACCGGTTCGGGCGGGCGCGCGTCAGCGTGCCGGTGTCGCGCCGCACCGAAGCCGTGCGCGTGGGCTCGCGACGGCGGCACGCACGCTGGACGGCGCGTTCGAGACGCTGGACTTCGCGCCGCGACGCGCCGCCGCGATTGCGGTCGCGCACGCGTTGCAACTGCATCAGATTGGCCTGCATCTGGTTGATGGTCGAGCCGAGCGACCGGCATTGACGGCTGCCGGACTGGCGGCAACCCTGGCGGCTGTACATGCGCTGCGCCTTGGTCAACTCGCGCTGCTGGCGCCTGGCGGCATCGGCGTAGCGGCGGTACTCGGCGCGATTGCCGCTTCCTCGCCTTGCGCTGGCCAATTGCGGTTGGAGGCTGCTGCACGACTGGGCATGCGCGGGCGGCGAGGACGCCGCCGTCAACGCAGCAAGGCCGACGGCGATCGCCGCAGCGGCCAACCCTGCCAGGCACATGCTCCAAACCCGGTGCACCATCAACGCAACACCCCAACCTGCCAACCGTGTGGCAGAAACACCATGCCGCTTCATTAAGCGGCGGGGGCCAGCATGTCTTGTGCAAGCTGAATTTACGATGAACGTTAACGGGAGGTGACCTGAGTTTGTGCATCGGCCCTGATTTGGGCGGCCGCCTGCGCGGCTTCCACGGCGGCGATTGCGGTCATGTTGACGACACCGCGCGAGGTCACCGATGTCGTCAGCACATGCGCGGGACGTTGGGTTCCCAGAAGGATGGGGCCGACATGCAGCGCGTCGGTCATCGACTTGACCGCATTTAAGGTGATGTTGGCGGCATCCAGGTTGGGAAAGACGAGAAGGTTGGCTTCACCCTCCAAAATGGAATGCGGCAGCACGCGCGCGCGCAAGTCGGGGTTCAGCGCGCTGTCGGCATGCATTTCGCCATCGACGCACAGGTCCGGCCGTGCACCATGCAGCATTTCAACGGCGTGCCGCATCTTGGCCGCCGACGCGCTGTCCCGCGAGCCGAAATTGGAGTGCGACAGCAGGGCTGCCTTGGGTTCGACGCCAAAACGCTGGATTTCCTCGGCGGCGAGAAGCGTCATCTCGGCCAGCTCTTCGGCGGTCGGCTCGATCGAGACATAGGTGTCGGTGAAGAAGGTCATGCCGTTGCCCGAGATCAGCAGCGACAGCGCGGACAGATCGCGCGCACCCTTGCGCACGCCGACGATGGATCGCACGGTGCGCAAGTGCCGCTCATAGCGGCCGTCGAGGCCGCAGATCATCGCATCGGCCTCGTCGCGCATCAGCGCGATCGCCGAGATGACGGTGGCGTTGGTCCGCACCAGCGTGCGGGCATAGTCTGGCGTGAAGCCCTGCCGGCCGCCGATCGCGATCAGATGATCGACATAGTCGCGATAGCGCGGATCGTTCTCGGGATTGACCAGTTCGAAATCCCGGTCGGGCCGGATGCGCAGCCCGTAGCGTTTCAGCCGCGCTTCGACCACATCCGGGCGGCCGACCAGGACCGGTTCGGCGATGCGGTCTTCCAGAACGATCTGGGCGGCGCGCAGCACGCGCTCGTCCTCGCCGTCGGCGTAGATGATCTTGTGCGTGGCGCCGGCCTGCGCCGACGAGATCACCGGCTTCATGACAAGGCCCGAGCGGAAGACGAACCGGTTCAGCCGGTCGCGATAGGCGTTCATGTCGTCGATCGGACGCGCGGCGACGCCGCTTTCCATCGCCGCCCTGGCGACAGCGGGTGCAATGCGCAGGATCAGCCGTTGGTCGAAGGGGGAGGGGATCAGATAGTCGGGTCCGAAGATCGGTGTTTCGCCCGAATAGGCGCGGGCGGCGATGTCGGATGGCTCCTCGCGGGCAAGCTGCGCTATGGCGGTGACCGCGGCCGCCTTCATCGCCTCATTGATCGTCCGCGCGCCGCAGTCCAGTGCTCCGCGAAAGATGTAAGGAAAACACAGGACATTGTTGACCTGATTGGGAAAATCGGACCTGCCCGTACAGATCATCGCATCGGGCCGCGCGGCGCGGGCCGCATCGGGCATGATTTCGGGAACCGGGTTGGCGAGGGCCATGATCAGCGGGTTTTTCGCCATTTTGGCAAGATATTCGGGCTTGAGCACGCCGGCGGCACTCAGACCGAGGAACACGTCCGCGCCATCGATCGCCTGTTCCAGCGTCCGGTGTTCGGTTTTGCGGGCAAAGACCGCCTTCCAGCGGTCGATCTCGCCGGGCCGTCCGTCATGGACCACGCCATCAATGTCGGTGACGATAATGTTGTCGAGGCCGGCGCCGAGCGAGACGAGCAGGTTGAGGCAGGCGAGCGCCGCCGCGCCCGCGCCCGACGTGACGATCTTCGCCGTTTCGATCGACTTGCCCGCCAGTTCCAGCCCGTTGAGGATGCCGGCGGCGACGATGATCGCCGTGCCGTGCTGGTCGTCATGGAAGACCGGAATGCCCATCTTCTCGCGCAATTGTTCCTCGACCTCGAAACACTCGGGCGACTTGATGTCTTCCAGATTGATGCCGCCAAAGGTGGGCTCGAGCGCCGAGATGACATCGACCATGCGATCGACGCCGGGCGCATCGATTTCGATGTCGAACACGTCGATGCCGGCGAATTTCTTGAAGAGCACGGCCTTGCCCTCCATGACCGGCTTTGAGGCGAGCGGACCGATGTTGCCAAGGCCCAGCACGGCCGAGCCGTTGGAGACGACCGCGACCAGATTGGCGCGCGCGGTGTAGTCGGCGGCCCGTGCCGGTTCGGCGGCGATCGCAAGGCACGGCGCGGCGACGCCCGGCGAATAGGCAAGCGCGAGGTCGCGCTGGTTGCCCAGCGGCTTTGTCGCGCGGATTTCCAGCTTTCCGGGGACCGGACTCTGGTGGAAGAAAAGCGCGTTCTCGTCGATGTCGGAAGGCACCGACTTCTTCGCTGTGTCCGTCTCGCCACTCATGGCCGCCCCTCCCGGTTTTCGTTTTTGCCCAAGCGGTAGACCAATGCGGCGGTCGGGACAATTCGTTGCGGCCGAAAAGCGCTCAAAACGCGCTTTGATAGACACCGCCATCGAGCCGGATGTTCTGGCCGGTGATGTAGCCGGCATGGGTCGAGCACAGGAACGCGCAGGTGGCGCCGAACTCGTCGGGCGTTCCGAGGCGGCCGGCGGGTATGGCTGCGATCTGGCGGGCCTTTTCCTCGTCGAGGTCCGCGCCACGCTTGTCGGCGGCATAGACCATGGTCTGGCGGATGCGGTCGGTGTCGATCTTGCCTGGCAGGATGTTGTTGATCGTCACATTGCTTCCGGCAACCGACCGGGCGATGCCGGCCAGAAACGCGGTCAGCCCGGCGCGCGCACCCGATGACAGGTCGAGCCCCAGGATCGGCTGATAGACCGACAGCGAGGTGATGTTGACGATCCGGCCGAAGCCGCGTTCGGCCATGCCGTCGATCGTTCGCTGGATCAGTTCGATCGGCGTGACCATGTTTTGCGTCACGCCATCGAGCAGCGCTTGGCGATCCAGTTCACGAAAATCGCGCAGGGCCGGTCCGCCATTGTTGTTGACCAGTATGTCGGGCTTCGGACAGGCGTTCAGCAGGGCGTCCTGGGTCTCGGGGTCCGATACGCTGCCGAGCACGACATCGACCGTCACACCGTGGGCGCGCAGGTCGGCGGCCGTCTTTTCGGTGACGTCCGCGTTGCGGCCATTGATCACCAGATTGACGCCCTCGCGGGCCAGCGCCTCGGCGCAGCCGCGCCCCAGCCCGCGGCTCGATGCGCACACGATCGCGTTCTTGCCCTTCAATCCCAGATCCATGCTCATCCTCCCGGTTTGGCGGCCTTTGTTTATCGAAATGACCTAAACGATTGCCGGCCAGCGTCAACGTCGGTTTTTGAGGCCAGGATCCTAGCCCCAAAGGGCGGGTTCGGGCGGGGAAACCGTGCTACCATAATAGTGGAGCGCCGGCTTGCGGTCACGGGCCAGCAGCAGTGGGCCGTCCAGGTCGATGAAATCGGCATCCTGGGCCAGGAGCACGGCCGGCGCCATGGCCAGCGAGGTGCCGACCATGCAGCCCACCATGACGCCAAAGCCCATCGTGCGCGCCTTGTCGCGCATCGCCAGCGCCTCGGTCAGCCCGCCCGCTTTGTCGAGCTTGATGTTGACCACATCGTAGAGCCTGCCGAGCGTGTCGAGGTCGGCGCTCGTGTGGGCGCTTTCGTCGGCGCAGACCGGCACCGGATGCGGGATATGGGCAAGAATGTCGTCCTTGCCAACGGGCAGCGGTTGTTCCACCAGGGCGATGTGAAGCCGCGCGGCTTCCTCCATCATCGCGATGAGATTGTCTTCGCGCCAGGATTCGTTGGCATCGACAACGATCCGTGCGTCGCGCGCATTGGCCGTCACCGCGTGCATGCGGGCAATATCATCGTCGTCGCCGCCCAACTTCATTTTCAGAAGGTGCCGCTTGTTGGCCGCGCGGGCCGCGTCGGCCATGTTTTCGGGCGTGTCCAGCGACAAGGTCAACGCCGTTTCGACCGGGCGCGGCGGATGCCGGCACACAAGAGTGTGCACGCGGGCAGCGGACCGTTTGGCCCCCAGATCCCAAAGCGCGCAATCGACCGCGTTGCGCGCCGCGCCCGGCGGCAATGCCGCCGCCAGGGTGATGCGCAGATCCTCGCATGCGGCCGATGCATCCAGGGGCGTCAGCGCTTCCAACTGGGCGATCACGCCGTCGATCGTCTCGTCATAGCGCGCGTAGGGCACGCATTCCCCCTGGCCGGAATGCGTGCCGTCATCGAGCGTACACGCGACGACATGCGCGTGGGTGCGCTCGCCGCGCGCGATCCGGAAACGGCCGTCAATGGGAAAGGTTTCGGCGCGTGCGATCAGCGAGAGCGAGTCCGGCATGGGCAGGTTTCCTTGAACGGGTTGAACCATCGTGTCCGGCATACGCCTGCGGGCGCCCATTGCGCAACGCAACGAAGGATGTGTATGGGGCCAGCGGTTGCCTTTGAGGCTGACGAAGGCGTTTGCAGGCGCTAGAACACTGACATGACGTTGGTCGAAGACGAGGAGTTTGCGCATCCGCGCGGCGCATTGGATGCGCTGCCGAGGGTCGATGTCGATCGCGCCGATGACGGTCCCGTTTTGCGTCTGGCTGGCGCCTGGCTGACGGCGACGGTCGGCACGGTTGATGCCGATCTGACCGCGGCGATCAAGGCGGTGGGCGATGAAGGCACGCTCAGGATCGATGCCAGCGACGTTGGGCATCTCGACACGGCCGGTGCATGGCTGATCGTGCGCACCATGCGCATCGCGCAAGCGCGCAATCAGCCGGTGCGGCTGAGCGGTTTGAACAAGGGCGCACAGCCTCTGGTCGACGAGGTCGCCGAAAACGTGGCGCGGCCGGAAGCGCCCCCCGACGCCAAAAATGGCGGGCCGGCGGCCATCCTTGCGACCATCGGGCACTATGTGTGGGATTTGCGCCGCGATGCGACGATGGGCCTGCACATGCTGGGCGCAGCGGTTCGCGGCAGCCAGATGAAATCGGGCCACCGCAATTCGATGGCGTGGGCACCGGTCATCAACCAGATCGACCGTATGGGCGTTCGGGCCATCCCGATCATCGTCCTGATGTCGACCATCATCGGGGCGATCATTGCCCAGCAGGGCGCCTTCCAGTTGCGTTACTTCGGCGCCGAAATCTTCGTTGTCGATCTGGTGGCGATCCTCGTCCTGCGCGAAATCGGCGTTCTTCTGACCGCCATCATGATCGCCGGCCGGTCAGGCAGCGCCATCACCGCCGAGATCGGCTCGATGAAGATGCGCGAGGAAGTGGATGCGCTCACCGTGATCGGGCTCAATCCGATCGGCGTTCTGGTCTTTCCGCGTCTGGTTGCGCTGGTGATCGGCCTGCCGCTCCTGACCCTGATCGCCAATTTCTCCGCGCTCGCGGGCGCGATGTTCGTCGCCCAGGCCTATTCGGGCATCAATCCCGAGGCGTTCATTCTCAGGATGCGCGATGCGATCGACATGACGACCTTCTTGGCCGGCATCATCAAGGCGCCCTTCATGGCGATCATTATCGGCATCATCGCCTCCGTGGAGGGCATGAAGGTGGGCGGCAGCGCCGAATCCCTCGGGGCCCGCGTGACGGCGTCCGTGGTCAAGGCGATCTTTGTGGTCATCGTCGTCGACGGGCTGTTCGCGATGTTCTTTGCGGCAATCGATTTCTGATGGCGCCGGGCAGCGACATCATCCTGAGCGTGCGCGACATGCAGGTGCGCTTCGGCAGCAATGTCGTTCTGGACGGGCTCGATCTCGACGTTCGCCGCGGCGAAATCCTGGGCTTTGTCGGCGCGTCGGGTACGGGCAAATCGGTGCTGATGCGCGCGATCCTGGGTCTGACGCCCCGACAGGGCGGCCGGATATCGATCTTCGGGCACGATCTTGCCGCGGTCGATGAAGATGAGCGCATCCTGATCGACATGCGCATGGGCGTGCTGTTTCAGCACGGGGCGTTGTTCTCGGCGCTGACGGTTGCGGAAAATGTCGAGGTGCCGATGCGCGAATATGTCCGGCTGCCGCCGAAACTGATGCGCGAGTTGGCAATCGTCAAACTGGAAATGGTCGGCCTGAAACCGGCCGATGGCGACAAACATCCGTCCGAACTGTCCGGCGGCATGATCAAGCGGGCGGCGCTGGCGCGTGCCCTGTCCCTCGACCCGGACATCGTGTTTCTGGACGAGCCCACATCGGGGCTCGATCCGATCGGTGCGGCCGAGTTCGACGAACTGATCGCCAAATTGCGCGACACGATGGGCCTGACTGTCTACATGGTCACGCACGATCTCGACAGCCTTTTCACCGTCGCCGACCGGATCGCGGTGCTCGGCGAGGGCAAGGTCATCGCGGCCGGGCCATTGTCTGCGATGCTGGAGCATGACAATGCCTGGATAAAATCCTATTTCCGTGGCAAGCGGGCAAGGCACATTCCCGCAAGGGCAGAGTAGGCGCTGGAACAACATGGAAACCAAGGCCAATTATGTCGCTGTGGGCGCGTTCACCGTTCTGGTGTTCGTGGCGGCGTTCGCCTTTGTTTATTGGTTCGCGCGCAACGACACCGGTGGCGAGACGGCCCGGCTGAACGTGGTGATCGCCGGCTCCGTGACGGGACTTGCCAATTCGAGCGTCGTCAAGTTCAACGGCATCGATGTGGGCAAGGTGGACCGGCTTGGCTTTGATGCCACCGATCCCGGCGTCGTCATCGCCGAGACGCGGGTTCGGCGCGATCTTCCGATCACGGCCCAAACCAAGGCGGTTCTGTCGTTCACGGGACTAACGGGCATCGCCCATATCGAGCTTGAGGGCGGCGCGGTCGATCAACCCAATGTGTTTGAACTGGCCGAGCAGGAGGGCACGGTCGCGACAATCGCCGCCGATCCTACCGCGCTGAACGATCTGCTTGCCACCGCCCAGGACATCGCCAACCGTGCCAACAACATTTTGACCGACATTGAGAGCTTTGTCGCCGATGCGCGCGGGCCGCTGACCCAGGCAGTCGAGAATGTCACCGAAATCAGCGACGCGCTGGCAGCCAATTCCGGCCGTATCGACGAGTTCCTGACCGGCATGGGCGATCTGGGCGAGTCGCTGGGAACCGTTTCCGCAACGTTGGAGCGCACTTTGTCGGGCGCGGACGAACTGATCGCCGCGGTCAATCCGGAGGATGTCACGGCCATCGTCAGCGAAGTGCGCGGCTTTGCCGCCGATCTCAACCAGGCGTCCGACGATCTGGACGGTCTTGTTGCGTCCGCGCGCACCACGCTTGAGGGATTGGAGACGATCGGCGACCGGATCGATCAGTCGTTTGACGGGGTCGATGCTCTGATCGCGGCCGTCGATCCCGATGCGGTCAACGCGGCGGTCGGTGGTTTCGCCGAAGCGGGGCAAGCCGCGCAGGGGCTGGTTGAAACGATCGGCGAGACGGCCCGGACCGCCGACGAACTCCTTTCCGCCATCGACCCCGAAGAGGTGCGCACGATCATTGCCGATGTGCGGGGTTTCACCGGTGATCTGCGTCAGGCGACGGGAGACATCGATACGCTGCTGACCTCTGCCTCGCGGACGTTCGAAGGGCTCGAAAATGTCGGCACGCGGGTCGAGACGTCGTTTGATCGCGTGGACCGGTTGCTCGGCGCCGTCGATCCGGACACGGTCGGCGAAGCGGTGGCCGGTTTTGCCGATGCGGGTCGGGCGGCGCGCGACATCACCGCCGACATTGAGGGCGTGACCGCCCAGCTCGAAGGGCGCGGCGACGACATTGACACCATCTTTGCCAATGTCACCGAAATGTCCGAACGGTTGAACGCGGCCTCCGTGCGCGTCGACGGCGTTCTGGAAAAGCTTGACGGGTTTCTGGGCGAGGGCGGCGAGGGCGGCCAGAACCTGATTGCCGAAGCCGGTGAGACGCTGCGTGCGTTCCGGGACGTGGCAGGCAATCTGAACGCGCGTCTCGACAGCATAGGGAGCGGGCTTGAGCGGTTTTCCGACCGTGGACTGCGTGACATTGAGGCCCTGGTCAACGAAACGCGCCGGTCGATCTCGCGCATCGAACAGACGATCACGAGCATTGAGCGTGATCCGCAGCAATTGCTCTTCGGCGGCGACGGTGGCGTCAAGCGCTTTGACGGGCGCGAACGCCGCTGATAAGCGGTAAGAACGGCGCGCCTGCCGGCGGGTTCGTGTGTGATGGTCGGTCCTGCGGGTAGTGTGTCATGGGCGATGACGGGGTGCGCAACAACATCATGAGCAAGTCGGGCCGGCGGCCAACGCGCCTGCCAAGATCGATCGCGGCACTACTGTTGTCGGCGACATTGGCCCAGGGCTGCGCGGCGCTCGGCGGCACGGGCGAGGCGCCGGACACGTTCGATCTGGTTGCGCCGCGCGATGTGACGGCAGGTCCGGTGCGCCGTGGAACGCAGATCCTGATCGCCGAGCCCGGAGCGGTGCAGGCGCTGGATTCGCAGAACATTGTCGTTGAGACCGCGCCGTTCGCCATTCAGTATCTGGGCGACGCGCAATGGGGTGATCGCCTGCCGCGTCTGGTCCAGCGCCGGCTGGCCGAGAGTTTCGACCGGGCTGACCGGTTCGATGGCGTGGGTCTGCCGGGGCAGGGCCTGGCCATCGACTATCAGATCGTGACCAATATTGCCGAGTTCGGCATCGACATACCAGCGGCGGCTGCCCAAATCGAAATCCAGGTCAAGCTGCTCAACGATCGAAACGGCGTCGTTGCGTCCGACCGGCGGTTTGCCGCGAGCGTTCCGGTTTCGCGGACGGGCAGCCCGGACGATTATGTTGCGGCGTTGAACACGGCATTCGGCGTCGTTGCGCGTGAGATCGTCGCCTGGTCCGCCGACCTGATCTGATCATCGACCGCTGCCGCTGACAAAAAAGCCCCGCTCGTTCGAAGCGGGGCTTTCATGTTTGCGGCTTCTCTCCGGTCAGCGCAAGCGACCGCTCGCATGGGCCAGCATCGTATAGACCTTGCCGGTGTCGGACGTCAGATATGTCTGTGTCATCACACCGTCCCTGTCGTTGCGCGACACATCGCTCAGCAGCCGCTCAAAATCGCGCACATAGCGGTCGACCGACGCCTTGAACGCCGAATCGCGCCCATAGCGCGCCTTGATGTCCTCGAACGTGCGCTGGCCGGCGAGCGTGTAGAGGCGACGGGTGAATATGTCGCGTTCGCCGCGGCGGTAGCGATCCCACAATTGCGCGGCTGCCTCGTGATCGATCGCCCGGGCGATATCGACAGACAGCGAGTTGAGCGACTCCACCGTTTGCGAGGGCTGGCGGGCCGGAGCGGGTTGTTCGTCGCTCGATGCACGCTTGAGAAGATCGCTGACCCAGCCGCGACCGTCAGATGAAGGCGCCGACGGCTGGTGCGCGGGCTCGGCTGCCCGTGGGAGCGCCATTGGCGCTGTTTGATCAAAACCGCCGCGAAGCTCGGGCTGGGCGGGGGCGACGGGCTGAGCATGCCCGGCCGGGACGCGGTTGTCCGCGTTATCCGACCGGGCTTGGGGCTTTTTTGCGCGGGCGGTGCCTCCCACGTCGAATGCGCGTCCCGATTCCTCCACAATGCGCGACAGGTCCTTGAGCGCGTTGATCTGCTCGCTGACCGCGCGGCGCATTGCGTTGGCGCTTTCGCGCGTTTCCTCCGGCAGTTCGAGAACGCCGCGGCGCACCTCGTCGCGGGCACTTTCCAGTTCCGAGCGGATGTCGGACGAAACTTGACGCATCTGAACGGTTGCCTCGTCGAAACGGCCCATGGCCTCTTCGGCGGTCTGCCGGATGCTGCTCGCCAGTTTGTCGGTCGAACTGAGCGCGCGATTTTCCACCTGGCCGAGCGTGTCGGCGATCACCGTCTCGAAAGAGCGCATGATCCGCTGGATCTCCTCGGATTTGGCAACCAGTCCGGCGGACAAGGTTTCAAGCGCCTCGCTCCGGTCTCCCAGCGTCGCCTCGAGGTTGGACTGGGCCTTCTCGAAGAGATCGGAGGCCGACGCCAGAACCTTGCCATGATCGTCAAAACGCGCGGCGATCGCGGCGATGTCGTTGAGCGTCTTCTGCGAAACATTGTCGAGTTTTTCGGCGTTGTTGCCAAGAAGCGAAACCGATGTGCTCAGATTCTGCGCAATCGTGCCGGTGCGGCTGGCAAACCCGTCGGTTGTTTCGGCCAACTGGCTTTCGATGGCGCTCAGATTGCCGGTTGCCATCTCGATCAGTTCGCCAAGCTTGGCGTTGGAGGCCGACAGGCGATCCAGAAGGCCGCCGACATCCCCGCCAAGGCTGTCCTGCATGGTCTCGACGGTTTCGCGTGTGCGATCCAGCAGACCGCCGACCGCGCCGGAAAGGTTTGTCTGGATCGATTCGACGGCCGTGATCGTTTCCGCGGTGCGGTTGGCGAGCGCGTTGACGAGCGCCTCGTTTTCGGCACGCAACCGCTCGGTGGCCGCCCGGGTCGCGCTTTCGAGCTGCGTTGCGATCTCCACGCCGTTCTGGCCGAGGCGGTCGATCAGCGGCGCGGCGGTGGTTTCCAGGGTTTGCGCAAGCGCGCCCGTGCGTTCGCCGATGCGCTGGTCGTAACTGGCGATTTCGGCGCTCAAGCTGGCCTGGTGCGTTTTCAGCACTTCGCCCAGCCGCTCGGTCAGAACATCGCTTTGATCTGCGCCAAGCTGAGCCACACGCGCGGTCTCTTCATCGATCGCCGCCCGGGTTTCGGTCACGCGATCGCGCAGCGTGATGGCGAGGGCAGCGGCGCTGTCTTCGAGCACACGCCGGACATTGTCCACACCGACAGAAAGAGCGCGTTGCATCGTGCTCGTGCGTTCATCGACGATACCCGACTGGTCGGCAAACGCCGCATTGACACTGTCGGTCGCCTCGCGCAGCGCGGCGACTGCGGCGTTGGAGCGGGTCTCCACGGACGACGCGATCTCGTCGGCCATGCCGGCCAGCCGCTGGGTCAGCGCTTCGGTCTTGGCCTCGATATCGGCGCTCGGTGCGTCGAGCGCCGCGGCAAGGCCCTGCGCCGTGCGCTCGGTCGCGCCAAACAGGGCGGCGGTCTTCTCCTCCAGCCGCTCGAGGAAGGCGCCGGTGCTTTCGGAGACCCTCGAAACGGTGGATTCGCCCGCGGCGTTCAGGCGCTCGATCGTCTCGTCGCTGACGGTCGTCAGGCCGGACACCGCACGTTCGCCGGTTGCGGCAAACTTGGCGGTGACTTCGTCGCCCGCGCTTTGAAGGCGCGCCACCGTCTGCTCTGTCGCACCGGTCAGGCCGGACACGGTGTTGTCCCGCAGCGATGCGATCGAGGTCACCAGGCGCTGGTTGGCGGCATCGAGTTCGCTGACCGAGCCGTCCGCGCTTTGCGTGATCTGGGCGGCCGCATCCATGCCGGTGCCCATGAGTCGTTCGATCAGTTCGTCGCCAACGCCGGCAAGGCTTGAAACCGTATTGTCCTGAAGCGATGCGATTGACGCAACAAGACGCTGGTTGGCGGCATCAAGTTCGCTGACCGAGCCGTCCGCGCTTTGCGTGATCTGGGCGGCCGCGTCCATGCCGGTGCCCATCAGGCGGCCGACAAGGTCGTCGCTGGCGTCGGCGAGCTTGGTCGTCATGTCCTTGCTCATCTCGGCCATGCCGGCGGTAACGCGCTGATGTGCTTCCTCGATACCGGTCAATGTGCCGCGGGCGGAGGTCGCAATTTCTTCGGCAGCCCTGTTGCCTGCTTCAACGAAACGCGCCGCGTTCTGGTCGATGCTGGCGCTGACCTGGTCGCCAAGCGCCGTGGCGCGGCGTTCCATGGCCGCGGTCTGTTCTTCGAGCGCACTGGTGATCCGCTGGGTTCCGTGGTGGGCGGCGGCGAACGCGGCTTCGGTCTTCTCGTCAAGGCGCTGCGCGACCCGGTCGGCATCCGCCGTCAGGCGGGCAACGCCCTCATCGGTCGCCGACATGAACCTGGCCGCCAACTCGCCGGCCTTGTCGTCAAGGCGGATCGACTGGCTGTCCATGGTGGCGGTGAGCGTATCTGCCGACTGGAGTACCGCATCGGCTATCGCCTGCGAGCGTGCTTCGGCCTTGGCGAGGAAATCGGCGGTTCGTTCGTCGATCGTGCTGGTCATTCGGGTCGACGCGCCTTCCAGTGCCTCGGAAATCGCGGTGGTTCGCGAGGCCAGTGTTTCGGCGAGCGAGCGCTGGACCGAGCCGGTCTGTTCCTCGATCGACTTGCGGGCGCCTTCGGCGGTCTCGGTGATCGATTCCGCTCCTTCGGTCAGCGTTTCGGCGATGGCACGCGTGCGATCGAGCAGCGTCTCGTTGAGTTGCCGCGCGCGCGCATCCAGCGCGACGTTGAGGCGCTCGGTGCTCGCATCGACGCCTGAGATGCGGGTTTCGAACTCTTCAACAAGGCTTTGGCCGCGTTCCGCAATCAGGCTTTGAAGGTTCTCAGCCTGCCCTTCGATCGTCGCATTCAGGGAGCGCCCGGCGGTCTCGGTGACCGCATTGAGATTGGCGATGCGGGTTTCGATGAGGCTGGCAAGCGCATCGCCCGATGCGGTGAAGCGGTCGGAAATCTCATCCATCTGGCTGGCAAGGCCGGCATTGACTGTCGAACCGGTCTCGTTGAGCCGGTCAAGCAGGCTGTCTCCAGCCTTGTTGATGTGCGTTGTCAGATGTTCGGAGGCGGTGACCATCTTGTCGCCGAGCGTGTCGGTCGCCGTTGTCAACTCCTCGCGCAACTGTTCGTGGGCGCCGGAAATGGACGCGCGCAGCCGCTCGGCATGGGTGACGACGCCCTCGCGCTGATTGCCCAACTCGCTCAGGAGCGAGCGCACACGCGCCTCGTTGTCGGTGTAGGCGCGCTCCAGTTCGGTGACCTCGTTCTGCATCAGCGCTTCAAGTTCGCTGGCCCGGGCGATCGTGCGTTCGATGCCTTCGCCCATCGCGGCGACTTCGCGCCGGACGGCCTGGCCGACCATGGCCACCCGCTCCTGCGCCAGATTTTCAGGCGCGGCGAGGCGGAAGGCGATCTCGCTCATCGAGCGGGCGGTGTTGCGCATCTCCTGGGCGCGGCGGACAAGAACGGCAAAGCCAAAGAACATGATGACCGGGATCACCACGCCGATCATGATCGCGATCACGCCGGGCAGGGCACGCAACTGTTCGATCGTCCTGATCTGCCAGACATCGGGCGAATAGAGCAGATGCGCAAGAGCCGCGCCGGCGCCGATCCAGACAAGGCTGAGAACGCTGGCCCATGCCAGCGACCGCCCGCCGGAACGCGCGGTGATCCGCTCTAGCAACTGCGCATATTCCCGTTCGGCACTGTCGTCATTGGCGGCGCGATAGGGCGCAGCGGCTGCCGCCGCACCGGCAGCGGCTGTGGCCGCGGATGCGGCGACGGGCGGTTCCTCGATCTGGCTGGCTTCGCTCAACTCGCCAGCAGCCTTGCTCACCTGGGCTTCGAAATCGTCCAGGGACAGTTCGCTGTCCAGATCGACCTCAGCCCCACTGTCCGGATCAACATCGGCCGCGCCGGTTGCCAGATCGTTTTCAAGCGCTTCCTCGAGCGCCAGTTCCATATCTGCATCAAGGTCCGGTGCGTTCTTGTTCTGAGCCATGAAAGCCTCACCTGCTACTCGCTCCGGACCAAGGCCCGGAATTACGCTTGCCAGCCCACGCCACGATTGCGGACGCACGTGTGGCGTGAAGATGGCTACCCTCTATCGTAGAGCCAGGGGTGTCAGAATGGAACATGATATCGCGGCACCCGCAAAAACTTTAAAGATAAAGTTAACGCGCCGTGAGGGCTGCGAAAATCCGGACCGGGCGCACGTGTTTCGGGCCGCCTGGCGAAACCGGTTTCCGCTGCCCCAATTCCGCCCCCACCCGCCATTAACCGCTTGCCCATCAGTTTGTGACAGTCTCGTTCAAGGGACAGTGCGTATGGGTGGTGTTTATGGACGTTCAGTGTAACAAGCATCCGGTCTTCGAGACGCCGGACATGGCCGGCCGGGCGATCGCGCGGGAACGCCCGGTGGATCTGGTTCGGCTGGCGCGGCAGACCGGCGGCGACAGAGCGCTGGAAGAAGAGGTGCTGCACCTTTTTCTCAAGCAGGCCAAGTCCATCGGCAAGGCGATGCGGGACGGTGCCGATGCCGGCCAATGCAAGCGCCATGCGCACACGCTCAAGGGCGCGGCGCGCTCGGTCGGTGCCGGCGCCATCGCCGACACCGCCCAGGCCGTCGAGGCAGCCCCCGGCGAGGGACAGTGTGTCCGCGCACTCCTGAACGAGATCGACCGGACCTGCGACTACATCAATTCCCTTCTGCGCTGACCCATTGGCTCGCCCGGCCGTTCGGCCGGCTTTGCTTGACAATCGGGGGCGAACGGCTAAGTCGCGCTTCTGACGATCCGCGCCATTAGTGGCGTGCGGACCTGCCGGAGTGTATGATGCCCAAGCTGAAGATTGTCGCCTTTGACGGAACCGAGTTCGATCTGGACGCCGAAGCCGGTTCGACGGTGATGGAAAATGCGATCAAGAACGCTGTTCCGGGCATCGAGGCCGAGTGTGGCGGGGCTTGTGCCTGCGCCACCTGTCACGTCTATGTGGATGAGGCATGGACACAGAAGGTGGGCCAGCCGGATGTCATGGAAGAGGACATGCTCGATTTCGCCTACGAGACCAAACCCAATTCGCGCCTGTCCTGCCAGATCAAGATGACAGACGATTTTGACGGGCTTGTCGTTCGGGTTCCCGAGCAGCAGGCCTGACCACCGCTTTCAAGTCCAGACGGGGTCATGTCCGATGACCGACCCGTTTCATCCGCGATCATGGTGCATTGCCTCCGGTGCAAGGCTGCAACTGGGTGCACGCGGGCGTGTCATGGGCATCTTGAATGTGACGCCCGACAGTTTTTCCGATGGTGGGCAGCACATGGATATCGAAGCCGCCATCGGGGCAGCTCGGGCCATGGCGGAAGCCGGCGCGGCGATCATCGACATCGGTGCCGAAAGCACGCGGCCCGGCGCCGCACGGATCGACGGCGATACCGAACGCCAGCGCCTGCTGCCGGTGATCGAGGCGGTCAGGTCCGTCCTTCCGGACATGGCGATATCGGTTGACACTTACCGCTCCAAAACGACCCGGATGGCGCTCAAGGCCGGGGCCCAAATCGTCAATGATGTCTGGGGCTTGCAGCGGGATGCTGATGTCGCGAACCTGGCTGCCGATACAGGTGCCGGCCTGGTGATCATGCAGACCGGCCGCGAACGCGCAGTGTTGCCCGATCCGATCGAGGATCAACGTGTTTTTCTGTCCCGGTCGATCGACATCGCGCTCAAGGCGGGTGTTGCAGAGGCGCAGATCGTGCTCGATCCGGGCTTTGGCTTTGCCAAGGATGCCGACCACAATGCGGTGCTGATGGCGCGGTTCGGCGAACTGCACGCACTTGGCTTTCCGCTTCTGGCCGGGACCAGCCGCAAGCGTTTCCTCGGCCATTTCACCGGCCGGCCCGTCCAGGCGCGCGATGTGGCGACGGCGGCGACGTCTGCCCTTCTGCGCGCCTCCGGCGCGGCGGTTTTGCGGGTACATGATGTCGCAATGAACATGGATGCGGTCGCCATCGCCGATGCTATGGTCGCCGCAGGACGCCAGGAGGCTGGCGCCGGAACGGAGCCGGCCTGACGTGTACGAAATCCGCATGATCAATTGCGCCTTTTTTGCGCGTCACGGCGTCTTCGACCAGGAGGAGTTTCTCGGGCAACGTTTTTACGTCGATGCACGCCTGTTCGTCGAGCCGGGGCGGGCGCTGGAGGAGGACGACATTTCCGACACGGTCGACTATGGCATCGCGTTCCAGGAAATCGAGCGGATCGTCACCGGCAAGCGGCGCTACCTGATCGAAGCCTTGGCCCACGAGATCGCCAAGGCGCTGTGCGCGCGCTGGCCACAAATCCGGCGCGCCGAGATCACGCTGCGCAAGCCCAACGCGCCGGTGCCGGGCGTGCTCGACCATATCGAGGTCCATGTGTGCCATGACGCCTGAGCCCGTGAGCGCGCTGATCGCCCTTGGCGGCAATATCGGCGATGTCGCCGGCGCGATGCAGGCCGCGCTCGGCCGGCTGCATTCCGAACCGGGCACGTCGGTCATCTCTGTGTCGCCGATCTATTCAACGCCGCCCTGGGGGATCACCGAGCAGCCGCGCTTCCTGAACGCCTGCGCTGAACTTGAAACATCGGTCCCGCCGCACGTCTTGTTGCAAAGAGTGCTGGCGGCCGAGCGCGGCGCCGGGCGCAAGCGCCTGCGGCGCTGGGGGCCGCGAACCCTCGATATCGACATCCTGGCCTATGGCGATCGGTCCATCGAGACGCCGACGCTGACCGTGCCGCACCCGCGCATGTTCGAACGCGCCTTTGTGCTCGTGCCTCTGGCCGACATTGCCGGAGAACGGATGATCGATGGACGCCGTGTGTCGGATGCCCTTTCGAGTCTCGACCGCAGCGGCATCGTGCGCACGGACGATCTTCTGTCGCTGCCGCGCGCCGCCTGACGGTTCTTTTGGGTGTTTGGCCTTAGCGGACGGAACCGACCTGGACCGGATCGAGCCGGTCAAGGCTCATGCCGATGACCGGAACCAGTTCCTCGCCAACGCGGACCGAGACCGTCACATTGAGCGTGTTGTCATCGGCCAGACGCGCCAGCATTGCGCCATCGAGCTGCTTGCGGTTCAGTGTCAGCGCCACGCGGTCGCGGCTGACATTGCCCGCGGTCACATCAAGGCCTTCGCCGCCGGCGCCGTCGAGAAACGTGCCGCGATAGCTGCGTCCGCTGCGCTGCACGGTGGCGGTCATCTTCTGGGTGAAAAGGCCGACGCGGCAATCGCCGTCCAGCGACATGCCAAGCTGGCTGTCGGGGACCGAGCCGTCGAACTGGCAGATAAACTTGGTGCCGCGATATTTGCCGGCAACGATCTCGCCGGGGCCGCGCCACTGGCCTTCGATCTGCTGGAAAAAGCGGGCGTCACGCGCCTGATCGGCATGGGCTGGAACGGTGGCGCCGGCAAGGGTGCCGGAAATCAGAACGGACATGGCCAGACGATGGAGCATGGGGCGCACTCTTTTTGCGATGATTGCCCGTGAACATTGGCCTGCAATGGTTAAGGCATGGTTGTGATCGCGCTCACGACACCTCGTTTTTGTCCTCACGACCGGTTTCATCCTGCTGTGCGGCGGTGAACCGGGTCAGCGTGCGCGCCATCTCGCCGACGCGTGGCGCGGGCAGCGCCTCGAACGGAGCCGGGCGGCACACGCCAATGGCCGAAATCCCGACACGGGCCGTCATCAGCCCGTTGACGACGCCCTCGCCGAGCCTGGCCGACAGCCGCGCGGCAACGCCATGGCCGACCAACTGCTGGATCAGGCTGTCGCCGATGGCAATCGTGCCGGTGACCGCCAGATGGCTGACGACCCGGCGCACCAGCGCGATCGTGCCGAAGGTTCCGGCGCGGCCGCCATAATGTTCAGCGATGGTGCGGATCAGGCGGACGTTCTCGAACAGCACATAGCCCAGATCGACAAAGGCGCGGGGCGAGACGGCGGTGACAATCGACACGCGCTTGGCCGCGTTCATGACAATGGTCCGCGCTTCCGCATCGAGGCCGGCCAGAAGGGCGCGTTCGGCGATCGCGTAGCGGTCGGCGACGTCGATCACTTCGTCTTTCAGATCGGCCAGATGCGCGCGGCCCGTTGCGGTTTTGGGGTGGGCGGCGAAATGGGCCTGGAGCCGTTCGGTTGCTTTTGCAATGTCCTGCGCATTGCCCTCGGCAAGCGCTTTTTCGGTCTCGGCGCGCAGCCCGGCGATCGACCGCTGGCTGGCGATCGCCCAGATCTCGCGGGCGACGAAAATGACCAGCGCCAGCGCCAGGAAACCGACCGCGACAAGGCCGGCCTGGCCAAGCACCGGATGCCGCTCGAAAAGGTCGCGCACGAGCTGTTCGAGCCAAATCCCCAGCGCCAGCGTGACGATGACGCCGAGCGCCGAAAGGCCGATGCCGGCAAGGCCGAGACGGCGCGACCGGCGCTGGGGCGGCGGTGGCGGCGCTGCGGCTTCGGGCAGATGTTCGGTGGCGAAGAAATCGTCTTGGGCCATCTCGATGCGCGCCGCATCGTCAATGGCGCGCGGTTTGCGGGTGGTGCTGCCCTTCTTTGCGTCGGTCGCGGCCTCGGCCTGCGCTTTTGGCGCGGCGGCTGCATTGTCTTCGATGGCAAAAGCGCGTGGTTCGCGCGGGGTCTCGCTCATTGCAACCGGTCTCCCAGCAGGAACTGCAGCGCCTTGTCGAGGCGGATGTGCGGCAGCGACAGCGTCACGCCCTCGGCGGTTCGTTCAAGACGCGGCGGGCGCATGCGCACGAAGCGCTGTCCGGCCGTGTTGGCAGGTTCAAACAGCGCGGACGGATCGGCGGGCAGATCGCCGGGGAAGATCGCCGTTTCGCGGCTGCCGTCGAACGTGTCGGCGCCGATGGTCTCGCCGGCAATGGGCGTTCCGACGACCACGGGCAGGGTCTCGCCTTTCTCGGTGACGGTCGCCTCGCGGGTGGCGCGCACTGCGGCCATCGCCACAGTTTTGACCGAAGCGCCTGAAATGCTGGCCTTTTTCGCCGCGTTGCTGACGATGCGCTCGATGATCGTTTCGAGCCTTGCATGGCTTTCATGGTGCAGATGGTCGGCCTTGGTGGCCGCGATCAGGATGCGGTCGATACGGCGTTGGATCAGCGCGGAGAACGGGTTGTTCGTACCGGACCGGAAACAGGTCAGGATTTCCGTCAGCGCCCGTTCGAGATCGGCAACCGCCGCATGGCCGGCATTGATCGCCGACAGCGCATCGACGAGCACGATCTGCCGGTCCAGCCGCGTGATGTGGGCGCGAAAGAACGGTTTGACCACAAGCGATTTGTAGGCCTCGTAGCGGCGCTGCATCATCGCCTGCATGCTGCCGGGCCTGGGCCTGTCGCTGCGTTTGGTCAGCGGCGCGAAGGTGAGGGCGGGCGAGCCTTCCATGTCGCCGGGCATCAGGAATCGCCCCGGCGGCAGTGTCGACAAAGCCAGATTGGCCGCCCGGCATTCGGCCAGATAGGCGCGGAAGGTGTCGGCCAACCGTCCGGCCAGCACTTCATCGGCTTCGGCGTCGGGATCGACGCCGTCTGCGATCGCCAGCCAATCGGCGGCCACGGCCTGGCGCGCGGGGCTGCGGGCCGCGTTTTCGGCTTCCTCGGAAAAGACCGCAAAATCCTTGCCCAGAAGCGGCAGGTCGAGCAGCCATTCGCCCGGATAGTCGATGATGTCGACATGCAGGCGGCCGCGGCCGAAAAGCCGGTTCCAGGCCGACGCGCTCTCATAGTCGATCGTCAGCCGCAACTGGCTGATCGAACGTGTCGAGGCGGGCCAGACACGCTCTTCGACCAGCGCCCGCACATGATCCTCATAGGAAAAACGCGGCACGCCATCGTCGGGCTGTGGCTCCAGATAGGCGCGCGCCAGGCGGTTGGCGTGGACCACGTCGAACAGAGGCAGGCGCCCGCCATGGATCAGATTGTGGACCAGCGCGGTGATGAAGACGGTCTTGCCAGCCCGGGAGAGGCCCGTCACACCGAGCCGCACATGGGGATTGAACAGCCCGGCGGCACGGCCGGCCGCTGTATCAAGGGCAATCAGGGCTTCATCGCCCAGCGAGGTCAGTTGGTTCAAATGTCGCGTGCCCCCGCGTCCCGGATCAGTGCGCCGCTGCCATATAGGTGTTTGCGGCGCGCGGTGGAAGGGAACAGCGGGCCGCGCTCACGATGTGGCGGGCGTCAGATAAGTCTCCAGTCGCCCGGAGAGCTTTTCGATGTCGGCAATCGGCCCGTCGAGCGCGATGACCGCAAGACCGGAGGTGCGAAATCCCATCTGGAGATCATCGACCAGCGCCTCGTCGCCGCTTGAAGCCAGCGCGATCGCCACATCTTCCAGCATCGGATTGTGGCCGACCAGCATCAGGTCGGTATCGACACCCGAACTTGCCGCAACCTCCAGATAGCCGGGCGCGTCGGTGGCGTAGAGATTTTGGTCGTAGCGCGTGACCGCCGAGAAATCGTGCACCGTGTTGATGGCGTCGAGCGTTTGCCGCGCCCGGGCGGCGGACGAGCAGATGACCTGCGCGGGCAACAGGGCCTGTTCCACCATGGCCGCGGCGAGCGCCTTGGCGTCCTCGACACCCGATGCGGCCAACGCCCGGTCGAAATCGCGCTGCCCCGGCTCGGCCCATTCGGCCTTGGCATGGCGCAGCAAAAACAGCCTGCTCATCGCGTTCTCCCGATCTGGCGTCCTGCGCCGACAAAGGCCTTATCGCGCGCGCGATGCCGGTGCAATCGTCCGAAGGCACAACAAAAGGCCCGGTTGGACGGGCATTTGCGCGGTGGCAAAAAACCGCTGGCATTTCACGGAATTGCAACTTGTGGCAGCGGCGGGGTGAGATTATACAGCGGCCAATCTTCATGCAGGGATCACGCGATGGCTGACGAGATCACGATCAAGGGATACGAGCCCAGCGAAGACGAACCGTTCATGAATGACAGGATGCGGGCCTATTTCCGCGACAAGCTGACCGGCTGGAAGACTGACCTTTTGCGCGAATCGCGCGAAACGCTTGAAAACCTCCAGCGCGACAGCGCCAACCATCCCGACATTGCCGACCGCGCCACCTCGGAGACAGACCGGGCCATCGAATTGCGCGCACGCGACCGCCAACGCAAGCTGATCAACAAGATCGACATGGCGATCAAGCGCATCGATGACGGAACCTATGGCTTCTGCGAGGAAACCGGCGATCCGATCGGTGTCAAACGTCTGGATGCGCGGCCGATCGCAACCCTGTCACTGGAAGCCCAGGAACGGCACGAGCGACGCGAAAAGGTCTATCGCGACGACTGAAGGCAAAAGCCGTTTCGGGCGCGCCTGGCTTTTGACGCGTGTCCGATGATGGCGCGCGTCAGCGTTGGTTCGTCGGCGTATCCAAGATGCCTTCGAGCAACTTGTCCATTTCATCGTCGAGCGTATTGTCCGGATCGACGGCGGGATCTGACGGTGCTGCCCGCTCCGGCGGCGGCGCGGCGGCGGCGCGGACCGGTGGTGCGGCTTGCGGCTTTTCCGCCGGACGAACGGGTTGATCGACGCGCGGCTCGGCCCGAACCACAGACGATGGCTGGGCAGGCATCACCGGATCGAGCTTGGGGTCCGGTCTTAGCTCCGACGGCCGTGTTTGCTGCGGGCCGTCATTGATGACCGGCCGGGGTTGCGGTTGCCGTGGCGGCTCCGCTGGCGCGACCTGCGCGGCGGGTGCGACTGGCGCCGCTTGGGCGCGGCCGGTTTCAGCCATCGGGCGCGCCGGTTTTGACGCCCCATCGGGCTCTTTGGGCATGGCAGCTTGCTTTGCCCCGTCGTCCGTTGCCGGCCGGGCAGTCTCCTTGACGCCCGCAGCACCCGATTCGACGACGACGTCATTGTTGCCGCCGATGAGCAGCAAATGTTCGACATCATCGCGACGAACCAGAACGAGGCGCCGGCGATTGTCAATCGCGGTCGCATCCAGCACGGCCAGCCGGTGCTTGCGCCCGCCCGAAATGAACATGCCCCTGCGCATGTGACGCAGGCGGGTGACGGCGAAAACGATCGCCAGCAGGAGCACAAGTCCGGTCAGGCCATAGGCGGCCGGTGCGGTGGCGGGGTCACTGAACAGTCCGGTCAACCAGTCCATGGGCGGTCCTCACTGAGGTTTTGTGTGCTATCAAGTCGCGAGCCTTGTGACAAATTTTTGACCGGCGGGGCTTTTCCATGCTGGTGGTTTGTGATTCAAGCGGCCCGGCATGGTTCGCAATACAGGCAGCGGAAAAACGTGATGGCCAAGGCTACGCCAGGCGCCGGGCGCCGCGCGAAACGCGCGCGAAAAGATGCCGGGCCGTCGCCGACGGTCAGGCTGGTCATCCTTGGCGTTGTCTCGCTGATCATGACGACGGTCCTGTTCTTTTTTCGAGACGCAATCAACGAGGGTTTTCTTTTGGCGCTGCTTGGCATCCTGGCCATGGTGGGCGTCTTCTATCTGTTTGCCTCGGTCATCGGCCTTGTCAGCTTTTCCGGCGAGCGGCGCGAAGGTGCAATCGTTGATGAATTTGTCGAAAGCTTGCCCGAAGGCATCTGCGTCACCGACGCGTCCGACGCGGTGATCTATGCCAATGGCGCCTACCGGTCGCTGGTGGGCGCGGCCGAGGACGTCGAGGTGCAGGCGCCCGAAGCCGTTCTGTCGCGCCACGATGATGCGGCCAACGCGCTTTACCGGCTGGCCAACAGCGCGGCGCGCGGCCTTGATGCGGAAGAGGAGTTCCGCCTTCTGAGCGGTCTGGGCGAGACGGCCGGCGAACCTCGCTGGTATCGGGCGAGCGTGCATCTCATGTCCGGTGGGTCATCGGGCAAGGCGATGAAAGCCTGGCGGATCGACGATATCTCTGCCGAGCGCGAGCAGCAGGAACAATATTTTCTCGAACTGCAAAAGGCGATCGATCATCTGGATCAGGCGCCGGCCGGTTTCTTTGCGGCGGATCCGGGCGCCCGGATCCAGTATGTCAACGCGACGCTGGCCGAGTGGCTCGGCATCGACCTGACCGGGTTCGTGCCGGGGGAGATGACGCTGTCGGACATCGTGGTCAGCGGCAGTGTCCAACTGCTGAACGCGATCAAAGCCGACCCGGGCAAGGTGCGCAGCGCTCTCATCGATGTCGAACTGGCCAAGTCAAACGGCGAAAGCCTGCCGGTCCAGTTGATCCATCGCGTCCAGACAGCCAGCAATGGCCAACCCGGGCCGATGCGCACGATCGTGCTCAACCGTGCCCAGGGCGCCGACAGCGCGCAGGATTTGCGCAGCGCGGAGGTGCGCTTCAGCCGGTTCTTCAATTCGACGCCCATGGCCATCGCCGCGCTCGACACCGACGGCCGCATTCTTCGGACCAACGCCTCGTTCGCCGGCCTGTTTGGCGGGGTCGTCGATCATGACGCCCTGGCGCAGCGGGTGAAATTCGACACGATCATTCACGAGCGCGACCTGGAGCGGTTCGAAAAGGCATTCGAGGCGGCCAAGTCCAACCGTGCAAACATCGAGCCGTTCGACACCGTGCTGCCGGGCGACGGCGCTGAGCGCCATGTGCGCGTGTTCGTCAATGCGGTCGCCAATCCGGTTGAAGGCTCGGACGAAGGGGCCGGAGCGGAGGAAGCGGCCATCGTGCACGCCATGGACACGACCGAGCAAAAGGCGCTCGAAGCACAGATGGCGCAGAGCCAGAAGATGCAGGCGGTCGGCCAGCTTGCCGGCGGCATCGCGCATGATTTCAACAATGTGCTGACGGCGATCATCATGGCGTCGGACCTTTTGTTGAGCAATCACCGTCCGTCCGACCCGTCCTTTCCCGACATCATGAACATCAAACAGAACGCCAACCGGGCCGCCTCGCTGGTCCGGCAATTGCTTGCGTTCTCGCGACGCCAGACATTGCGTCCGGAAGTGCTGTCGCTGACCGATGTGCTGGCCGACCTGCGCATGTTGCTCAGCCGGCTGATCGGCAATGATATCAAGCTGACCATCGAACACGGCCGCGATCTGTGGCCGGTCAAGGCGGACCTGGGACAGTTCGAGCAGGTCATCGTCAACCTGACAGTCAATGCGCGTGATGCGATGGCGTCCGGCGGCGAATTGTCGATCGCCACCCGAAACGTTCCGGCCGACGAGGTGGCGGGCATGGAGACGCCGGGTGTTGAGCCGGGCGATTACGTATCCGTCGAGGTGACAGATACGGGCAGCGGTATTCCGGCCGACGTCGTCGAGAAGATTTTCGAGCCGTTCTTCACCACCAAGGAAGTGGGCAAGGGCACGGGGCTCGGGCTGTCCATGGTCTACGGCATCATCAAGCAGACCGGAGGCGGCATCTATGCCGCGTCCGTGGAGGGCGAGGGGACGACCTTCACCATCTTGTTGCCGCGCCACGAGGCCGAAGCGGATGTGAGCGAAGAGACGGTTCCAGTGCGCAAGGAGCCGGCGGCCGACGTTCAAAAACGCGATTTGTCCGGGTCGGCGACCGTGCTTCTGGTCGAGGACGAGGATGCTGTGCGCATGGGCGGCGTGCGTGCCCTGACATCGCGCGGTTACACGGTTCTAGAGGCCGGGGACGGAATGGAGGCGCTCGAGATCATGGCCGATGCCGACGGGCCGGTCGATCTGGTCGTCTCCGACGTGGTGATGCCGGAGATGGACGGGCCGACGCTGCTGCGCGAACTGCGCAAGGATCATCCGGACATCAAATTCATCTTCGTGTCGGGTTATGCCGAAGATGCGTTCGCCAAGAACCTGCCCGAGGGTGCACAGTTCGGCTTCTTGCCCAAGCCCTTTTCGCTCAAACAGTTGGCGACAAAGGTCAAGGAAACGCTCGAAGAACAGTAGGCGCCGCGATCAGCGGCGCCGGTCGGCGATCCTGACCGGCTGGACTTGCAGGCGCATGGTTTCGTGGCCAAGCGTGTTGATCGCAATGGCACGCTTGGCCAGATCGGTGGCTTCGGCGATCAGGCCGGCGCCCTTGAGCAGCTTGGCCTGCTTGATCATCATCCGGGCCATATCAAGGGCCTTGTTGGTGCGGGCGGTCATCGCAAACTCTCCCTGTTCGGAAATGCTTGGGTGTTGAAATGGGATGCGGGTGCGGGGTCTGCCAGTGCGCCAACGGTTGACGCACTGTTCATGCGATCAGATGCGTGTTGAGGATGCGACGAAGCGGGCGGATCGATCCGCCGTGTTCCGGCAGCGCCTCGTCGGCGGGCGTTGATTACTGGTGTGTCAGCCATGCCATTTGCTCTCCTGCCCTTGTTACGGGGCAGGGGAGCGGCCGGATCACACCGTCTTACTCGCCAAGCGCGATGCCTTCGCGGCGCGGGTCGGCGCCGCCTTCCAGCATGCCGCCGATGGCGATCGCGTGAAGGCCGGAGTTGAGATCGCGCACATTGGTTTCAAAGCCGATCTCCGTAAGCGGACCAGCCAACGCCGCAGCATCGGTCCCGTCTTCCAGATCATAGGTGCCAAACCGGTTGACCAGATGCGGCAGGCTGACCGCCTCCTGCACGTTCATGCCCCAATCGACGTGGGCGATGATCGATTTGGCGACGTAGCCGATGATGCGGCTGCCCCCGGGCGAGCCGATCACCAAAACGGGCGCGCCGTCACGCATGACGATGGTCGGCGCCATGGAGGAACGGGGACGCTTGCCTGGCTCGACCCGGTTGGCGATCGGCACGCCGTCGCGATGGCTACGAAACGAGAAGTCGGTCAGTTCGTTGTTGAGCAGGAAACCGCGCGCCATCAGACGAGAGCCGAACGCGTTCTCGATGGTCGTCGTCATGGACAGCGCGTTGCCGGCCGAATCGACGATCGAGATATGGCTGGTCGAGGGCAGTTCGAGCGCTTCGTCATCGGCCCACAGGAGGGCGTGATCGAAGGCCGGCTCGCCCGGCGCGACACTTTCAAGCGCCTTGGGGCCGTCGATTGCGCCTGGTTCGAGAGCCAGAGCGCGGTCCTCCAGATAGGTGGGGTCGATCAAGCCGTTGACCGGGACCGGCACGAAGTCGCTGTCGGCCATGTAGCGGCCCCGGTCGGCGAAGGCGAGGCGCGAGGCGTCGCCGATCAGCCGCCAGCTTTCCGGATCGTCCGGACCCGACGCGGCGAGATCGAAATTGTCGAGCATGCCGAGGATCTGGCCGACCGTCAGCGCGCCGGAGGAGGGCGGCCCCATGCCGCACACATCATGGCCGCGATAGGCCACGCAAACCGCTTCGCGCTCCCTGACTTCATAGAGGTCCAGATCATCGAGCGACAAGACGCCGGGATTGCCGGGTGCGGTGCGTACCGTATCGATGATCGCCTCGGCAATCGGACCCTCATAGATGGCGCGGGCGCCCTCACGTGCCATGGCGCGCAGCGTTTCGGCATAGTCGGGATTTTGCAGCAGCGCGCCTTCGGCAAGCGGTTCGCCGCCAGGCAGGAAGTAGGCGGCCGTCGTCTCGAAGCGTGACAGGCGTTCGGCATCGCGCGCGATCAGCGATGCCAGCCGTGGCGACACGGCAAAACCGTCGTCAGCCAGCGTGATCGCATCGCCAAACAGGCTGCCCCAATTGGCCGTGCCCCAGCGCCGGTGCGCCTCTTCCATCAGCGCCGGCGTGCCCGGCGTGCCGACCGATAGGCCACCGACCACCGCATCGAAGAACTGCAGCGGTTCACCGGTTTCGTCCTGAAACAGGCGCGGTGTGGCGGCGAGCGGCGCGGTCTCGCGGCCGTCCAGCGTCGTCACTGTTCCGCTTTCCGCGTCGAACCAGACCAGGAATGCGCCGCCGCCGATCCCCGACGATTGCGGTTCGACCAGGCCGAGGACCGCCTGCACCGCCACCATCGCATCGGCCGCCGACCCGCCGGCGGAGAGCACGCTCGCGCCTGCCTCCACGGCCAATGGGTTGGCCGCCGCCACCATCCAGTCCTGCGCGATGACCGGCTGGCCGGCCTGTTTGGCATCGAGAGCGGCCTGAACGGCTGGCGACGTGCCGGCGGCGGCGGTTTTGGTTGCCGCTTCCGGCGCCACGGTGTCGGCAGCCTCCTGCGCGTGGGCGGCGAGCGGAAGTGCCGACAAAGCGAGGGCGGCAAAAAGCGGTCGGAGGATCATGGCAGGGCTCCTTTGTGGGTGTCCAGAGCGTGACACGCCGCCAGGAGGCGGTAAAGCGGCAAGGGCGAGCAGAAGGTGCGCACGCGCATCACGCTTTGTGACGATTCGGCAACACTTCCCGGCAAAGATTTCCGCTAAGGAGGGTCTGGGGGCAGGTGCCCCTTTTCCGTCATAAACCGCGCGCACGCCGTTTGCGCGCTGCCCGGCGGGTGACCCGCGCGTCGCCCGCAGGGACAAGCGACAAGGATCGGACCACAATGGACAAGCCTGTATTCGACAAATCCAAACTGCCCAGCCGTTACACCACGGTTGGGCCGGCGCGTGCCCCGCACCGCTCGTATCTTTATGCGATGGGTTTGTCGTCCGAGGAGATCGCGCAGCCGCTGGTCGGCGTCGCCTCGTGCTGGAACGAGGCTGCACCCTGCAACATTGCGCTGATGCGTCAGGCCCAGGTGGTCAAGAAGGGCGTTGCCGCCGCCAACGGCACGCCGCGCGAATTCTGCACGATCACCGTCACCGACGGCATCGCCATGGGCCATCAGGGCATGAAGGCCTCGCTCGTCTCCCGCGACGTGATCGCCGATTCGGTCGAACTGACCATGCGCGGCCATTGCTATGACGCGCTGATCGGCCTTGCGGGCTGCGACAAGTCCCTGCCGGGCATGATGATGTCCATGGTGCGGCTGAACGTGCCGTCGATCTTCATCTATGGCGGCTCGATCCTTCCGGGCACGTTCAAGGGTCGGCAGGTGACCGTGCAGGATGTGTTCGAGGCTGTCGGCATGCATTCGGTCGGCAATATGAGCGATGCCGATCTGGCTGAACTCGAACAGGTGGCCTGTCCGTCCGCCGGCTCGTGCGGCGCGCAGTTCACCGCCAACACGATGGCAACCGTCGCCGAGGCGATCGGCCTGGCGCTGCCCTATTCCTGCGGTGCGCCGGCGCCCTACGAAATCCGCGACCGGTTCGGCTTTGCGGCTGGCGAAAAGGTGATGGAACTGATCGCCCGCAACATCCGGCCGCGCGACATCGTCACGCGCAAGGCGCTGGAAAATGCGGCAGCGGTCGTTGCCGCATCGGGCGGATCGACCAATGCGGCGCTGCACCTGCCAGCGATCGCCCATGAGTGCGGCATCGCGTTCGATCTGTTCGACGTCGCCGAAATCTTCAAGAAGACGCCCTATGTCGCCGATCTCAAGCCGGGCGGCAAATATGTCGCCAAGGACCTGTTCGAGGCCGGCGGCATTCCGCTTTTGATGAAGGCGCTGCTCGACGGCGGGCACCTGCATGGCGATTGCATGACCGTGACCGGCCGCACTTTGGCCGAAAACATGGAGCATGTGCGCTGGAACGACGAGCAGGACGTTGTCTATCCGGTCGACAGGGCGATCACTGAAACCGGTGGCGTCGTCGGCCTGAAGGGCAATCTGGCGCCCGACGGTGCGATCGTGAAGGTCGCGGGCATGAAGACGTTGAAGTTTTCCGGCCCGGCGCGCTGTTTCGACAGCGAGGAAGAGTGTTTCGAGGCCGTCCGTGACGGCAAGTACGAGGCCGGCGAAGTGCTGGTGATCCGCTATGAGGGCCCCAAGGGCGGCCCCGGCATGCGCGAGATGCTGTCGACAACGGCAGCGATCTACGGCCAGGGCATGGGCGACAAGGTCGCGCTGATCACGGACGGGCGCTTTTCGGGGGCAACGCGGGGCTTCTGCATCGGCCATGTCGGGCCGGAAGCTGCGGTGGGCGGTCCGATCGGGCTTTTGCGCGATGGCGATCAGATCACCATCGATGCCGTTGAGGGGACGTTGGATGTGGCGCTGGGCGAGAACGAACTCGCCGCCCGCCGCAAGGATTGGAAACCGCGCGAGACGGACTACACGTCCGGCACGCTTTGGAAATATGCCCAGACGGTTGGTGACGCGCGCCATGGCGCGGTGACCCATCCGGGCGGGGCGAAGGAAAAACAGTGTTACGCGGACATTTGATGTCGCAGTTTGCGTTCAAGGACTGGCGCGGGGGCGTTGTCGCCCTTGGCCTTGCGGTGGGTGTTGCCGCAGCGGCCGTCCCGGCCGCCCATGCGTTTGACGAGCAGGGCGGCGTGTCGTCGGCGCCCGCTCACAACAGCATTCGCTCGTTGTTCCGGTTCGGCTTTACCGCCTATCAAAGCGGCAACAAGGACGAGGCGTTCCGCGCCTATCGCGATGCGGCCGAGCAAGGCCATTCGGGCGCCCGCTGGAAGCTGGCGCACATGTATGCGGCCGGCGATGGCGTGGCGGAAAACGACTATGAGGCGTTCAAGCTGTTCCAGGGCATCGTGCGCGAAGGCGCCGCGCCGGGTTCGCGTGAGTCCACCTTCGTCGCCAATGCGCTGGTCTCGCTGGCCAGCTACGTGCAGCGCGGCATTCCCAATTCGCCGGTGGTGGCCAATCCGGTCCGGGCGCGCGAGCTCTACTGGCAGGCGGCTGCCAATTTCGGCGAGCCCAATGCGCAGTTCGAGCTTGGCCGGATGATGCTCTATGGCGAGGGTGGTCGTGCCGATCCGCGCCAGGCGGCGCGCTGGTTCAACCTTGCCGCCGGCAAGGGCCATGTCGGCGCGCAGGCCATGCTGGGGCAGATGCTGTTTGAGCGCGGCCAGACCGTGCGCGGCTTGTCAATGCTGACCGCGGCCCTGAACAAGGCCGGCCCGCAGGATCGCGCATGGATCCGGCCCCTGCATGAAGACGCGTTCGCACTGTCTTCGGAAGCCGATCGCCGCACCGCCATGGTGCTGGCCGAAGAGATGGCGGGCCGCTGAGGCCGAAAAACCGCTATGAAAGACCAGGCACCGGGCAGCCTTGTTGGACGGGCTTCCACGCCGTGTTGTTGAGCACGCGGTCGCACGTTGCCAGCACCTCGCCGGACGGCAGGTCGAGGCACATGGTCTGACCGATCGGAACGTCCTGCCCCTTGAAGCGGCATGTGCACGGAATGTCCGGCCCCGCCAGTTTCTGGGCGAGGACAGGCGTGGACAGGGTGACGGCCCCGATCGCCAAAAAGACTGCGAGACAGCGTTTCATCATGACGCACCTCCGGCGCGGAGAGTGTTTCACAGATGATGACAATTCACAAACCGCCGGTTGCAGGGCCGGCTCAGAACGCCATCTGCGCGGCCACCGGAACATGGTCGGACGGCTTTTCCCAACCGCGCACATGTTTTTCGACAACGACCGCCTGAAGCCGGTTGGCGGCTTCGGGCGACAGCATCAGATGGTCGATGCGGATGCCGTTGTTCTTTTGCCAGGCGCCGGCCTGATAGTCCCAGAACGTGTAGGTTTCCGGCGCATCGGTAACGGCGCGCAGCGCATCGGTGAAACCGGCATTGGCGAGCCGGCGGAATGCGCCGCGGCTTTCAGGCCGGTAAAGCGCATCGCCCTCCCAGACGGCCGGATCGTGGCAGTCCTCGGGCATCGGGATCACATTGTAGTCACCGGCCAGCATCAGCGGTTCCTCGAGCGCCAGCCGGTCGCGTGCCCAGGCGTCAAGACGCTCCATCCAGCCGAGCTTATAGGGAAATTTCTCCGAATCGACCGGGTTGCCGTTGGGCAGATAGAGCGAGACGACGCGCAGAACGCCATTGTCGGTCGAGAAAACACCCTCGATGAAGCGCGCCTGTTCGTCGCCATCATCGCCCGGCAAGCCGCGATTGACCTCGTCGAAGTGGAGGCGCGAGAAGATCGCAACGCCGTTGAACCCTTTCTGGCCATGGGTTTCGACATTGTAGCCGAGCGCCTCGAAGGCCTCGCGCGGAAAGTTCTCGTCGACCGACTTGATTTCCTGAAGGCAGGCAATGTCGGGCTGGGATTGTTCCAGCCAGCTCAACACGGTGTCGATGCGCGCCTTGACGCCGTTGATGTTCCACGTCGCGATCTTCATGAGGCGATTGTCACGCGCGGCTCCGTAAAGGTGCGATGTCGATTCAGATCGTGAACGAGGTGCCGCAGCCGCAGCTTGCGACCGCGTTGGGGTTCTTGATCTGGAAGGACTGGCCGATCAGATCATCGACAAAATCGATCTCCGAGCCGCCCATATAGACAAGAGAAAGCTCGTCAACCAAAATGGTTGCGCCGTCTTTTTCGAGCACCACATCATCATCGTTGCGGCCTGCAACGAGATCGAATTTGTAAGAAAAGCCGGAGCAGCCGCCCCCTTCGACGGACACACGCAGCGCGTCCTTGCCTGGCTCGCTCTCCAGCACCTTGGCGACGCGTGCGAAGGCGGCGTCGGTTACCGTGACGTTTTTGTCCGTCATCGTCTGGTCGTGTGCGGTCATCATGGTTCCTTTCGGCGTGCGCGCCGGTTCGGATTTGTTGATCGGAAGGTATGGACGGGCGGGGCCGGCGTCAATATGCGTTGGGCGCGGGTCTTGCATGCATGACGTCGGGGAAAGGCATCGGCTGGCCATGGCAGGGCGGTTCGGCGATATCGGTTTCGGCTTCGGCGGTCGGGCGGTCTATGCGACCGATCCGGCGCAAAGCCGTGGCCGGCTCATCAAAGAGCCGGAAAGCCCGACCCGAACCCCGTTCCAGCGCGATCGTGACCGGATCATTCATTCGACCGCATTCCGCCGGCTCAAGCACAAGACGCAGGTCTTTTTCAGCCATGAGGGCGATCATTATCGCACGCGGCTGACGCACACGATCGAGGTGGCGCAGATCGCCCGCGCGCTGGCGCGCGCCTTCCGGCTGGACGACGATCTGGCCGAGGCGGTGGCGCTCGTGCACGATTTCGGGCACACGCCGTTTGGTCATACGGGCGAGGATGTGCTCGATGCGCTGATGGCCGGTCATGGCGGGTTCGACCACAACGCCCAGGCGCTGCGCGTCGTCACCGGGCTGGAACGGCGCTATGCAGCCTTTGATGGGCTCAACCTGACCTGGGAAACGCTCGAGGGCCTGGTCAAGCACAATGGCCCGCTGACCGGCGCGGCGCAGGGTATCGCGGGTGATGACGAGCCTTTGCCGCGCGCCATCGCCGATTACCTGGCGATCCACGATCTGGAGGTGGGGCGTCATGCCGGCCTTGAGGCCCAGGTGGCGGCGATTGCCGACGACATCGCTTATAACACGCACGATCTGGACGACGGGCTGCGGGCAGGGCTGTTGACCTTCGACATGCTCGACGGCGTTCCGCTCGCCGGCGAAGCATTGGCGATCGTTGACGATCAATATCCCGGTCTTGACGACGGCCGGCGCGCGCACGAGATGACACGCCGGGTGATGACGGCGATGGTCGAGGATGTGATCGCGCAGACGGCGGCCAATCTGGACCGGATCAAGCCGCGATCGGTCACCGACATTCACGACGCCGGCGAGACGCTGGCGCGGTTTTCCGCCGGCATGGCGGAGCGCGAAGCGGGCCTGAAGCGCTTCCTGTTCGACCATCTTTACCGGCACGGCGAGGTGATGCGCGTGCGGGCGGAAGCCGAGGCCGTGGTCGAAGACCTGTTCGGCCGCTTCATGCGATCGCCGAAGCTGATGGGCGGCGAATGGGCCGACGAAATCACCGGGATGGACGAGAGCCAACTGGCGATCCGGGTCGCCGATTACATTGCCGGCATGACCGACACGTTCGCGCTCTCGGAGCATCGGCGGCTGTTTGACCGGACACCGGATTTGCGTTAGCGAGCCGCGCAAACGCCGGCCGGCCGAAGTCCGCCGCATTCTTCAGGATCGTTCGATGAACATTTTCGCCCTGTTCCGCGACCGCATCACCGATGCCGTCCAGCGGATGGACCTGACCGCCGCAGACAGTGCCGCGCTCGACATGTCGCGCATCCAGGTCGAGCCGCCGCGCGATCCCGACCATGGCGATCTGGCAACCAATGCGGCGATGGTGCTGGCCAAGAAGGTGGGCCAGAACCCGCGCGAGCTTGCGCAGCGGATCGCCGATGCGATCGTGGACGATGCCGATGTGAGCGAAGCGTCGGTGGCGGGGCCCGGCTTTGTCAATCTGCGCCTTTCCGACGGTTTCTGGACCGCGCAACTGGCCGAAATCCTCGACAGGGGCGTTGGCTATGGCCGCAGCGCGATGGGGCAGGGCGTCAACATCAATGTCGAATATGTCTCGGCCAATCCGACCGGGCCCATGCATGTGGGCCATTGCCGGGGCGCTGTCGTCGGCGACACGCTGGCCAACCTTCTGGCCTTTGCCGGACACGATGTCGTCAAGGAATATTACATCAACGATGCGGGCGTGCAGGTGACCGCGCTCGGACAGTCGGCGCTGCTGCGCTATCGCGAAGCGCTGGGCGAAAAGATCGGCCCGATCCCCGAGGGGCTTTATCCGGGCGATTATCTGAAACCGGTGGGCGCGGCGCTGGCTGAAACCCATGGCGACGCGCTGCTGACAATGCCGGATGCCGAGGCGCTGCGCATCGCCACCGACACGGCGATCGATGCGATGATGGTGATGATCAAGGCGGATCTTGCCGCGCTGAACGTGCATCACGACGTGTTCTTCTCCGAGCGGCAACTGCATGCCGACGGCGCGCGCAAGATCCGTGGCGCGATCAACGATCTGACCATGAACGGCCATGTCTACAAAGGTACGCTGCCGCCGCCCAAGGGGCAATTGCCTGACGATTGGGAAGACCGCGAGCAGACGCTGTTCAAGTCGACCGATGTCGGTGACGATCTCGACCGGCCGCTGGTCAAGTCGGACGGTCAGTACACCTATTTCGCCGCCGATGTGGCCTATTTCGTCGACAAGTTCGAGCGCGGATTCGACGAGATGATCTTCGTGCTCGGCGCCGACCATGGCGGCTATGTCAAGCGCATGGAGGCGCTGGCACGCGCGGTCTCCGGCGGCAAGGCGACGCTGACCGTCCTGCTGACCCAACTGGTCAAGCTCTACAAGGGCGGCGAGCCGGTGAAAATGTCCAAGCGGTCCGGCCAGTTCGTCACGCTGCGCGAGGTGGTCGACGAGGTGGGGCGGGACGCCGTGCGGTTCATGATGATCTACCGCAAGAGTTCCGAGCCGCTCGATTTCGATTTCGCCAAGGTCACCGAGCAGTCCAAGGACAATCCGGTCTTCTACGTGCAATATGCCTCGGCCCGGTGCCACTCGGTGCTGCGTCAGGCGCAAGAGCAGATGGGCACGATCGCACCCGATGCGTCGGCGCTCGACCGGCTGACCGATGCCGGCGAAATCGCTCTGGTGCGCAAGCTGACCGAGTATCCGCGCCTCATCGAAGCGGCGGCGTCCGCGCGCGAGCCGCATCGTGTTGCCTTTTACCTCCATGATGTCGCCAGCGCGCTGCATGCGCATTGGAACAGGGGCACCGCCGATGACGCCTTACGCTTTGTTAAGGTTAACGACCGACAATTGACGCAAGCCAGACTGGGGCTTGTGCGGGGCGTGTTGAACGTTCTGCAGTCGGGACTTGCGATCCTGGGCGTGGATGCGCCAACCGAGATGCGGTGATCGCGGGTCACGTTTTGCCCATATTGCGCTGGCAGTAGCGTCAATGCGGGGCGGGGTGCGACCCGGCCTGCCGGGTAAGAGTTCAGGACCGCTATCATGGCCGATACAGCCAACCGCAAGCCTTTTCGTTCCGACGATGACCTGCCGGCCGAGGGGCCGGGCGAGATCGATCCATTGCTGGAACTGTCTCAGATTGCCGGGTTCGAACCCGAGGACGACACCAAACCGGACGAGCAGCAGATAGATCTTGAAGATGCGCTGTTGGCCGAGCTGACGCCACAGCAGGCGCCCGCTGCCGGCCAAACGCAGGATCCTGCCGCGCCGGTCGATTTGCCACCCTTCATTGGCGGCGTGAACGATATCGACACGGTCGCCGTCGATGAGGCATCCACGCAGGCGATGGAAGACGAGCTGTCGCCGCCCTTGCCCGATCCGGCGCCTTCCATGGACGCCTGGCCGCCATCGCCGCCGGAAGCAGAAGCGACACCGCCAGCGCCAGAGCCGCCCAAAGATGTGCCGGCGTTTCTTTCAACACCGGCTCCGGAGCCCGAGCCGGCGCCGGCTGCGCCTTCCTTGGAAGACGAGCTTGCGGCGATGCTGGCCGGGGACACGACCCCGGCGCCAATGCCGTCCGCAGAACCGCCGGTCTCCGACGAGCAAGTCGATCCGTTCGACCCAATGCCCGAAGATGCGGTCCCTGCGGCCGCCGATGAAAGCGTTTTACCCGCCGCTCCGGGGTCTCCAGAACAGGACGCACCTGTCGCGGCTGGCATTTTGCCGGTGCCGGAACCGGTTGAAACAATGCAGGCGCCTGAATCGTTGGAGCCCGCGCCCGCCGAGGACACTGTGCCGGACGTTGCGGCGATGCACGAGCCGGTGGAGCGCTCTGAACAGAGCGCGTTGGACGAAGTGGCCGACGCTCACTCCGGCATGGCTGATTGGACACATGATCTGGAAGCGTCGCCGGCCTCCGAAGCAACCGGTTCCGGTTCGGACGCAGCAGGCCTTGATGCGGATTTTGCGGCCGCGTTCGATGACGAACTGTCAGCCGATTTCGATGCGGGTATGGACGTTGATCCGTTCAACCCGCCCGCGTCGGACGATGCGACGCCGGCCGACGATCTGCACGCTGAACGGCCCACGGTCGATCCCGTGGACGAACTGGCCGCGATCATGGGGTATGAGCCGCCGGCCGATCCGAACCAAGCGGTGGCGGACACGGACGTTCGGGTCGACACTGTGGAGCGCACACTCGATGCAATGGACGCCGATTTCCAGTCGGCGCTCGATGCCGATCTGACCGGTGACCTGTCGGTCGATGGCGATGTGGACCATGCCGCGCCAGCGGCTGGGGCCGTCGCGCCGCCATCGGCACCTGTCCTTGACACGGTTGACATGAGCTCGTTTGAGAATGTCCCGACCAGCGATTTCGATGTGCCTGAGTTCGAGCGGGACGATGTGGCGCCCAACGGAGCGCCGGCCGATCAGGACGGGTTGTTTCACGACCCGTTCGACCGGGAGCCTTTCGCGGTGCCTTCGTCCGATGAGCCGGCCGCCGGCGGAGCCGGCGCGACGGCGACTGCCACCACGTTGGGCGGCGAATTCGATTCCGCGCAGTTTGAAGCCGAACTGGCCCGCGACATGGAGTTTGTCAGCCATGATCTGAATACCGAACGCGATGCGGACGGGCTTGATCTGGACGCGGTCGAGGACACAGCCGCGCCGGCACAGGCCGACAGGTCCGGTCGCCGGGGCATGGTGATCGGCCTTGTGGTCGCTGGCTTGGCGATTGCCGGCGTCACCGGTGTTCTGGCCTTGTCAGGTGGCGGTGATGCCGTCGATGACGGCCCGGTGCTTGTCGAGGCCGATGACACGCCGGTGAAAATCGAGCCCGATGATCCGGGCGGCACCACGGTCCCCAACCAGGATCGCGCCGTGTTCGCCGATGGCGATTCAGCGGCACCGGCGCAGGAAAACCTCGTCTCGACCGCCGAGGAACCCGTCGATATTGCGACCGCGCCGACCGACAGTCTGCCTTCCGCGGTTGCC
Organism: Roseitalea sp.; assembly: GCA_017642895.1. Lineage (GTDB taxonomy): Bacteria > Pseudomonadota > Alphaproteobacteria > Rhizobiales > Rhizobiaceae > Roseitalea. The sequence continues at coordinate 405,651 of JAEPON010000001.1, forward strand.
AGCGGCGAAAAGGCGGAAGACCGTCTGACCGAAGGCGGTACGGAAGCATCGGCTTCCGACGCCGTGACACCGATCACGCCGCGGCGTGTGCGCACGTTGATCGTGCGTCCCGATGGCACGCTTGAGGAGCGTGCGCCCGAACCGGTGGAAAGCGCGGCCGCAGAGACGGTGCCGGCGGTGCCCGAACAGGCCGCGCCGCAAAGCGCGCCGGTCGTGAACGCGCCGCAAACGGTAGCCGGCGTGCCGGTGACCGATGCGACTGTGCCGGCCACACCGGCGGACGATGACGCTGCGGCACCGGGCAATGCCGCCGCGGCTCAGGCACCGGCCGCGCCGGCCAATGCCGAGCAAACCGCCGGCGGTAACGAAACGGCACCGGTCGTGGTCCGGCGTGTCCAAACGACGACGGCGACGCCGCCGCTCATTCGCGACCGCCCCTCCGACCAGCCGGTCAATGTCGTCAACCGGCAGCAGGTTGCCGCAGCCCCGGCGGCAACGTCTGCGCCAGCGCCGACGCAACAGGCCGCCGCGCCCGCGCCTCAGGCCGCAACTCCGGTGACGACGACCAGCGGTTCGACGGGCATTTCCGTACAACTGGCGGCCCTGCCGTCGGAGGCTGCGGCACGCGCGACGGCAACGCGCCTGTCGCAGCAATATGGCGGCCTGATCGACGGTCGCGGTCTGACGATCCAGCGGGCCGTCATCGAGGGGCGCGGCACGTTTTATCGCGTGCGCGTCGCCGCCAACGGTTCGGGCGATGCCAATGCGCTGTGCAACTCCATCAAGGCGTCGGGCGGCAATTGCTTCGTGGCCCGATAGGGTTAAGACTTCGCGTTGTGATGCGATGACGGGCGGTCCGATGGCCGCCCGTTTCGTTTTGCGGGCAAGCGGTTATGCTGAGCCATGACCGAATCAAAGGCGATCATATTCGGCTGTTCCGGCACGCGTCTGACCGACGAGGAAACAGCGTTTTTTGCCGATGAACGGCCGTGGGGCCTCATTCTTTTTGCACGCAATATCGGCGAAGCGGCCGAGATTGCGGATTTGACCGCGCGGTTTCGCGACATTGTCGGCCGCGCCGACGCGCCGGTCTTCATCGACCAGGAGGGCGGGCGGGTTCAGCGCATCCGCCAGCCGATCGCACCGGACTACCCGTCGGGCGCTGTGCTCGGCGCACTCTACCGGAAGGACCGCGCCCGGGGTCTGCATACGGCACGGCTGATGAGCCGGTTGCACGCCGCCGATCTTTTGCCGCTCGGCATCAATGCGGACTGCCTGCCGGTGCTCGACGTACCCGTGCCCGGCGCCCATGATGTGATCGGTGACCGCGCCTATGGCCATGACGCACACAGCGTCGCCGAGATGGGCCGCGCCGCGGCCGAAGGGCTTCTCGAGGGCGGTGTGCTGCCGGTGATCAAGCACATTCCCGGCCACGGCCGGTCGCTGGTCGACAGCCACAAGGCGCTGCCCGTCGTCGATGCGGACATCGATACGCTGACCGCGGTCGATTTCGAGCCGTTCCGGCAATTGGCTGAGATGCCGATGGCAATGACCGCCCATGTGGTTTTCACGGCGCTCGACGCGGACAATCCGGCGACGACCTCGGCACGCGTCATCGAAGACGTCATCCGGACGCAGATCGGCTTTGACGGCCTGCTGATGACCGATGATCTGTCGATGCGTGCCCTTTCTGGGGATTTCTCGGCGCGGACCAAGGCTTCGCTTTCGGCGGGCTGCGACCTTGTTCTACATTGCAACGGCCTGCTCGAGGAAATGCGGCCGGTCGCCGAGGCGGCGCCGCATTTGTCGGGCAAGGCGCTGGAGCGCGCGGACCGGGCAACGGCCATGGTCCGCAAGCACAGCGACGCGGCGACCGAAACGGCGGCGCTACGCGATGAATTTGATCGGTTGGTCGCAACGGTCGCATAGGCGGCCGGGCCGGCCCGATGGAGCGACGGACCGATGGCAGGGGCGCAGCCCGGGAACGTGGAAGCATCGAATGCGCAGCGGCCGGCAAGGCCGGTGCCGATGGATGCCGTCTGGCAGGACAATGGCGCCGAGCGGACCACGGGCGAACCGTCACTCGTCGTCGATGTCCACGGCTTTGAGGGCCCGCTCGACCTGCTTTTGCATCTGGCGCGCGACCAGAAGGTCGATCTGACGCAGATTTCGGTGCTCGATCTTGCACGGCAATATCTGGCGTTCATCGAGGGCGCCAAGGCGCTGCGGATCGAGCTTGCGGCCGATTATCTGGTGATGGCGGCGTGGCTGGCCTATCTCAAATCCCGGCTTCTGGTGCCGCAGCAGCGCGAAACAGACGAGCCCTCGGGCGAGGAAATGGCGGCAATCCTGCAGTTCCGCCTGCGCAGGCTCGAGGCGATGCGCGATGCGGCCGCACGGCTCATCAACGGCAACCGGCTGGGCCGCGACATGTTCGCGCGTGGCATGCCAGAAACGGTTGTGATCGAGCGCAAATCGGCCTTCCAGGCCAACCTCTACGATCTTTTGGCGGCCTATGGCGGCAGCCGGCAGCGCAACACCAACACCGAGGTGCGCATGGAAAAGCGCACTGTGTGGTCGCTCAAGGATGCGCGCGACATTCTGGCACGGCTGATTGGAACGATGACCGACTGGACGCCGCTGGATGCCTTTCTTCTGGCCTATGTGCCGTCGCCGCGCGAGCGCACGACGGCGATCGCCAGCGCTTTTGCGGCGAGCCTTGAAATGGTGCGCGAGGGTGTGATCGACATCAGGCAGGACCGGCCGTTCGCACCGCTGATGATGCGGGATGCGGACAGGGCGCCGGTGGACGAAAAGGACGACGGGGAGAGGGCGCAATGACCGACCATATCGAAGAGGGGGGCGACGCGCTCGGGATCGACGGTCTCAACCAGGTGCTGGACGAGGCGTTCGATGCGCCCGAGCGTCGCGACACGCTCGACGACAATCCGGCGACGCGCATGGCGCTGGCCGAAGCGGCGCGCATGGCTGAAGCGCTGGTTTTCGCGTCGGCCGAGCCGGTGACGGAAAAGGCGCTGGCCGAGCGATTGCCGGACGATATCGATGTCTCGGCGGTGATGGCGCAGCTTCAGCAGACCTATGAGGCGCGCGGGGTCAATCTGGTGCGTGTCGACAATGCCTGGGCGTTTCGGACGGCGTCCGATCTGTCGTTCCTTTTGAGCCGCGAGCAGATCCAGCAGCGCAAATTGTCGCGGGCCGCGCTCGAAGTGCTGGCGATCATTGCCTATCACCAGCCGGTCACCCGCGCCGAGATGGAGGACATTCGCGGTGTGGAGACATCCAAGGGCACGCTGGACGTGCTGCTCGAAAGCGGCTGGGTGAAGCTGCGCGGGCGCCGCAAGACGCCGGGCCGGCCGGTGACCTATGGCACGACGCTGGCGTTTCTCGACCATTTCGGCCTGTCGGAACTGCGCGACTTGCCCGGCATGGACGAGTTGAAAGCCGCCGGCCTTTTGTCTGCACGCCTGCCGTCGGGCTTTGCGATGCCCAATCCCTCGGCCGATCCGGACACGCTGACCGACGATGAAGAGCCGCTGGCCGACATCGATCTTGAGGAACTCGGTCTGTTGACACCGAAAGCGGGCAATGATTGACAGCCCTGCCGGCTGAACCCTTCATTCGGCCGGGCGGGCGCCGAAACGCCAGCACCCATTTTTGGCTTGAACGGGCACGCATATGGCTTCAGCGCCTGCCAAAAAACAACCGCCGCGCACGGGCGTTACTTTTGCCGCCGAACTGACCTTTGAGAATGTCCACCTGCATTACGGGCCGGTGCACACGCTCAAGGGCATTTCGCTGACGGTCGAGGCGGGCGAGATCCTGTGCCTGCTCGGGCCTTCGGGATCGGGCAAGACATCACTTCTGCGCGTTGCGGCGGGCCTTGAGCGGCAGACCGCCGGGCGCGTGTTGATGAACGGGCGCGAAGTGGCCGGCCCCGCCCGTTTCGAACCGCCCGAAAAGCGCTCCGTGGGCCTGATGTTCCAGGATTTTGCGTTGTTTCCGCATATGACCGTGGCGCAGAATGTGCGCTTTGGCCTCACGGACATGGCAGCGCGCATCGCAGCGGGTGAGGCGCAGGTGGCGATCGACCGGGTGGGACTTGACCACCATGTCAATTCCTATCCTGACGTTCTTTCGGGCGGCGAACAGCAGCGCGTTGCGCTGGCACGGGCTCTGGCGCCGCGGCCCTCGGTCATGCTGATGGACGAACCGTTCTCCGGTCTCGACACGCGGCTCAAGGATTCGGTGCGCGCCGAAACGCTTGCGATCCTGCGCGAGATGCGCGCGACAACCATCGTTGTCACCCACGATGCCGAAGAGGCAATGCGCCTTGGCGACCGGATCGCGCTGCTCGACCGGGGACAGATCGTCCAGGCTGGCACGGCCGATGAAATCTACCACGATCCGGCCAATCTGTTCGTCGCCGGCTTCTTCAGCGAACTCAACACGTTCGAGGCGCGCGTTGACGGTAACGGCGTTGAAACGCCGCTCGGCCGTTTCGATGCGGGGCACCATGCGGCGGGAACCGCGCTGACGGTTGCGATCCGGACCGCCGGCCTCGACGTTGCGGCCCATGGCGGCAGCACGCTGCCGCCGGGGACGGTGCCGGGCCGCATCACCGCGCGGCGCTTTCTGGGCGTCTCCGAACAGTTGCTGATCGCGGTCGATGGCGCCGACAGGCCGGTGAGCGCCCGCATCCGCGCCGACGAACTGGCGCGCGATGCGCGTGATGTCGTCATTTCCGTACGCAACGGCGACATATTGCTGTTTGAAAGCGCGCGCGAAAGCGCTTAAGTGAAGCCAAAGGATTTTAGGGAGAGCTATCCATGGGCGCCTTCAGCATCTGGCAGTGGATCATCGTCTTGGTCATCGTGCTGCTCCTGTTCGGACGCGGCAAGATTCCCGAACTGATGGGCGATGTGGCCAAGGGCATCCGGAATTTTCGCAAGGGCATGAAGGACGAGGTCGCCGAGGGCGAGGACACGCCCGAGGAACCGGCCCGTACCGTCGAGCATCGCTCCGACGAGAGCGTCAAGGATGTCAAGGACGCCGTCAACAAGGGTTGATGGCCGGGCGGCGGGCGCTGCGCGCGCAAGGTAAATGATCGATGCTGCCTGATTTCGGCTGGACCGAACTTCTGGTCATTTCCATCGTTCTGATCGTCGTGATCGGGCCGAAGGATTTGCCGCGCATCCTGCGCGGTTTCGGCAATACGATGAGTTCGGTCCGCCGCATGGCCGGCGATTTCCGCAAACAGTTCGACGAGGCGCTCAAGGAGGCCGAACTCGACGATGTGCGCAAGCTGGCCGACGATGTACGGTCGCTCGATCCGCGCCGGCAGATCAAGGATGCGCTCAATCCCTTGTCGGAGCCGCTCGAGGAGATCGGCCGCGACATCGATGCGGACATGAAGCGCGCCATGGGCGACAGCAAACTGCCCGAACTGCCCAAGAGCGCACCCCAGGTGGGGTTGGAACAGGCCGGCGCCAAGGCGCGGGCGGCACAGGCCGCCAAGAGCAAGGGTGGCAAGGCCGCCAAACCCTCTGCGGAGCCGGTTGCAAGTGCGGGTGAAACGGCTTCCGCATCCGTGAGGGCCGCAAAGGCGCCTGCGACGGCCCGGGCGCGTAGCAAGACCGCCAAGGGCGGCGCGTCCGAAAAGGCAACCAAGGGCGGAAAACCAAGGCCCACATCGAGCACGAACGGGACGGCGGCGAAGCCCGCGACGCGCAGGGCAGGCACGCGACCCGCCTCGGCCAAAGCCTCGTCTGCCAAACCGGCATCGGGCAAGCAGGCATCTGCAAAATCCGGCTCCACAAAGTCCGCATCGACAAGCCCGCGAAAACGCCCATCGGCCAAGGCCGCCGCCGATGACGGGTCCGGCGGGAGCGCGCCATCGTGAGCCGGGTCGATGAAGAAGCCCAGATGGAGGCGACCGCTGCGCCGCTGATGGAGCATCTGGTCGAATTGCGGCGGCGCCTGATCTGGTGCGTCGGCGGATTTCTGGCCGGCTTCGTCCTCTCATTTGCCTTCGCCACGCCGATCTTCAACGCGCTGGTCGTGCCGTTCCAGTGGGCCGTCGACTGGCACGGCATGACGGCAGACGATGTGCAGTTCATCTATACCGCGCCGCAGGAATTCTTCTTCACGCAAATCAAGATCGGTGCATTCGGCGGGCTGGTGCTCGCCTTTCCGCTGATCGCCACACAGCTTTATTTGTTCATTGCGCCCGGCCTTTACGCCAATGAGCGGGGCGCGTTCCTGCCGTTTCTTCTGGCAACGCCCATCCTGTTCCTGGTCGGGGCGGCGCTTGTCTATTTCATGATCATTCCGATGGCGATGTGGTTCTTCCTGTCGCTGGAGCAGACCGGCGGCGAGGGGGTTGCCTCGATCCAGCACCTGCCGCGTGTCTCGGAATATCTGTCGCTGATCATGACCCTGATCTTCGCCTTCGGGCTGGTGTTCCAGCTTCCGGTGGCGCTGACGCTGTTGTCGCGCGCCGGCCTGGTGACGCCCGAAGGGCTGGCGAGCAAGCGCAAATATGCGATCGTGATCGCGTTCGTCGCCGCCGCCATTTTGACGCCGCCCGATCCGATGACGCAGCTCGGCCTCGCCCTTCCGACGATCGCGCTCTATGAATTGTCGATCTTCATGGCGCGCCGCTTCCAGCCGCCACCGTCCGAATATGACGATGAGGACGAGGAAGAGGTCGATCCCGAGCCCGACGACGCAGCCAAACCGGCCGCTTCCTGATCCGCAGATATAGCTGCGGAAGACCGACGGCCGGGGTCAGAGCGCGCCGTGCAACCGCTTGATCAGCGCCCGGCGTTCGGCATCGTTTTCGGCCGTGTTGAGATGCTGCGTCAGCGCAACGATGAAGGCGGCGTAGTCGTTGTTCCAATCGGTCAGCAACTCGTCCGTCGGGATGCGCGTCGCCACGCGGCCCTTGGAACGGGCATCGCCGGCCACCAGATCGAAGCTCTCGTCGAATTGCGGCATGTGGATCTGGCCGGCATCGATGCCGCGCTTGGCCAGAAGCCGCGCTAGCTCCTCGCGCGCATCATCGTCGCCATGGTTGAGAAAAATGCCGCCGGAGACGGGCGCGCGTTCCATGACCCAGTCGATCAGTTCGCCCTGGTCGGCATGGGCCGAATAATTGCCCAGCCGGCGGATATCGGCATTGACGACATATTCCTTGCCGTGGATGCGCACCATGTCGGCACCGGACGTGATGACATGGCCCAACGTTCCCGGCGCCTGATAGCCGACGAACAGGATGGTCGCATTGCGCTTCCAGATGTTGTTCTTGATGTGATGCTGGATGCGGCCGGCATCGGCCATGCCCGACGCCGAGATGATCACCGCGCCGCCATTGATGCGGTTGATGGCTTTCGATTCCTCGACATTCTGAACCAGACGGAACTGCGGATCGCGGAACAATTGGCCGTTGTCGATCGCAACGTCCGACAGCGTGCCGGCGTGCTTGATGAAGACTTCGGTGACGTTCTTTGCGAGCGGGGAATCGAGGAAGACGGTGGCGTTGGGCATGTCGCCATTGGCCAGCAGCACGCCGATATCGTGCAAGAGCTCCTGGCTGCGTTCGACGGCAAAGGCCGGAATGACCACATTGCCACCCGCTGACAATCCGCGCACCAACTCCTTGCGCAGCATGTCGCGACGCTTTTCGAGCGTGTAGTCGTCGCGGTCGCGGTCGCCATAGGTGGATTCGCAGATGATGTAGTCAAAGCCGGTTTCGGCCTCGGGCTCGGGGTGAAACACTTTTTCCTCCGGGCCGATATCGCCGGAGAACAAGAGCCGCATCATGTTGCCGCTGTCGGCATCGGGGAATTTCACCTCGGCCGATGCCGATCCGAGGATGTGGCCTGCGTTCCAGAAGCGCACATGGATGTGTGGCGTCGGCTCGAACCATTTTTCGTAGCCGCCAACGGGCCGCAGGAGCTTCAGCGTGTTTTCTGAATCGACATCGGTGTAAAGCGGCTCTTCGGGCTCCAGCCCCTTGCGCTGGCGTTTGCGGTTCCAGCGCTCGGTGTTGGACATCTGGATCTTGGCGGAATCGCGCAGCATGAAGTCGAGCAGGTCGCATGTCGGCTCGGTGGCGTAGATCGGGCCGGAAAAGCCGTGCTTGACGAGCTTGGGCAGCAGTCCGGAATGGTCGATATGGGCGTGCGTCAGGATCAGGAATTCGGCATCGGCGGGGTTGAACGGAAACGCGCCGTCATTGAGCTTGCGGATTGTCTTGTTGCCTTGGAACAGGCCGCAATCGACCAGAAAGCGCGTCGTGCCCGTGTCGAGCATCGAACAGGAACCGGTCACGGTGCCGGCGGCACCGTAGAAGGTCAGCGTTGCCATGGATCGTCTCCCCATCTTCGGCAAAATGTGTGGCAGATTTGCCCGGTCGGGGGAAGGGCGGATGCGATCAAAGCCGCGTTGTGGAGACCTCGGCGCGAAACGCGACGGCCAAGCCGCCGTCACACAATTGCGTGCCCGGCGTGACGACCGCCGAGGCGGCGGCAGCCGTGCCGTGGACAAGGGCGGTGGCAAAATCCTCACCCCGCGCGGTGGCCAGCGTATAGGCCCCGACAAAACTGTCGCCGGCGCCGACCGCGCTCAACGGCTTCTCCACCGGCCGGCTGGTGAGGATCTGTTCGTCCGCCGAAACGCCGACCGAGCCGCGCGCGCCCAGCCCGATGACCAGATGCCGGGCAATGCCGGCCGCAACCAGAGTCGCGCCATAGAAGGCAAAATCCTCGGGCGTGTCGAGCGCACGGCCCGACGCGGTCAGCGCCTCGTCCTTGTCCATGCGCAGCGTGTGCAAGGGCGTGCCGGTGCGCGCGCACAGCGCCTGCAGGACCGGTCCGGACGTGTCGGCGATGAGCGATGCGCCGGCGCGGACGGCCGTCTCGTGCATGCGCTCGATCAAGGCCGGGTGTGCGCCGGGCGGCAGGCTACCCGAAACGACGACGATGGCGCCGGGCCCGCAACGTGCTTCGAGCATCGCAAGAAGCGCCGCTTCCGTATCGGCTTTCCAGTCCGGTCCCGGCAGTACGAAACGATACAGGCGTCCGGTCGCCGTCTCGCGCGCGGTGAAGGATTGGCGGGTCTGGCCGTCCGCAGGGATCGTCACGGTGTCGATGGCTTCGCCCGCCAGCATCGCGGCGAGCATGTCGCCGGTCGCGCCGCCGGACGAGACGAGCGCCGTCGAACGCCCGCCAAGCTTTGCGATGGCGCGCGAGACGTTGATGCCGCCGCCGCCGGGATCGAACTGGGCGGGTCCGCATCGCAGTTTCACATCTGGCCGGACGGTCTCGACATCGGCGGCAATATCAACCGCCGGATTGAGCGTGACGGTGACGACGGGCTTCTGGTCCATGTCAGGCAGGTGTTCCGCAACGTAGTTCGGGGCAGGGGTATGTCGGCACAAGCCGGTTTGTTGTAGCAGGGAGCGGGCGGCAGGCAAGCCGCTGCCGGTTCATCAGAGGAGTTTGCGTCATGCCGTGGTTGTTTCTGGCGATTGCCATCACCGGAGAGGTCATCGCCACGTCGGCGCTCAAGGCATCTGACGGGTTTTCGCGGCTTTTCCCCTCGACAATCACCGTGATCGGCTATGCGGTCGCCTTTTATTTCCTGGCGCTGACGCTGAGAACAATTCCGGTCGGCGTCGCCTATGCGATCTGGGCCGGAGCGGGCATCGTCATCATCTCACTGATCGGCCTGTTCCTTTTCGGCCAGAAGCTTGATGCGGCGGCCATTGCCGGCATCGGGCTAATCGTCGCCGGCGTGGTCGTCATCAACACCCTGTCGAACAGCGTTTCGCACTGAGCACGCTAACCGCGCGCAAGCGCCGCCTTCAGGGCGTGCCAGCTCGCCTTGGGCGTGCGGGTCAGCGTGTCATAGTCCACATGGACGATGCCGAAGCGTTTGCCATAGCCGAGCGCCCATTCGTAATTGTCGAGCAGGGACCAGACCGTATAACCCTTGACCGGCACGCCCTTGTCGATGGCGCGGCGCATGGCATCGACATGCGCCTGCAGATAGGCGATGCGCGCGCCGTCATCGACCGCGCCGTCCCGCAGCACGTCCGATGATGCCATGCCGTTCTCGCTGACGATCAGCGGCAGATGGCCGGTATGGCTTTCGGCAATCCACCCCAGGAGCCATTCAAAGCTCTCCGGCGTGATCTCCCAATCCATGTCGGTCTTGGGCAGCGGTCCGGGCACTTCCCTGAGCGAGGGCCAGGCCGTGGCGGGATCGTCGGCAATCAGCTTGCGCGTGTAGAAATTGACGCCGAGCCAGTCGAGCGGCCGGGCGATCTGCTCCATATCGTCCTGCCATCCATCCGGCAGATGCGCCCGCAATCCTTCAAGCGCCCGGCGGGGATAGTCTTTCCTGAACAGTGCGCAGAGGAACCACTCATTGTAGATCGCATGATATCTGAGCGCGGCCTCGGCATCGGCATCATCGCCGTTTGCGGGTTCGGCCGGCTCGAAGTTCAGATAGATGCCGACATTGTCCTGACCGGCGGCGCGCAGCACGTCGACGGCCTTGCCATGCGCAACGAGCACGTGATGCATGGCCCGTGCCGCCGCGCGGATGTCGCGCAGTCCCGGCGCGTGATGGCCGAGAAAATAGCTGAGCCATGCGATGCACCAGGGCTCGTTGAGCGTTCCGGTCGCGGCCATCCGGTCGCCGATCCGGTCAATCACATGGCCGGTGAAGTCGGCGAACCGGTCGGTGATATCGCGGTTGCGCCAGCCGCCTTCGTCAGAGAGCGCCGCCGGCATGTCCCAATGATGCAGCGTCAGCATCGGCTTGATGCCGCGCGCGAGCATCGCATCGGCCAGCCGGTCATAGAAATCGAGGCCCGCGGCGTTGATGGCGCGGCCATCGGGCATGACGCGCGCCCAGGATACCGAAAAACGATAGGCGTCCAGATTGGCCCCGGCGATCAGGTCGAGATCGGTCTCGTAACGATGATAGTGGTCGCAGGCGATGGCGCCGTCTTCGGCATTGGCGGTGTTGCCGGGTGTCGCTGCAAACGTGTCCCAATGGGACATGCCGGCACCGCCGAAAGACGAGCCTTCGATCTGATAGGCGGACGTTGCAACGGCAAACAGAAAGTCTTCGGCAAAATCCGAACGGCGAAAGTTCAGCGCGCTGGCCATCGGCCCCCCTTTCCAGCACCACGAACGAGTGTATCAAAATACGTCAAAGCGCTTTGATCACCAGATGCAATTTCTTGGGGTATCTGGCGGTAGTCAGGGCGACATGGTTGCAAAGAAAAAGGCCGCCCGAAGGCGGCCTTCATCGGTGAAGGTGTCGGTCAGGCCGAATAGTACATGTCGAACTCGACCGGGTGCGGCGTGTGCTCGAAGCGAATGTTCTCTTCTTCCTTGAGCTCCAGATAGGCGGTGATCTGGTCGTCGTCGAAGACGCCGCCGGCTTTCAGGAACTCATTGTCCGCTTCAAGCGCGGCGATCGCTTCACGCAGAGAGCCGCAGACGGTCGGGATTTCCGACAGTTCCTCGGGCGGCAGGTCGTAGAGATCCTTGTCCATCGGATCGCCGGGATGGATCTTGTTCTTGATGCCGTCGAGGCCGGCCATGAGCATGGCAGCGAACGCCAGGTAGGGGTTGGCCATCGGGTCTGGGAAACGGATTTCGACGCGCTTGCCCTTGGGCGAACCCGAGAACGGAATGCGGCACGATGCCGACCGGTTGCGCGCCGAATAGGCCAGAAGGACCGGCGCCTCGAAGCCCGGGACCAGACGCTTGTAGGAGTTGGTCGACGGGTTGGTGAACGCATTGAGCGCCTTGGCGTGCTTGATGATGCCGCCGATATAATGGAGCGCGGTCTCGGACAGGCCGGCATAGTCGTCGCCCGCCATCAGCGGCTTGCCGTCACCCCAGATCGACTGGTGCACATGCATGCCGGTGCCGTTGTCGCCATAGACCGGCTTGGGCATGAATGTCGCCGTCTTGCCGTAGGCATGGGCGACATTGTGCACCACGTACTTGTAGAGCTGCACTTCATCGGCCTTGCGCGTCAGCGTGTTGAACAGCATCGACAGTTCGTGCTGGGCAGCGGCCACCTCGTGGTGGTGCTTTTCTGTCGATACGCCCATTTCCGCCATGACGGTCAGCATTTCCGAGCGGATGTCCTGGGCGCTGTCGACGGGGTTGACCGGGAAATAGCCGCCCTTCGTCCGCGGACGATGGCCCAGATTGCCGGTTTCATACTCGGCACCGGTGTTGGATGGCAGTTCCACGCTGTCGAGCTGGAAGCCGGTATCGTAGGGATCGGCGGTGAACTTGACGTCATCGAAGATGAAGAATTCCGGCTCGGGGCCGAAATAGGCCGTGTCGCCGAAGCCGCCGGACTTGATGTAGGCCTCGGCGCGCTTGGCGGTCATGCGCGGGTCGCGGTTGTAGCCTTCGCCCGAGACCGGATCGAGAATGTCGCAGAAGATCGCCATGGTCGACTGCGCGTAAAACGGGTCCATGTGCGCGGTTTCGACATCGGGCATCAGCGTCATGTCGGATTCGTTGATCGCCTTCCAGCCGGCGATGGACGAGCCGTCGAACATCACGCCGTCGGCGAACATGTCCTCATCGACGACATTGCAGTCGATGGTCACGTGCTGCAGCTTGCCGCGCGGATCGCTGAACCGCAGATCGACGAATTTGACGTCATTGTCCTTGATCTGCTTGAGAATGTCACTTGCACTCATTGTGTTCCCTTTGTTCCCTTTCAAGTGGCAGTGTTGGGTGTCGGTTTTGGGCGGGCGGGGTGCTCAGACCGCGTCCGCTCCCGTTTCGCCCGTGCGGATACGCACGACTTCCTCGATCGGCGAGACGAAGATCTTGCCATCGCCGATACGGCCCGTCTGGGCGGCGTTGCGGATGGCATCCATCGCGCTGTCAACGGTTTCGTCGGAGACGACGATCTCGATCTTCACCTTGGGCAGGAAATCGACGACATATTCGGCACCGCGATAGAGCTCGGTATGGCCTTTCTGGCGGCCAAAGCCCTTGGCTTCGGTCACCGTGATGCCCTGCAGGCCCACTTCCTGCAGCGCTTCCTTGACCTCATCAAGCTTGAAGGGCTTGATGATCGCCTCAATCTTTTTCATTCTCGCGATGCCTCCGACCGGTTGAGTTATCCTTCCCCATGCAGATGCCATGCCAACTCACGCTTCGCGCGCCGCAGCCCGGGAAACGCCGAAAAAGCGCGCAGATGCGGGGCACGCAGCGGGCAGTTTTGGGTAGCCGGCGCCAAAATAGGCGCAAAAACGATGAAATCCTGGGCATTATGCCTAAATATGCGCCATGATGGGCAGCCGATCGGGAGCAGCCCCCTTGCGTGATATCGATCCGCAGGCGCTGATGACCACCGCTGAAATGGCGGCGGCGGACCGCGCGACGATTGAAAGTGGCGCGTTCAGCGGCATCACGCTGATGGAGCGGGCCGGCAGCGCAGTCGCCGACGCGGCCATGGCGCGGTTTGCGGCGGCGCGCGTGCATGTGCTGTGCGGGCCGGGCAACAATGGCGGTGACGGCTATGTCGCAGCGCGCATCCTCGCCAACCGCGGCGTCGACGTGCACCTTTATGCGCTGGCACCGCCGAAAGCTGGATCGGACGCCGCGCTCGCGGCTGACACATGGTATGGCCCGATCAGCGGTTTCGACGCGTTTGCGCCCGATCCGAACGATCTGGTGATCGATGCGGTGTTTGGCGCCGGTTTTTCCGGGGCCTTGCCCGATCCGGTCCAATCGGCGCTTGCGCGGGCCGCCGACAGAAAATGTCCGGTGCTGGCCGTCGATCTGCCCTCGGGCGTCAATGGCGACACGGGGCAGGGTGCCCATGCGATCGGTTGCGCGGCGACCGTCACCTTCTATCGCCGCAAGCCCGGCCATCTTGTGTTCCCCGGCCGCGCCCTGTGCGGCGAGACGATCGTCGCCGATATCGGGGTTCGGGCAACCGCGCCGACCGCGACCTTCGAGAATGCACCGGACCTGTGGCGTCGCGCGCTGCCGCGTCCTTGTGACGACACGCACAAATATGCGCGCGGTGCGGTCGCCGTTTTCTCGGGCCCCCGGCACGGGACAGGCGCATCGCGCCTTGCGGCGATGGCAGCCCAACGGGCCGGCGCCGGCGCCGTGACGCTCCTCGGCCATCCCGACGCGCTCGATATCCAAGCGGCCCATGTCACTGCGATCATGTTGAGCGCTTGGGGCACCAATCCGCGCGCCGCGCTCGCCGGCCTCAAGGGCATCGGCGCAGTCGTGCTTGGTCCGGGGTTTGGCGACCTGCCGCTGGCCCGGTCGCTGGCCACGTCCATTCTGGACGACAGGGGATTGGCGCTCGTGCTTGACGCGGACGGCATCACGGCATTCGCCGACGATCCCGAACCCTTGTTCGACGCGGCGCGGGCGCGCGACAAGCCGGCGCTGGTCCTGACGCCGCACGCGGGCGAATTCGCGCGGCTGTTTCCGGACCTTGCGGCGGATGTGTCGCTTGGAAAGCTTGCCATGGCGCGTGCCGCCGCCGCCCGCTCCGGCGCGATCCTTGTCTTCAAGGGGGCCGACACGGTGATTGCCGCGCCCGGCGGGGCGGCGGTGATCAACGCCAACGCGACGCCGGCGCTGGCAACGGCCGGTTCGGGCGACGTGCTCGCCGGCGCCATTGCCGGGCTTGCCGCCCAGGGCATGCCGGCGTTCGAGTCGGCGTGCGCCGCGGTCTGGCTGCACGGGGAGGCCGGCCGTGCTGCGGGTCCGGTGGCAATCGCCGAGGAACTGGTGGCCGCGCTGCCGGAGGCTTTCGCCGCGCTGGTTTGACCACCCTTTGTTTGCGCGCACTGAAAGATGTGGTTAACCATGGCGCCGCTATGGTGCCGCTCATGTTGAACGGCACGGGACCAGAAATGGGCCGGCGATGAAACCTGCGGAAACCGGCACGGCGCAAGGGCCGGGCAGCATGGCTGCCCGCATGTCGGTGTGCCTGCTTTTTGTGCTGGTGTCCTGCCTCGGCCTTGCCGTTCCCGCACGGGCGGCTTTCGACGCGCCCGTCGCGGTCGATGTGCGTGCGGCCGGCGATGCCGATGCGACGCGCATCATCGTCAGTTTTGACCGCCCGGTGGCTGCCGACCACAAGCTGCTCGATCATCCCTATCGTCTGGTGCTCGACTTCGAGCGCATCGGTTATGGCTTTGAGGTGGGCGACGACACGCTCAAGGGCATGGTCGGCGCGATGCGCTATGGCGACATGAGCGAGACGGGATCGCGGATCATCTTCGAGATCGGAGCCCCGTTCGAAGTGGTCGAGGTCTCAAGCGGGGCAGCCGAGAATTTCTATCGTCTGATCATCGACTTGCGGCGAACCGACGAGACAGTCTTTCAACAGGCGCTGCTTGACACGATGGCGACAAGCGCGATCGTCGCACGCGGCACGAAGGCGGATCGTCTGGGCTCTGAGCCTCTGGCGCCGGCGCCAGGCTCGGGTGCATTCACCGTCGTCCTCGATCCGGGACATGGCGGCATCGACAGCGGCGCGGTCGGTGTCGGCGGAACGCGCGAGAAAGATGTCGTGCTGTTGTTTGCCAGGACGATGCGGGACGAACTTGAGGCCATCGGCGGCGTCCAGGTGGTGATGACGCGCGAGGACGATGTCTTCGTCCCGCTCGACGAACGCGTTCGTTTCGCGCGCCAGCATGGCGCGGCGCTGCTTGTCTCGCTGCACGCGGATTCGGTGCGCCAATCCTATGTGCGCGGCGCCACGGTCTATACGATCTCCGACAAGGCATCCGATTCGGTCGCCGCCGAAATTGCCCGGTCGGAAAACCTGTCCGATTCGATTGCCGGCATCGTCTATGAAGAGGAAAGTGACACGGTCGCCGATATTCTCGTCGATCTTGCGCGGCAGGAAACGCTCGGATTTTCCGTGCAGTTCGCGCGGCTTGCCATTTCGCACATCTCGCGCGCTTCGCGCATCATCAACAATCCGCATCGCTATGCCGGCTTCCGTGTTCTCAAGGCGCCCGACGTGCCGTCCGTTCTTGTCGAACTGGGCTATCTGTCGAACCGCGAAGACGAAAAGCTGCTCAACCAGCCGCAATGGCGGGCCGAATTGGCGGCCGAACTGGCGGCCGCCGTCGCCGAATTCGGAACTCTGTCTGGCCGGCAACTGGCCGCCGGGGCGCGCGCGGCAGCGGGCAATTGATATGGGCGCGCCCGGCGGGCACGGCGCGGGCAGGGTAACCGTTACAGTGGCGAAAGTGTCGCGCCGTTACGTCACCCCCGCCGATAAGGTCGCTATAGTCGGTATTGCCATGATGCCGTCTTATTGTGGCCGCAGCGCTCGGATCAAACAATGGGACATGGCGCGCCGGATCGAATGGCGACCGCGTGGACGGGATAGACGAATAACATGATACGCTTGTTGGGCTACTTCTTCGGCATCGGCATGGCGGCGTTCCTTTTGGTGGCGGCCGCAGTGGTGATCTATATCGGCAATCTGGCCGACGAACTGCCCGATTATGAGGTGCTCGCCCGCTACGAGCCGCCGGTGACGACGCGCATGTATTCGGTCGATGGCCAGTTGATGGGCGAATTTGCCCGCCAGCGACGGCTGTTCCTGCCCGTGCAGGCGGTGCCCGACCGCGTCAAGGCGGCGTTCCTGTCAGCCGAAGACAAGAATTTCTACAACCATCCCGGCGTCGATTTCCTTGCGCTGGCGCGTGCGATGGTGACCAATGCGGAAATCGTGTTCGGCGGCGCCAACCGGCGGCTGGTGGGCGGTTCGACCATCACCCAGCAGGTTGCCAAGAATTTCCTTTTGTCCAGCGACCGGACGATCGACCGCAAGGTCAAGGAGGCGCTGCTCGCCTTCCGGATCGAACAGGCCTATTCCAAGGACCGCATTCTCGAACTCTATCTCAACGAGATCTTCTTCGGCGCCGGCTCTTACGGCATCGCCGGTGCGGCGCTCACCTATTTCGGCAAGGCGGTCAACGAACTTGACTTGCATGAGGCCGCCTATCTGGCAGCGCTTCCCAAGGCGCCGTCCAACTACCATCCGTTTGATGATACCGAAGCCGCTCTGTCACGCCGCAACTGGATCATCGATCGCATGATCGAGAACGGCTATGTGACGTCCGAAGCCGGAGAGATTGCCAAGGACGAACCGCTCGACGTCAATTTCCGCCGCTCCGGTGATTTCGTCTTCGCGTCGGAATATTTCACCGAGGAAGTGCGCCAGCAGATCATCGAACGCTACGGCAATGATGCGCTCTATGAGGGCGGTCTTTCCGTGCGCACGACGCTGGACCCTGCCATGCAGGACCAGGCGCGCACCGCGCTGCAGGATGGCCTGATCGATTTCGACCGTGACTGGGGCTGGCGCGGTGCCATCGGCCAGATCGACATCACGGGCGACTGGGGACCGGCGCTCGGTGAATTTGATCTCCTGCGCGACGTGCCCGAATGGACGCTGGCCGTCGTGCTGGCCACGGGCGAGGAAGGCATCCGCATCGGGCTGCGTCCCGACCGCAAGCTGGGTGGCGGTGTGGTCAACACGCGGACACAGGGTCTCATCCCCGCCGGCAGCTTTGACTGGGCGTTCCGGCTGCGCGACGATGATGGCCGGCGCAGCGCCGATGGCATCGATGACGTGGTGACGGCCGGAGACGTCATCCATGTCAGCGCGCGCCAGGGCGAGGAGGCTGCCGAGGGCACCTATACGCTCCAGCAGGTGCCGGAGGTGTCCGGTGCGCTGGTTGCGATGGACCCCGTGACCGGCCGCGTGCTGGCCATGGCGGGCGGGTTTTCGTTCCATGAGAGCCAGTTCAACCGCGCCACGCAGGCCTATCGCCAGCCTGGTTCGTCGTTCAAGCCGTTCGTCTACGCCGCCGCGCTCGACAATGGCTATACGCCCGCATCGGTGATCATGGACGCCCCGATCTCGATCGTCTCGGGCGGCGAGGTTTGGGAGCCGAAAAACTATGACGGCTCGGTCTCGGGCCCGTCGACGCTGCGGCTTGGCATTGAGCGATCGCGCAATCTGATGACCGTTCGGCTGGCCCAGGACATGGGCATGCAACTCGTCTCCGAATATGCCGAGCAGTTCGGCGTCTATGACGATCTGTCGCCGGTTCTGGCCATGTCGCTGGGCGCCGGTGAGACGACCGTGCTGCGCATGGTAACCGCCTATGCGGTGCTGGCCAATGGCGGCCGGCAGATCCAGCCCTCGATGATCGACCGCATCCAGGACCGTTACGGCAAGACGGTCTATCGCCAGGACAGCCGCCAGTGCGAGGCGTGCGATGCCGGCCAGTGGCTGGGCCAGGACGAACCGCAACTGGTCGATACGCGCGACATCGTGCTCGATCCGATGACCGCCTATCAGATGACCTCGATGATGGAAGGCGTCGTGCAGCGCGGAACCGCAACGACATTGCGCGATCTGGGCCGCCCGATCGCCGGCAAGACCGGCACCACCAATGACTATAAGGACGCATGGTTCATCGGCTATACGCCCAACCTGGTCACCGGCGTCTATATCGGCTTCGATCAACCGACGCCGATGGGGCGCGGCGCAACCGGCGGCCAGCTTGCCGCGCCGGTGTTCAAGCAGTTCATGGTTTCGGTGCTCGAAGACCGGCCGATGACGGATTTCGGCATCCCAGACGGCATGACCCAGATCCAGATCAACCGCAAAACCGGCATGCGCGCCAGCGAGGGCGGCGACATCATCGTCGAAGCGTTCAAGCCCGGCACCGGGCCGGCCGACAGCTATTTCGTCATCGGCGCCGACCAGGTGGCGATCCAGGCTCAGCAGGCCGAGCGTCAGCGGCAGATTTCGCCGAGCGCACAGCGCGCGGTGCAGAGCGGCTCGGGCGGTCTGTTCTGACTGGCAGCGGGCTTTACACGCCCGATCATCACGCCTAAGTGAGCGAACGGCGCCGCCCGATGGCGGCGCCTTTTATCCACTCATCGGCACGAGGCACACCGCATCCCATGCGCGCAGAAATCGCCACCCTCACCGACAGCATCAGGCAGGCCATAGCCCTGCTGAGGAGGCATCTTTGACTGGGATGCATCCGTAAAGCGGCTCGACTATCTCAATTCCCGCGCCGAAGATCCCGACCTCTGGAACGATCCGGCGGAAGCGCAAAAGCTGATGCAGGAGCGCCAGCGCCTTGAAGAGATGATCGGCGCGATCAAGGGCTTTGACCAGGCGCTGGACGACAATGTCGAACTGATCGAGCTTGGCGAAGCCGAGGACGATGCCGAAACGGTGGCCGAGGCCGAGCAGGCCATCCGCGATTTGGAAGCGCAGATCGACAAGCGCCAGATCGATGCGCTGTTGTCGGGCGACATGGACCCCAACGATACCTATGTGGAAATCCACTCCGGGGCGGGGGGAACCGAAAGCCAGGACTGGGCCAACATGCTGTTGCGCATGTATACGCGCTGGGCGGAGCGACGCGGCTTCAAGGTCGAGTTGCAGGAACATTCCTCTGGCGAAGAGGCGGGCATCAAGTCAGCGACGATCCTGGTCAAGGGCCACAACGCCCATGGCTGGCTGAAGACCGAAACGGGCGTGCATCGTCTGGTCCGCATCAGCCCCTACGACTCCAATGCCCGCCGCCACACCTCGTTTTCCTCGGTCGGCGTCTATCCGGTGATCGACGACAATATCGAGATCGACATTCAGGACAAGGACATCCGCGTGGACACCTACCGCTCGTCCGGTGCGGGCGGGCAGCACGTCAACACGACCGATTCGGCCGTGCGCATCACGCATGCTCCGACCGGCATCGTCGTGACATCCTCGGAGAAATCGCAGCACCAGAACCGCGCCAACGCGATGAAGGCCCTGCGCGCGCGCCTTTACGATCTCGAAATGAAAAAGCGCGAGGAGGCAGCCGCCTCGGCCCATGACGAAAAATCCGACATCGGCTGGGGTCACCAGATCCGCTCTTACGTGCTTCAGCCCTATCAGCTTGTGAAGGACCTGCGCACCGGCACCGAATCCACCGCGCCGTCCGATGTGCTCGACGGCGCGCTCGATCCGTTCATGGAAGCCGCGCTGGCCCAGAAGGTCTCGGGCGAAGAGGTTGAGGTGGAGGACGTCGAGTAGGGCGTTCTCTCTACCTGTATCCGGCCTTGCGCATCATCTGGATATGCGCCACCGCGGCCATCAGCGCCAGCCGCATGGAGCGGGCATTGCCGATGCCGACGATCTGGTCGTCATCCTGGCCGCGCGTCTCCTTGAGCGTGCAGCGCCAGATCGTGTTCTTCTGCGTGCTGGCGTGGCCGTCAAACGACAGCGCCCAGCCCGGAAAGGCCTGCCCGGTGACGGCCAGCGCGCCGTCCACGCCGTCCATCAGCATGGCCTCGGCGTCTGCCGCTGCGATGCCGCTTCCTTCGACTTCGGCCAGCATGGCGGCGCCCGCCTGGGCCTGAGCCGCATCGAAGCTCGCGGCGGCTTCGAACCCTTCATGCAGTGCCTTGAGTGCCGGCTCGTCCATCGTGACCTCCCTGACTGTCAACCGCGTTTAACATAAGCGCGGCAGATTGCGGGCCCTTGACACCAATCAAGGAAACCCAGTCGTCGCCGCGCAAGGTTGCCGACAGCCATCAACGTTTTCCAACGGAGGAACTTCCAGTGCCCAGCGCATCGCACAATGTCATCTTTTTCGAGGAACTGGCACGCGGAGACGTCGCCAAGGTCGGCGGCAAGAATTCCTCGCTCGGCGAGATGGTGCAGCAGCTTGGCGGCAAGGGCGTTGCGGTGCCCGGAGGCTTTGCCACCACGTCCGACGCGTTCCGCGCCTATCTGGCGCACAATGATCTGAACGCCTTCATCAAGGATCAGGTCGAACGGTTCGATGATGGCCGGCTGACGCTGCAACAGGCAGGCGAGGCGATCCGGAGCGCGATCTTCAAGGGCGAATGGCCGGACGATATCCGCGCCGACATCCTGACCGCCTATCAGGAACTGTCCGAACGGGCCGGCACCCAAAACCTGTCGGTCGCGGTGCGCTCGTCTGCGACCGCCGAGGACCTGCCCGAGGCGAGCTTTGCCGGCCAGCAGGAGACCTTTTTGAACGTGAGGGGCGAAGTGGCGCTGCTCGAAACCTGCCGGCGCTGCTATGCCTCGCTCTTCACTGACCGGGCGATCACCTATCGCCGGCTGCAGGGTTTCGACCACACGCAGGTGGCGCTGTCGGTCGGCGTCCAGCAGATGGTCCGCTCCGACATTTCCGGCTCCGGCGTGATGTTCTCGATCGACACCGAATCGGGCTTCGACAAGGCCGTGCTGATCAACGCCGCCTGGGGCCTTGGCGAAAATGTCGTCCAGGGCGCGGTGAACCCCGATGAATATGAGGTCTACAAACCGTTCCTCGGCAAGCCCGATCTCAAGCCGATCATCGAAAAGGCGCGCGGGTCGAAAGACATCAAGATGATCTATGCGCGCGAAGCCGGGGCGATGACCCGCAATGTGCCCACATCGAAGGCCGAGCGCGCCGCCTTCGTGCTCAATGACGAGGAAATCCTCGATCTGGCCCGCATGGCCTGCACGATCGAGGAGCATTACGGCCAGCCCATGGACATGGAGTGGGCGAAAGACGGCGAGACCGGCAAGCTTTACATCGTCCAGGCGCGGCCCGAGACCGTGCAGTCGCGCGCCAATCAGGGCACGATCAAGAGCTACACGATCGACAACAAGGGCAAGACGCTGCTCACCGGCCTTTCGGTCGGCGCCGCCGTCGTCGCCGCGCCCGTCTGCCTGATCGAGCACGCCAAAGACATCGACAAGTTCATCGACGGCGCGATCCTTGTCACCTCGATCACCGATCCGGACTGGGTGCCGATCATGAAGCGGGCGGCGGCGATCGTCACCGACCATGGCGGGCGCACCTCGCATGCGGCCATCGTCAGCCGCGAACTGGGCCTGCCGGCGATCGTCGGCACGGGCGATGCGACCCATGTGCTGCACGACCATCAGGAGGTCACCGTCTCCTGCGCCGAGGGCGACGAGGGCTATGTCTATGAGGGCTTTGCCGACTATTCGGCCGAGGACATCTCGCTGACCGACGTGCCCGAGACCAAGACGAAGATCATGCTCAACATGGCAAGCCCGTCGGCGGCGTTCCGCTGGTGGCGGCTGCCGTCCGAGGGGGTGGGTCTGGCGCGCATGGAGTTCGTCGTCAACAATGTCATCAAGGTCCACCCGATGGCGCTGATCAATTTCGACACGCTGAAGGACGAGGACGCCAAGGCCGAGATCGCCGAGATCACGCGCGGCTATGACAACAAGGCCGATTTCTTCGTCGACGAGCTGGCGCGCGGCCTGTCGCGCATCGCCGCGGTCGCCTATCCGAACCGTGTCATCGTGCGCATGAGCGACTTCAAGACCAACGAATATGCCGAGCTTCTGGGCGGGCATGATTTCGAGCCCAAGGAAGAAAACCCGATGATCGGCTGGCGCGGCGCCTCGCGCTATTATGCCGACGGCTACCGGCCGGGCTTCGAGCTAGAATGCAAGGCGATCAAGAAGCTGCGCGAGGAGATGGGGTTCGACAATGTCATCGTCATGATCCCCTTCTGCCGCACGCTGACCGAGGCGGACAAGGTGCTTGAGGTGATGGCCGGATGCGGGCTGAAACGCGGCGAGAACGGGCTCGAAATCTACGTCATGTGCGAGATCCCGGCCAATGTGATCCTCGCCGAACAGTTCGCCGAGCGGTTCGACGGTTTTTCCATCGGCTCGAACGATCTGACGCAGTTGACGCTCGGCGTCGACCGCGATTCGGGCGATCTGGCGGACGTGTTCGACGAGCGCGATCCGGCGGTCTTGTGGATGATCCAATCGATCGTCGAGCGGGCCCACGCGGTGGGTGCGAAGGTCGGCTTTTGCGGCCAGGCGCCGTCCAACTCGCCATCCTATGCGAAACTGCTGGTCGAGGCGGGCATCGACACGATTTCGGTGACGCCCGACTCGTTTCTTGACGTGAAAGGCCATGTGAAGGACGCCGAAGGGTAGGGGGCGTCTCGCTTCGCTGTTCTTGGGCAAGGACGTGGCCGAAGCCCCACCTCCCCCTTGAGGGGAGGTCGGCGACTGGCGAGCGTAGCGAGACAGAGCCGGGTGGGGGTATCGGTTCGCTAGACACGCCTGATTGTTACCCCCACCGCATCGGCTTCGCTCCGCTTGCCTCTGCTGCCTCCCCTCAAGGGGGAGGCGGGCGTGTGTGATTGTCACCGCGCTTCTCCTTAAAAGCCGGCGTCTGTCAAAGAACGGGAACAACGGGCGGTTTGGTGAGCCGCGATCCGAAGTTTGTATAATGCGGTCGCCAAACCGCCCGTCCGGTGGGCTTGCGGTGATCGCCATGCGGGGCGCCGGCGCGAGGCTTACGCCCTGCCGCGGCCTTGGGATGGGTTCGGTCCGCCGCAGACCCGCGACGCGATCAAACCATCCTTTGGCCCCATCCGGTCCTGACCGTCGGCCGGGTCTGGCCGGCGGCAGGCGCGGACGGACACCGCACATCTTCATTCCGCACCGATGTGGGGATTCATCATCCAGCCATGCGACCGCTCGCACGGCCCGCCGGTCCACCGCCGCGCCCGTCGTTGGTGGTGGCCATCCGACGTTCCGATGGGCGCGGTGGAAGGAGTATGGGCGAGGGTGGAGTTTGGGGGATAAGTTTTGTTGTGTGGCAATGGATGTTGCGTGGAAGTAACGCCCCTTGCCTAGGTCATGATTAGGCGAAAAACCCCCGTGCGCCTGGCAGTGGCAGCTGCCTTTTGCCCCTTTTTCCGGCTATGCCTCTGTCCGGGGGCAGGACGGCTGAACTCTGATCACATAGCCACGCCCGGGTTTATTTGGGCTTCTTTTGTTTGGGCCTTTGCCGCTTGGTGGTTTTGGGCGCGGCTGCAGCCGGCTCAAATTCCGGTGGGAGCTCGACGCCCCACGTCTTTTCGACCCTTTCCTTGTTAATTGGGGACGTTGTGGCAATCCGGATCAGTGCATCCGTCACCTTGCCGACGACAGAGTTGATCTCGGGGCTTGGGTTGCCAATGCGACGTAGACGGTGAACACCTTCGATACGTGTTCGTAGTTCCTCGCCTTCAAAATTGAGAAATGCGTTCTCGAAGTCTGACGCTTCGTATTGATCAAGAGCCTCAATGATCTCGGAGTTGTGCATATTGGTGAGGCTGACAAGCAACTGGTCGAACGTCGCTGCGGGCCTCAATGCGGCGTAGGCGTCGGTCAGCGCGCCCTTCACGTCCGGATGAAAGTCATCGCCGTGATAGAAGCTCTTGTCGATGTCAAAGGCTTCGACATTATTCTTGTTGAAGGCAAGGAAATGATCCAGGGCCTGCTTGGCTGTGGCTGTCTCGCCCATCCTGATGCACAGGGCATAGAGCGTGTTGAGGTGGTCGCTGGTGTGGTGGGCGGTGTTCTTGATAAACGCGTCCGCAATCGCACGGGTCACGGTATTGGCGGATGACTGGAACGAATATCGCCAAGTTTCCCATGCTGCCTGCCACTCGTTCATTGCTGCCGTCGACGCAAGCCGTTTGTTCAGTTCATCGGCGTGCGCAGTCACCGTTTCCGGAGAGAAGTAGCCACTCTCTAGTGCCTTAACGATCTCCGAGTCGAAGGCATCGATGTGGTTGAACGGATAGTCGTCTAGCAACTTTTTCCACGCAGCTTCCTGCTCCGTCTGTTCATCTTTCTTGTCGTCAAAGGCGATACGCACATACGAGCGAAGGAACTCCATGGTCGGTGCCATGTTCGGTTGATGTTGCATCCAGCCGAACAGGACGACGGAAGCGACGACATTCTCGAAGACGCCTTTGGGGAACGGTTGGAGCTCAGCCTGAAGCTGAACCACAGCCCTGTGAATCTTCGAGATAACCCGGACATTGTCTATGCCTAGCTTCAGGCAGTGTTCCCGAGTGAGTTGACTGGCCTGGTCGGCGCCAGTCAGGGCAATATCCAAAGATTCCTGCGGCGTGGGTGCGAAACGCAAATTGACGTCCACTACTTTCTCAAGGTGGGTATCGAAGCCAACCCGATCGTCGCGGTCGAGGACTTCTTCGTTGAGCAGGAAAACGACCTTGCAGTTCCGTTCCTCCTTGAGTTGAGTTGCGTACCCAAAGACAGCCTCGACCTCCAAGTCCTTGCCGCTCCGCTCAAGGTCGTCGAAGCAGATGATCTGATTTCGTGCTGACAGTGCTATGAGCGATAGGGCGGATTCCGCGTCGTCGGTGCCAGCATAAATGCGGTAGGCCAACACACCGATACGCTTGAGCCAGCTCTTGCTTGCCTTTAGCGACGCCTCGACGTCCTCGAGACTGAAGTCCTTGCCGATGTGGCGCGTTTCGACGGTGTTTAGGAAGAGCTGACTGCGGAGTTGGGCGAGGGAGTTCAGACCAAAGAGCGAGACGTAGGCGTAGTTCTTCAGCTCAATCTCGTCTCTATGCTTGCCCAGCAAATGCCACCAAGTCCAAGTCTTACCAGTCCCCCACTTACCTCGGACGCATAAAACCTCTGGGTCGGATGATCTCAAGAAACGCAGGATTTCATGCTTCACAAGTTTGGTAGACATAGCGGCCCCTAATTGAAACAGGCATCAATCAGCATTTGATGATCCTGCATACCCTAGTCACTGCTGAACGATTGGATGGTCAGTAACGTCATACGATCCTCCGGCTATGAAAGTACTCTGGCGTCGTTTTGACAACTGGCTGGGAAACTCGAAGCAGACCCGAACGGCTTTTACCGGAATTGCAGAAGGCGCGCTGGGCGGACCTTCACACACAGCGGTCGATCTCTGTCACAATCTTGACAATCCCACACATCCCCACCCAATTCCCCGCCAGATTTACACGATTTTGACAACGCAGATGCAGCATTTGCATGCGTGCGCGCGGCGATTTCGCTAATTCTGTGCGCGAAAGCCGCGTCGCAGCCATGCTGCAGTGCCGACAAAGGCTGGATGGCCACAGTCTGTGACACGGTTTGACACGATTGTCATACGCCTCGCCGGTGCGGGGCGGCGAGCGCAAGGAGCCGACCATGAGCTACCAGAGTGAAATCCAGACCGCGTCCGACCTGATCTCCGCGCAAGGGGCGCCGTGGGAGGGCATCAACGCCGAATATGTGGCGCGCATGCGGCTGCAGAACCGGTTCAAGACCGGCCTCGACATCGCCAAATACACGGCGAAGATCATGCGCGAGGACATGGCCGCCTATGATGCGGACCCGGCCAACTACACCCAGTCGCTGGGCTGCTGGCACGGCTTTATC
>JAEPON010000036.1 GCA_017642895.1 Roseitalea sp.
CCTTGGGCTTGCCCATGGTTACTTCCTTCTCGCCTTCTTGTCCGCGCCGTGACCGAAATAGGTGCGCGTGGGTGCGAATTCGCCGAACTTGTGGCCGACCATGTCCTCGGACACGGAGACCGGAATGTGCTTCTGGCCGTTGTAGACACCGAAGGTCAGGCCGACGAATTGCGGCATGATCGTCGAGCGGCGGCTCCAGATCTTGATGACGTCATTGCGGCCGCTTTCACGGGCTTTTTCCGCCTTCTTGAGCAGATAGCCGTCAACGAACGGGCCTTTCCAAACTGAACGAGCCATGAGGCGTTTCCCTAACTTTACTTCTTGCGCTGGTGACGCGAGCGCATGATGAATTTGTCGGTCTGCTTGTTGGAGCGCGTCCGCTTGCCCTTGGTCGGCTTGCCCCACGGGGTGACCGGATGGCGGCCGCCCGAGGTGCGGCCTTCACCACCGCCATGGGGGTGGTCGACCGGGTTCATGACGACGCCGCGCACATGCGGCCGGCGGCCGAGCCAGCGCTTGCGGCCGGCCTTGCCCAGATTGATGTTGCCGTGGTCGGGGTTGGAGACCGCGCCGACGGTGGCAAAGCAGGATTGCTGCACAAGGCGCTGCTCGCCCGAATTCAGGCGCAGGATCGCCATGCCCTGGTCGCGGCCGACAAGCTGCGCATAGGCGCCGGCGGAGCGGGCAACTTGCGCGCCCTTGCCCGGCTTGAGTTCGACATTGTGGACGATCGTGCCCACCGGCATCGCGCCCAGCGGCATCGCATTGCCCGGCTTCACGTCCGCCTTGGCCCCGGCGATCACCTTGTCGCCCGCCTGCAGGCGCTGCGGCGCCAGAATGTACGACAGTTCGCCATCATCATATTTGATCAGCGCGATGAAGGCGGTGCGGTTGGGATCATATTCGATCCGCTCGACCGTTGCCGAAACATCATGCTTGCGCCGCTTGAAATCGATCTTGCGGTAGGTCCGCTTGTGCCCGCCGCCAATGTGGCGCGACGTCATGCGACCGGCATTGTTGCGGCCGCCGGACTTGGTCAGCCCCTCGGTCAGCGCCTTGACGGGCGCGCCCTTGTGCAGGCCCGACCGGTCGACAATGACCAGCTGGCGCTGGCCGGGCGTCGAGGGTTTGAACTTTTTCAGTGCCATGACTTTAACTCCCGGACCCGCTTAAAGGCCCGTTGCGACGTCGATCGACTGGCCTTCGGCCAGCGTCACAATCGCCTTTTTCACATCGGACTGACGCCCCTTGATGCCGCGGAACCGCTTCTCCTTGCCCTTGCGGACCAGCGTGTTGACGGCCTTGACCTTGACCGAGAACAGCGCCTCGATGGCGGCCTTGATCTCCGGCTTGGAGGCGTCGCGCGCCACGTTGAAGACAACCTGGTTGTTGTCGGAGACGAGCGTCGATTTTTCCGTGATCACCGGAGAGACGATCACATCGTAATGGCGCAGATCGGTCATTGGAAACGCTCCTCGAGGGCCGCAACGGCATCCTTGGACAGGACCAGCGTGTTGCGGCGCAAAATGTCATAGACGTTGATGCCCACGACCGGCAGCACATCGACATTGGCGATGTTGGCGGCGGCCTTCCTGAAGCCGTCCTCCAGTTCCGCACCGCCGATGACCAGCGCATTG
This sequence comes from Roseitalea sp., assembly GCA_017642895.1. Taxonomy (GTDB): domain Bacteria; phylum Pseudomonadota; class Alphaproteobacteria; order Rhizobiales; family Rhizobiaceae; genus Roseitalea. The sequence continues at coordinate 1,638 of JAEPON010000036.1, forward strand.
GATAGGCCCAGATCGGCAAACTGCTTGGCCAGAACCTTGGTCTTGCCGTCCTTGGCCGCCAGTTCGTCGACGATGATCAGACCGCCATCCTTGGCCTTGGTCGACAGCGCGTGCCGCAGCGCGAGCGCGCGGACCTTCTTGGGCAGGCCGATCGCATGATCGCGGCTGACCGGACCGTGCGCCTTGCCGCCGCCGCGGAACTGCGGCGCCGAGGCGGCATGGTGCCGGGCGCGGCCGGTACCCTTCTGGCGGTACATCTTGGCGCCGGTGCGGGCAATGTCCGAACGGCCCTTGGTCTGGTGGGTGCCGGCGCGCTTCTTGGCGAGCTGGTACTGCACCATGCGCTGGAGGATGTCGGCGCGCGGCTCCAGGCCGAACACATCGTCCTTGAGCTTGATCTTGCCGGCGGACTTGCCGGCGAGCGTGGTGACTGCGAGTTCCATTATTCGGCTCCCTCTTGTGCGGGGGCTTCGGCAGCGGCGGCGGCGCGCAGGGCGGCCGGCATCGGCGCTTCGGACGGAACCGGCTGCTTGACGGCGTCGCGCACGAGGATCCAGGCACCCTTGGAGCCCGGGATCGCGCCCTTGACCAGGATCAGGCCGCGCTCATCGTCGGTCGAGACGATTTCGAGGTTCTGCGTGGTCACGCGGGTCGCGCCCATGTGGCCGGCCATCTTCTTGCCCTTGAACACCTTGCCGGGGTCCTGGCACTGGCCGGTCGAGCCGTGCGAACGGTGCGAGATCGAGTTGCCGTGCGTGGCGCGGCCACCACCGAAATTGTGGCGCTTCATGACACCGGCAAAGCCCTTGCCCTGGCTGGTACCGGTCACATCGACCTTCTGGCCCGGCACGAAGTGGCTGGCGACCAGTTCGGCACCGACATCGAGCATGTTGTCGGCGCTGACGCGGAACTCGGCAAGCTTGCGCTTGGGCTCGACGGAGGCCTTGGCAAAATGGCCGCGCATGGCCTTGGACACGTTTTTGGGCTTGGCGAAACCGACGCCAAGCTGCACGGCGTCATAGCCGTGCTGGTCGCTCGTGCGCTGGGCCACCACCTGGCAGTTCTCCAGCCGCAGCACCGTCACCGGCAGGTTGACGCCTTCGTCCGTGTAGACGCGCGTCATGCCCAGCTTCTGTGCAATCACTCCTGAACGCATGGGTTCATTCCTTCCTACGGTCGCCTGCCGCGCCTTACAGCTTGATCTCGACGTCGACACCGGCGGCCAGATCGAGCTTCATCAGCGCATCGACCGTCTGCGGGGTCGGATCGACGATGTCCAAAAGGCGCTTGTGGGTGCGCATCTCGAACTGCTCGCGGCTCTTCTTGTCGATGTGCGGCGACCGGTTGACGGTGAATTTCTCGATCCGTGTCGGCAGCGGCACGGGTCCGCGCACGCCGGCACCGGTGCGCTTGGCGGTCGACACGATCTCGCGGGTCGACGCGTCCAGCACGCGGTGGTCAAACGCCTTCAGGCGGATGCGAATGTTCTGGCCGTTCATGGGACGGGTTCCTCATTCAAATCAAAGAGCGCGGCAGGTCGCTGCCGCGCCCCGTAGGTCGTTGGCCGGCGTTATTCGATGATCTTCGCCACAATCCCGGCGCCGACGGTGCGGCCGCCTTCGCGGATGGCAAAGCGCAGCCGCTCTTCCATGGCGATCGGCGTGATCAGCTCGACATTCATCTCCGCATTGTCGCCCGGCATCACCATCTCGGTGCCGTCGGGCAGCGTCACTTCGCCG
>JAEPON010000009.1 GCA_017642895.1 Roseitalea sp.
CCGGAAGCCCGATGTGTCGACAACGTGCGTGTCGGCGCCGTCGACGCGGTCGGTGTTCTGGCAGCTGACGATGACGAAGCCTTCTTGCCGGCGTTCGGTGACCAGGCTGATCACCGCGACACGATCGCCTGACGGCTGGCCATCGAGCCCTGTTTGGCCAGTGAGCGTCGAAACGGTGTGCACGATATGGATGTCCGGTGTCAGTTCACGCACCTTGACCTCCGTGAGTGTCAGACGCGCGCGCTGGAAGATACGCTCGAAGCCATAGGCATGGGCCTTTCGGATCGATTTGCGATTGCGCCACCAGATGCCGACGACATTGACGAAGTCGGCATCCTCGGCGAACAGCTCGGCCAGTCCATCGGCGTCGTGGGCATCCCAACGCTCGAAGAACGCGCGGGCGACAGCCTCGCCGGTGGCAAATCCCGTCATGGCAGCTCTCCTGTTCAAGCAATCAGAACCGCTCCACCCAAGGCCGCAGGTCGAGTTCCTGCGTCCAGGCACTGCGGTGCTGGATGTGGAGTTGCCAATAGGCCTCGGCGATGGCCTGCGGGCTAAGCGTCTTATCGGGCGCATCGAGATCGCCCGACAGGGCGCCGGTGTTCTCGCCAATGCCGCCATCGATGATGATGTGGGCGACGTGAATGCCGTTGGGGCCCAGTTCCCGCGCCATGCTTTGCGCCAGCGCGCGCAGGCCGAACTTCGACATCGCAAAGCCTGCGAAGTTGGCGCTGCCGCGCAGACCCGCCGTTGCGCCGGTGAACAGGATCGTGCCGGCCATCCCGGCGTCCAGCATGCCCTTTGCCGCCTGCTGACCGACGAGGAAGCCGCCAAAAGTGCCGATGCGCCAGCAGTTTTCGACCGCAGACGGATCGAGCTCGGCGATCGAACCCATGGTGAAGGCGCCGGCGTTGAAGGCGACCAAAGAGGGCGTGCCCAACTCGGAATTGACGGTCTCGAACAGATCCGCCACCGCCTGGGCGTCTCCAACATCACAGCCATAGGCCTTTGCCTGGCTGGACAGACCACGTTCAGCGATCAGTGCCTCAAGCTTGCCTTGGTTGCGGGCGACAGCCGCGACCTGAAAGCCCTCGGCCGCGAACTTCTGAACAAGCGCAGCGCCAAGACCCGGCCCGACGCCGGCGACAAGAGCGATCTTTTTATCTGCCATGGGTTTCTCCTTCAGAGGGCGGATGGGATGTTTGCTGGGGCCGTCTTGTGCCAGAACCGGGCCTGCAGCGTGAATGCGGCGATGAAGATGCCGATACCATAGCCTAGCCAGACACCGCCCGGCCCGAAATCGAACACGAAGCCGGAGACATAGGCGGTCGGCAGGGCAATCAGCCAATAGACGCCGATTGTGATGAGCGTCGGCACGCGCACGTCCAGCATGCCACGCAATGCGCCCATGGCGGTTGACTGCAAGCCATCGGCCAGTTGCATGAACGCGGTGGCCAGGAACAAGGCCACGGCGAGTACGAACACGTCCGCATCATCGGTCAGCGCGCCTGCAATCGTCTCCCGGGTCAGCAGCAAGACGACAACCACGCATACCATCCACGCAACGACAGCGCCGGTCGCACCAATACCGATCGGACGCAGGCGGGCCGGCTGCTTTGCGCCGACCGTCTGCCCGACGCGAATGCTCACCGCGACCGTCATGCCCAGCGGGACCATGTAGAGGATCGCGGCAATCGAATGGACCACCTGGTTGGCGGCGAGTGCCGTGGGACCGAACAGACCCAGCATCAATCCGGCCAATGCGTAGGCCGATGCCTCGCCGCTGAACGACAGCGAAACAGGCAGGCCTTCGGCAAGACCGCGCCGCACCTCGGACCGCGACACCGACGCCCGCCGTCGAAAGGGCGCCATCGTGGCCGACCGGCGCCAATAGGTCCAGGCCGTGACAAGCGCAATGAGGCTCGCGACGACGCTGCCGATGCCCGCCCCGAGCAGCCCGAGGCCTTGCCAGCCGGGACCGCCGTGGATCAGACCATAGCTGACCGGCAGGTGGACAAGAGCGCCCAGCATCGCGACGGATGTGGCGGTCCAGGGTCGTCCCGTAGCGTTGAACAATCCGGTGAGCACGGCGAGCAATGTGAAGGGCACGAGCATGCCGCTCTTGGCAACCCAATAGGGCCACAGAACCTCCATGACCCGGTCGGGCTGGCCGAGAATGCGTAACAGCGGAAAGGCGGCGAGCATCAACAGCATGCCCAGCCCGCCTGCAACCAGCGCCACCACAAAGCCGGTCCGCACGGCAGCCGAGACAGCGACATTTTCGCCCGCGCCGTTGGCCTGCGCCATGCGCACATGGATCACGGACATCAAGCCATGCAGCGCCGAATAGAAGATGATCAGCACACTGGTGGTGATCCCGGTGGCGGCCAGCGCTTGTGTGCCCAAAGGCGCGATCAGGATGGTGTCGATGACGCCCATCAGAGTGGTCGCCATCATCCCGACAATGATCGGCACAGCCAGTGCAGCAATGCCCGGCACTTCGCGGACGCTGGCGATCGTCAACGAGCGGGCGCCGGGCTGCTTGATGATTGAGGTTCTCATGGTTGCGGCCCTGCCGCGCAGCGGACAGCCGGTCCAACCGTTCAGGCGGCCGACGAAGCAGGCTGATCCCGGCCGTCGGCGCGCAGATAGGCTTCGAGCGTCAGGGCCTCGGGATGCCACCGCCGGAGGTAGCGCGGATCGCCATCCATGCCGAACGTATCGAAGTAGCGGTACATGGAGGTCAGTTCCTCGCCCTGCTGTTCAAGGCACGCCTCCCATGACATTTGCTCATAGCGAACAGATCGGCCCGTAACTTGCGCGAAGGTCTCCGCAATCTCGTCCATGGTCGAGACATCGCCGGTCAGCGGCATGATCTGGCCGGCCCAGATATCGGGACGTTCGAAGGCAAGCACGGCCATTGCCGCGATGTCGACGACTGCCACCTGGCGGTAGACAGTGTCAGGCCGCATCGGGTAGCGGATCACGCCGTCCTGCTCGATGGCCTGACGATCCCATACCCAATTGTCCATGAAGGCTGCCGGGCGGAACACCGTCCAATGCACGTCGAGCGATCGGACGCGCTGTTCCACCTGCCACTTGCTGTCCAGATGCGGCACACCGGTGTTGCGGTCCATGGTCGAGGCACCGCTGTAGACGATGTGACCGACCCCTGCTGCGCCGGCCGCCTCGGTCAGGTTCAGGCCTTGGCGCAGCTCAGCCTCGACGCCGGATTCCAGAAAGTCTTGCACCGAGAACACCGCACCGGCGCCCGTCAACGCCGTGTCGAGCGACATGCGGTCTTCGAGATCGGCTGTAACGACCTCGGCGCCCATCTGCGCCAGCTCGGCAGCAGCCGGTTTGGCCGGATTGCGCGTCAGCGCGCGAACCTTGTGACCGCGTTCAAGCAGTCGGCGGACAACCGCGCCGCCTTGCTTGCCCGTCGCGCCGGCCACGACGATGGGGCGATCATATGTCTTGATGGAGTTTTGCGTATCAGTCATCTCTCAATTCCTTCCAACCCGGTCCGGGATCGCCGGTTGGGCAGCCAGATAGATGCTTTGTCGAACGCTAGGGATTGCGAAACGATCGATGATTATGATCTATCGAATAGATCATGCTGGATGGACTGACCCTCGATCAATTGCGTGTGCTGGTGGCGATTGCGGAGACCGGCAGCTTTCGGGCGGCCGCTGGCCGGCTGCAGCGGGCACAGTCGGCCATCAGTCACGCGATCGCGTCGCTTGAAGCGCAGCTCAATGTCGTACTCTTCGATCGATCCGGCTATCGCCCGGTCTTGACCGACGAGGGTCGGACGCTTCTTGCTGATGCGCGCCGGGTGCTGGCGCAGACCGAAGGCTTGAAGGCGCTCGCGCGCAGCTTCACAACCGGCATCGAAACCAGCTTGGACATCGCCATCGACCCGTTTGTCGACCTTATGTGGGTTGCCCGAGCCTTTCACGCCGTGCACGAGGCGTTTCCCGAGGTCGGCATGCGCATCCGCACAATGCCGTTGGGCGGCCCTTTGGTCGCGGTGCGCGACCGTGGCAGCCTGTTCGGGCTGTCGGTCTCTGACGAGATCCGCGACGACGCGCTGACGATGGAGGCCGTCGGCGCGGTCACCCTTTATGCCGTGACCGCGCCGGGTCATCGCCTAGCCAATGAAACACCGCCCGTCGATGTGAGCGATCAACTCAACATCGTCGTCTCGGATCCGACGGATGTAACGGCGGGCGTCGATTACGGCGTTGGAGGACCAAGAGCCTGGCGAGTCGATGACCTTCAAACCAAACGCGCGCTGATCATGGCCGGCATTGGCTGGGGCAACATGCCGTCACACCTCGTTGAAGCCGATATTGCGGCCGGACGCCTCGCACGCATTGCGCCGCAGGGTATCGGCAAGGACGGGGCAACCGTCATGCCCGTCTACCTGATCCACCGCCAGGGCGCGATGCTCGGGCCCGCCGGCACGTGCCTTCGGAACGCGATCCTCAGGGACACGTAGCCGCCCGAACACGACGACACCTGAAATCGATCCTCTCGGCGACGCTACCTTGAACCGCAAGTCGCGCGCATGCGGAGTCCGTTCGGCATCAACGGAAAGGTCGATTCTGGCGGCTGAGCGGACTCAACGAGTTACCTCGATTTCGAACCGATACCGGTCGGCACGGAAGTTCAGGATCACATACTCTGCCGGTTTTCCATCGATGGAGTACGATGTGCGCCGTGCGATGAGGATCGGCTGACCTTCACCCACTCGCAATTCCTCGGCGATGGCCCCGGTCGCTGACGCCGCCTCGATGAACTGATGAGCGCGTCCGATCGTGATGCCACAGTTGTTCTTCAGCCAAGTATAAAGCGAGGCGGTGGCAAGTGCCTCGGTGGTCGGCGGAACCACACTGCGCAACAGAGGTGGCGCGATCCAGGATACAGCGAGCCCGATCGGTTTATCGTTAGCCAGCAGCAGCCGCCGCGAGCGGAAGGTGAGCGTGCCGGGCTTGATTTCAAGCGACTCGGCCACTTCAGCGTTGGCTGGAAAATGTCCCGTCTCCAAAGTGCGGTAGGAGGGCGTTAGGCCGCGTCGCCGCATGTCTTCGGAGAAGCCGGACAGTTCCTGGGCCGGCTGGTCGATCTGCTTTCTGACCACAATCGATCCTTTGCCCGGCCGGCGGACAATGAGCCCGTCACCCTCGAGTTCGTTGAGAGCGGCGCGGGAAGTGGCTCTGCTCACGCCAAAAAGGTCATTGAGCTGCGCCTCTGATGGCAGCACGTCGCCAGGACCGAATTCCCCTGCGTCGATCGCCGCGCGCAGGCGCTTGGCAATCTGAAACCACAACGGAACGGGTTCGCTTCCGTCGAGCGGAGCATTCCAGTAAATGTCCGAATGTTCGAATGTCATGACATTTGCCTTGACAGATGCGCCAGAAACGAGAAATGTCAAAGTCGCATGCGGAAGGCAAGTGCTCCCTTGGCGGAGCAAGAGCCGCCAAAGGACCTGTGTGTCCGTTCCGCCACGGCGCAATGCGCGCAAACTGAAGGGAGCAAATCATGAGCATGAGGGTTTTTTGTGCGACTGCGTTGATTGCAGCGATGACGGGCACGATCGCAGTTGCAGACGAAACACTGCCGATTTCCGGCAAGACCTGCGAGGAACTGGCCGCCGTTTATGAGCGGTTGCCAATGATTGATATCCTGCCGATGGAAGCGGGGCCGGTCGAGATCGACGGGGAGGTTCGCGACATTGTGGTTGGGTTTTCCCAAACAGGGTTCAACCACCCGTGGCGCATTGCCATGCTCGAAGCTGCCCAGGCCGAAGCTTGCCGCCATCCCAATGTGAGCCTCATCGTGCTCGATGGCAACGTGGACGTTGCCAAGCAGAACAATGATGTCCGCGATCTGATTGCGCGCGGCGTGGATGCGGTGTTGCTCAGTCCCGTTGAATCCGCCGCCCTTGGTCCGGCATCACGCGCCGTCATGCGTGAGGGCATTCCGCTGATCGTCATGGACCGTGACGTTCCAACGGAAAAGACGCTGTTCATCGGCCAAAGCAACGTAACCATGGGCGAGAGCGTTGCGCGCGTGATGGCCGAGGATCTTGACGGGCAGGGCAACATTGTCGTGATCACCGGTTTGCAGGGTTCATCACCCGCAATAGACCGCGATCGCGGCATGAAGAATGTGTTGGCGGACCATCCTGGAATCAACGTGTTGGCGGTGGGCGACGGACAGTGGATTCGTGAGCCTGCCGTGCCGATCATGGAGGATTTCTTGACGGCCTTCCCAGAGATCGACGCGGTGTTCTCGCATGCGGAAGAATCGTCATGGGGCGCCCAGCTTGCGATTGCACGGGCTCAACGCTGTGACGAAGGCATCCTCCATTACACCTTCGACGGTTCCAATGCGGGTTTCAAGTCGGTGGCCGCAGGGACGTTCCGGGCGGACGGCAACTACACGCCCTTTATCGGCGACATCGGACTGCGCGCCGCGCTTATGGCGTTGAAAGGCCAGGAAATTCCTGATGCCGCGGCCTATGAAGAACCGGGCCTCCGACTGCAACTGCCCGATTCACCGACCGTAACCGAGGCCAATGCCGAGGAATGGATCGGCCGCGGCTGGGGCGATTTTGAGCCGCCGCTCGATCCCTGCAAGTAAAGATGATCTGCCTTGCCGGCGCTGAGCCGGCAGGGCATTGACAAGCATACCATCGAGTTCAACGTGGCCTCATCCCTCCTCTCTGCGACCGGGCTGCGAAAATCGTTCAGCAACAATCCGGTCCTCAAGGACGTAGACCTTTCCGTAGCGCCGGGCGAGATTCATGCCTTAGTTGGCGAGAACGGTGCTGGTAAGTCGACATTGATCAAGATCCTTGCCGGCGTTCACAAAGCCGATGCGGGTGAGATCAAACTCGCCGGACGCAAGCTGGTATTGAAGACGCCGCAGGACGCCATCGCGAACGGGATTGTCGTCATCCATCAGGAGCTGTCATTGGCGCCGCACCTGTCGGCGGAAGAAAACATCTTTCTGGGTCATTTTCCGCGCACCGGATTTGGCACGCTTGACCGAACCGCCATGCGCACGACCACGCGACAACTGCTGGAAAGGTTAAAGATCGAGATTGATCCGACCATACCGGTGGCCCGTCTCAGCATCGCGCAGCAACAGATGATCGAGATCGCCAAGGCGATTTCCTTCAATGCTCGGCTTCTGGTTCTGGATGAGCCGACGGCGGTGCTCGATTCGGGGCGTGTCGATACACTTTTCGAGCTCATCGGCAGGCTGCGCGCCGAGGGTATCGGGATCATTTTCATCTCGCACCACCTCGATGAGGTGTTCCGCATCAGCGATCGCGTCTCGGTGTTGCGTGATGGACAATTGACCGGCGTCGCCGACATCACGTCCATCAATAAGGACTGGCTCATCTCCAAAATGATCGGGCGCAAGTTTGAGCGACACGATGCCCAAGCGCGAGCAACCGGCGAAGCGGCGGTTGAACTTATGGCCTTGAGCGCGCCCGGAGCGTTCGAAGACGTCACTTTCAGCGTTGCTAAGGGGGAGATCGTTGCTCTGGCCGGATTGATTGGCGCGGGGCGCAGCGAGGTCGGCGAAGCCATATATGGCCTGCGAAAGCCGAATGCCGGCGCTCTGCGTATCTTCGGAAAAGACGTGCGTCGTTCCAACCCGCGCTATGCGGCAGCCAAGGGGGTTGCCTATGTGAGCGAGGATCGCAAGGCACTGGGTCTGCTGGCCAACCGGCCTGTCCGGGAAAACGCGACTATCGCCGCTCTTGCACGCTTCTGCCGTCTTGGTTTCGTGGGCATCGCCAAGGAGAAGGCATTTGTCGGCAGTTCGATTTCAGAACTCGACATTCGGCTGGCCTCAATGGAAGCAAACATCGCGACGCTGAGCGGCGGCAATCAACAGAAAGTTATGCTCGCAAGAGCACTGGCAACGAAACCGAAAATCCTCGTGTTTGATGAGCCGACCCGAGGCGTCGATATCGGCGCCAAACGCGAGATCTATCGTTTCATCGAAATGCTCGCGTCCGAGGGTGTGGCAATCGTGATGATCTCGTCGGAGCTTGAAGAGGTTCTGCGCCTTGCGGACCAAGTGGTTGTGATGCGGCAAGGCAGGGTGACGGCCACATTGCCCAAGAGTGAGGCGAGCGAAGAAACAATCATGCGTGCCGCTTCCATCGGCGCCTGACAAAATGAGAGATCGATCATGGCCAACGGCATTGCATCGCCGCAATTGAAGGTTCACCCGGTTGTGCTCACCATATGGCGGCAGGCCGGCGTGGCGACGGCTCTGGTGCTGCTCGTTGTCGTGGCGTCTTTTCTTTCGGACCGCTTTCTCACCGTCCCCAACTTGTTGAACGTACTCCGGCAGGTGTCGATCGTTGGCATCCTCGCCGTTGGCATGACATTCGTTATCCTGACCAAGGGTATCGACCTTTCTGTCGGTTCCATTCTCGGGGTTTCGGTTGTTCTTTTTGCTGGCCTGCTTGAAACGGGGTCAATGGCGACGGCCATTCCGCTCGGGATCGCTGCGGCGATGGTATTGGGTTTGATCAACGGTCTGGGCGTCGCGTTTGCCGGCATCCCACCATTCATCATGACTTTGGGAATGCTGTCCTTCGCGCGCGGTATCGCTTTTATCTACACCGGAGGGACACCGATCCCCATCCTCGATGAAGGGTTCTACAATCTGGGCAACGGTTACATCGTCGGGATTCCGATCCCCACACTCATTCTTTTTGCGGTCTTGATCGTTTCGGGCCTGGTGCTTGGAAAGACCGCTTTCGGTCGCTCGGTCTATGCCATCGGCTCCAACGAGGACGCAGCGCGGCTTTCGGGCGTGCCGGTCAAGTTCTATACCGCGCTCGTCTATGTGATTTCGGGTGGCGTGGCCGGAATTGCCGGGCTGGTCTATGCATCGCAACTCAGTGTCGGCACGCCGATTGCCGGCCAGACCTATGAGCTCGACGCCATTGCCGCTGTCGTCGTCGGTGGTACATCACTGTTCGGCGGACGCGGCTCGGTTCTCGGCACTTTCATCGGCACGCTTATCATCGGTGTGTTGGCCAACATCCTCAATCTCATGGGCGTTGACCCGTTTGTGCAGCAGCTCTTCAAGGGTGCGCTGATCGTCGTCGCCGTCTTCATCATGACCCGGTCGGACAGGAGCGGGCGATGAGCGCGAAGACGAGCCGCTTGTTCATGGGACCAACGGAAGCAGACGTCGAACGCGCTGTCGCCCGCGCCCTCACATTGCGGCAGGCCATCGATGACCATGTCACGCCGGAACGGATCACGCGCTACGTTCGCGCGCTGGCTGAGACGTCAGCGCCATCTTCGGCGGCCGGTTGCCTACGCGGGCCGGTACTGACTGATCTGTGGCGCGACGACGGAGCATTCGAAACCGAACACTTCAGTTTGGATACAAACCACGCAGGCTCCGGCGAACTGGCGGTCGTGACCGGGGACCGTACGACGCCGGCACAGCTATGGCTTTTCGCCCATCTTGATACGATCAGCTATCTTGTTAGCCACCCGGTCGGAGAAGGCTACAGGCTCGTGCCTTATTGCTACCACCTCACGCAGGATGGCCGCCGTGACGCCCACGCGCTGCGCTACGATCTGACGACAGGGCAGTTCGTGACGGTGGCAGATGGTGTGCTTGTGTCCGAAGGTGGCTCGACCCGCTTCGAACCTGCTGGCGGGCCAGCATTGCAGTCTGGTGACCGCGTGGTGCCGGTCACCGCATTTGCCTGCGATGAAAATGGATTTTTGACCGCACATCTCGACAATGCTGGCGGAGTCGCCGCCTTGGCGGTGGCCGCTCCATTGTTCGCGCGCCTTGGAAGAGAAGCGTTTTTTGCATTTCCCGATGAAGAGGAAGGTCCTGCCGGAAGCGGCAATCATATGATTGCCCGTGGCAGCGCACGGATCGCCACGGCCTGCCAAACGACGCCGGATCTTGCGGTGGTTGTCGACATGCAGCAATTTGGCGACGCCCATGTTTTGGGTTCGGGTGCTGTATTGAGTGAATATGCGAGTGGCGGTCGCGGCTCGGTTACCCCGCCGCCGCTATACAGGGCAACGACCGAGTTTTTTTCGCGGCTGGGTCCAGAAGCTGTTTCGGTATGCGAGAATGGCGCCACACGTATTTCGCGCAGTGACGATGTCAGCGTAATGCTCCGGACATCGTCGATCTTGCTGCTTGGCTTTCCCGGTGCGGATCGCCATTTCGACACCAAACTTCCGACCGCGCATCTCGCGGATCTCGTCCATCTGACCAAGGCCTTGGTTTATCTTTCCGCTCTCGGAGAAGTGCTGCGGGAGCGTCGCGATGGTTGAAATCGTCACAACTGGTTGGCTGACAACCGACGACATCGTGCTCGAAGACGGCAACTGCCGTTTCGGCGTCGATGGCGGTGGTGCTCTTTACTCGGCCATAGGCGCAAGCATCTGGAACAACGGGGTCGGCATTCATGCACCCGCCGGCAAGCCGTATGCCGAGGCAACGCTGGCGGCGCTCTCCAGCCGCGGCTTCGATACACAGGGCGTCCGGATTGCGGAGGGCAACGGCCTGGAGCTCTGGATGCTGCACGAAAGCGGCGACTTTAAGCAGCAGATCGTCAAACACACATCCGCCAAGCCCGCCGAGATGGATAGAGTGCGCGGGCATCTGCCAGGCAGTTATCTGGATGCAAAGGGATTTCACATCGCACCGCAGGGTCCCGATAGTGGTGTCGACATGGCGGCGCAACTGAGACCGACGGGATCGATCGTGACCATGGATATCTTGTCCGATGAGATGATCGATGCCAGCGCCTATGCCGATCTGGCGTTCCTTTCGAACCTGACCGCCTTTTTGCCGAGCGAAGCTGAAATCCGGCGCATCTGGAACCCGTCGAACATCGAATCGTGGCTCTCTCAGACAGCTGTTCAGAACGATTGTCACTTAACGGGCAAGCTCGGCGAGAACGGCGTTCTCGTTGCCGAAGCTCGCTCGGGCGCACTGTGGCATGTGCCCGCGGTCAAGGCGGACGTTGTTGATACCACAGGTGCTGGCGACGGCTTCTGCGGTGGCTTTCTGGCTGGTCTCGTTGCTGGCCGCTCACTGGCGGAGAGCGCGGCGATGGGCACGGTGTCGGCTGCATTCGTCGTGGAAGCATGCGGGGCTCTGGCCACGACGACCAATGATCACGCGCTGCGCCAGGAGCGTTTCCGAACAGCCATGGCCGGCATCACTTCAATTGAGACATGACGGACACAAACATGGCTTTGGACACCGAGCGTGCGGTAATGGCGAAAGGATCGCCAAGCGCATTGGACAGGATATTCGGGTTCGGCAAGGCGTTGATCGGCAATCTCCACCTGCCGCCGCTGCCCGGTACGCCGCGCTATGAAGGCGACACTGTTGCGCAGATCGCCGAGCGTGCGCTGGCTGACCTTGCAGCTTATCAGGATGGCGGCATGGATGGCGTGGTCATCGAGAACCACGGCGACATTCCATTCGTCAAGCCAGGCCAGATCGGCCCGGAAATCATCGCCGCAATGGCAGCGATTGCCGAACGCCTGTCAAGTGAAGCGCGCGTTCCATACGGCATCAACCTGCTCGCCAATGGTGCCATCGGCGCGCTTGCCATTGCCAAGGCGACCGGCGCGGACTTTGTCCGGGTGAACCAGTGGACCAACAGCTATGTCTCAAACGAAGGTGTGCTCGATGGTGAGGCCGGCGCGGCGCTCCGCTTCCGGCGCTCGATCGGCGCCGAGAACGTCGCCGTGTTCGCCGATGTGCATGTCAAGCATGGTGCGCACGCAATCACGCAAGACCGCGGAATCGATGAGCTCGCCCGCGATGTCGATTTTTTCGATGCCGACGTGGCGATCGTCACCGGGAACCGCACCGGCGATGCCATTCCGGTCGAAGAAATCGCCGCGATCCGTGAGGGCACCCGACTGCCCGTGATCGGAGGCAGCGGCATGACGGCGGCCAACGCGCCGGAACTGTTACGTCTTCTGGATGGCGCAATCGTCGGCTCGAGCCTCAAGCTGGCCGACCACTGGGCCAATCCTGTCGATCCCGAGCGGGTCGCTGCCTTCATTAAAGTCGCCCGCAAGCCCGATCCTGCAGCCGGTATCGACATGGGACGCTCATCGGCAGGTGCAGGCAGCGATGAATAGCCATATCGAAATCCGGAAACACCGAGACGACCAGGACAAGCCAACCTTGCGGTACCACAACAGTGCGTGCAATCCGGACACGGCGCTGGGTCACGCCGAGTTTTGCACGAACAACCGAGTTAGATGGCCAAGGTCCATAGTAATCGGACCAACTTGAGCGTTTCGCTGCCGCGCAGATGTCCGTAATCCGCCCGTATTGATTGTTGGATACAGCGAGGCCAAAGGCAGCTTTTGGGAGATTCCGTTGAAAAACCCGCCAATATTGCTGGCTGGTAATAGATTGACGCGGCGACGCTCTGCTCCTTGGATCATGCGGGTCGGACAACAACGGCCGGTTCGGCCAGTTTCGCCATCTTGCGGAGGTTTTGGGCGATGGCGGCGAGCAGGAACTCGTCATTGATCCCGGTCGGCCCGCGAAAGCGCAACCGGTCGAACCGCATGATGCGCCGCAGATGGGCGAACAGCATTTCGACCTTTTTGCGTTCCCGTCTTGAAACCTCGTAGTCGGGGCTGTCGACGATGTCGTGCGCCATGTCGCGGGCGCCTTCGTAGATCGATCGCGGGATCTTGCGGGCCGGGGCGTTCGGACAGCAGCGGGGTTTGAGTGTACAGCTGTCGCAGTCAGATTTGCTCGCGCGATAGCGGATCGTACCGTTCGGATCGACGAGTGGGCGGTGTGTCCGATAGACCTTCTGGCGCGGCTTGAGCATCTTGCCTGCCGGACAGATGTAGGCGTCCGCCTCGAGATCATAGATGAAGTCGGCCTTCTCGAAGCTGCCGTCCTGGCGGGCGGATTTGTCCCCTCTCGGCATTTGCTTCGCAATTGCCTGCCGGGCAACGGAACACCGGGATGTGCGGCTCGATACCGTGTTCGTAAACCAGCCAGCCCAGCATCTCCGCCGAGCCATAGGCCGTGTCGGCCGTCAGCCGTTCTGGCCAAAGACCTTGCTGGTCCTTGGCTCTTTCGATCATGCGGCCCGTGGCAGCCATCTCACCTTGGCGGATGGCTGAACTGCCTTCGACATCGACGATGATCGCGATCTTGCAGTCGATCAAATAGTTCAGCGAATAGGCATAGAACGCCTTGCCGCGTGGATGGGCGGCGGTCCAGCGCGCGGCCGGATCGGTGGGCGAGAGGTATTTGGGCGTGACGTCGGAGGCGCCGCCAAAGGCTTCATCGTCGAGCGTGGCAAGATACTCATCCACGGCTCGACCGGTCACGTCATCGGGCAAGCCGAGCGATCCAGCATCGCCCTTTTGCCGGTTGGCATCGGCCTGGATGACGCTGGCGTCCGCCGCGAACGCTTCGCCACCCACCAGACCTTCGGCCATGCAGCGCTTGAGAACCTGATTGAAGACCTCGCGGAACAACCCACTTTCGCGGAACCGGCCATGCCGGTTCTTGGAAAAGGTCGAGTGGTGGGGAACCCGGTCTTCGAGACTGAGGCGGCAGAACCAGCGATAGGCCAGGTTCAGATGGACCTCTTCGCACAGCCGCCGCTCCGAGCGGATGCCGAAGCTATAGCCGATGATCAGCATGCGGAGCATCAGTTCGGGATCGACCCAAGGCCGGCCTGTGGCGCTGTAATGTGGTGCGAGATGGCGCCTGACGGGATCAAGGTCGACAAACCCGTCGATCGATCGCAACAGGTGATCGTCCGGCACGTGCTGTTCGATCGAAAACGCGTAGAACAGTCCTTCCCGCAGAGCCTGACGTTCTCCCATCATGGCCGAATCCTCCTGTTCTTCGAAGGATTGAATCAGCACTTCGCGACAGGAGCAATGCCGACTTTTTCAACACAATCTCCCTATAGCTGCCTTCAGGAATCACCTCTCAATAGGAGGCGGGGCGGGAACGGCCGGCGAAACTGGTTTCACTTTGAGCTCACACGGAATCGTCCGGCATCTCAACAGTCTCGCACAAAGAGACCAAATGCATCAGCGTGCGTGACGCGTGCAAACGCTGGACTGCATCTGTCACCCGACCGCTGAATCACACGTACTGATCGGCCGACGATGAAATGCGCCGCATCGGCGGTTTGTCGGCAGCTGAGGCGGGCCATGTACCGGCTGAATTCCCTATCGGCACTTGCCTTGCCCATCATGGTCGCCTCGTCTCAAGATCAGGGACAAGGGTCTGCGAATCCAGGGGCATTTGCCACTTCGCGCTCGGACCCCGGGTGAGTTGACGGCATTGGACTTTACTCCGGCGTTCACTTCGCCGATGAAGCGGAGCCGGCGGTTGGGAAACCTGCCTGACCGGCACGGAACGGGCTCTTGCTTGTCACGCATGATCGCAGCCAGGACTGGCGGCGATGCCTACCGTTTCGACACACAATATTGAGGCAAAGGCGAGATCACCGTCTTTGAAATATGACCATCCATGAACAATGCACAAAAACCCTGCATCATTTGCGTGGCGATCACCGGCTCGCTGCCGACGAAAGCCAACAATCCGGCCGTGCCCACGACAATCGCCGAACAGATCGAATCGTCGCAGGAAGCCTTTGAGGCCGGCGCATCGATCGTGCATGCGCATGTCCGCAACGCCGACGAGACGCCCAGCTCGGATCCAGAAAAGTTCGCCCGCCTGCAGGAAGGGCTCGAAAAGCACTGCCCGGGCGTTGTCATTCAGTTCTCGACCGGCGGCCGGTCTGGCGCGGGAAAACAGCGCGGCGGGATGCTGCCGCTGCGGCCGGACATGGCTTCGCTGGCGGTCGGATCAAACAACTTCCCGACGCGGGTCTACGAAAACCCACCGGACCTTGTCGACTGGTTGGCCGGCGAGATGCGTACCTACCGGATCAAGCCGGAGGTCGAGGCGTTTGACCTGTCGCATATCCATCAGGCCGTCGCCATGTGGCGCGACGGGCGCATCGCGGAAACGCCCTATATCCAGTTCGTCATGGGCGTCAGAAACGCCATGCCCGTCGACAAGCATGTGTTTGACCACTACGTCGAAACCGTCAGGCGACTGGTACCAGACGGCGAATGGTGTGCGGCGGGCATCGGCGCGGGCCAGTTGGTGGTCAATGAATGGTCAGTGGCGGCCGGCGGCCATGCGCGTACAGGCCTTGAGGACAATGTACGGCTGAACCGCGAGACGCTGGCTCCGTCCAATGCCGCCTTGGTCGAACGTGTGGTCGAAATCTGCGAACGCAACGAGCGGCCGGTCGCCAATTGGCGGCAAGCGCGGCAAATGTTGGGTTTGGCGGAGCCAGAGCTGGCCGTATAGCGCCGGTCTGCGCTGATGGGAGTAGCTGGCCCGTTGGATGGCGCCATTGGTCAGCCATGCAAGTCCGGCCGGTTCACGATAAGGTCCGGATCGGCCTTGCCGGCGAGGTAATCCAGCGCGTTGCGGACACTTGCAGCCGCCATGCGTTCGGCGCACTCGGCCGTCAAACCCGCGATGTGCGGGCTAACCAGGAGTTGTCCGCACCGGAAAAGCTCTTGGTCGACGAGCGGCGGTTCCTTTTCGAAGACGTCGACGCCCGCGCCGGCAAGCCGACCCGAAACGAGCGCGTCGGCCAGTGCCGTTTCGTCGACAACGCCACCGCGTGCTGTGTTGACCAGGATCGCCGTCGATTTCATCGCTCGAATTTCGGCGGCCCCGATGAGTGGCCGGTCTGTTCTTGGAACATGTAGCGAAATCATGTCGGCCCAGCCGAGTGCTTCCACAAGGTCATAAATGGGCACGGCGGGTCCTGCCGGCCATTTTCCTGCGGCCACGACGGGATCGTACGCACCAACTTGCATGCCAAATGCCGAGGCCATCGCAGCCAGGCGGCGACCAGCGCGTCCATAGCCAATGATCAACAAGTTCTTGCCTGCCAACTCGACCGCTTGCAGGTCGTTGCGCCAGCTCCAGTCTCCTTTGCGGACGGCGCTGTCCGCCATCAGCGCTCGCTTTGCACAGGCCAGTATCATCATCATGGCGTGCTCGGCGACCGATGTCGCGTTGAGGTCTCCGACCACCATCAGCGCGACACCACGCTCGTTGAGCGCTTCCAGATCCACTGCATCGTGGCCGACACCATGGCGCGAAACGACTTTGAGCCGCGCGGCGGCGCTGAGGATCCCTGCTGATAACGGTTGCGTCCGCAGCACCAGCGCATCGGCGCCGCCAATCAGCGGCGCATAGCTTCGCTCCGAAACCTCTTCAACATAGTCGAACGTTACGCCGGGTTCGGCGTCTAGAATGTCAATGCCCGCGCCGTGGATCTGACCAGCAACCAAGATGTGGGCCATCAGTTTCCGCCTTTGCAGACCAGTTCTCGAAATCGGGTCACGCTCGCGGCCGATGCACCGGCAAGCAGCCGCACATCGTTGGAGACCGTGGTCATTGCGAAACCCCAGTCGATCGCGCGCGCGGCATATTCGGCCGTCGCGCAATGCAGGGCGGCCACAATGCCAGCGGCGTGGCATGTCGAGGCGATGCGCTGCAATGCCGCGATCATCTCCGGTTCCTGCCGATCAAAACCCGGCGCCAACCGACCTTTGCTGAGGCTGAATGCAAGATCGGCCGGGCCAACGTAAATGCCATCCAGGCCCGGTGTGGCCGCGATTGCCTCCAGATTGTCCAGGGCCTGCCGCGTTTCGACCATGGCGAAGGCGACTATGTCGTCATTGGCCCGTGACCAATAATCGGGCCCGGCAACAAGGCCGGCCCGTGTCGGCCCGTAGCTGCGCGATCCCTGGGGCGGATAGCGGACATGATCAACAAACTGCGCTGCCTGATCACCGGTGTTGATCATCGGGCAGATGATACCCATTGCGCCGGCGTCGAGCGACTTCATGATGATGCCGGCATCCAGCCAGTGTACGCGCACCAGCGGCGTTACATCCGATGCGCGCATCGCCTGCAACATGCCCAGCGCCGCGGAGTAGTCGACTACTCCATGCTGCAGGTCGATGCCGATGCTGTCATAACCCTGATCGGCCATGATCTCGGCAGCGAATGAACTGCCAATCGAAAGCCAACCATTGAGTGTGGGGCGGTTTTCGGCCCATGCCGTGCGTAGCGGGTTAACTGTCATCGTCATCTTTCCGAAATCTGGACGGTTTGGGCAGGAAAGTGCCGCGGCGTTTGCCGTCGCCATCGTGTACAATTACTATGGCGGTCTTCGCTTCCAGATTCCCGTTTCACTGCCTTAACGCCATGGTTTCCAACAATTCGATCAAGCTTGCCGCCAACCGCGCGACCCATGCCTATTGGGCCGTCAAAGACATGATCAGGCAACGCCAGTTGCACGGTGGCGAGATTATCGTTGAATCGCGCCTTGCGGCTGCGCTCGATGTGTCGCGCACGCCGCTTCGAGAGGCGTTGCAGCGGCTCGAGGGCGAAGGGCTGGTGGTCAAGACGGCCAACCACTCCTTCCTTGTCCGAAAGGTCGACCTTGCCGAATACCTCAACAGCCTGAGTGCGCGTCTTCTTCTGGAGGTCGAAGCCGTCGGCCTGGCCATCGACCGAATTCCCGGCGCGGCCATCGCCGCCGCACGTTCCGAGATCCATGCCCTGATGGAAGCGGCCGAGTTTGATCGCGAGGCGCACTGGCGTTCGGACAATCACGTTCACGGATTGATCGCGGACGCTTGCGGCAATCCCGTTCTTGCCCAGTTGATCCGATCGTTGCGGGTGACCACCAATCTTTTCGAAATCGAGCGCGTCGCCGACCGGATAGAGCCTGATTCGACAGAGCATCTGAAGCTGCTCGATGCGCTTGAGGCCCGGGACAGCAAAGGCGCCAAGCTGGCCATGCGCCGGCACATCAATAGCCTGAAGAACCACGCGACGCGCAGCATGGTTTGACTGGCGCTCATCTGTACACGACGGGCGCAAGACGGTCGGCCACGTGTTCAATTGATGAACCCCGCGGCCCGCGGCAGGAAAAGCACCAGTTCCGGCATATAGGTTATCATCAGCAGGACCACGGTCATCACGCCCCACAGCGGATAGACCTTGCGTGTGACAGCCGAGATGGGCCGCCCCGCCACCATCGCGGAAACGAACAGGGTGCCGCCAAAGGGCGGTGTGATCATCCCGATGACGCAGTTGAAGACAAACACGATGGCGATGTGGTTGGGATCAAAGCCGTAGGAAACGGCCACTTCGATGAAGATCGGGCTGAGCAGCAGGATCAGCGCGAAGCCTTCCATTGGCATCCCCATCAGCATCAGGAAGATGTTCATGACGACAAGGAACAACCAAGCCGATTCCACATTGGCCTGGAACCAGCCCGACACCGCATCGGGCACGCCCACAGCCGCCATCAGCCAGTTGAAGACCGTCGCGCCGCCAACCAGGAACATGATCGCCGACGAGATCGCGCCCGCGCGGAGCGTGACACGGGGGATGTCGGCCCATTTGAGCTCGCCATAGACAAATTTTCCAACAAAGACCGTGTAGACCACCGCCACGCCGGCGGCTTCAGTCGGCGTGAAAAGGCCGCTGAAAATGCCGCCGCTGATGACAACGGCGAGGCCAAGCGCCGGAATGGCGTTGACGAAAGTCCGACCTACCTCACGCAACGAGAACTCGGTCGTTGCCGCGTATTGCGAGCCGCCTTTCTTGGCATGCCTATAGGACAGGGCGAGCAGCGCGGGGACGACCAGAAGGCCAGGGATGATGCCGCCGAGGAACAACGCCGAAACTGACAAGTTGTTGGTCACGGCGATCAGCACGAGCATCGTGCTTGGCGGCAGAATCTGAGCGAGCGTACCGGCCGTGCCGATCAGCGCGGCGGAAAAATCGATGTTGTACTTGCGCCGTTTCATCTCCGGCATCAGCGCCGAGGAAACCGCCGCGGTGTCGGCGCTGCCTGATCCCGACATGGCGGCGAGCGCCGTGGCCGTCAAAACCGCGACCATCAGCAATGAGCCGGTGATCCAACCGACCAGAGCCATGGCGAACGCTATGATCCGTCTGGCCAATCCACCCGCCTCCATCAACATTCCCGTCAGCAGGAAGAACGGGATTGCCATCAGGGTGAAGTTGTTGAGCCCGGCAACGAACCGGTGCGCGACCAGCACCAGCGGCAGGTCCGAGGATACCACGGCGGCCAGCGCAGCGAGGCCAAAGACGAATGCCACCGGCACGCCGAGCAGGATGAAGAAGAAGAAGCCGACTGCAAGCGTCGTCATGCGTCGTCCTCCGGCAGGCCCTCGAACGGATCGTGCCACCGCTCAAAGACGCGCAGCACGATCTCCAGTGCCAGCAGACCCATGCCGATGGGCATTGAGATGAAGACGATCCACATCGGCATGCGCTGAACCGGAGACAGCTGACGGAAGCCGGACTCGGTCAAGATCAGGCCGCCGTAGAACAGGATGGTCACCAAGATCAGACTGCACACCGCGATGAAGACACTGAGCACCCGTGCCATACTCAGATCGAGATGCCGCGTCAGCGTATCGAGCGCGAACATCGAGCCATGCCGAAGGGCCACGCTGGCGCCGATCGCGGTCAGCCATATCTGGGCGAACGAGGCCGTTTCGACCGCGTTGCTGACCGTGATATTGAACGTTCGGCCGACGATCTCGCCGACGACCGAGAGCACCATGAAAAAGAAGATCAGCACAACCGTGCGGTCCGTTGTGGACCGCACGATCGCCAAAGTGCGCTGGAGCACGCTCATCAACCTTTTCCGCCAGTTTGTCCGCGACGTTATTCCGCGGTGATCATCTGCAGAAGCTGTCTTTCGCGGTCGCTGGTCAGGAACTCGTCATAGACGGCCTGCGCCGCTTGCTGAAACGGTGCGCGATCAGGCTCGGTCACATTGACGCCAGCGGCGACCAGTTCGCCGAGCTTTTCGTCATCGCTGATGCGGTAGCGCGCGAAGTGATCACGGCCGATCTCGCGACCGATTTGCTGAAGCGCGTCCTGGGTTTCGGCTGGCAGCGCCTGGAAGGCATCTTCGCGCATGATGATGAAGTTCGAATAGAACAGCCAACTCACTTGCGCCCAGTTTGGCGCCACCTCGTAGAACTTCTCGGTGAAGTAGTTGGTGTTCGCCGCATCGCCACCATCCACCACGCCGGTCTGAAGCGACGAATAGACCTCGGTGTAGGCAATCGCCGTCGCGTTGGCGCCGAAGGCGTTGAAGGCCGCGACATGCACCGGGTTCTGGACCGTACGGATCTTGCGGCCGCGCAGGTCCTCAAAGGACTCAAGCGGTTCACGCGTCATGATGTGCCTTGCGCCCGATGTCATAGCGCCGAGTACGCGTATGTTCTTCTCAGCGGCAACAGCGACCATCTCATCGAGGAGTTCGCCGTGCATCGTCTCGGTGTAGTGATCCCAATCGCGGAAAACGAACGGCATGTTCAGCACGTTCATCTCCGGAACCCAGTTTGCGATCACGGCCGCGCTTGGCATGGTGATGTCGATGGTACCCAGAAGCAGTCCCTCGACCGCGTCGACCTCGCCGCCCAGCTGCGCGCTGGGGAAGATCTTGACCGTGTGCTCTCCTCCGGTTGCCTCGGCGACGCGCTCGGCAAAGGCGGTTGCCGTAACGTGATTTGGGTCCGATGTCGGGGAGAAATGCGCGAGACGAAGCTCGCTCTCGGCCAGAGCCGGCGCCGCCAGGCTTATGCTCAAGCCCAGCGCCGCTGCGCCCAACATGATGTCACGTCTTTTCATGGTCTACCTCCTCTAGATGTAGTTATGGACATGTCCGCTTTCGGGACTGCTGTGATCCGGCACCAAGCAGTCCGGATGTGTTCATTCGGCCGCCACCGCTCCTCCGAACGACTGTGCGAGAAGCCGTGGCGGCACCTTGAAACGTCCGATCATTTCGCGAAGCTCTTCCCGTTCAGTGATGATCTCTGCGGTTGAACCCGAGATCAGAACGCTGGCGGGAAGCAATTGCGCATTGTAGCGGGCGGCGCAGGATTCGGTGTAACCGCCCGTGTCAAGGAACGCCACAAGGTCGCCGCGCTCGAGCGGTGGCAGCTTGCGATGCGGTCCGATCTCATCGGAGTTGCACAACGAACCGACCAGATCGACCGTCTCGGTCGGCTCGGCGTCCGCATCGCGAACCGGGACGGCATGATAGTACCAGTCAAGAATGGCGGCCCAGGACAAATGATTGGTCGAGATGTCCAGGTTGATCCACTTCTTGTGATCGCCTCGCTTGATCGCGCCGACGCGGCCGACGGAAATGCCTGAAGGCCCCGAGATCGATCTGCCCGGCTCAAGCCGCAGCTTGGGAAGCGGCAGGTCCAGCCGCTCGGCCTCCCCCTTGATGGCGGCCGCACATGCTTTTGCGTAATCCTCCGGCGTCGGCGCGGAATCATCGTCGATCTGCGAGTTCGGACCGGTTCCATACCATTTGCCGAAGGTCCAGCCGCCGCCGATATCGATGCAAGGCGGAATCCAGCCGGCATGGTCACGAATGAAACCCGACCAGGTGACCATCTCGCGCGCCATCAGAGCGAAAGGCGCGGGGTCGTTGGTCATTCGCGAAAGGTGGAAATGGGTCTCGCGGAGGTTGAAGTGCGGAAGCGACTGCGCCCTCTTGACGATCTCGACCGTCTGCTCGCGCGTCATGCCCCATTTGTGGCTGTCGCTCTGGGCCTTCATCGAGCCGGGTCCGTGCATCGGCACTCCCGGCTGGTCGTCCAACGGCTCGAGGTCGAGCTTCAGCCGAATACCGATGTCGACCTGCTTACCCAGACGACGGGCGATCGCGTCGATCCGGTCGATCTCGTCCATAGCGTCGATGTTGATGCAAAGCCCGTTCTGCACGGCCATCTCAAGCTCGTCGTCCTGCTTGTTGGAACCGTTGAGCACGAGCGTCCTTGGGTCAGTGCCGGCCAGCAGCGCGAGATACATCTCGTTGCGGCCGAAGCAATCGCCTCCTGCACCCTCCTGATTCATGATGTGGCGGATCGCCAGACCATTGTTGGATTTGTTGGCGAATAGAATCTCGACATCGGGATAGTGGCGGCGGAAAGCGTCGCGGAACTGCCGGTAAGTATGACGCAGCTGGGACTCGGAGATGATAAACAACGGCGTGCCGAAGGTCTCGGCCAGTTCTGCGACGTCGCAGTCCTCGACCCACAAATTGCCGTTGGGGCCGATGCCGATGAACTCTCCGAACTGCTTGCTGTACACGCGCGGCGTCAACGGAATCTCGAAACTGTCGGCAGGCTTGACTACGTTCATGATTTGCTCCCTCATGCTGTGGCGTGAAGCCGGCCCGAAGCCAAGGCTGTCAAGCCGAGCGCTTCGAGTCCGCTGCGCAGGCCGGCATGCTGATCCGGCGTCAATTCGGCGAGCGGCGGACGCACCCTGCCTCCTGGCAGGCCGAGGATGGCCATTCCGGCTTTGGTGGCTGAATAGAGTCCGCATCCGTTCGCCGTGAAAAGCGCCGTCAGTTTGATGCCGAGTTCCTGAAGCGCATTTGCAGCGTCGTCATCGCCGCGGACCGCTGTGTGATAGAGGTCCAGCCCACCGGGTGCCCAAACATTCGGAAAGCAGTCGATGAAGCCGTCCGCGCGCGCGGCCATGGCCGACACGCCATAGAGCGTTGATGGGCCGCAGAAGACGCGTATCCGGTCGCGTACAGCCATGGTGATGGCGTGGAAGTTGTTCCAGTCGCCGGCGCTTTCCTTGATGGCGACCACCTGTTCGAGTTCACTCAATCGCATTGCGAGTTCGGCGCTGATCGCGTTGGTCGCGTTCTGCGGAATGTTGTAGAGCATGATCGGCAGCGTAACCGCATCCGAGATCCGCTCGTAATTGGCCATGATTTCGTCATCGGAAAGCTTGACGAAATAGGGCGGCAGGATCAGTGCACCATTCGCGCCCTTATCTTCGACGGCCTTGGTCAACTCGATGACTTCGGCGGGCTTAATAGCGCTGGTTCCGGCGATGATCGGAACCTGATCACCGACCGACTTGACAGCCAGTTCGACGAGCCGAACCCGCTCCTGTCCCGTCAATGCCCAGAACTCGCCGGTACAGCCGGCTACGATGAACCCTGTCGCGCCATGCTCGACCTGATGTTCCAGGTTGGCCCGGAATGCCTGCTCGTCGACCGCTCCATTATCGTCGAACGGTGTCACGACCGCCGGCATGGGCCCGGACCAATTCACTGAGCTACGGTTCACGCGTTTCCCTTTCTAGTTCAAATATCGTACGCAAATTGTATACGATTATCATGTCATGTAAATGGATCGATTCACTGACGACCTTTTCATGTGACGCTGAGCCCGGCATCCACCGGCAACACATGGCCGGTGATTTGCCTGGACCAGTCGGACACCAGGAAGAGAGCCGCATGGGCGACGTCATCCTCCGTCACAATCTGCTTGAGCGGCGAGGTTTCACGCAGCGTCGTCTCCACCAAGCCGTGTGGCGGCCCGCCGTCGGCCGCGCGATCCGCGATGCGCTGGCGGAGCGCATCGGTCATCACCGCGCCGGGCGCGACCGCGTTGACGCGGATCCCTTTGGGGCCGAGATCGTGAGCGGCGGTACGGACAAGACCAATGAGCGCGGTTTTCGATGTGGTGTACGCCATTTGGCCGGGCGGTGCCTTGAGTGCGTTGACCGAAGCGGTCACGATAATCGCGCCGCCCCGATCCCACATGGCAGCAGCACCGTGCTTTATGGTGGCGGCCACGCCCGCCACATTGACGGCGAAGACGCGCGTCCATTCGGCGAGATCAAGCGCGCCGGCTTCACGCCAGGGCGGCACAATTCCGGCATTGGCCACAACGATGTCGATGCCACCATAGCGTTCGCGAGCCTGCACGAAGGCACCGGCGAGGTCTTCCTCTACTGTCACGTCGGCCGGCACTGTCTCGAAACCCTCCGGCGGCTCTGACGAGCCATTGCTCGATTCGAGATCAAGGATCATGCCCTTGGCGCCATGTCGGCCAAGCGCTGACGCGATCGCGTGTCCGATCCCCTGCCCGGCGCCAGTCAGCACCGCGACGCGCTCCTCCAGCAATCGGCTGCTCACGGCGCAACCTCCTGATTCCGGCGGTGGCGTATGAGCGCCATCAGACGCCGGTCGCGCCATGCCCGTCGCTCGTCCCAGCCTTCAAGCGGCAGCAGCGAACGCCGCTGCGCGGTCGCCTTATCGACGAGCGCATCCGTCCACGGGTCATCCTGACCACGCTCCAACCCCATCCTCCGATAGGCCGGGCCGATCTTCTCGGCATGGGCTGCGAGCCCGCCACGGGTGTTCAGATCGACGGTTTCAAACGGCCCCATGAACGACCAGCGCAGCCCGAGACCGTCACGGACAAGCGTGTCGATATCCTCCACCGAGGCCACGTCGTCCCGAACCAGACAATAGGCTTCTCGGAGCAGCGCGCCCTGCAGTCGGTTGAAAACAAAGCCTTCGATCTCCTTGCCCACCATCACCGGCTGCATTCCACAAGCGCTCAGAAATTCCCTGGCGAATGCGGAAACAGCCGGGTCGGTTCCGGCGTGCGGGACAATCTCGATGACCCGCAAGAGGAAAGGCGGATTCGCTGGATGGCAGACCAGACAACGGCGACTGCCGGGCAGATGACCGGTGGACTGCGATGAGGGGATGGCGGAGGCGGAACTGGCGATGACAGCGTCAGGTTGGGCCAGCGAGTCCAGATCGGCGATCAAGGCCCGTTTCAAGTCCAGCTTCTCGGGCGCGCATTCCTGGATCCAAAGAGCTCCTTGAACCGCTTCGGCCAAGTCACCGGTGACAGCGATACGGGTGAGCACCGCACTAGCATTTTCCTGCAGAAGATCGTGGCGAGCCAAGTCTGAAAGGGCCGATGCCAACTCGTCGCGCGCCATGCCCAGCCGTTCCGGATCGGTATCGTAAATCGTCACGCGATGGCCGGCCGAGGCAAACACGATTGCAAACGCCATGCCGATCGAGCCGGCGCCAATGACCGCGACCTTCACGCTCGACACCTCCCCGCTCATCCGCGCACCTCCATCCGCCCGATGCTCATCGTGCACCGAAACGATCAAACTGTAAAGTTGAATGTCGGACAATCGACAATATGAACTGAGGGACACCACGCTTCGGAGCGGCGATGGCAGCACCGATCACCGGCCGGCGGGCGACTTTGTGGGTAGGGCGCGGGCGCCGCCACGCGGATGAAATACAGACATTCCGGTGGCGGTGGGGACCGCCAGGCCCGATCGACGGCGTGTCTCAGCCAGCCTGCTGGGTAACGAACTTGGTTGCCAAATAGGCCTCCAGACCCTCGGCGCCGCCTTCGGACCCGTGGCCGGACTCCTTGATTCCGCCGAAGGGCGTCTCGGCCAGCGCGACCGCCATGTGGTTGATGCCCAAAACCCCCGCCTCGATAGAATCGGCCATCGCTTGTGCCGTCGCGGTTGAGCGTGTGAAGGCGTAAGCCGCGAGACCGTAGGGAAGACGGTTCGCCTCCTCGATCGCGGCATCGATTCCGGAAAAACGATTGATCAGCGCGACGGGACCGAAAACCTCCCGGTTCATCGCCTCTGCAGCCTTTGGCGCACCGACCAACACGGTGGGTTCCAGGAAGTAACCCTTGTTGCCAATCCTGCGTCCTCCCGTCGCCGCATCCGCGCCCTTTGCGGTCGCGTCCTGAATCATCGCCTCGACCGCTGCGAGCCGGCGCTCGTGAACAAGAGGACCCATGGTGACTTCGGCATCCATGCCATCGCCAACGATGATTTTGTCGGTCTCCTCGAGGAAACGGTCGACGAATGCGTCGTGAACATCGCTCTGGACAAGGAGCCGGGTCGGCGCGATGCAGACCTGCCCGGCGTTTCGGAACTTCGATGCCGCCAGGTGCTTGGCGGCAGCATCGAGATCGGCGTCGGCGAAGACCAGCGCCGGCGCATGCCCGCCCAGTTCCATGGTCGAACGCTTCATGTGCGCACCGGCCAGCGCGGCGATCTGCTTGCCGACAGCAGTCGAGCCGGTGAAAGACACCTTGCGAATGACCCGGTGCGGCACGAGGTGCCCCGATATGTTGGCCGGTACGCCATAGACCAGATTGATCACGCCCGGTGGTATCCCGGCCTCCTCGAAGGCGCGGATCAGTTCGGCCGGCGAGGCGGGCGTCTCTTCGGGGCCTTTGACGATGATCGAACAGCCTGCCGCAAGTGCCGCGGCAAGCTTTTTTGCGACCTGACTGACCGGAAAATTCCAGGGCGTGAACGCGGCGACGGGGCCTATCGGTTCGCGCAGCGACATTTGCAGTGTTCCGGGCGCCCGCGCTGGCACGAGCCGGCCGTAGGCTCGACGCCCTTCCTCGGCGAACCACTCGATCATATCCGCCGACGAGGCCAGTTCCAGTCGGGCCTGACTCAACGGCTTGCCGTTCTCCACGGTCAGAAGCCGGGCAATCTCGTCGATGCGCGAGCGCAGAATCTCGGCTGCGCGGCGCATGATGCAGCTGCGCTCGGCCGGCGCCATATGGCGCCAGATGGCAAAGCCGCGCTGCGCCGCCTCGGTGGCGCGATCGAGATCGCCGATTGTCGCGCTTGCCACATGGGCGATCGTCTCCTCCGTCGCCGGGTTGACAACGTCGACGAAGTCCCCGCCAAGCGCGGGCGCCCAAGCTCCGTCGATGAAAAGCAGAACCTGTCTTGCCACAACCGTGCCCTTTACGCTCTTGCCGCGACTTCAAGCGCCGGCGTGGCCTTTTCGAGGGCCGACGCGAAGCGATCGACACCTTCGGTGATCTGTTCGTCGGTGATGCTCAGCGGCGGAGAAAACGACACGACCTCGATGAACGGAAGGCCGCGCACCAGCACACCTTCCTGCATCGCCTGGACCGCGAGGCGCTTGTGCGGCTCTTGACCCTCGGCGAAGAACCGGCGTGTCTCGCGATCGGCGACGAGTTCGACGGCCGCCATGAGTCCCACGCCGCGTATATCGCCGATAAAGGGGTGATCGCCGACGCGCTCTTGCAGGCGCTGAACCAGCAGCGGTCCTGCATTGGCGGCGTTTTCGACTAGCCCCTCGCGCGCCATCAGTTCCAGATTTGCGAGCCCGATTGCGCAACCGACGGGATGGCCGGAATATGTGAAGCCGTGCATGACGGAACCCGTCTTCGGCGAAGCCTCACGCAGGCTGTCGTAGATCGCTTCCGAAATGACGGTGCAGGACATGGGGAAGTAAGCGCTCGTGACGCCCTTGGCCAGTGTCACGATGTCGGGTTCAAGCTCGAAGTGGCCGGTGCCGAACCAGCTGCCGAGCCGGCCGAAACCGGTGATGACCTCGTCGACAATCATCAAGATGTCGTTGTCCTTAAGAATCTGCTGGACACCGCGCAGATAGTTTTCGGGCGGGATCAGCACGCCGCCCGTTCCCATGATCGGCTCCAGGATCATCGCTCCGATCGTGTCGGCGCCTTCGCGCGCTATGGTTCGCTCCAACTCGGCCAGCAAGCGCGCGGCGAACTCGGCTTCGGTCTCTTCGCCCTGCGCATAGCGGTAAGCGTGCGGGCAAGCCAGATGGATCACATCGTTCTGGGGGAGATCGAATGCACGATGGTAACCTGGAATACCGGTCAGACCCGCAGCAGCATAGGTCAGCCCGTGATAGGCGCCGAGGCGCGACAAGAACTTCTTCTTTTGGGGTTTCCCACGCAGGTTGTTGAGATATCGCACCAACTTGTACGCCGAGTCATTGGCGTCCGAGCCCGACAAGCCGAAGAATACCTTCGACATGTGCCGAGCGCCCGCCTTCTCGCGCAAGAGCCCCAGCAGGGTTTCGGCAAGACGCGCCGCGTAGGCGTTGGAGGCGCCGCCAAAGCAATGAAAATAGCTCAAATCTCGCATCGCTTCAGCGCCGGCGGCAATCAGTTCCTCGCGTCCGTAACCGGCATTGACGCACCACAAGCCGGCGCCAAAATCGATCATCGACACGCCGCCTGGGCCTTCCACGGTCACACCCGAGGCGTTGCCGAACATGGTCGGCCCGTGCTCCTCAAGCATCTGTATCGACGTGACCGGATGCAGATGAGAGGCCCTGTCCATCTCGTCGACGGTGTAGTTACTTTGCAATGGATGATCCATGTGTCTCCTCCGATGATGTCGCCAGAACACCGGTGCAGGTGCATGGGTCGACATGGTTCTACCGTATTGTCAATTGTCTTACAATCAACTAGATCGCGTTTTTGGTGAAGCGAAGCGATGACAATCGCTCAATGTGCCATGCGGCACGAGGCAAGAGGTAAGCAGCAATGGCGCGCCAGATGGGGCGACTAGAAGTAGCCGACCGCGTGGTGATGATGAGTGGCGGCTCAACCGGTATCGGCAAGGCGATCGCCCAGCGGCTGGTCGACGACGGCTATCGCCTGTCGCTGGGCGGGCGACGCCCGGACGAGATGATGGCCTTGTATGCCCCGTTCGGCGATCGTGTCCTGATCAGCCGGTTCGAAGCAACCATTCCTGACGATGCCGGAAAGTGGGTCGACCGGACACTGCGTGCCTTCGGCGGTATCGATGTCCTGATCAACAATGCCGGAATCAACAAGCCGCTCAATTTCACCGAGGGCGACGAGACGATCATGGACGAGTTGTGGGATGTCAATGTCAAGGCGCCGTTCCGGCTGATGCGGTTTTGCATGCCGCACCTGTCGCAGTGCGGCTTTGGCCGCATCGTCAACATCGCCTCGACGGACGCAAAGCGCTATCGTGACGGTTCGGTCTCGGTTGCCTATTGCGCAACCAAGCATGCGCTGTTGTCCTTGTCGCACGCGGCCAAGTTCGCCGGCTGGGAGACAGGCGTCCGCGTCACGGCCCTGTGTCCCGGCGCCGTGGATACCGACTTCATCGGTGACGCGCCCGGCGCAACACCCAAGGCACTGCGCATCGCGCCGGAGACAATTGCCGAAGCCGTGGCATTTCTGCTTGGCATGCCGAACAATGCGGTTGTCGCCGAGATGGTCGTTAACAGTCGCTTGGAGTCGTCGCTTTGAATGACATCGCCGCGATCCAGACGGGCGACGCCATGCCGCTGGTCTGACAGGGCAAGTTGTGAAACAACCCGCGCCGAGACGCCATTCCGTGTTGCACTGCGCGGCTGCCGCTGAAAAGGATGGGGTGATATGAACAAGACAACCAACCGTCGCAAATCGGCGGCGGCGCTGCCGGAGTTTGACGCTGTCCTGCCAAGAACGCGGCGGGCGCAGATCGCCGAAACCCTTCGTGATCTGATCCTGACTGGCAAGATCGCCCCCGGGTCCCAGCTTGTCGAGCAGGCGATCGCCAGCCGGTTTGGTGTCAGCCGTGGCTCGGTCCGCGAAGCGATTTGGGAACTGGTCGACCAGGGCATCGCCACCAACCGCCCCTATGCGGGCACCTTCGTCATCGATATCGACGTCAAGACGATGCGGGAACTCTATTCGGTGAGGGGAGCGCTCGAGCGGTATTGTTTCACCGAGATCTGGCCAAGACGTACGCGGGAGTTCCGCACCGAATTCGAAGCGCGGCACGCCACGCTGGTCGCCGCCATCCAGAAGCAGGATCGGGCCGAGGCGATCAAGGCCGAGATGCACTTTCACAGCCATCCATACGAGTTTTCTCAGAACGGCGTCCTGCTGGAGACATGGCATCAGCTTTCCAAGAGAATCCAGCTCAGTTTCGCGGTCAGTCAGGTGCATGTGCGTGGCGAGGACTTCATTGAGGAATGCAACCGCTACCTTGCGGCCGCGATCGGCGATGATCTTTCAATGATCCACGGTGAGATAGACCGGCATTTGCAACTGGGTATGGACGCCATACCGCACATGGACGAGACGGGCGCGGAACACGCGGACGCCGTGGCACCAAAATAGCGCCTACGCCAGCGCCGATCGGGCATCTGCAATGGCCTGGCTGATCTGTTTGCCGTTCATGGTTCCCGAGAGCCTGACCATTTCGCGACCACTGGCTGCCACGAACACCAGTGTCGGCAGGGAGCGCACGCCGTACCGCTCCGCCATCGTGGCATCGCATTCGACGTCGACGACATGAAGCTCGACGTCGGCCTGGCCCGCAACAATGCGGTTGAGAACCGGCTCGACCATGCGGCAAGTTCCACACCAGGCGGCACGGAAGTCGAGCACGGTAATCGGCGCCGGTCGGTCGGTTTCGGAAGTCATGAATCTTTCGCCGCCGCCGCCTCGCCGTCCGCTCGCCAGCGTTGATACGCGTTGAACTCCGACGGGGAGGCCGCCGGCACCTTGATCAAAGCGCCGAACGCCGAGCCGGCAACCATGAACAGCGTCCAGACCACGAGTTCCACGATCTCGGGCTCGGTGAATTCCTGCTTCAGGACATCAAACACCTCATCGTCAACCGCCTGCAGGTCACCGATGTTCGCGCAGACGGTTTCGGCAAATGCGACCGCGAGCGCGGTTCGTTCGTCCCGTCCATTGACGTCGGGCCTCCCAAGCGACGAGCAGAATGTGCATCCCACGTCGTCGGCGATGACGCGACGAACCTCTTCTTTCAGTTCCGGATCAAGACCGGAAAAGCGCATCACGCCGTCGAGCGCGTACCATTTCTCGACGATGTCAGGACAGTGTCCCATCGCTTGGTGAAACGCGTTTCCTTCGATGGGAGCTGGCGCAATGCGCGACATGGCGGATCCTTGTGCGAGGCGGTTTATGGCTGAAGCGGCTCCAAAAAATGTATACAATATGAATGCAATGTCAACGGTCATCCAACTCGGTTTCAGGGCCGAGATGAGATATCGGGACATCTTCGGAGTGCTGGTCGAAACGCGTCGCGGCGACATCTTCTTGGCAATCGTGACAATTGTTGATCGCGGCGCGCGGCAGATGCAGGCGCGGCTCCGCGCCCAAGCGTTGTGCTGACGATCACCCCAGCGATGCAGTTTCCCTGTTGCCGTCCGGCCAGAATCGGCCTCTAGAAAAGGCCCTGATAGACCCCGCCGTCATTGATGATGTTCTGCCCCGTCATGAAGCCCGATTGCGCGGAACAAAGAAATGCGACCAGATCACCGCATTCGCTTGGGTCGGCGATACGCCCGGCAGGGCAGTGAAGCAGACGGTCCTCGAAAATCGCCTCGTAGCTTGTGCCGCCACGTCGCGCGTGGGCGTGCAGATTGGTGTGCAGCGCGTCGGTATCGAACAGCCCCGGACAAACCGTGTTGATCGTTACGTTGAACGGGATCAGTTCCCGCACCATGGCCGCGATCGCGCCGGCCAGCGCCACCCGCGCGGCGTGGCTGGGGGCGAAGCTGACCTGCGGAAACTTGATGAAGCTCACCGACAGATTGACGACCCTGCCGAACCGGCGTTCGCACATGCCCGGCACGATCGCGCGAATCATGTCCAACGACGCGTAGAAATGGGCCTCCATCCAGGCATCCCACTCGCCGCGGTCGATCGTTCGGAAATCGACAGGCTGTTGTCTCACGCCGGGATTGGTGACGAGTATGTCGATGTCATCACAGGCGGCAAGTATGGCTCTGCGACCTTCGTGCGTCGTCAGGTCGGCGGCAACCGTCCGCACCCTGGATCCGGTCAAGTCGGAGATCTCTTCGGCCGCGGCGTTCAGCGTATCTTGGCCTCTGGCTGCGATGAAAAGCTCGGCACCTTCTCGCGCCAGGGAAAGTGCGACCGCCTTGCCCAACCCTTTGCTTGCGCCGCAAACCAAGGCGCGTCTGCCGTGCATTCCAAGATCCATCGTGCCAGCCTTTCGCAGATCAATTGTTGATTGTCCGACAATAATTATGGCTTCGACGGCATCTCGGTCAAGTCGCCAGCCTGACGGCATCGCCCTGATGTGATCCTCGCAGACGCCCTCAATCTTGGCCGAAGTTTTCCGCATCGAATCCTGGGCTGGAAGAGGGCAGGAGAGTCATTAAGGTCAGCAAATTCACGGACACACAGAAGGCATTCATCATCAAGCAGGCGAAAGACGGAAACCCGTGGCGGAGGTCTGCCGCAAAGCCGGATCGGCAGACCGGGCAAGGGCGGCGCAGGACGCATCCGGCGTTTCGCATACACACGCGAAGCCCCGTGTGTAACCGTCGGCATCAAGATGGGGTCCGACGTTGTTCTGGAAGCGCTCTATCCTCCGCTGCTTCAGCGTGGCACGCCAACCTGCATTCGTTCGGACAACGGGCCTGAGTTCGCTTCTGCAACGTTCCAGGATTGGCTTAGGCGGATCGGGATCGAGCCAATGAGAATCTATCCAGGCTCACCTTGGGAGAATGGATACAACGAGCGCTTCAATAGGCTGCCCCGGACCCGATCCGGGGGAACACTGCGCGCCGAACTGCTCAACGCCGAGTGGTTTGCCACCACCCGCCAGGCGCAAGCCGTCATCAATACATGACTGCGCCAGTACAACCACATCCGACCCGACGATGCCGAGCTGCGCCGTGCGATCCGGCAGGTGGCCAGCGAACGGCGCCGGTTCGGCTATCGGCGCATCCACGTCATGCTCGCTCGCCAGGAGGTCGTGATGAACATCAAGAAGCTGCGCCGGCTGTATGCCGAAGACAAGCTGCAGGTGCGCAAGCGCGGTGGCAGGAAACGGGCACTGGGAACTCGGCGCCCGATGCTCGCGCCAGACCGGCCGAATGAACGCTGGAGCCTGGATGTCGTGCATGACGCCTTCACCGATAGCCGTCGGTTCCGGGTTCTTGCGGTGGTCGATGATTACAGCCGTGAATGCCTGGCGCTTGTCGCCGACATCTCGCTGTCAGGGCCGCGCGTCGTCCGCGAACTGGACAAGTTCATCGCCTTCCGCGGCAGGGCGGATATGAACGTCTCGGACAATGGAACAGAGCTGACCAGTCACGCCATCCCGAGATCGGCACAGGAGACATCGATCGAATGGCACTAAATCGCACCAGGCAAGCCGATGCAGAATGCGTTCGTTGAAAGCTTCATCGGCAGGTTCAGGGACGAATGCTTGAACAAGAACCTGTTCGACAATCTGTCGGAGGCACGCCAGACCATCGAAATATGGAGGATCGATTACAACACGCAAAGACCACACACGTCACTTGGCGGATTGGCACCAGCCGTCTACGCCAAAACGCAACGAAAACGGCCTGCTTCGCCTGAGCTCATCGAAAGCTCCGCTCAGCAGGCCTTGACCACGACACTCAACAGGGAAACAAACGTCAACAGACTCTCCACCTGAACGGCCCGGATCAGGGGGCTGGGTCACGATCAATACAGATTTCTGTGGGCAAAAATGGCTCGGAATTGCTTTCACGGTGGCGACTTAGTGGCGACATGGCGCCAAAACGCAAAAAGCCCGCCGAAATGGCGGGCTGAAATATCGTTTAATATCAAAGACTTGCTTGGTTGCGGGGGCAGGATTTGAACCTGCGACCTTCAGGTTATGAGCTCGATTCCCGGACTTTTCGCTATGCTGCGAAAGGACCGCCGCGTACCATTGATACTACGATAAGCCTCTGAGTTCGCTTGATTTTCCAGCCTGCACGATTCACCTTTCTTCACGAAGGAACGCGCTGTGACTTTCTCTCCGGTGCTTCCACGACGCTTCCACGAATTTGGCTTTGAGGACGTTTTTTGGAAGCAGCGCAACGGGTTGCAATCATGCCGAAAGCGAAACTCACAAAGCGGGCTGTCGAAAACCTGAAGGTCAGGGCGAAGGACTACATTGTGTTCGACGCCGAACTGGCGGGCTTCGGCGTCCGCATCATGCCCAGCGGCAAACGCTTTTTTCTCGTGCTGTATCGAAAGCGTGGACGCACGCGTCGTGTGATGATTGGCCAGTTCGGTCCCATTACCGCCGAGAACGTACGGCGATCGGCGATGCATATGCTTGGCCAAGTGCGCAGTGGTGATGGCGATCCCGCTGCGGTTCGCGACGCAGAACGGCAGTCCACTACCGTCAAGGAACTCGGCCAGCGTTTTCTCAAGCAGCACGTAACTGTGCGCTGTAAGCCCACTACGCAGTCAGAGTACCGTCGTTGCGTTGAATTGTTCATTGAACCTTTTTTCGGCAAACAGCGCGTGCGATCGGTGACCACCGCGGATGTAGCCGAACTGCACGGCTCGCTTGCACGCATTCCCTACCAGGCAAATCGCGTGTTGGGTGTTTTGTCCAAAATGATGAAGCTTTCGGAGACCTGGCGTATTCGCGATCGCCACACGAACCCGTGCGAAGATGTTGAGAAGTACCCCGAGTACAAACGCGAGCGGTTTCTGTCCGGAGCCGAATTGCAGCGCTTCGGGGCTGCTTTGCATCAAGCTGAAAGGAGCGGAACAGAAAGTCGATATGCCGTGGCAGCATTCCGCCTCCTTCTTCTGACGGGCTGTCGATTATCTGAAATCCAGAAGCTCGAATGGACATATGTCGATCTTGGCGCTGGAGAATTGCGGCTGCCCGACAGCAAGACAGGCGCGAAGGTTGTTCATTTGGGAAAACCAGCATTGGACATTCTGCGCATTCTTCCTCGGCAACGAGAGAATCCGTTTGTGATTGTGGGAAAGAACCAAGGTTCCTACCTGACGGACCTGCAGCATCCATGGCGTCGCATCAGAAAAGCAGCCGCGCTCGACGAAGTACGTATCCATGATCTGAGACACACCTTTGCCTCAGGCGGTATTGCGGTCGGTGAAAGACTGCCAAAGATCGGCAAGCTTTTGGGCCATACTCAAGTCCAAACAGCGGCTCGTTACGCCCACCTTGCTGCGGATCCGGTCAAGGCCGTAGCTGACAAAATTGCTGATCGTCTGGCTCTGGCGCTGTACCAACAGCCTAGCAGCGCGCCTTAATTGAGCTTCACCTGTTGGTCGATGCGGTGATGCATGCCCATTCTTGTCGTTGCCTTGGTGTCTCACCAGGCCAGAGTTGATCAGCCGCGATGGCATGCCACCGATAACATCACATCATCGTCGGCCTGACGACCAGTGGTCCGAACATCCCGGCCTCGTAGTGGCCGGGGATCAGGCATGCAAATTCGAACACGCCGGCATCTGTGAAGGTCCATGCCAGTTCGCCGTCCTCCCCCGGCTGAAGGGTGATCGCATTGTCTGAATCGTGCGCCATATCGTGGGCGGCATCCATCATCATCTCGTCTTTGTGAGCGATGATTTCAGCGGGCGTATCGAAGACGAATTCGTGCTCGATCAGGCCGACGTTCGAAATGGCAAAGCGTACGGTTTCGCCCGGTTGCACCTCGATCAAGCCTGGCTCGAAAACCATCCGGCCATCTTCTGTCTCAAGCATGGAGACTTCGATCGTCCGCGTGGCGGCTTCGAGCGACGCAGACTTGCCCATGGAATGCGCGGTTGCGGAATCGTGTTTGCCCTCATGCATTTCTTGAGCGAGAGCCGTGGTCGCGAACACCACCGACATAGCGATGGTCAATAGTCGTCTCATTTTGCCTACTCCTGCGCTTTGGGGGCGCTTTGTCATCGAACTGATCGGGAACTAGTTGGTCGCAACTCACGCGTCTCGGGCGGGATAGCCTGCTTCTTGGAGCACCGCTTCCAGTTCAGCGCGTGGCGCGCGCGATTTCACCTCCAGCATCCGATTTGGCGGATCGGCTGAAATCTCCGCATCCTTGTCCACGGAACGGATGGCTGCCGTTACGCTCTTTGCGCAACCGCCGCAGGTCATGTTTTCGATCTGAAACTGCATGAGAATCTCCTTGGTTAGCCTCATGCGTCTACGGATGCAGTCTCCTACCGTTGGAAGGTCAACAGCAAAAAAATCACCATCTCTCCCTTGACCTTCCAGTCGTTGGAAGCCCCATATTGCCGTGCGAGTGAAGTATTCAAGGAAAGGAAACGGTGATGAACGCGCCGGCAAAAATACACTCGCGAGACAAGGTGAGTTTGCCCATCGAAGGGATGACCTGCGCGTCCTGCGTCGGCCGGGTCGAAGCGGCCTTGAAGGCGGTTCCCGGCGTGGAACAAGCAAGCGTCAATCTGGCGACGGAAAGAGCAGACGTGACGCTCGCGGCACCGGTCGCACGGGACATACTGGCCGACGCCGTGCGGGATGTCGGCTATGACGTTCCTGCGACCTCGGTCGAATTGTCGATCTCCGGCATGACCTGTGCGTCCTGCGTCGGTCAGGTGGAGAAGGCCTTGAAGGGCGTGCCCGGTGTGACCGACGCCGTCGTGAATCTGGCGACCGAACGGGCGCGTGTCACGGGCAGCGTTGATGTGACCACGCTGGTCGAGGCCGTTGCCGGTACCGGCTATGAAGCAAAGCCGATCGACCGCAGCGGCGACGAACACGCCGAAACGGCAGCGCGGAAAGATGCCGAGGAAGCCGCGCTGAAACGCGATGTGATCCTTGCGGCATTGCTCACACTGCCGGTCTTCGTTCTGGAGATGGGCAGCCACGTCATTCCCGGCATGCACCATCTGATCATGAACACGATCGGCATGCAGGCGAACTGGTACATCCAGTTCGGCTTCACCGCGCTCGTCTTGTTCATCCCCGGCATCCGCTTCTACACCCACGGTTTCCCGGCGCTGCTGCGCGGTGCGCCCGACATGAACAGCCTTGTCGCCGTCGGCACGTCCGCAGCGTTCCTTTATTCGGTCGTGGCGACCTTTGCGCCGGCGCTGCTGCCGGCCGGCACGGTCAACGTCTACTTCGAGGCCGCCGCCGTCATCGTCACATTGATCCTGTTGGGCCGTTATCTGGAGGCGCGCGCCAAGGGACGCACATCCGAGGCGATCAAGCGCCTTGTCGGTCTCCAGCCCAAGATGGCGCGCGTACGCCGTGATGGCCAGACCACCGAGATCGCCGTCGCCGACGTCGCTCCCGGTGACATCGTCGAGGTGCGGCCCGGCGAACGGGTGCCTGTCGACGGCGCTGTCATCGAGGGCAAGAGCTATATCGACGAGTCCATGATCACCGGTGAGCCGGTCCCGGTCGCCAAGGCCAACGGCGCCGAGGTTGTCGGCGGCACGGTCAACCAGACCGGCGCACTGGCGTTCAAGGCGACCGCTGTCGGTGCCGATACCATGCTCGCGCAAATCATCCGCATGGTCGAAGAAGCGCAGGGATCGAAACTGCCGATCCAGGCGATGGTCGACCGGGTGACACTGTGGTTCGTGCCCGCGGTCATGATCATCGCCGCGCTGACCTTCGCGATCTGGCTGACCATCGGTCCCGAGCCCGCGCTCACCTTCGGTCTGGTCAATGCCGTCGCCGTCCTGATCATCGCCTGCCCTTGCGCCATGGGCCTCGCCACACCGACCTCGATCATGGTCGGGACCGGACGTGGTGCGGAAATGGGCGTGCTCTTCCGCAAGGGCGAAGCCCTGCAACTTCTCAAGGAGGCCAAAACCGTCGCACTCGACAAGACGGGCACGCTCACCGAAGGCAAGCCGACACTGACAGACCTGGAACTGGCCGAGGGTTTTGAACGGGATGATGTGCTTGCACGGATTGCTGCCGTCGAGGCCCAGTCCGAGCACCCGATCGCACGGGCCATTGTCGAAGCGGCCGAGGCCGACGGGCTCGATCTGCCGAAGGTGACGGGCTTTGACTCCGTGACCGGTTTCGGCGTCGAAGCCGAGGTCGAGGGCGCGCGCGTCGAGATCGGTGCCGACCGGTTCATGGCCAAGCTTGGCCTCGACACGAGCGTGTTTGCAAAGGCCGCCGACCGTCTCGCCGACGAAGGCAAGACGCCGCTCTATGCGGCGATTGGCGGAAAGCTCGCCGCCATCGTGGCCGTGGCCGATCCGATCAAACAGACCACGCCCGAGGCGATCAAGGCACTGCATGATCTGGGGCTGAAGGTGGCGATGATCACCGGCGACAACCGCCGCACGGCGGACGCCATTGCCCGGCGTCTGGGCATCGACGAGGTGGTGGCCGAAGTGCTGCCGGACGGCAAGGTGGATGCGGTCAAGCGCTTGAAAGCCGAACATGGCCGACTGGCCTTCGTCGGAGACGGCATCAACGATGCGCCTGCGCTGGCCGAAGCCGATGTCGGGCTCGCCATCGGCACGGGAACCGATGTCGCGATCGAAGCGGCCGACGTCGTCCTGATGTCGGGCAGCCTGAAAGGTGTGCCGAACGCCATCGCGATCAGCCAGGCGACGATCCGCAACATCAAGCAGAACCTGTTCTGGGCGTTTGCCTACAACACCGCCCTGATCCCGGTCGCCGCGGGCGTGCTCTATCCCGCCTTCGGCCTGCTGCTATCGCCGATCTTCGCCGCCGGCGCCATGGCGCTGTCCAGCGTCTTCGTTCTCGGCAATGCGCTGCGGCTGCGCCGCTTCTCCGCCCCCATGAAGGCGGACGCGCCCGTCAGTGCGCCAGCGCCAAGGCCCCGCCTCGCCCCGGCGGAATAGCCGAGGCGCAGCGCCCGGGTCACCGCAGGCCCGGGCGCCCAACTCTGATGAGATGGAGAACACAATGGTCATCGGTTCCGATCAAGAAACCACAACGCTCGTGACGGTCTACACCACGCCGACCTGTCCGGATTGCCATGCTCTCAAAGCATGGCTCGACCGTGAGGGCATTCGCGTCGACGAACGCGACCTGACCGATCCGGTCATTATGGACGAGGCTCTCGAACGCTATGGCGTGCGCGTGGCTCCGATCACGGTGATCGGCGATTGGTTCACCTACGGCACATTCACCAAACAGAAACCCGAGATCGAAGCGGCGCTTCGGGAAAGGGCGTGAACCATGGCAACGGGCAACGGTATCGTCGCACACACAACCAATGTCTGGATACATCAGGCGAACCGGACGATCCGGGTGCCAGCGACCCAAACCATCCTCGAAGCGGCGCTCGACCAAGGCATTGCCTATCCGCATGGTTGCCGGTCGGGTCGATGCGGCACCTGCAAGTCGCGCCTGATCGAAGGGAAAGTGGAACTGCTCGAACATACCCGGTTCGCCCTGACTGATACCGAAAAAGCTGCCGGGCTGATCCTTGCCTGCCGCGCCTTTCCGCAGGACGACGCGGTCGTTGCGTGGCTTGGAGACCAGGAAGAGCAACCGGACCATCCGGTTCGTCAATTGAGGGCCTGGGTCAAAAGCGTGCACGACGTCACGCACGATATTCGGATCGTGCGCCTGACGACACATGACACGCCCCTCGCGTTCTCGGCGGGGCAGTACATACGCCTCACCGTTTCGGGCAGGTCGCCACGCGACTATTCAATGGCCAATCAGCCGGGCGAAGCCGAGCTTGAATTCCATGTCCGTCGTGTCCGCGGAGGCGCAACCTCCGAGCACATCCACCAGCACCTCAAACCGGGCGATGCCGTTCAGGTCGAAGGCCCGTTCGGATCATCCTGGCTGCGGCACGGCCACACGGGTCCGATCCTTGCGATCGCGGGCGGCTCCGGGCTGGCCCCGATCCAGTCCATCGTCCAGACGGCACTGTCGATGGGCATGGCACAGCCCATCCATCTCTATTTCGGCGTTCGAACGGCACGCGATCTCTATCAGGCGCACCGCTTCCAGGACCTCGCAAACAGACACCGCAATCTCCATTTCATACCCATCCTTTCAGACGAGACCGGCGCCACGCCGTTCCGCACAGGTTATGTCAGCGACGCGGTGGCCGACGACATCCAGGACCTCGACGGCTGGAAGACCTATACGGCCGGACCGCCAGCAATGATTGACGCCGTGATCGAAACGACGGTCGCAGCGGGACTGCGACAGGAGGACCTGCATGCGGACGTCTTCTTTACACCGGAAGACGACGACGCACATGAACTGCCACAACAAAGGAGGCAAGCATGAACATCGGAGAAGCAGCTGACGCCTCGGGCGTTTCAGCGAAGATGATCCGCTACTACGAGCAGAACGGCCTGATCCCGCCGGCAGCGCGAACCGAGGCCGGCTATCGTGTCTATTCTGAGCAGGATGTGCACATGTTGCGTTTCATCCGGCGCGCGCGTGATCTGGGATTCTCGGTTGAGGCAATAGGCGACCTGCTTGACCTGTGGCGTGATCAGTCGCGCCAAAGCGCGGACGTCAAACGATTGGCGCTCGAGCACGTCGGAAGCCTTCGCCGAAAGATCGGCGAACTGGAAGCAATGGCCGACACGTTGGAAGACCTGGCGACAAACTGCTCCGGCGATCACCGGCCGGATTGCCCGATCCTCAACGATCTGGAAGGTCCGGAAGAGCTGGACGTGAACGCTAACTCCGAACGTCGCAAAGGTGCCATTGAGCTCAACATGCTTAGCGGTCAGCGGTGACGCGGCAGGCCAATTATATGCGTTGGTCGTCCTAAATGCTTAAGCTTCGATCAGCGCTGGGTCGGAAACCAACGGCAAGCTTATTGTGGCAATCAGCCCGCCCTCCGGCCGGTTGGCCAACTCAATATCGCCGCCATGTCCCTGAATGATCGTGCGCGCGATCGCAAGACCCAAGCCCGCCCCTCCCGTTTCGCGGGATCGGGACGTTTCGAGGCGTACGAATGGATCGAAAACGCGCTCGACTTCTTCCTCGGGTATGCCTGGACCATAGTCGGAAATGATGACCTCGGCATTGTCTCCGCTGGGGGCCAGCGAAACCTGTGCGCTGCCACCATAGCGAACGGCGTTGTCGATGATGTTGCGCAAGGCGCGCCTTAACGCCGTTGGTCGTAGCCGTGCCCACAAATCGGGTTCTGACGTAAGCTCTACATCCTGTCCGGTTTCCGCCAAGTCACTGCAAAGATGGCGCAGAAATTCCGAAAGCTCATGCGTCTCGTAGGCTTCGGCATTGGCCATGCCGCGCGCGAAAGCCAAGGTCTCATCGACCATTTGCTGCATCTCGCCAATCGTCGCGATCAGCCGCTCTCGGGTCTCCTGATCCTCGACCATTTCGGCGCGCACACGCATCGCGGTCAACGGCGACCGCAAGTCGTGGCCAAGCGCAGCGAGGAGCCGGGTACGGTCAGATACAAAGCGCGTCAGCCGCGCCTGCATCTGATTGAACGCCTCGGTCAGTTCTTGAACCTCCGACGGGCCTGCCGGAGCAAGTTCTGCCACCTGTTCGCCCCGACCCAAACGCTCGGCCGCTCCTGCCAGGCGGCTGAGCGGCCCAGTCAGACGGGAGAGCATGAACCACAACGCGGCTGCGAGGAGCAATGCGGCAGTCAGTCCGAAACTGAGAGCCGTGAGCCAAGTCCATTGCAGTGGCGGCCGTTGAAACCGAGTACCGACATTCAGCCATTCACCAGAGCCCAGCGCGATGGAAAGGTTCATCTCTATCGCCGACATCCGGCCATGCATCATACGCCTGTGCATCCGGGCCATGTCGTCCGAAACGCCCGCCATCGCCGGAAACCCCGCTTCGACTTCCCGCAGATCAAGTCGGATTTCTCTGTCACCGGCCGCTCCGAGCAAACCTCTGATCTGTTCGACGACCAGTCCGCTGGTATTGTGATCGTGGACTTGGACAGTCGGTATCGGATCGACGTCAAAGCGGACCAGCGGTGAATCGGCAGCGCGCAAGATCGATGCATGGAGCGATGGCGGTGCCTCTTCGATAAGCCGCACGACGTTGGCAGCGCGCCCGGCAGCTTCCATACCCAAGGCAGCGCGCACCGCCAGACTGCGTTCATCGACGAACAGGAACAGGCTGACAACCTGAGCGACAACCAGCGCGCCAAGAATCAAGATGACGAGCTGAGTATGCAGACTGATGGCAGCCAAACGCCGTATCACGATCCGACCTCGACATCTGCAGTCAGGCTATAGCCACCACCACGAACAGTCGAGATTATGTCAGGTCTCGATGGATCCCGCTCGATCTTGCGCCGCAGCCGGCTGACCTGATTGTCGATCGTGCGATCGAACGGGGGTGCGGCACGCCCTGCTGTTAAATCCAGAAGCTGATCGCGGCTGAGAACCATGCGCGGGCGCTCAAGAAAGGCAGTCAGGAGCTTGAACTCGGAGCTCGTCAGATCGATTTCATTGCCATTGTCGGCGCATAGTCGACGGCTGTCTGTGTCGAGTGTCCAGCCGGCAAATACGACCAGCCTGCCCGACAGTTCGCCCGCGCTGCTTTCTCGTCTCTCGGCGCGTCTCAGAATGGCCTTGATGCGCGCAAGCAGTTCCCGCGGATTGAAGGGCTTGGACAAATAGTCGTCGGCACCAAGCTCAAGCCCGACAATGCGATCAGTCTCTTCGGTCAGCGCCGTCAGAAACAGGATTGGCACGTTACTCTCGGCCGAAAGGCGCCGGCACACGGAAAGCCCGTCTTCGCCCGGCATCATGACATCGAGTACGATCAGATCGAAGCGGCCTGCCTTGAGCTTGCTGTCCATTTCGATTGCGTTGGCTGCCGTCGTCGCCCGCATGCCGTTTTTCTCCAAGTAGCGGCTGACGGCATCGCGAATCTCGCGATGGTCATCGACGACCAAGATGTGCGGCTGCTCATTCATGCGTTCTTCATAGCGTGCGGTAACGGCGTTTCAGAATAAAATTGTCCGCAAAAGTAACGAGGTCGTCCACCGTTACACACCGATACAATCCCGCTTTGTCCGGCTATGGCGTTTTGTCTTCGATTGCTCACATGGTCGGCGTCGAAACCGATTTCCAATCTGAGGTGATGTTATGAAACGCAAAT
This sequence comes from Roseitalea sp., assembly GCA_017642895.1. GTDB lineage: Bacteria > Pseudomonadota > Alphaproteobacteria > Rhizobiales > Rhizobiaceae > Roseitalea. The sequence goes on from JAEPON010000009.1 coordinate 42,682, forward strand.
CGCTAATCGCTCTGACCGCTGTTGCTGCCCTCGGCGCCGCCGCGCTACCCGCCCTGGCCCAAAGCCCGATGGGCGGCCACCATTCGGGCGGACAGGCCGGCGGCTCCGGATTCGGAATGATGGGCGGCATGATGGGTCAAGGCATGGGTCAGGCGGGCGGAATGATGGGCGCCAATCAAGACATGATGTCAAGGATGATGCAGATGCATCACCAGATGATGGGCGGATCAGGCTCTATGGGCGGCATGATGGCCGGTATGGGACCGATGGGAGCCATGACGGATGGATTTGACGAAGACGAGGATGGGTTCGTCAGCGCCGACGAAATGCGTACGGGTCTAGCAAACCAGCTTGAAGAGTACGACGAAGATGGCAATGGAACTCTGTCTATCGACGAGTTCGAGGCACTTCACAATGCCACCTTCAGGGCTCGCATGGTGGACCGGTTCCAGGCACTCGACGAAGATGGTGATGGTGAGGTGACTGAAGCCGAAATCACGGCACCGGCTCGGATGATGGAGCGCATGGAACAGATGCGCGCCATGATGCAGGGCATGATGATGCAGCCGGGCGGCGGTATGATGGATGATGATCGTCGTCGGATGATGGATGACAACTGATCCCGAAGATTGCCCAATCCGGGCGATCCGGCGATGCCGGCTTCTCCGACCTGCCTGATCTGAAATTCGATCCAATCCGAGAGACCGATGAGTTATACCGTCACCCGTTTGATTCCTGACAGTGATTTTGAAACTGTTGATGCAAAAGTCCGCGACACACTTGCCGACAGGGGCTTTGGTGTCCTGACCGAGATCGACGTCAAGGCGACTATGAAGAAGAAGATTGGCAAGGACATGCCATCTTACAGAATCCTGGGTGCCTGCAATCCGGAAATGGCCTGGGAAGCGATCGCGATGGAGCCACGTGTCGGTGCGATGTTGCCGTGCAACGTGATCATCAGACAGACCCAAGATGGAGTCGAAGTCAGCGCGGTTGATCCGGTCGCGTCAATGGAGGCGATCGACAACGATGACCTTACGCAAGTCGCCGGAGAAGTTCGGGACATGTTGTCGGAAGTTGTCGCTTCGGTGTGATGCACGAGCCGGCAACCCGTATCGGTTTGCCGAAGTGCTGATTGATCGTCTTCCATGACCTCGACGTACAAAACCAACAGCATCAGCTTGCCGGGCGCAATCGCCATGGGCACCGGCGTGATGATTGGCGCAGGCATTCTCGCCTTGACCGGCCAGATCGCGGAACTGGCCGGTCCGCTCTTTCCCCTATCCTTCTTCCTTGGCGCGATCGTCACCGGGTTCAGCGCCTACACCTATGTGAAGATGGTGAACGCCTTTCCGTCGGCTGGCGGCATAGCGATGATCCTTCAGAAGGCATACGGGCCGACGGCCATCGCTGCCGGGGCATCATTGCTGATGGCGCTATCGATGGTGATCAACGAGAGCCTCGTGGCTCGGACTTTTGCCACCTATGCACTCCGAGGTGTTGGACTGGACACCGACAGCATCCTGGTTCCGGCGCTCGGCGTCGCGGTCATCGTCTTTGCCTATCTGGTCAATGTCTCAGGGAATCGATCCGTCGGGCTTCTGTCGATCATCATGGCGGTACTCAAGATCGGAGGCATCGCGCTGTTCGGTTTGGCCGCGCTTTGGGCGAGCGGATTCTCGTTCGAGCCCAATGCCGATGTCGGCAGCTTGCCTATCGGCGGTTTCATTGCGTCCGTGGCGTTGTCGATTCTGGCTTTCAAAGGCTTTACGACCATCACCAACAGCGGCGCCGAGATCACCAAACCGCACCGTAATGTGGGTCGAGCCATCATTATCTCGATCGCGATCTGCGTCGTCGTCTATCTACTGGTGGCCTTCGCGGTAGGCAGCAGCTTGTCACTTGACCAGATCATTGCGGCCAAGGATTACGCTTTGGCCGAGGCGGCCGAGCCCGCATTGGGTTCGGCCGGTTTTTATCTGATCATCGCGTTGGCATTGATCGCAACAGTGTCGGGCCTGCTGGCCAGTGTTTTTGCCGTGTCCAGAATGCTGGCGATGCTCACGGATATGCGGATGATCCCGCACAGCCATTTCGGCATGCCCGGCGCCATAAAGGACCATACGCTGGTCTACACGGTAGTGATCGCTGGGTTTTTGACCGTCTTCTTTGATCTGAGCCGGATTGCCGCACTGGGCGCGTTCTTCTACCTCGTCATGGACATTCTCATTCACTGGGGCGTGTTTCGGCACCTTCGCAGGGAGGTTGGCGCCCGTGGCTGGGTGCTACTAACGGCGATTGGCCTGGACGCGATCGTGCTTGGCGCTTTTGCAACTCTGAAATGGCAAACCGATCCGGCGATCGTCTTCATCGCGATCTTGGCCATGGCAACGGTGTTTGTCTTCGAACGGGTGTATCTGGCCAAGGTTCATATAAAAGGGGAGCATATGCATGACGCCTGACGCGGTTGCCCGCGAGGTAGGCGTGGCGGCGCAGGTGTGGATCATCGGCGGCTATGGCGATGTCGGCCGCAAGCTCGCCGGCATGCTGGCACAAGACGGCGGAATGTCTGTCGTGATCGCGGGGCGCGATGGTGGCCGAGCCGATGCGGCGGCGGAGGCGATTGCGCCCAATGTCCGTGGGGTGGGCCTTGATGTCGCAAATGCCGTTGCCAACGAGCTGCCTCCGGCAGTCTATGTAAACCTTGTCGAGGCAACACCTCCCGATCTTATTGCAGCCTTGGTTTCCCGGGGCGCACGTTTGATCGAATCCTCGGCAACGCCAGCCTATCTCGAGACACAGGAAAGCGCAGTGGGAGAACGATCAGGACCGGGCCTTCTGATCGTCAATGCCGGTGTTTCGCCCGGACTGACCAACGTCATGGCAACAGCGCTCAAGCGTCGTTTCCCGGACACACGCAGCGTCCATATCGTGATCGAAATCGGCATGGGGCGGCATCATGGTGACGCCGCAACCCGGTGGACCTTTGCCAGCATGGGTGCGGACTATCCGATGTGGCGTGAGGGTCAGGAGGCGCGCGTTCGGCCAGGCGTACTCAGCCGAATGGTGCGTTTTGAGGAGGACCGATCTGAACGCCTTGCCATCGGCTTCGGTTTTTCCGATCAAATCGCAATCGGCCGGCAACTGGAGTTCGACACCGCGCAGACCTTCCTTGCCGTCGATCCGCCCTGGGTGACCCGGACGATCCATGCGGCGCTTCGTGCTGGGTTCGGAAAGCATCTGGCATGTCGCGCCAGAGGATTGGCGAATCTGTTCGCGCGCGGCCCGACCATGGGCCGCCCGGGTACGCGACTCATCGTGGAAGGCCACGATAACGTTGGAAACGTATCGGGACGCATTGAAATACACACGGGCGATCAGGCGACAGCGACAGCCGCCATGCTTGCGCGGGCCGTGCGCTCGGTTGTGGACACGGACGTTGCGGGTATCGGCCAGTTTAATGATCTGGTGACGTTGGAAGACGCCGTGACGGTTTTGAAGACCGCAGCCCCCACCACGCGTGTTTTTGAGCGCGACAACTGATTAGTTGGTATGGGTCCGGCCATTTGACGCCAGATACACGCCAAGAACGGAAATCACGGCGCCGGTGATCGTGATTGTCGTAACCGTTTCCTCAAAAAACGCCCAGCCGACGGTTAGTCCGATGATCGGCACCACGAAGCTGAAAGCGACCGCACGCGACACCGTCAATTGTGCCAATGTGATTTGCCATAACCAGAACGCCAATGCGGTTCCGGGCAGCGCGAGTCCGACGAGCGAAACGACAAACCGGCCACTCCAATTGATCTGGGTCGGATCTTCGAGTGCCATTGCGAGAAAGGCGAGAAGCACCGCGCCGATGATCAGTTGCAATCCCATTGCCATGACCGGTGCGACACGAAGGCCCAACTGCCTGATCGCGATATTTCCTATGGCTACGCCCGTTGTCGCGAGCACCACATAGCCAAAGCCAATCAAACTGGTCCCATTAGGGTCTGCAATAACGTTCGGTGCAGCGATGACGACAATCCCTGCAAAGCCGATCACCAGACCGGACCAGCCGAGCCATCCAGCACGTTCGCCCAAAAGGACGGCCGCCAGCAGTCCTGCAATGAGCGGTTGGGTGTTGGAGATAACCGTCGCAAGGCCAGGCGCGACAAACTCTGCACCATGAAACATGCCAAAATAGCCGATCCCGGTCATTCCAATGCCGGCCAAGGCTATCCAACCCCATTCAGCAGCCCGTTTTGGCCAGTCCGCGCCAGTTGCCATTGCAATCAACATCAGCGTCGCGCCACCTAGGAACGCCCGCAATGCGGCAAATGTCAGATGCGGGGCATCATTGAGCGCAAGTGCAATCAGCGGATAGCACGAGGCCCAGAGCACCATGACGGTGATCGCCAGAAATCGCGGTTTGGCCCTCAGCATCCAGGTCACATTCGTCGGGACAAACCAGCATCACTTGTTAATCGGTGAATGTGCCAAGCCGGCCGCACGCCGGAAGCAACAAGCGGACCGGGCTTTGCCATGTTGATGCCTAGGCTCCGTTCCGATGCTGCTTGAGTGTCAACAATTGTGCATTGACCGCGCAAATGACCGTGCTTGCCGACATGAAGATTGCGCCGATCGCGGGGCTCAAGACCAAACCCCAAGGAAAGAACACGCCTGCAGCGGCTGGAATAGCGAACGCGTTGTAGCCGGTTGCCCAGACAAGATTCTGGATCATCTTCCCGTAGGTCGCCCGGGCCAAGCCCAGGATGGCGGCAACATCGCCGGGGTCGGATCGTACCAGGATGATGTCTGCTGTCTCGATCGCCACATCGGTTCCGGCACCCACAGCGATGCCGACGTTGGCCTGCGCCAGCGCCGGGGCGTCGTTGACACCGTCGCCAGTCATCGCAACGATCAATCCGCGGCTCTGTATCTCCTTGACCGTGTCTGCCTTTTGCTGCGGCAGCACTTCGGCGATGACTTCGTCGAGGCCGATCTCTTCGCCGACCCAATCGGCGACCTGCCGGTTGTCTCCGGTGAGCATGATGCAGCGTATGCCCATAGCCTGCAGATCAGCGATCGCCGCTTTGGATTCTGGCCGGATAATGTCTGCGAGGGCAATTGCGCCGGCCAACTTGTCATCAATCAGAACAAAAACCACGGTCTTGCCCTGAGCGCTGAGCTCTTCAAACCGCGGATCGTCTATCTTCATCCCTTGCGCACGCACAAACCCGGGGCTGACCACTTTCACGTCCCGTCCCTTCACCGTTCCTTCCGCGCCTTTGCCCGGGATCGCCTTGAAACGATTGACGGGCCACCTGTCGTCGGTTCCATTGACGATGCCTTTCGCAATCGGGTGCTCGGACTGCGTCTCGACGGCTGCGGCATAGGAGATGACCTCCGACTCACTGAATGCCTCGTCAAACACAAGCATGTCGGTTATGCCGAACTCGCCTTTGGTCAGCGTGCCGGTTTTGTCGAAGATGATGGCCTCGGTGTTTCGCGCCTCCTCGAACGCGGTTCGATCACGAATGAGCAGCCCGTTGGAGGCAGCGATCGCGGTTGAACGGGCAACCACAAGCGGAACGGCCAAGCCGAGTGCGTGCGGGCATGCGATGACCATCACTGTCACGGCCCGCTCCATCGCAAAAGCGAAATCCTGGCCCGTGAACAGTGTCCAAAAAAGAACGGTCGCCAATCCGCCACCCAATGCAACGAAAGTCAGCCAACGCGCGGCGCTGTTGGCCAGATCTTGAGTCTTCGACTTGCTCGCCTGCGCCTCTTCGACCAGTTTGATGACGCTCGACAGGAAGCTGTCGTCACCTGTTTTGGCGACCCTGATCGTCAATGCACCTTCGCCATTGATGGAACCGCCGATTACCTGGGCGTCCGGGCCTTTATGAATCGGCTTGGACTCTCCGGTCAGCATGGATTCGTTCAAAGACGATTCGCCTTCTGTGATGACCGCGTCGGCTGGAACCTTTTCACCGGGTTTGACGAGCAGCGTCTCGCCACCTTGCAATTCTGAAACCGCGATTTCGCGGACGCTTCCATCAGCTTCCACCAGATGCGCCGTGTCCGGCATCAAGCTGGCAAGTTTCTCCAGAGCCTTGCCCGCGCCCATCACCGATTTCATCTCGATCCAATGACCGAGAAGCATGATCGCAATCAGCGTCGCGAGCTCCCAGAAGAAAGTCTCTTGGCTGCCGATCACAACCATCGCCATCGAATAGGCATAGGCTGCGGTGATCGCGACGGCGATCAAGGTCATCATACCGGTCCGGTTTGAACGCAACTCCGACCAAAAACCGGTCAGGAACGGCCACCCGCCATAGAAGTAGACAAGCGTTGACAGTGCTGCGAGCACGTAACTGTCGCCGCGAAAATCGAGTGCTTCTTCAAGACCGAGCCAGCCCTGAATCATCGGCGCAAGCGCGAGGATCGGGATCGTCGCGACGAGCGTGACCCAAAAACGCTTGCGATAGTCGGCGACCATCGCCGTATGGTCATGACCCGCATGACCATGATGCCCACCTGCGTGTTGCTTATGATGATGCGTGTGGGAGCCTGGATGTTTCACGGTCTGATCCATTGTTTTCTAGGAAGCCTTCTTTTCGGTTGAATGGTGGTTTTTCGGTTTTGGCGCAGATGCGAAAGCCGCCGGCTCTAACCGAAACCGACGGTGACAAACTGCCGAGCAAAAGAAATACTCCCACCCTTCATGTTCTTCGCTTGCATAGACCTCGTCGAGATCGATGTGCCGTCCGCAAACCGGGTCCTGTACGGTCATAGCTCGCTCCTTCAGTTGGCTAGGCGGTCCAGAGACAAAAGCAAAAAAGCGCTGGTCACCTGAAAGAACCCGGCCATTCACTTAACGGACGCAACAGGCTTCAAAGCGTTACACGTGGTGAGCGTCGATCCATCATCTCGCATTGCAGGCCACCCGGACGGGCGATGTTGCAGGCGACGGCACATGTCGGGCGTTCCGGTGCCGGTTCACATGAAAACCGGATGTAATCTGCTCTGAATGCCAGCGTCCTTTTTCCTGCCAATCAATCCGCTAGTGTCGAGAACTCACGCGCTGTGGATCGACGGAAAAGGAGGGTGCGCGTGGCAATTGGTGCCAAACTGCTGGATCGCCTGCTCAAACGGACGGTTCGGGTCGGACGCCTGGAACTGACATATCCAGATGGCAGGACGATCACCTACGGCCAGCGGACGGCCTGCCCGGTGCGTGTCCGGATCGACAACGCGCGCTGGTTGGGACGCGTGGTGCTTAATCCTGAATTGCGAGTCGGCGAAGCCTATATGGAAGGCGTACTGATGCCGCGCGGCCGGTCAATCTACGACCTTCTCGATCTTGTCTGGATCAATTTCTATGGTGAGGATCACAAGGGTCAGAACAGACTGCCGGTTCGGCTGTTAAGGACGATGCAATCTTCGAACCCGCCATCCCGGGCTCGCCAGAACGTCGCGCATCACTACGATCTTGGCGACCCTCTGTATCGGCTGTTTCTCGATGACGACATGCAATATTCGTGTGCCTACTTCGACCGGCCGGACATGTCGTTGGACGAGGCCCAAATCGCCAAGAAGGAGCACATTGCTCGCAAGCTCTTGATCCAACCGGGTCATCGGGTGCTTGATATCGGTTCAGGTTGGGGCGGGCTGGCGCTCGATTTGGCCCGGCGCGGCGCAGCCGATGTCCTGGGCATCACGCTGTCATCTGAGCAGCTTACCACGGCCCGCCGGCGCGCAGTTGAACAAGGAGTGAGCGACCGCGTTCATTTCGAACTCATTGACTATCGCGCGCTAGACGGCAGGTTCGACCGCATCGTTTCGGTCGGGATGCTCGAACATGTCGGCCCGCGTCACTATGCAGAATACTTTGCTCAAATCGCGCGGTTTCTGGCCGACGACGGGGTTGCCCTCATCCATACCATCGGTCGAACGACACCGCCCGGCGTGACCAATCCATGGATCGACAAATACATCTTTCCTGGCGGTTACATCCCGGCACTCTCCGAAATCATGCAACACGTCGAGAAGTATCGGCTCCAAGTGCTGGATATCGAAGTCTTGCGCCTCCATTATGCCGAAACGCTCAGGGCCTGGCGCAAGCGGTTCCTCGACAATGCCGACAAGGCTGCTGAGCTCTATGACGAGCGCTTCGTGCGCATGTGGGACTTCTATTTGTCGGGTAGCGAGTTGTCGTTTCGCCATGGTGATCACGCCGTCTTCCAGCTTCAATTGGGCCGACGCCAAGATGCAGCCCCGCTGACGCGTGACTACATGTACGGCTCACCGTCCCCCAATGCGGCGAGCCAGGCAGAGAGATCTGTAAAACAAGCGGTGTGACCTGTTTGCGAGATAAGCAATCAAACGGTGTTGGCAGAGAGCGGCGATCAGCCACGAACGATAGAAGTCTTTTTAAGCAATTGTGCCCATAATTTCGCTGTCAGGTGGCATGACTTGGTCACATTCGGCGCTTAACAGCGCCAACGAAAGCGAAACACGGACTCGTCGATTCGATGCGGATTGCGCACCGGCAAAAAGGGCGTTTCGGGACATGGTTTTCCATGTTCGCCGTTATGATGTTGCTGCTGTCGGGTGGTGTATTTGCTCATGCGGATTCGATGACGACATCGGCGGTAGACTGTCACTCAGGTTCAGAGCCATCGGCGGCTCACACCGGCGAAAGTCCGCAGACCGACGGCTGCAAATCCAGTGCGCCGTCTCAATCGCTGCATTGTGGCGCTCATATCCTTTTGGTGCCAACCGTTGCAGTGTCGTCCGACACCAATACCGATGACACGCCAACTGATTGGCCCGTTGTGCCTTTGATTGACCGGTCCAACACGCTGGATCCGCCTCCGCCAAAGTATCCTTCTTCCCTGGTCTGACCAGCGATCCCGGCGACCGCTAGCACCGCCGGCCCCAGTCCATTGAACGCTCATTGCGATTGTTGCACGTTCGTCGGCCGATGCCGATGACGGCACAACACGCAGCGTTTGAGCAAGAAAACGAGGATACCAAGATGAAGAAATCCATTGTGGCGCTTGCGGCAGTGCTGCTTGCAGCAACACCGGCCATGGCTCATTCCGAAATGAATATGACGGAGCCTGCCGACGGCACGACGCTTAATGTCGTACCCGAAACAATCGCGTTGAAGTTCACGGCACCCGCTCGTGTAATGAAAGTCGAGATGCTTCACACCAACGGTACAGCCAGTCACACCATGACCGTCGATATACCAACCTTCGGGATGGTCGATGAGATCAGCCTAACACCCGATTTCATGGGCGCTGGTCGATATGACGTGAACTGGCGTGCGCTCGGCGAAGATGGCCACGTGATGACCGGTTCCTTCTCCTTTACGGTCGAGGGAGAATGAACCTTGAGCGATGTTTTAACGACGTGGGGCTTGCTTGCAGCGGCAAGCAAGCTGACCATCTATGTTGCGAGCTTCCTGGCGGTCGGCACACTTTTGTTCCGACTTGGTTTGCCCCGCGCCGGCGATGAAGTGGCAAACGCGCTGCGGCCTCTGGCGATCATCGCCACACTGGTCGCGATAGCGGCCACACTATTCCGAGTGTCGGTGCAAGCCGGACGGTTGATGGATGACTGGGCCGGCATGATCAATCCCGACATCATCCTGATCAGTTTAGAAGGACCGCTGGGGCAATCGACCTATGTTCGCCTGGGCGGGCTGGCCTTGGTTCTGCTCGCGGCACTGTTCAGACCGGTTCGGGCGCCGGCGACATTGTTCGGCGCCATCATGGTGGCCGCCTCGTTTGCCCTGACGGGTCACGCAACGCGCGAGCCGCAATGGCTTCTTGGCGGGCTGATCACATTTCATCTGTTGGCTGTGGCCTATTGGTTCGGTGCGTTGGCCCCGCTGTACCGTCTGACCTCGTTCGATGGCGGTGCATCCCACGCTGCGGAGATTGCCGACCGTTTCGGCCGGCAGGCAAGTGTCATCGTGCCCATGCTGATCCTCGCAGGAGGCACTTTTGCCTATGTTCTGCTCGGCGGCATCGAGCCGCTTTGGGCGTCAGTCTATGGGCGGGTTTTGATCGGTAAGCTGGTGCTCGTATCCATCGTGCTCGGTATTGCCGCACTCAACAAATGGCGTTTCGTGCCGGCGTTGGCTCTTGATGCGGACCTGGCGGCAGCGCGGTTTCGACGATCCTTGCGCTATGAGACGGGCGTGTTCTTGTTGATCTTCACCGCAACCGCTTTCCTGACCACATCCTTCACCGTTCCAGTTTCCTGAGGTTCATGATGCACATCACACGCCGACATTTTGTGGGTGGGGCCGGTCTTGCGGCGCTCGCCGTGCCATTTCCATCACTTGCGCTGGCCCGCCAGGGCAGCTTTATCGATCTGGTTGCTGGCCCCTCCAAGCAAGCGCTTTTCCAGCCCGATGGGCCGGCATCCGATTTATGGACGTACAACGGTGCGGCGCCTGGTCCCGAAATACGGGTGCGACGCGGTGAGCTGGTTCGGGTCCGTTTGGCCAACAATCTTGAAGAGCCAACATCCCTGCACTGGCACGGCATTCGCATCGAAAACGCGATGGATGGCGTTGCCGGGCTGACACAGGAGCCGATCAAGCCCGGCGAGAGCTTCGACTATGAGTTTGTTGCGCCCGATGCCGGCACCTATTGGTATCACGCGCACAACAAAAGCTGGAACCAGGTGGCGCGCGGCCTTTACGGACCGCTGATCGTCGACGAGGATGTACCGCCATTCGATCGGGCGCATGATCTGACGCTGGTCATTGACGATTGGCGTCTGGCCGGCGATGGCACGCTGGATGTTGCCAGCCTTGGCTCACTGATGGACTGGAGCCATGGTGGACGCCTGGGCAATTGGCTGACCGTCAATGGCAGGGCCATGCCGGTCCAAACGTTGAATGCGGGCGAGGCTTACAGACTGCGCCTGATCAACGCGTCCAACGCGCGGATCTTCGAGATCGATCCGAACCGCTTCGATGCGAAGGTGCTTGCGTATGACGGGCAGGCTTTGCCGGAACCCGTCCAGCTGCCCTATGCGCCGATGCTGCTCGGGCCGGCTCAACGCGTGGACCTGTTGGTCGTACCCGATGTCGGCACGGATTTCGTGATTGAGGAACTCTCCGGCGATAGCCCGTTTGCATTTGCAGGCTTTGAGATCACCGGCGCGCCGAAGGGTCAGCCGAATTTGCCCTCATTGCCCCCAAACGACCTGCCCGAACCCGATCTGGCCAACGCGCGCACGGTACGCGTCGAGATGACGGGCGGCGCGATGGGCAACATCGGACATGTCACCTACAATGGCAACGTGCTCGAAGGCTCCGACTTTCGCGATACCGGGCAAGTCTGGGCGTTCAACGGCATCGCCAATCTTCCCAAAGCGCCCCTATATTCGGCAAAACGCGGCGAAACGATCGTCTTCGAGACGGTCAACGATACGGCCTTTGCTCATGCCATGCATGTTCACGGCCATCATTTCCGGGTCATTGAGCGGTCAGGTAGTGAGATCGATGACGGTCAGCCTTGGCGCGACACGTTCCTCGTCGGGCCGCAACAAACGACCAGGATCGCCTTCGTTGCCGACAATCCCGGCAAGTGGCTTTATCACTGCCACATGCTCGAGCATGCTGCGGCAGGCATGAACACTTGGTTCGAAGTCACTTGAGCTGGCGTGCGTTTGGGAAAACCAAGTCAGCTAGGATCGACTTGCAGTCGTCCTTGGCTTGTCGCTGGTCGGCCCAAGCATTTTGCTCAGGCGGCTGCGACCGGCTTGGCAGGATAGCCAGCCTCTTTCAGAACTGCGATCAATTCGCCGACCGATGCGTTGGATGTGACGTCGATCGTTCTGGTTTCCTGGCTCGCTTCCACCGTGGCCGCTGAATCAACAGATTGAATGGCCTTGGTGACGCTTTGGGCGCAACCGCCGCATGCCATGTTTGCAATGTGGAACCGCATGGGAACCTCCTCGATCTGTCCGATCCATGTCTCATGCGGCTTCCAACCGTTGGAAGGTCAAGCATCAAACGAGGCGGAGCACCCGCCTCAATGTCGGCAGCAGGCGCAAACCGGCGGTATGTGTGATGAGATAAAAGGAAATCGGAGATGTTTGTCGCAACATCGCTGGCCGTATCGCTCGTCGTTTTGACGTTTTTGTTCCACTATGCCGTGCTTCGCTGGCTGTCGGGCGGGATGGCGCGCATCGTGTTGAGCCCGAGCGTGCGCGTTCTCATTATTGTGCTTTTGGTGCTTTCGGCGCACGTCATGGAGATCGCGCTTTACGCATTTGCGTACGCACTGGGTGATCGCGTTTTGGTGCTTGGCGGTTTTGGTGGCTTGGGGGTCACCGACTGGCTTGGCTACTTTTACTTTTCGATCGTCAGCTACACGTCACTCGGTCTGGGCGACGTATTTCCCACGGGCCACCTCCGGTTCATTACCGGGGTCGAGGCACTAAACGGCTTGCTTTTGATCGCTTGGTCAGGGTCCTTCATCTACATAGCCATGGGCAAGCTCTGGCCATGGCAACCCTGCGCCCAACCCGCTCACCCGACAACCGATGCGCACGATGACGATGTCACCTGATGAAGATGGTCGTGTTGTCTTCCTGAAGAGCGCATTGCTCCTCGACTGTAACGAACGCGTCGCCTGAGCGTCCTTATCGCCGAACCCGCAAGCGCATCGCGCGGCGGGCTGTCTGTCAAGTTTGGTGATTGGATGACTGACACGAACAAATCCGGGTTCCTCAGCTCTTTAAGGTTCAGATATGGCTTGGCGCTTTCCGTCTTTCTTGCGGCAGCCGGATTTCTCTTATGGGAAGAGCATGAGGCCCATATCCTGGGTTACTTGCCGGTGGTTCTAATCCTGGGTGCGTGCATTGGCGTGCACTTTCTGCTGCACAGCGGCCACCGCGGACATGACCATGGTCATCGAGGAGGCGGACCAAGGCCCGATGGAAGGGAGTGACTATGGAGCCTTCTTCCTATGGCCTGTGGTTCCTGGTCGTCGTCAACTCGGCGGTTTTCATCATTTTTGCTTTTAGTTTCTTCCGACCGACAACTCGGCGAGACTGGCGGTCTTTCGGCGTTTTCAGCGCGTTTCTGGTGGCGCTCTTCACCGAGATGTATGGCTTTCCACTCACGATCTATTTTTTGTCCGGTTGGCTGCAAACGAACTATCCGCAAACCGATTGGTTGGCGCATGATTCCGGCCATCTCCTGGAGATGCTATTTGGCTGGAAGTCCAACCCCCATTTCGGCCCATTTCATTTTCTGAGCTTCCTGTTCATTGGCGGCGGTTTCGTTCTGCTTGCTGCCGCTTGGCGCGTCCTTCACCGGTCGCAACAAGTCGGAGTGCTGGCGCAGGATGGGCCTTATCGCCGGCTTCGTCACCCGCAATATGTCGGTTTCGTGATGGTCTTGATTGGCTTCCTCTTCCAATGGCCCACAATGCTCACGCTGGCGATGCTTCCGGTTCTGCTTGTCATGTACTGGCGGCTTGCCCTGCGCGAAGAACGTGAGATCGAAGCCGAATTCGGCGACACCTATCGGCACTATGCTGCCCGCGTGCCGCGCTTTGTGCCGCGGCTGCAAGATCTGGCCAAGAACACGACACTGAAAGCCGATCATGTTTCCGCAAAGCACGACCTTAAGGAAGCGGACGATCAACCCATCAGCGATCGAGGAGCAAATGGCTGAACACGGCGGCACAAGAGTGGCAATCAATGGCTATGGTGTCATCGGCAAGCGCGTGGCTGATGCGGTCGTCAAGCAGGACGATATGGTGTTGTCCGGGGTGGCCGACATCGCCAGCGACTGGCGTGCCCATATGGTTCCGCGGAAAGGCTTTGTGCTTTACGCCGCCTCGGACGAACACATGCTGTTGATGCAAGATGCTGGTCTGGAGATCGCTGGCGTTCTGGACGATTTGATCGAGCAATCCGATATTGTTGTTGACTGTACGCCGAAGCGAATAGCGGCAAGGAATGTCGAGCTTTACCGCCAACGCGGGATCAAATTCGTTGTTCATGGTGGCGAAAAGCATGAAGTCACTGGCCATTCATTCGTTGCCGAGGCCAGCTATGATGGCGCGCTCGACCGCGACTGCACGCGGGTCGTGTCCTGCAACACCACATCAATCGTACGAACACTGACCGCGCTAAAGCGTGCTGGATTGCTGCAAAAAGCGCGTGGAACCTTGCTGCGACGAGCGACTGATCCTTGGGAAAGCCATTTAGGCGGGATCATGAACACTTTGGTTCCCGAGGCCAAAATCCCCAGCCATCAGGGTCCTGATGCCCAAAGCGTCGATCCCGATCTCGATGTCGTCACCATGGCAGTCAAGGTCCCTCAAACGCTTGCCCATTTGCATTACTGGACGGTGCAATTGACGCGCGCCGCTGACAAGCAAGAAATTCTCAGTGCCCTTAAGTCGTCTTCGCGAATTGCGCTCGTGCGCGCCGGCGATGGGTTGAATGCCATCAATGTGATCAAAGAGATGATGGCTGACCTTTCGAGACCTCACGACAGTCTCTACGAAGTTGCCGTGTGGGAAGACATGCTAAAAGTGCAAGGTGACGAATTGTTCTACGCCTACATGGTCGACAAACAGGCGATTGTGATCCCCGAAACCATTGACGCGATCAGAGCGCTTACCGGCACGATCAAGGATGGTTCTGCGTCGATCGCAAAGACCAACGCAGCTCTGGATGTCGGTCTGATCAATATTGGCGACCGGCTGGTTGCCCAAGGCAATAGCTAGACTTTCCACGGCGGCTGAACCGGTAAAGACGCGGTTTGCCGCTATCGAGTTAACGATCTCATGAAACGAAACTATCTCGTGAAGAAGCCAAATCTGGAAAATCAAAATGGATTGGTCTAAGACGTCGACATGAAGTGCCTACTCAGCATGATCGTGATGCTGGCGCTGGTGGTGGCGATGGCCGTCCCCGGCACGACGCTTGATGGTGCTCCCGGTTACGATACGGCCGCCGCGGATCATACGCAGGTTGCCGAAACCATCATGGTAGACATGCTCGCTGATTGCTGTGCCGTCGAAGATGGTAAGATGCACCACGCTATGGGTGGATGCGCCATGGATTGCAGCAATGCCGTGCCAACGATCGGCATGTCGCTCGGCGAAACAGATTCTAATCTGACCATCGCCCGCTCAGCCGCCGTTCCCGGCGGGGTTGCCGCTACCCAGTTCCGACCGCCGATTGCTGCCTGATTTCTTGTAGCCGGCACCTGTGAAGGTGCCCTCGCGAAATCAGCCAATCGAGGTCTCACATGATCACAAAGCGCACGTTTGTGCTGGGCATTGCCGCCAGCACACTTCTTCCCGGCGTTTCAGCCCGGGCCCATACACCACGGCTCGACCCGAAATACCTGCCGCAAAATGTCCGTATGTCCGGCTATGCGCCGGGCACCATCATCGTCGACCCGCGCAACCATTTTCTTTACCTGCAAGAACGCGGCAGACAGGCACGGCGTTACGGCGTCGGCGTTGGCCGCGCGGGTCTGGCCTTTCAGGGCACGGCCGTGATCGGCCGCAAGGCCGAATGGCCCCGCTGGACACCGACCCAGAACATGATCCGGCGTGAGCCGCAGAAATACGCCCGCTATGCCGGCGGTGTCCCCGGCGGGCCCAACAATCCGCTCGGCGCACGGGCGCTTTATCTCTATCGCAACGGCCGGGACACGCTCTATCGCATCCATGGCACCAACCAGCCCCAATCGATCGGGCAATCGGTGTCCAACGGTTGCATTCGCATGATCAACGATCATGTGGTCGATCTTTATGAGCGCGTGCCGGTCGGCGCGCGGGTGGTGGTGCTATGAGGAAGACGCCATACAACCCCCACCGCCGCTCAGTTCCGGCCGTTTCAGCCAGCAAACACTCGGACAAGCCAACGGAACACTCGGTTTTCCATTGGCTGATGATGGCTTGTTGCGTGGCGATGGTCGCCGGCGTCGGGCTGATCATTCTGGCGGCCCCTGCAGGCCAACCGCTCACACAAGTGCTCTGGGCCGCCTCGCCGCTGCTGGCGTGTCTCGGCATGCATCTGGTGATGCACAAACTGATCGGCATGAGCTGCCATTCCGACAAATCGAAAAAGGACATCGAACAATGAAAAGAACTGCGATAGGCATCGTCTTGGCGACGGCGATCGCCACCTTCGGCTCCGCAAATGCCCAAGAGGCCGATCCGGAAAAATCCATCCTTGTTTTCAAGACGCCGTGGTGCGGCTGCTGTCAGGTCTGGGCCGACAAGATGGTCGAGGCGGGATACACGGTCGAAACGCGCGACATGAATGATCTGTCGCTTATCAAAAAGCAAGGCGGCGTGACCGACGAACTGGCAGGCTGTCACACCTCGGTCATCGGCGGCGAACGCAAATATGTCCTCGAAGGCCATGTCCCGATCGAGGCTGTAGAAAAGCTGATGTCGGAGAAACCCGACGTTCGTGGTTTGGCCGTGCCAGGGATGCCGCAAGGCTCTCTGGGCATGGGTTTCGACCGCAACGCCCAATACAACGTCTATGCCTATTCGGACCGGAGTGGCGAGCAGCCGGCGGTCTTCCTGCGGATGGGTCAATGATACGAACCGTGGACCACCAATCCTGGCTGGCCGGGTCTTCGGCATGAAGCCGTGGGTCTGGCTTGGGACAGGCGGCCTTGCGGTTGCGGTGCTGGTTACCGTGGCGGCGGTCCGCCTGACAGGGGGCGGGACGGATCTGGGCGGAACCGAGGTCTTCCGCCCAGATCATGCGCCCACGGTCGCGCTGGGCGAGTCGCTGTATCAGGCCAATTGCGCGTCATGTCACGGCGTCAATCTTCAAGGCGAGGTTGCCGATTGGCGCTCGCCCAAACCCGACGGATTGATGCCCGCGCCGCCGCACGACGAAACCGGCCACACTTGGCACCACCCCGATCAGGTGCTGTTCGACATCACCAAGCTGGGCGTCGCACGTGCCGCAAACCTCGAGAATTACGAGTCGGCCATGCCCGCCTATGAAGGCATCCTGACCGACGACGAAATCATCGCAATTCTCAGCTACATCAAGAGCACTTGGCCCGAGGATTTGCGCGAGCGCCATGACGAGCTCAACCGCATCTACGCGATGGAGCCCCGCTCGTGAGTGCTGGCCAGAACGGAATGAACAGCGATCACGCTCCTTCGGGCAAGGCAAGAGTTGGCCACGGCCATGCCGGGCATCTGCCGTCCAGTGGCCGGGCACTGACGATCTCGGCCTGGCTGACCGGCATCTACTTTGTCATTGAGCTGATCGTCGGTCTATGGACCGGTTCGGTGGCGGTGATCTCCGACGCCTTTCACACCTTCTCGGCCGTCGGCGGTGTGTTGGTCGCAATCGTTGCGTCCCGGATCGCGCGTCGACCCGCCGACTTGCGGCGAACATTCGGCTGGTATCGCGCCGAGATCATCGGCGCGCTGGTCAATGGCGCGTTCCTGTTGGTGATGGCACTGATCGTCATTGTCATGGGGTTCATGCGGCTGGGCGCTCCGATCCATCTGGCGACAACACCGATGCTGCTGGTGGCCGCCGGCGGCATCGTGACCGAAGTGATCGCGCTTTATCTGCTCTACAGGCAGCAGGGCCAGGATTTGAACGTCCGCGGCGCTTACTGGCATATCATTCAAACGTTCGTCGGCAGCCTGATCATCATTGTCGCGGCACTGGTCATCCAATTCACTGGCTTCCTCGCTATCGATCCGCTGCTCGGCATCGCGTTTGGCTTCGTGCTGCTCTGGGCGAGCTGGGGCATTCTGCGTGATGCAGTTCACCTATTGATGGACGGCACGCCCGACGATGTTTCGTTGTCTCAAGTCATCAAGGCGCTGGAAGCTTTGGATGGTGTTTCGGATGTGCATCATGTGCATGGGTGGGCGTTGACCAGCGGCCGCTTTGTGTTCTCGGCACACATGCGCACCAAACCCGAATGGCGAGGGGATACCGGCGAACTGCTGAAGACCGCCAACGGAATGCTGCGCGAACGCTTCGGCTTTTTCTTCGTAACGCTTCAGATCGAATCCGTATGCCTCGATGAAGCTGGTTCGGACGCCATCGACGTCACCAAGCATAGCGGCCATCCCGATACGGAGCAGCACGATGGCTGAACGGGACCACACGCAAACCGCAATTGCTTAGTGCACGTTTAGTGACACGCAGTCAGGGATGAAAGGAGACCGGAATGATGGGTAATGGTATTATGGATGGCGCCTGGGGCATGGGCGGCATGGGGCTGATTGGCCTCTTGGTGCTCGTGTTTCTCGTTCTCGGCATCGCGGCCTTCGTCAAATATCTGATGCGATGAGCAGTGACGTTCAAACAAAACCGCGCGATCGCTCGCTATGGGCCGTGCCGGAAGTAACCGTCGCCTTTCTGTCGTTCACGCTGCACTATGTGTGGGAATTCCTGCAGGTGCCGACCTATGCCGGCATGGCGGATATGAATCACTGGGACGGTATCAAGGTCTGTACATCTGCGACCGTCGGCGATGTCGGCTTCGCGTTGACAGCCTTCTGGATCACAGCGCTGATCGCCCGTTCGCGGCGCTGGATGGCCGACCCGAAGCTCTGGCAGATCGGCGTGTTCGTTGCTGTGGGCATCGCGCTGACTGTCGGTTTCGAATACTACTACACCGAGGTCTCGCTGCGTTGGACCTATTCGGACCTGATGCCGCGCGTGCCGCCCTTCGGCACCGGTCTGTCTCCGCTGATTCAATGGATCGTCGTTCCGCTACTCGTCGTAAGCCTGACGCGACGGATCGTCGATCACCCGTGAGTTCCAACTGGTTTTGGATCGCGCCTCATCGCCTGGCCCAGAAACCGTCCGCGCTGGAACCAGGTCGGCCGGATGCCTGACTGTAATGTTTGCCGGGCCGATCCGTCTAAAGCACCAAGTCGGGTCGTTGGGTGCGTCATTTTCTTCCCGCGGGTCCGACATTGGAGCACAGCCATGGCCAGACATTGGAGGAAAGCAATGACGGACACACGTTCCACCACCGCGCTCAATCCGGCTGACAATCTGTCGATGCGTTACGCAAAATCGCGACGGATTCCGATCTTCGCATTTGGCATGAGCCTCGGATTGTTTTTGGCGCTGACCTTCACTGTGTGTGTTGTTTTTGATCTGCTCGTTCCCGGACAGGCCATGTATCAGACATGGCTGCAATTGCTGCCAGGCTTTACATGGCTGAGTTGGCAGAGCTTCTTGCTGGGGCTGGCAGAGAGTTTTGCCTACGGCTGGTATGTGGCCCTCATCTTCGCGCCTCTTTACAATTTCTTTGCCGCGCGCGGTCAGCAGCCGGGGCGGCCATGAGCGACACCAACAGCGACGAAGATTGGCCGCCGCAAATCGAACGGCGTGATTTCCTGTTTGTTTCGACGGGCATGATGGCGGCTGTCGGGACGGCAACCGCGGTGTGGCCATTCATCGACAGCATGAATCCGTCGGCCGATGTTCAGGCACTTGCAACGACAGAAGTCGATCTAGAGCCTATCGCCGTTGGCCAGCGCGTAACTGTGATCTGGCGCGGCCAACCTGTCTTCATCGATCGTCGGACGCCCGAGCAGATCGCGCGAGCCAAAGCCGATGATGGGAGTCCCGACTTGATCGACCCGGCGAGCGACGCTTCACGCGTGCAGGCAGAAGAATGGCTTGTTGTGGTCGGCATCTGCACGCATTTGGGCTGCGTTCCGCTGGGCCAGCGACAAGGCGATCAACTGGGTGACTGGGGCGGTTGGTTTTGCCCCTGCCATGGTTCGCACTATGACACCTCCGGCCGTATTCGAAAGGGACCAGCACCCCGCAACCTCGTCGTCCCACCCTATGAGTTGCGCGACGACGGCACGGTTCTGATCGGCTGAAACAACGAACCATCATGAACATCCCGCCGATCTCAATCAGTGAAGGGCGCTGACCATCGACATTTTGCCCGAAGATTGCCACTTTATGTGTGCGTGATCGAAGAATGGCGTAAGCTTATTGTTTCGGCATTGCGCCAACGCGACAAAGACGGCAATTGAATGTTGAATGGCCGGGTAAATCGGAACGCAAAATACGACGGTGTGGCAGCACACTGGCGATGGGTCGTTCTGGTCCTCGTTCTAATGGCATCGATCATATGGAACGACCCGGCGTTGACGGCCACGCATTCCCCAGAGTTGCCGTGCGCGCAAGCGCTGAATTTGCACGTCGCAGACGATACGGCCCAAAGCGACTCAGGCAACGTTTGCTGCCGTCCGATCGGCACCTGTTCGTTCGCGATACCTGTCTCGCCTCCGGCCATCATCATGAAGCCGACTGCGGCTGCGTGGACGCTCCACCGGTCTGAGTTTCATTTGCCGAAACTCGGTTACTCCTACTTTCGGCCTCCCCGTCTCCAAGCCTTCGCATGACCACTGCCGAGCGATGCTCGATCCATGATCGTGCTCTGCGTGAACATGAAAGGCTGACCTAATGGAGACCTGTGATGCACACGTCCTTGCGAGAGCCCGCGCCGTGCCGGCGTGACGATGCGATACATGACCGCCTGCTGGAATGCAGACGTGAATTCCTGAACTATTTTCGCCGCCGCCTTGACCGACCCGAAGACGCCGAAGACGCCTTTCAAGACTTCTGTCTGAAGGTTCTTCGGTCGATAGACCAGTTGGATGACACGACCAAAACGGATGCCTGGCTCCACCGGATTCTGCGCAACACGCTCACAGACCATTATCGTCGCCGGGCCGCTCGCTTGAGATGCGACGAAGCCTATGGGCGGGAACCGCGACCAGGGTCGCTCGAACTGGAGCCCATGGACGGCATCGAACCGTCGTGTCGTTGCGTTCGCGAAGGCCTGACAACCCTGCGATTTGACTACGCGGAGATTCTCAGAAGGGTCGATCTTGACGAGGAACCGCGTAGCCAAATTGCGGAAGATCTCGGTCTGAGCGCGAACAATGTCGGCGTCCGACTTCATCGCGCGCGTCGAGCCTTGAAAGCCACCATCAGCGAATACTGTCCGATATGCGCTGATGGTCGGTTCACTGAATGCGATTGCTGAGGCGTCTCTCCAGCCTCTCCGCTTATCCATCGGGAGCAGGCATGCGGCCGGCGCTGGTTTGAAGAAGCTGTCTTGTCCCGTGTTCGGTGTAATGAACAGCGCGTTCATGCGTCAGACATATTCGGAGGACGATAGATTTGGACAAGAGGCCAGACGGCACGGGACCGCCAGCCAATCAGGTTGCTTCTGATGTTTTCGGGACGCCAGACGCTGCCGTTCGACGTGCGCTCGAAGAAAGTCATCGCCAATTCTTCGGGTTTCTGCGTCGGCGCATGGGCTCTGTCGACGAGGCCGAAGAAGTGCTTCAGGCGTTCATGATCCGAGCCATCGAGCGATCGGCTCAATTGAAAGACGTGCAGTCGGTTCGAGGTTGGCTGAGCCGCGTGTTGGCAACCACCATCGTCGACCATCAGCGTCGCGCCGTTCGCCGGCGGCAACGGGAGGCAGTCATGGATCCGTTGGACATCCAAGAGCTTTCGATAGAGGCGGATTTCGAGATCGATGAGGCAATCTGCAACTGCCTTTACAAGCTTCTGCCCACGCTAAAGCACGAATATGCCGAGGTCCTTTGGCGGATCGATCTTCTCGAGGAACCGCGGCAACGCGTTGCTACGGAACTCGGCCTGAGTCTCAACAATCTCACTGTTCGGCTCCATCGCGCTCGTCATGCCCTGAAAAAACGCCTGGAGGAAATGTGTCTGACCTGCCCCATTCACGGTTTTCTGGATTGCAATTGCGATGGTGCCGCGCGCAAGCGCCGGATCCGGGAAAGGCACCAACAGGCATGAAGATGGGCGGCGTTGTCGGCAACTGGACAAAGACGCGACGCGAGACCGGTTGCGATCAATCCAGCGGTCTTTGAAGGCGCTATCGATCAATCATGAAGAAAACCAATGCAAAGGGCGGCGGATTGCTGGGCGAGCGACTGGATGATCGTACCGAGGTCAAATCGCCCGAAGAGTTCCGCCGGCGCGCGCGGGCCCTTGGGTTTTCCGAGCAGGAGATCGATGTCATGGCCCGGCGCTATGGTTGGGGCAAAGAGGGGAAGTCCGATGATCCTATGCAGAGCGAATGAAGGGGTCCGCAACGAGACCGGAACGCGGAAGACCGGATTGGTCAAAGATCGGAACTAGAATGATTTGGCGGATCACTATTTTGGTGACACTTGCGGCGGTCGTAATTGCGGTCGTCTACTGGCGGTTGGCCGATGGCGGACAACCTCCGTCTGGAGAAGCACTCGCTGACGTCTTTGTCCCACCTCTGTCAGCCAATGGGACGGAAGGCGAAGCGCTGTTCAACGCAAGTTGCGCCAGTTGTCATGGTACGGCCGCAGCGGGCCGGAACGGTGTCGCTCCGCCCTTGGTTCACATCATCTACGAGCCAAACCATCACGCCGACGCAGCCTTCGTTCTCGCAATCAGAAACGGCGTACGGGCTCATCACTGGCGTTTCGGCAATATGCCCCCGGTTGAAGGTCTTAGCGACGAACAGATAGCCAAGATCACCACCTATATTCGTGAGCTTCAGCGGGCCAATGGGATCCAGTGAGACGCTAGTCCGGTGTTGCCGAAGCTTCATACAACCGTGCCTTGCACGGTGATAAACTCAATTCCCATAAGCAAATGGTCGGCTTAACCGCAATCATTTGAATGCAAGGCAGCTTTGGCTCAAGCCGATCGGCAAGTTACCATGGAAAAGACTTGATATTCTGCATCAGCTTGTAGCGGAGCCTCCAGGCGTCTTATGGAAAAAGAAACTGATAAAGTGTAGGCTGAAAGGATGAAGCGCGCCCTGATTTGTCTGGTGATGCTGGCCCTGTTCATTGCGACATCGTCAATGACAGGACCGACACATCATGCCGACATGGCGAAAGACAAAGCTGCGGTTACGATGGTGGCCGCCGCGGCCGACACTCTTGCTGATTGTTGCGCAACGGCGGGAGAACAGCTTCAGCACTCGAAGAGCTCCTGTGCAATCGACTGTCAGACGCCGGTTCTGGCGGTAGAGCCTACGATTGTGAGTATCGCTGCCGACACTGAGAATTGGCACCCGGCTAGCCGCCTACGGACACTTGCATCCGATCAATTTCGACCTCCGATTGCTGCCTGATTTTCGCTAACCGGCACCCTGACCGGGTGTCTCGTGAAATCAGCCAATCGAGTTTTCAATGATCAAGAAGCGTATACTGATGCGCGGCCGAACGGCCCTGGAACCCGACCCCCACATCAAACAGCTGTGCCCTTCACGCGCAACCCCATCTGTCAAACCGAAAACCATCCAACATTTGGGTGAGTGGAAAGTGGGGGCGTCATGAAGGCAAATGAAGCTAATCCTCAATCGCCCCTGTCGGCTGGAAGATCGCTGTCTGACGATCAAACGCTCCTAACACGGAGACGGCTCTTGATGGGTTCAGCATCGATGGCCGGCCTTTTCGTCGCGGGGTGCACGACGGTGCCGGAAGAAGTCGCTGCGCCCGCGGTCGCGCCGGCAGAGCCTACGGTGCCGGCGTTCTATGCGTCCATGTATGCAGCCATGCCGAACGAACAATTCCCGATACCGGCGGTCGATCTGGCAAGAGTCCCGGAGCGTTTCTGGCGTCGGCAGGTGGACTACCGGACCGAACATCCTGTGGGAACGATTGTGGTCGATCGGACGACGTTCTTCCTTCATCTTGTGCAGGAAGGCGGCAAAGCGATGCGTTATGGCGTCGGACTGGGAAAAGCGGGATTCTCCTGGTCAGGGACCGGTGACATTGCATGGAAGCGGCCTTGGCCGACGTGGACACCGCCCGCGGAGATGATCGCCCGTGAGCCGGAACTGGAGCGCTGGAGCGCCGAGAACGGCGGTATGCCGCCGGGTCTGGACAATCCGCTGGGCGCACGGGCGCTCTACATCTTCGAAGATGGCGTTGACACGCTCTACCGCATCCATGGCTCGCCGGAGTATTGGTCGATAGGCAAGGCCGTCTCCAGCGGCTGTGTACGACTGATCAATCAGGACGTCATCGATCTTTATGATCGCGTGCCATCGGGCAGCAAGCTGATCGTCACATGACCGGCGCCGACACGTTCCGGCGGCCCGCTAGCGCTGCCGGAGTTCAACCACACCTGAACATTGGAAGCAAAATCATGATCAAATCAATCCTCGCATTCGCCTGTTTCATCGTCGTGATCTTGCCGTTCCAAGCTACCGCGGATGAGTTCGATGGCGACGCCGAAGCACGTATCAAGGCACTTGCTCTTGAGGCAATTCTCGAGCGGCCCGAAATCATCGAAGAAGCGATTGCACGGCTGCAAGCGTTAGAAGAGGAACGTCGGCTGGCGGCAATTCAGCAGACGCTGACAAATCGGCGCGATGATCTGGAATACGATCCCAACGCACCGGTTCTTGGTAACCCCGATGGCGATGTCACCGTGGTCGAGTTTTTCGACTACAACTGCCCCTTCTGCAAACGTGCTGTCGAGCCGATCAAGGAGTTGCTGGCCACAGACGATCAGGTGCGCCTGGTTTACCGCGAATGGCCAATTCTCGGCGAAGGATCGGTTTTCGCTGCCCGCGCGGCGCTCGCAGCCCGCGAGCAGGGCAAGTACGAAGAGATGCATTGGGCTTTGATGACAGGCGGGCGCGCCGACGCTCAATCGACGATTGCAATAGCGGAGCAACTCGGTCTGGATATCGAAAAGCTGCGCGAAGATATGAATGCCCCAGAAGTCATTGAGCATATCACTTTGTCGATGGAGTTGGCCGAACAACTCAGCATAACCGGCACACCCAGTTTCGTAGTCGGCAACAATGTGGCCCCGGGTCTGATCCCATTGGCGGAGCTTGAAGAACTCATCCGTGAGGCACGTTCCGCCGTCAATGAGTAGCTCCGTCCGGCGCTTTTGGATGCAGGGCTGATTATGATCGATCGCGAACACGGCATGGATGGTGGCACCGCCGATGGTGAGCTGAACAACAGCTCTCGCAGAGAGGAAACTGGCGGTCAAACCGCGTTGCCGTGCTCCTCGGACGATGGTCGATAATGGACGGTGAAGGAACGAATCCTGAGTTCGACCTGCGGAGCTTGCGCTATGCCGTTCTCGCTGCCGAGCACGGCAGCTTTCGACAGGCGGCCGCTAGCTTGGGCGTCCGCTCGTCGGTTGTCAGCAAGCGGGTCCGCAGTCTGGAGGACGAGCTGGGTGTCCCGATCTTTGAGCGCCACAGCCGGGGTTTGCGCGTAACTTGGGCCGGCCGCCGCTTCCTTGATCGTATCGACCTGGTAATGGTCGATCTCGACTATGCGGCAAAGACCGCGCTCAGCGCCGGACGCGGCATGCATGGCTAGGCGCCGATGCGATGCTCGCCTTCGCTGCTTGGTGTGGGTTGTCCGCAAAAACCGGTGCCGCAAGCGTTTCCAAGGGAACGGCTTGTCGTTTGTCGCGTTCTGCTTTCGGACATCAACGCAAAGGAGTTTTCCATGAATTGGGACCAGATCGAAGGCAAGTGGACCGAGTTCAAAGGCAAGGCGCGTCAAAAGTGGGGCGAATTGACCGATGACGAGTTGGATCAGGTTCAGGGCAATCGCGAGGAACTGGCCGGCAAGATCCAGGCGAAATACGGCAAGACCCGCGAAGAAGCCAAGCGCGAAATCGACGAATGGGCCAACTCGGTCTGATTTCGCCACACAGGCCAAACAGGAAGCCGCCCTGGGGGCGGCTTTTTGTTGCGCAAACCACAAGGATGCAAGGCTGCCCAGATCAGCCGGTGGTGTCATCGCGGCCCAGAATCGGTGCAAGCCGTTCTGTCAGGAAATCGCGGTCGGCATCCATCGGATCGGTCCGCTCGAACGAGGCCATCAACAGGTCTGCGTGATGCTCGAAGATCGGCTCGACCTCTTCGTCGGCAATGTCGTGCAACCGGATGAGCGCGTCGGCAATGTTCTGCAACATCAGGAGGTTGCCAGCCGCCGCGCGGCGTAGTGGATGAAACGCCGTGTTGACGATATCCTCGACGGTCAGGCCGGGAATGCTGACGCGGACGATGCCGTCCCTGTCGCAGATCAAGCGGTTGCGCAGCCCCTTGTAGACCGGTGTGACGAAGGCCGCGCTGAGCCGGTCAACGCAGGCGATCGCCGTGAACGTATCGTTGACGCCCGGCGACAGCGCGCGCAATGCGATTTCCAGCAGCACGCTGATCGCATATTCGATGTCATCGACCGATCCACGCACCGGGGCGAGCGTCACCGAACCGGCGAACGCATCTTCGATGGCCTCGCGCCGGTCGTCGCCGTCATCCCCGACGATCCCGGCCAGCGCCTGCCCTCGCAGGATGAAGGTTCCCGGCTTATCTGTGATCTCCACGCGCACGTCGAACTGGTCGGCCAGGGCCGTCAGGCGCTTTTCGTCGATGCCGACAATATAGCCATTGTCGGCGGCGGTGATCTCGAACGCCGGCGCGTCGCCGCGATCAAACGACGTGTCCCGGAATTCGTCGTCATTGTCGGCGACGATGCCAGTCAGGCGCTCTTCCAGTTGGGCGGAAATGGCGGCGATCTCCTCGTCGATCGTCACGCTGCGCGAGACGGTGTGGACAAAGAAGATCAACTGAAGCACAGCGATGACGGCGAGACAGAATGCGATGGCGATCGAGACGCCCGGCACCGAATTCGGCCCTGTCTGGTGCAGGATCGTGAGCGAGAATAGGAACGTGCCGCCCAGCACGCCGGCGGTCACCTGATTGACCCGGTCGCCGGTGAACCGCCGCAGCAGTCGCGGCGCGATGTTGCCGGCGGCCAGCGTGAACACAACCAGCACCAGCGAATAGACAAGGCTGAGCGTGGTGATCGCCGCGCCGGCGATCGTCGACAGGATCGTCACCGCCGTCTCATAGTCGGTCTGGAGGACGAGGTAGAGTTCGATTGCGTCGCTTTGCGCCAGCACCCGGTCCAGCCGCAGCGCGATGAACGCGGTCGCCCACAGCGTCAGGGCCAGAGCGCCGGGCACGGTGATCAATCCCCGGACGCTGCCCAGTTGCCTCAATGCCCGTCCAATCATCGATCCTGCCACCATGTGGCGCAAAAACGCGGGAACCCCCACCCCGGTTCCCGCGTTGCAAGTGTAAAGCCAGGAGACCTATCATGACAGTGTTGAAGGACATGAACCAGTCGGACCGCAAACACACCAAGACCGGCTCCGGAGACGACGCCGAGAAGACAGCGCAGTCGATCTCCTCGCAGGACATCAGGGCCGTGGCGATTTCCGCCGAACCGGTGGACGAGCGGCTCGCAGCGCTCAGGAGCATGAAGACGGAGCTCGAGGCACGCCTTTCGGCCGATCGCGGCAGCGATCTGGGTCCGCTGGTCGATGAAGTCGACAATGCGATAGAGAACCTGTCGAGCGCAGGCGGCGAGGCCGGCGTGCGATCCGCCACGGCGGCCGATTGACCGGTCAACCGCTCCGACCCCAGGCGAGATACGGATGTGAGCATGGTCTCCGGTCAAAGGCCATCGATCAAGGATGATGAGACCTATGAGGCGCTGCGCGACAAAGGCGCCTCCAAAGAAAAGGCGGCGCGTATCGCCAACGCACAGGCGGCCGACGACCATGACCCGTCCGCAAAGGGTGGGTCCGCCAAAGCCTATGAGGACTGGTCCAAAGCAGACCTTTACGATCGGGCGCGGGAACTGGATATCAAAGGCCGATCCTACATGTCCAAGGGCGAACTGATCGACGCCCTGCGCAATCACTGACATCGCCAGAACTTGTCAACGCGGGCACACGAACCACTGCATGTGGGCGCACAGCTTTTGCGGCCGGCTTTCACCCCGTCAGCGAAATTCAGTATGGTTGACGGCCAGCCGGTAACTAACCGCGTTTTGGTCAACATCGAGTTCAGCGTCGCCGTTCACCGCCGAGGGGACGACCCGCTTCAACACCGTCCGGCTGAACCCTTTTGCCATGTCGTCGTCAAAGGCGTGGTCGCGCCCGTCTTCTTCCTTCCAACGGATCTCGGCCACGGGTGTCGCGCCGGTTTGTCGAACGATGTCGCACGCGATGTGTATCGTACCATCTGCATCGAGCAGTGCGCCGTTGATGAGTGCATCGGTCACCAGTTCGTGCAGCGCCAGACCGATATGGACGGCGGCCGTCGGCGAGAAGGTGGGATCGTCGCCGGTGACCTCGATACGGCTTGCACCCAATGGCACGACATCGATCACCTGAAGCTTGACCAGTTCGCGAAACCGCGCACCGCGCCAGTCGCTGTCGGTCACGGCGTCCTGCGATTTGGCCAACGATTGAACCCTGCCGGTGAATGTCCGCACGAACCCATCAACCGATCGCGACGAGCGTGCGGTTTGGGAGGCAAGGCTCAGCACCATGGCCAACATGTTCTTGGACCGGTGCGCGACCTCCATCATCAGGTTCTTGAGCGTCTGTTCGCGAATTTTCTCCTCGGTGATATCCACCGAAGAGCACAAAAAGCCCGATTGACGCCCCGTTTCATCGTAAGCGGGCCGAACGGTGACCTTCAGGAAGCAATCCTTGCCGTCGGCCGCGACCGACGCCAGCGTCTGCAACTCCAGGGTAACGGGCTGGCCGGTCCGGCTTGCATCTTCCTTGGCCCTGGCGAACGCCGAAGCGCTTGCGCCGTTGAAGACATCGTCGTCGCACAGGCCGACCTGATCCGTCCGCGCCCAAACCGACTGATGGTTTTCAAACCATGCGAACCGGCCATCGGCGCCCTGAAAGAAGATCGTGACCGGCGACCCTTCCAGCGCGATGGCGAGACTGTTGTGGTCGGGGCGGCGATCGTTCATGGAAAAGTCCAACGAAAAAGGGCGGGCTCAAACCCGCCCTTGATCAGTTTAGCTCGCCTTGCGCAGGAAGCGGAAGGCGAGGCTGACGACGAACAGCACCAGAAACAGGAAAAACAGAATCTGGGCGATACCGGCCGACGCGCCTGCCACGCCACCGAAGCCGAGAACGCCGGCAATGAGAGCGATGACCAGAAAAGCGAGTGCCCAACCAAGCATGATGGTGATCCTCCTTTGTTGCAGATCAACCGCTTAACGGCCGACAATACCAATCGGTTCCATCATTGTGTCACACGGGAGCCTAGGCCGCCCTCCTTGACTGCTCGCCGAAAAACAGCGCCTGACTGATCAGCGCGGACACCATGGGCGGCTGGAACGGCTTTGTCACCAAATAGGCGGGCTCGGGCCGCTCGCCCGTCAGAAGGCGCTCGGGATAGGCGGTGATGAAGATCACCGGAACCTCGACGGATCGCAATATCTCGTTGACGGCCTCAAGACCCGAACTGCCATCGGCGAGTTGGATGTCGGCCAGAACAATGCCCGGCCGATCTTTCTCGAACAGCGCCACCGCTTCGGTATGGGTGCGGGCAATGCCGGTGACCCGGTGTCCGAGATCCTCGACCATCGCCTCGACATCCATCGCAATCAGCGGCTCGTCCTCGATGATCAGAACGCTGGTCGCCACCTGTCCGGCAATGTCGCGGGCGGCCTGCTCCAGCAATTCGTCCGCGTCCGCGGTCTCGATGCCGAGTATCTGTGCCGTTTCCTCCGGGGAGAACCCCTCGACGGCGGTCAGCAGAAACGCCTGGCGGGGCATGGGCGCGATGGCCTGCAAGTTCCGTTCGCCACGGGCCGGCTCGGCCGGTGCATCCGGGTCCGCCTTCAGGTTGACATCAAGCGAAGACCACAAATCAAGGAACGATTTGTACAGTGCGAGCTTTACATCACTGAGATCGGAAAAAATGGCCCGATCGGCCACCAAGGCCTCCAGCAGAGCGGCGACGTAAGTGTCGCCGGCGCGCTGGGAACCGGTCAGCGCACGCGCGAAGCGGCGCAGAAGGGGAACATGGGGTGAAATCTGAGAGGCTAGCGACATGTGTACTCCCTGCCGGCTCACGTGAAGGTGGACAAGCTGGAAACGCGAACGCAAGAAAGCGGTTCCATTTTTTTCCGGAACTTTTTTGCCGGAGCGGCGTTTCGGCGTAAATGGACCTGGGAAAGCGATAATCAATGGGCTGGGTAATGCCAACATCGAAAGACGAAAAAGCCCGACCGCTCAACGAGATGGCTGTGCGGCAGATCGGGAAGAAACTGCGCGAATCGTTTGACGAGGTCGCCAAGCAGCCGGTCCCCGACCGGTTCGCGGCCCTCCTGGACGAACTTGAAAAGTCCGAAGGGCAGAAGCAGGACAAGGATCAATGACGGCTCCTGCCGACTTCAAGACCGATCTGCTGGGCGCGATCCCCAATCTGCGCGCATTCGCCCTGTCGTTGACCGGAGCGGGTGACCGAGCGGACGATCTCGTGCAGGAAACGCTGGTCAAGGCCTGGCACAAGCAGGCAAGCTTTCAGCCGGGCACCAACATCAAAGCGTGGCTCTTCACAATCCTGCGCAACGAGTTCTATTCGCAGATGCGCAAGAAGGGGCGTGAGGTGTCCGACGCCGAAGGCACGCTGACCGAGGCAATGGCGACCCACCCGGACCAGATGGGCAAGCTCGATCTGGCCGACATGCAGCGGGCGTTGCAGATGCTGCCCGACGATCAGCGCGAGGCGATCATCCTGATCGGCGCATCGGGCATGAGCTACGAGGAAGCGGCAAAGGTCTGCGGCTGCGCGACAGGCACCGTCAAAAGCCGTGTCTCGCGCGCGCGAACACGTCTGGCTGAAATTCTAGACGTGGAGGATTCGAACGAATACGGGCCCGACTCCGTCGCCACCCAAGTCTTGGCACGGGCGTTGGGCTAGGGTCAGGACCCATTGATCCGGTTGAAATGGCGGTCGAGATGGCAAGCAATACACTCAAAAGCACGAAGAGCGGGGCCCGTCCCCCGGTCGATCGCTTTGACGCGGCAGGGCGCAACCATATCGACCTGATTAATGGGTTCTGACCCTAGGTCGGCACCTGTTTCGAATTCGACGGGCCTTTCAACGCATTTTGAAAGGCCAGGCACACCTCTTCGTCGCCAAACGGCTTTTGGAGAATAGCATCGGCCGACGAAAACAGGTCGTCTTCTTCCAACTGGCTGTCGGTGGTCATCAGGATCAGCTTGCACGGCGATCCCCGGACGAACTGCGCGATCCGGCGTTTTTCGTCATTGGTCGACCGGTAGTCCACCACGCAGACATCGGGCAGATGCGCGCAACGATCTGCAAGTTCCATCGCCTCGTGTGCCCGCAGGACTCGCGTCGTCCGGGCGCCCAGTTCCTGGGCGACCTGCTCGACGCTGACGGCGATGAGCATCTCATCTTCGATGATGAGCACGCTTTTTCGGTCCAACACCGATGCGATTCCATGATGCACGTTCACAATGGCCAACTTGTACCGGCATGGAACCAATCGGGTCTTTTAACTTTGACATATCTGATCAACAATCGAACGGGGAGACCATGAGCACCAAGCCCGATACATCGGCGCCAACCCGCACGCGGAAGATCCCATGTGAGGATTGTCCATTGCGTCTTAGCGGCCGGTTTCGCGATTTCACCGACCACGAGCTGTCCTTCGTCTCGGGCTTCAAACGTGGCGAACTGACCGCCGAGGCCGGATCGACGATTTTCGTCGAGGGCAGCCACAGCCCGCACCTTTACACGGTGATTTCGGGATGGGGCTTTCGCTACAAGATGCTCCAGGACGGGCGCCGGCAGATCCTGAACTATGTGCTGCCCGGCGATCTGGTCGGCCTGCAGGGCTCCTTGCTGGGCGAGATGGAACACTCGATCGAGTGCCTGTCGGACATGGTGCTGTGCATGTTCGAGCGCGATCGTTTGGGCGATCTTTACCAATCCAGTCCGACGCTGGCATTCGACATAACGTGGATTGCGGCACGCGAGGAGCAGATCCTCGACGAGCATCTGCTCAGCGTCGGCCAACGCACTGCGCTCGCGCGCGCGGCCTACCTGTTGGCATTCCTGCACGACCGCGCAAAAACCGTCGGGCTGTTCGGCGATGCGCCGGAGATAGCGCCTCTGACGCAACAGCATGTCGCCGACACGCTCGGCCTGTCGCTGGTTCACACCAACAAGACACTGCGCAAGTTGCAGGAGCAGAAGACCATTTCCTGGAAGGATGCGGGATTTCGGATCACCAACATCGCCAAACTGCGCGAGATCGCCGTCTGGGAGGGTCTGCCGGAGAGCCAACGGCCGTTCATCTGACCACGATCATGACGCAACGGGGCGGAGCCCGCGTTCAACGATCGGAAAATGCAAAACGCCCGGCGAGCAAATGCTCGCCGGGCGGTTGGTTGACGTCAACGCTGCCTCAAACCGCGGCGGCACGACCGCCCTTGGGTCCGAAAATGAACCACAGGATCAAGCCGATCACTGGCAGGACGAGAATGAGGACGGTCCAGAGGGCCTTGGCCCCGGTGGACGCGCTCGATTGAAAGGTGCTGTAAATCGCCCAAACCATGGCGATCAGCAGGATCAGGCCGAGAAAGCCGCCAACTTCAATTCCCATTGTCTGTTACTCCTTGTCCGTGATCAGCGACCGCCACATCCACACGACCTGCTCGTGATAGGTCATGCGCCCGACCAGAAGGTCGTGTGTGACGAAATCGCGTTTGTCTTCAGCCATGTCGGCCGCATCGCGCATCTTTCGGATTGCCGCCTCGTGGTCCTGGATCAGGTCGGCGACCATGTCGTGCGCCGACCGGGCCGACGCATCCATCGAGACCACGGCCTCTTTCGGGCCGGCTGCATCGGCAATCGGTGCCTTGTGGCCCAGTGCCCGGATGCGCTCGGCAATCTCATCGGCCGCCTTGAACAGGTTGGTATATTGTTCCTCGGTCATCTCATGGATGGCGTGGAACATCGGCCCGACCACGTTCCAGTGATAGATGTGCGATTTGATGACCAGATAATAAGTGTCGGTCAGAATCGCCGACAATGCTTGGGCGATCTCCTCGCGCGCGCCATCATCGATGCCGGTCGATACGTTTTCATTGGCCAGTTCCGGCTTCAGGGCAGCCTGTGCCATCGGATACCTCCAGTATTCGGATCAGTTTTCGGGTTGCACTTCAACGCCGGGCTCGCCGATGTCGGCGGTCACCGCGTCACGATCAAGAAGGTCGAGAAAGACTGCGCCCTTGCCGTGCATGTTGGGATTTGACAACGGTCATCATACCTCCTTCGTCCGACGTCACGGACAAAGGACAAACGCGGGACGCCGCCGACCGTTCCCCAATTCATCAGACCATCTGTTCGGGAATGAAGAGATGACGCTTGGCAAAGCGCCGTGTCTTGTGCAGCGGAAACGGCACCACGCCGGTTCCCTTGGCCCGCGCGCCCGCCGCGCTGCGCTCCAGAGCGTGGTGTCGCCAGCGTGCAAAGGTACCGGCCGGATCGGTCGCCGGCTCCAGCGTGGCCGCCTCGCCGCCCAGATGTGCCCGCCAAAGCTGCTCGCGGAGCGTACCGGCGAAATCGGCGTCGCGGGCGACGATGCCGGCTTCGACATCCCATTGCATGGAGCGTCCGTTCAGATTGGCAGATGACACGATCGCGGCGGCATCGTCGGCGACCGCGACCTTGGAATGCACATAGACCATGGACTTGTTGTGAAGGGCATCGCGCTCGATCGCCTCCTCGCGGGCAAGATCGTTGGTCAGGCTGAACGCGGCGAAACGATCGGGAAACAGCCGCGTCAAACGGTTCAGCGCACGCATTTGCAGCCATTCGCCGTACCGGTGAACGCCCGAATCGTCTCCTTCATAGGCGATGATGTCCGGCGCGCCAGGCAACAGCACGATGGCATGGAGATCTGGCCGCTTGCCGAGCGCCGCGACCAGGCCGTCCCGAGTGGCTGACGAGCGAAAGAACTGGGTTTCCAGATAGACAAAGTGCCGGGCTTGCTCAAAGAGCTCCAGATGCGCGGCTTCAAGGTCTCGAACATCGGCACGC
This sequence comes from Roseitalea sp., assembly GCA_017642895.1. Lineage (GTDB taxonomy): Bacteria > Pseudomonadota > Alphaproteobacteria > Rhizobiales > Rhizobiaceae > Roseitalea. The sequence continues at coordinate 76,670 of JAEPON010000009.1, forward strand.
GGGCCGTATCGCAGCGGATGCCAGCCGGGTTTGGACATGGTGGTTGCCACCTCGACGGCACCGGCGTCATGTTGCTGCGCGCCATCATGCCCGTGCGCGCCTGCCGGTGCGGCAGGAACGAAGCGGATCGATTGAGCCGGGTGCGCGCGCATGAACGCCGGAGCGTGCGAGTGCCCCTGGGTTTGAACCCGTGTCCAGCAGGTCTGGAAATGCGCCGCAAGACGTGCCACGGCCGGCCCCACGATCTCGACGCTGACATCGTGCCAGGTTTCGGGGGCCGAGCGCCTGTGATCAGGATCGTCATAGCGCCGTTCATCGATGTCCAATCCGCCAAGGATGGCACGCTCGCCATCCGCGATCAGGAACTTCTGATGCAGTGTTTGGGTGAAGTTGCGGCGCGGGGGCCAGAACGCGGCGTTGGCGCCTTCCGCCAGACCCGGCGGAAGGGTCCGTCCCTTGGCTTGGAACGCACGCACCGCGTGGCGCTGCTGTCTACGGGCCATCGGCCACACCAGCGTTCGCAGCAGCGCGCCCGATTGGCCGCCCGGATGGGCGACCAGCATATGCAGATTGTCTTTCAGATCGTCGTCGAGGTCGGCCACCGCGTTTTCCAGATGCCGGATCCGCTCCCAGACCGCGGCGTGCATGTCGGGTGCGCCCACGGGGTCAAAATCATTGAGCAGGAAGCGGACCCGAACGCCGCGCGACAGAGCATCGGCCAGCAAGGCGCCCCAATCGGTCAATCGCCGGTCATGCGCGTCCACCGATCGGGTCTTGGTTCGGGGCGAAAAGATGTGCAGCGCCAGATCGAGCCTTTGCCGGGCGGCCAGGACCAGCGCCTCCATGGCCGGAAACGCCTGCTCGGCAGTAATCAACGGCACAAGCCGGCCACTGTGATCGGACACGGTATCCTCGCTTTGCAATTGCCTCCAACCAAACTAGGCTGAACCCATATGGTTCCCAACGGGCGATTGCGCCGGGAACAGGATGACGGAAACAGTCGCTTGACCGACAACAAATCCGATGATGGCGGCCGGAAGGGTGACGCACCGGTTCCGCCGTCAAGTGACATCGAGCATGTATCGACGGCTTTGGAAAACCTGTCCATCGCGCGGCGGCGTGCGCTGGCGCTGCACTATTCGGGCATTGCGACATGGGCCTGGGACGTAAGAACCGACGAAGTCGACGCCGATGGCGCTTTCCGTGACCTGTTCGGACTGTCTGGCGGTGTCGCGTTGACGTCGGCGCTGATCGTCGATCTGATCCACCCCGAGGATCGGCCACGGGTCAGCGAGGCGCTCGAGCGAACCATCAGCACGGGCGAACCCTATGAAGAGCGTTTCAGGATCTCGACCGGTGACGGTGATATCCGCTGGCTGCGCGGGATCGGCGAGGCCCATCAGTGCGATGAAGACGGCAAGGCGACGGTTATTGTCGGCCTCAACATGGATGCATCTGAAGAAAAGGAGACCGAAGCGCGGCTTATGGCGATCGTCGGCGAGATGCGACACCGCATCAAGAATTCGCTCGCCATGGTCAATTCGCTTGCTGCCGCAACGGCGCGGGAAAGCGGCGCCATTGACGACTTTGTCGAGAAGTTTCGCGGCCGGATTGATGCCTTGGCCGCAGCCCAGCGCGCCATCGGAACGACGGGCGACACGCATCTTGTTGACCTGCGCGCGGCGATTGAGGGTGCAATGGCGCCGTTTGTTGCAACAGCCGACTGGCAGCGTCGTATCACGGTCGATATCGCTGACACCGCCGTGGCGCCATCGCTTGGCCAGGCGCTGGCGCTGACGATCTACGAACTGGCTACCAATGCGATCAAGTATGGCGCGCTCTTGTATGATGACGGCACCATCGCGCTCAAATGCTCTTTTTCAGACAACCAACAGGCGCTGGTCATCAGTTGGCGCGAGGCGCACGATGGTGCGCAGACCGATGTGCGCGCGACCGGCACCGGTTTCGGAACGAGACTGATCGACCGGCTGATCGCGGCCGAAAATGGTGTGATCGACCGACGTCATCTTAAATCCGGCTATATGGTCGAGCTCACCTTTCCTCTGCCAGCATCTTCGCAACAAGCGCTGCTTTAGCCCGACTGCTCACCGATCTGTTCGGTTCCGTCGGCGGCCACCATGTCGGCGCTGCCGCCAAGCATCGGCTCGACAACCAATTCGCCGTTGGCCGCGAAGAACCAACTGAATGTCAGATCGGATTCCAAGGCCGTTTGGACAAGCGGAACGCATGTGCCGACCGTTGTCGGATAGTCTTGCACGCGCCTGGCAATCTCCTCGAAATCGGCATGGCAGGCCGCTTCCGTCTGGTAGAAATCCACCGGCGAAGCCTGCGGACGGCAAACGTCGAGATTGTGTCCGCAACCCATCAGAAACAGAGCGAAAACTGCATTTTCCATCGCACATCTCCTTTGCGATGAAAAACGGCACCCCCCGCCGTACGGTTCCGAAAACGATCGGAAAAAAAGCTGGGAACGCTCGCGTATCTGGCGCGTTGAAGCCCAGTCCGCCCGGCCTCACAACCGCGAAATTGCTTCGGCCGGACGGGTGAGTTTTGCAACCCACAAGGGAGACTACCATGCTGAAACGCTTGATGACCACCACGACCGCACTGGTCGCGCTCGGCGGCGCCACGGCTTTTGCCGCGGAAGCGGGCACGGACGAGACGCGCGGCGTTTTCGACCGTGAGATGGCTGCCGATGCAGCCACCTTTTACGACGCCGATTCGGCGCACATGCTCGCCACCAACCTGATCGGTTCGTACATCTACAACGGCTCCGGCGACGAGGCCGAAAGCGTTGGCGATGTCAACGATGTCGTCTTTTCGACCGAAGGCGAGGTGATGGCGGTGATTGCCGGTGTCGGCGGCTTTCTGGGCATCGGCGAAAAGGAAGTCGCCATCTCGATCGACCGACTGAATTGGCGTACCGGCCCGGACGGCGAGCGCTGGCTGGTCGGCGATCTGACCAGTGAACAGCTCAACGAAGCGCCGGGGTTCGACCGTACGGTGATCACCAATCGCGAGCAGGCGATGATGACCGACGACCGCAAGCCCGCGGACGAAACCATGGCGGCGGCTGATGCCAATACCGAAGCCGACACCATGACCGGAACGGAAACGGCGGCTGACGGTGATCGCACCTATGTGCCGCTCATCGAGACCTCTTTCGAGGCGGACCGTCTGATCGGCATGGATGTTCATGGCGCCAACGACGAAGATGTCGGCGAAGTCGGAGACGTGCTGATCGGCGGCGACGGCGAAGTGCAGGCCGTGATCATCGATGTGGGCGGCTTCCTCGGCCTCGGCGAGAAGCCGGTTGCCGTATCGCTCGACAACATGATGATCGCCCGGGCCGACGATGCGTTCGACTGGTCGGTGATCAAGACCAGCCTGACTGCCGAGCAGCTCGAACAGCACCAGGCGTTCTCTCGTTCCGAGTATGAATCGGATCCCGACGCAGTGATCCTCGTCACTCCGGCAATGTAACCGAAAAGGACCGCGCCCCGTCCGGCGGGGCGCGGTTTTTGCTGATGATCGCATATGACAGTCTCGTGTTCCGGTCGCTTGCGACGATTGCGCTTCTGATCGCCATCGTCGCGGCCCTGTCTTTGGCCAAGGCTGTTTTCATCCCCATCTTCGTCGCGCTTTTGCTGGCGATCCTTTTGCACCTGCCGCTGGCCGCCCTGCAGCGCGCCGGCCTGCCCCGCTTTGCCTCCGCTGGCGTCATGGTGGTTGTCCTGTGTGCAGTGCTGGTCCTGTTTGCGCTGTTTGTATCGGCGCCGGCCCGCACACTTATTGATGATTATCCGCAGATGCTGGGCGAATTGCGGGGCAAGGTGTTCAGCCTTCAGACGTCTCTTGCGGAGGCGCAGAAGGTCGGCGAGGCCATCGTCGATGTGGGCAAGGAGGTGGGCGACGCGCTCGAAGGCGGTCCGGCCGAGGTCGAGCAGGTGGTGGTGCGCGAGGGCAATCTCTGGATGCAGATGGCCTCGGGGTTCGCCGGCGGCATCGGCACGATCGTGGTGACCCTGACGATTTTCGGCTTCATCTTTGCCATTCGCCGCCCGTTTCTGACGCTGGCGACCATCCCGTGTGGCACCATGGCATCCAAGCTGCGCGCCGCGCGTATCTGGAAAGGTGTCGAAGGGGATGTCAGCCACTATTTCTTTGTTACGACCTTGATCAATATCGGCCTGGGCACGGCGGTCGGGCTTGTGCTTTGGGCGCTCGGCGTGCCGATGCCGATCTTCTGGGGGTTCGTCGTCGGCGTTCTCAACTACATGCCGTTCGTCGGCCCGACGATCGGTTCGGGCCTTCTCCTGGCGGTGAGCGTCGTCCAGTTCGACACCGTGTTCCAGATGTTGGTGCCGGCGGCTGCCTATCTGGCGATCAACTTCATCGAAGCCAATTTCATCACGCCCAACCTGGTCGGGCGCCGGGTCAACATCGCGCCGCTGGCGATCATCCTGTCGTTGCTGTTCTGGGGCTGGTTGTGGGGCTTTGTCGGTCTTTTCATCTCGATCCCAATGCTCGTCGTGCTCAATGCCGTTGCCGAACGCATCGACGGTCTTTCGGCGCTCAACCGCATGCTGACGCCGCGTGCCCGACGCGACAATCGCTTCACCGCAAGATTGCAGGGAACTCAATCGCATGAAGCGCGTTTAAGCCCTGAAAGGAGGGTCCTATGACCGCAACCGCTACCAAATCGACAGGCCGAAGCAAGACACGCAACGGAGCATCGACGGCAAAAACCGACAATCTGGGCGATGAGATCGCCGCATTGCGCGAAGAGGTGGCCGCCGTGACCGACCGTTTGAGCAAAGTGGCTGGCGCCGGCGTGCGCGAAGCCAAGCAGCGCGGCGACGAATCCGCCATTGCGCTGCAGGAGACGAGTAATCAGCTCATCGACGACCTGACCCGTCAGCTCAACGACATCGAGGTCAAGGCCGGGACGGCGGTTCGCAAGAATCCCGTTCAGGCGCTGGGCATCGCCGCCGGCATCGGCTTCCTCGCGGCCATCCTGATGCGCAGGTAACATGCTCACCGCGCTGACCACCATCTCACAACTGACCGCAGTCGACTTCAGGCGCCGCAAGCAGCGCTGGACGTCGGCGGCGGCGCTTTATGCGGTCGGCGGCATCGCCGGCCTTTTTGCCGTCGGCTTCGGCGCGGCCGCGGGGACCGTGGCGATCGCGCGAACCTACGATCTTCTGGTCGCGCTCGTCATCATGTCCGCCATCTTCCTGGCGATCGCGGCGCTGGCCATTATCGTCAATGCCGTCCTCGCCGCACGCGCCCGTCGCCGCCATTCGCGATCCGCGGCCGTCAAGAGCGCGGCGCTTGCCACGGGCCTTGTCGCCATGCGCCGCTCGGGCACGACGGCGCTTCCGCTCATCGCCGCGATCGCGGGCCTGGTTCTGGCCGGCCGACTGCTCGGCGACGATGAAGCGAGCGACGCATAAACCAATAGCATACATTGGAGGGACCATTGGAAGACCAGGGCAATACCGAGGTCGTCGGCGCTCTGTCCGACGAAGTTGACAATGCGTGGAGCACGCTTGCCACTCTGGTGGACGGGTTCTTCGCCATGCTCCCGAAGCTTGCGATCGCGCTTGTCGTGTTCACGCTGTTCTACGTCGTGGCGATGGGTGTTCGCCGTATCGTGCGGCGGGTCGCCAGCACCAAGAACCATCAAGGCTTGGGCAATGCACTTGGCCGGCTGGCCCATCTTGGCGTCGTCTTTGCCGGTTTTCTCGCCGCCGTCGGCATCATCGCGCCAAGCGTCGGCGCGGCCGAATTGCTGTCGATCCTCGGGGTCGGCTCGGTTGCGATCGGTTTCGCCTTTCGCGACATATTGCAGAACTTCCTCGCCGGCATTCTCATCTTGTTGCGCGAACCGTTCAGCAAGGGCGACTGGGTGCAGCTTGGCGACCATGAGGGTATCGTGACGGCGATTTCCACACGCTCGACATGGATCCGCACGTTCGACGGCCGCGACATCGCCATTCCCAATGGCGAAGTGTTCACCAATGCCATGACCGTTGTCACGCGCACGCCGACCATCCGCGCACAATATGAATTCGGGGTTGCCTACGACACCGATCTCGATCGGGCGATGGAGGTGATCCTGGATGCCGTCCGTGCGTTCAGCACGGTGCTTGACGATCCGGCACCCGATGCCGGCGTTGCCGATCTTGCTGGCTCGTCGGTCAACATCCGCGCTCGCTGGTGGACGACCAATGATGATTTCTACCGGACCAAGCTCGATGTGATCAAGGCGGTCAAGGAAGCGCTTGATGAAGCGGGTATCGACATCCCGTTCCCCCAGCGCCAGCTTCTGTTCGATGCCAAGGAGCTGCTGCCGGTCACAGAGCGCTCACACAGCCAGGCGGCCGAGTGAGGCCGGGAGGCGCTGCTGTTCCCACAAATCCGGCTTGAACCGGAACAGAAAGAACCCGCGTGGCGCATGGTCCTCGCGGGTTCTTTTCTTTTCGGTGTGGGAATTTGAAAATCTGCGCGGCACCGTCGTGCGCCGGCATGTGGTTCAGTGCGTGGCGATCAATACGGCGATCAGGATGAAGATGATCGCGACACACTGGATGAGCCCGCCTTCGGCGAGGCGGTCGGCGCGCGTTGCTTCGTCGTTGCGCGATGGCGTGACGGCGACCGATTCCACGGACGACAAGGGTGGCAAGGGCGACCCGTTTTTCATGATCCCACACCGTCCCTATCGAGCTGCATGCCGTTCAGTTCGGCCAATTCCGCTTCGATCCTGTCGCGCTGGCTGATCAAGACACGGCGCTCGTCATCGGCCCAGTGCGTTTGCTCCAGCGCACGGTCAATCTGCTCAAGAACGCGCTTTTCTCCGTCGATCAGGCCGGGGATGATATCGGTGCCCAGCCCGTCGATCATGCCGCGAGCGGCCATCACCGACCGGTGGACCCATGACAGCCAGGATCCGTCGGGATCGGGCTCGCCGTTATGGGCGACGAGGATGCGCGCCGTCTGTTCGGCAAAATGGCGGTGCATGTCCGACAATCGGCGCAGGACGGGCTTTATTGTCTCGTCGGCGTTTTGAAGGCCCGCATCATAGCCGTTGGCGGCGTCCGTGTGACGCACCTGAAGGGTCGCCAGTTCGGATAACCGCTCATCTTGCCTGATCTTCGGGTTTTGCAGGGACTGCAACATGCGGTGACAGCCTTTCGATTGACGGAAAGCAAAAGCCGACGGGGTGCTGGCCCCGCCGGCGATCGACGATTTTCTGATCAGTTCAGAATGACCTCGGCAAGGCCAACGGCGACATTGACGCCCTCGGACACCGAGATGCTGACGGGCTGGAGCGCGAAGGAGGTTTCCGAGCCGCCGACCAGCACATTGGCGCCGAGACCGGCGGCGAAGGCCGCCGATGCGGTGGCGCCGGTATAGGTTCCCGACAGCGCGCGGGGTTCGTAAACGTCGTTCTCGGCTGCCACCACGGTCCACAGGATGACCGCTTCGCCCGTCACGCCGATATCGATGCCATATTTGTTGATGACGCCGGTGTAGGTTTCCTCGGCGAAACTGTCATTGGCCGGCGTGAAGGTGCACGAAAGGTCCTTGGACGAACCGAAAATGAAGCCGGTCCCGTCATCGACCTGGCAGACCAGTTGGCCCAGTTGCACACCGGCCTCCTGGGCGGCGGCGGGGCTGGCAGCGATGGCGGCAGCGCCGATGGCTGCGGCAAGTGTCGCGCGTTTGAATGGCATTGGACATGTCCTTTCCCGTTGGCGAAGGTTCCCTTCGCAAGGACAAACGCGTGACCGAGGAATCGGTTTCATCGTTGCAGTCGAACGCGCGACGGACCCCCAGCCGACGCGTCCGGCGTCGCGCCGGGTGTCTTCGGCGTCATGACCAGTTCATCTGTTTAGGAAGTTTCAATTCTTCAACTATAGAGTGCGAGCCCAGGGGGTAGTTTCATGAATTTCGGAAAATATTTTGACACAACCAGCACTTTTGCCGCCCGATGAAGAACAACGCCTGGCGGCCCTGCGCCGCTACGCCATCCTCGATACCGCTCCCAACGAGACCAGTTTCAAGCGCATAGTTGACCTTGCCGCGCGCCAGTTCGACGTTCCGATCGCGCTGGTCTCGCTGGTCGATGCGGACCGGCAATGGTTCAAGGCATCGTGTGGTCTGGACGCCTCCGGCAGCGGACGCGATGTTGCGTTTTGCGCGCATGCCATCCTGTCTGACGATGTTCTTTACGTGCCCGATGCACGAGACGATGCGCGGTTTGCCAACAATCCGTTCGTCACCGACGGGATCAAGATCCGGTTTTATGCCGGCGCGCCCCTGATCACGCCGGAGGGCTACAAGCTGGGCACGCTGTGCTTGATCGACGACAAGCCGCGACACGATTTCAGCACGCAAGACCAGGCATTGCTGACCGACCTTGCCGCCATTGTCGCCGACCAGATCGAAATGCGCTACGCCGCCGGCAACGTCCTGACGGAAATCGAGGGACGCATCCAGGCCGAAGACGATCTGGCGATCGCCGAGCATCAACTCAAGCTCTTCTTCGAGCATGCGCCGGTTTCGGTGGCGATGCTCGACCGTGACATGTGCTACATGGGCGCCAGCCGGCGCTGGCGTGAGACATTCCAAATCGGCGATGCCGCCATTGCGGGTAAGGGCCATTTCGAGTTGCTCAACCATCTGCCCGGGCACTGGCGCCAGGCGTATGAGAAATGCCTCTCCGGCGATGTGCTCGACCTGGCTGAGGACCGGTTGTCGAAGGCCGACGGCGGATTTCACTGGGTTCGCCACCAGGTTCGACCGTGGATAAGGCGCGACGGAAGCATTGGCGGCGTGATCGCTTTCGTCGAGATCATCGACGAGCAGAAAAAGGCCGCAAGCGATCTCGAACACAATCGCCGCTTCCTGCAATCGGTGCTCGACAACATCAAGGACGGCGTCGTTGCCTGCGATGGCGCAGGGCATTTGTCGCTCTTCAACGCGGCGACCAAACGGTTCCATGGCCTCGACAGTCAACCGATTCCGCCTGAGCAATGGACCGAGCACTACGATTTGTATGAAGCCGATGGCATCACGCCGCTCACCATGGAGCGGGTGCCATTGTTCCGCGCGCTCAACGGTGAAACTGTGACCGGCCAGGAGATGGTCATCGCACCGAAGAACGGGCCGAAGCGGCGCCTGGTCACCGACGCGGTGGCAATGCACGATTCCCAGGGCGACAAGATGGGCGCGATGGCATCGATGCATGATGTCACCAATGAGCGCCTCGCAGAACAGCGCTGGCACGAGGCCGAACAACGCTACCGCGCCATCTTCAACCACACATTCCAGTTCTGCGGTCTGCTCGACCTTGAGGGAACGCTGCTCGAGGCGAACGACACGGCCATCGATTTCGCGGGTCTGACACGCGCCGATCTGGTTGGGCTGCCGTTTTGGGAATGTCATTGGTGGCAGGTCGGCGATGAAACCAAGACCCGGTTGAAGCGTGCCATCAAGCAGGCGCGAAATGGCCGGTTTGTGCGTTATGAGGTGGTGGTGCAGGGGGCTGGCGGCCGGCGCGCGCCGATCGACTTCTCGCTCAAGCCCGTGTCCGATGACGAGGGACGGATTGTCCAATTGATCGCGGAGGGTCGGGACATTTCGGACAAGCGGGAGACCGAAACCTCCCTGCGGCTGATCACCGATAACGTGCCGTTTCTGATCGGATCGGTGGACGCCGATCTCAAATACCGTTTCATCAACAAGACCGGTGCCCAGTGGCTGGCCCGCTCCCAGGACGAGATCGTCGGCGCCAACGTCGCCGAAATTTTCGGGGCCGACGGCGTTGCGCCGATCACCGAGCTCATTGAACGGGTCCGGGTGGAGGGCTCGGTTCGCTTCGAGCGGAAGGTCCGTTATCCGGACGGCCAGGAACGCGCCATTGAAGGCGCCTATGTGGCGCTGGAAACCGCCGATGGCGACTATGACGGGTTCATCGGGCTTGCCATGGACATGACCGGCCGCCAGCGCGCCGAAGACGCCTTGCGGCAGAACCAGCGCGAACTGGAACTCATTCTCAACAACGTTCCGGTCCGCATCTTCTACAAGGACGACAAGAACCGGATATTGCGCCTGAACAAGACGGCGGCCGACTCAATAGGCCTGAGCGTCGCCGAGGCTGAGGGCGCCGACACCTATGATCTGTTCCCTGAAATGGCGAAGAAGTATCATGATGACGATCTCGCCGTTATCGAATCCAATACGCCGACACTGGGCATCGTCGAAAAATATGCGCCCCGTGAGGGCGATCCGAGTTGGGTACGGACCGACAAGGTGCCTTACACCGACCCGGACACAGGGGAGCGCTCGATCTTCGTGGCCGCCTCCGACATCACGTCCGAAAAGGAAGCCGAGGAGGCGCTGAAGGCGAAAGAGGAGCGCTATCGCCGTCTCTACAACAACACGCCCGTGATGCTGCATTCGATCGATGCCGAAGGCCGGCTGTTGAGTGTCAGCGATTTCTGGCTCGAGAAGCTGGGCTATGGCCGAGACGAGGTGATCGGACGCAAGTCGACAGATTTCCTGACGCCGGAATCGCAAAGCGTTTCAGAGCACGTCCTGGCGGACTTCATGTGCACGGGCCTTTGCAAGGACGTCGAGTACCAGATGGTCTGCAAATCCGGTGCGATCATTGACGTGTTGCTTTCGGCGATCGCCGAGCGCGACGATACCGGCGCCTTCATCAATTCGCTGGCCGTGATGACCGACATCACCGACCGGAAGCAGGTCGAGCGCCAATTCGTCCAGGCCCAAAAAATGGAGACGGTCGGACAATTGACCGGCGGCCTCGCCCACGATTTCAACAATCTGCTTGGCGTGGTCATGGGCAATTTGCAACTGATCGAGCGCAAGCTGGTCGATGACGAAAAGGCCGCAAAGCGCATCGCCGCCGCCCTGACGGCTGTCAACAAGGGCGCCGAACTGACACGCCGCCTTCTGGCTTTCTCGCGCCGGCAGAAGCTTGAGACCGAGACCTTCGATCCCAACCCGTTGATTGAATCCATGAGCGCCCTTCTGCAACGCACACTCGGCGCTTCGGTTTCTCTGCAATGCAGCTTGGGCGAGGATGTGGCGGCCGTCATGACCGACCCCGCACAGTTGGAATCGGCGCTTTTGAACCTTGCCATCAACGCGCGTGATGCAATGCCTGGCGGGGGCAGCCTGACCATTGAGAGTTCCAACATCCGGCTCGAGGCCGGCTATGCCGACCATGAGGGGATTGAGCCGGGCAACTACGTCCTGATCGCGGTCAGCGACACGGGAAAGGGCATTGAAGCCGACCAGCTCGAACGCGTCTTCGAGCCCTTCTTCACCACCAAGGATGTAGGCAAGGGTAGCGGGCTGGGCTTGAGCATGGTTTACGGCTTCATCAAGCAGTCGGGCGGCCATGTGCGCATTTACAGCGAAGTCGGCCGCGGCACGACGGTGCGAATGTATCTGCCGGTGGGCGAAGATGGAGCCGTTCCGGTGCTTGGCAACGGGCTGAACGAGCCTACCGAGGATGCACTCTCGGGCAGCGAGACCATTTTGGTGGTCGAGGATCAGGATGAGGTTCGCGACATCGCGGTCGCACTTCTGGAGGACCTTGGCTACGCGCTTCGGCAGGCACGCGACGGCCGTCAGGCGCTGGAGATCCTTGAGTGTGATCGGGACATCGATTTGCTGTTCACCGACATCGTCATGGCCGGCGGTATGGACGGCACGCAACTGGCAAGTGCGGTATCCGAACGCAGGCCCGGCCTGCCGGTCGTCTTCACAACGGGATATGCCGAAGCGGCTGTCCTGCGCGACGGCGATGTGAAGGCGGCAACCAACCTTGTCACAAAACCCTACAACCGAACCGAACTGGCCAAGAAGATCCGGGCGGCGCTGGATGCGGCCGGCGACCAGACGCCAACGGCTGCATGAGGCAGATGATGATGACCAACAAAGATCGTATCCTGATCGTCGATGATGAAGCCGACATTCGCGACCTGTTCCGCGATGTCGCCGAAGAGTGCGGTTATGAGGCTGCCGAAGCAGGCAACCGGGACCAGTTTTGCGCCGCGCTGACCGATTTCCAGCCGACTTTGGTGCTTCTTGACCTGACCATGCCCGACGGCGACGGGGTCGAACTTCTGCGCGAAATGGCCGACCGGACAAGTCAGGCGGGTGTGATCCTGGCGAGCGGCCGGGACAAGCGCGTCCTGTCCACATCGGAACGGTTGGGGCGCAGCCTCGGGCTGACGATGCATCCGCCGCTGCAAAAACCGATCGATGTTGTCGCGCTGGAAAATGCTCTGACGACATGTCGTTCCGTGGTTGCGGAACAACAGGTCCGCGACGCCCATCCGGCCCGCCCGCCGCTCGAACCGGTCACCGTTGTCGAGCTGGCAGATGCGATCGAAAATGGTCAGCTCGAACCGTTCTTCCAACCCAAGGTCGATCTCCTGTCCGGCATGGATTTTCCGATCATCGGCGCCGAAGCGCTGGTGCGCTGGAACCACCCCCAGCGTGGTCTGGTGCCGCCGGACGCATTCATTCCGCTGGCCGAAGAAAACGGCCTGATTGGCGCACTGACCCAGTGCGTTCTGACGCGTACGATCGCGCATCTGCGGCAATGGTTGGATGCCGGTATCGCGGTGCCCGTCTCGGTCAACCTGTCGCCCAACCAGCTCACCGACCTGTCGTTGCCCGACCACATCGCCGATCTTCTTGCGGACGCCGGTGTTTCACCGTCTCTTCTGATCATCGAAATCACCGAGCAGGCCGCCATGGCCGATATCGGCCTTGCGACCGACATCCTGACCCGGCTGCGGCTCAAGGGCATTGCCGTTTCGCTTGACGATTTCGGCGCGGGATACTCGTCGCTCGTGGAAATCTACCGGCTGCCGCTCAGCGAAATGAAGTTTGACCGCTCGCTGATCGTCGACATTGACCGGGACGAGGATGCCCGCACGGTCGTCAAGGCGCTGGTGCCGCTGGCCCGCGCACTGGATCTGACGGTGTGCGCCGAGGGTATCGAAACGGCCAAGTCGGCCGCCTTTTTGCAGGCAATTGGCTGCCACCGGGCACAGGGCTACCATTTCAGCAAGCCGGTTCCCGCCGATGCCTTCACGGCGCTGCTGATGGACCAGCAACTCGGCGGCAAGACGGTCAGCGCCGCGATGTCCTAGAACGCGGTTTCAAAGCCGACATGATGAAAGGGACAGCTTTGGGGTGGCGAACGTGCCGCCTTAATGACTGTCCAGCCAGTCGAGCGCAGCGTTCATGTGCGTGTTGCGGGCATGGTCGGCGATGTTGCGCACTGTGTCGGCGCTGATATCGCGCGGAAACTGGGCGTGGACCCGGCCGGGCGAACGGCCGGCGACATAACAGGTCAATCGTTCGCCGATGTCCGAAAATTCGACATAAAACCACTCCGGTATGGTATCGCTGGGCGCAGCTTCGATCGCAATACCGCCCTGCGAGATGTCCAGAACCATCACTTCCGGGCCGTCCAGTCCGCGCAGGGTGGACTCGTGGGTGAACAGGGCCCGCGCCGGCGCCTTGACCGGAAAACGCTCATGCTTCCGGACATGGGATCGGTTCTGGTAGTGCAATGCTGCTGCAGTCTCGCTCACGGACGGGGCTCCTTGCTGTGATCTCGACTATGTAACGTTGGCGCCGACCATTCGGTTCTATCCGCGCTCGAGGCGTGGTTACTTCAAGATTAAAGGTTCTGCGCACTGTCTGGCCGGACTTGCCGGACGCGCGAACGGTCAGCGGCCGTGCTTTCCCAGATCAATGCCGGGCTGCAGCCGCCTATCAAACCCCGATGGAAAAACTGACCAACAACGCCGCGTCAGCGCCAGAGACCCTTGCGGTCTCAGCGCTGCCGCTCAGGGCAATCACACAACCGGAAGATTCAAGATCAAACCGGCCCTAACCACGGCGAAAGGTCAGGCAAGACCAAACCAGGTCAGTCTTGGCGAGGAAACGGAACACGGGCTCAATCATAGTGCAGTTTCCGCGCCTGATCCCGGTATTCCTCGAATTCGGCTGGTGTTAGCAACACCGGTTCGCCGGCCTGCCGGGCAAGAAGATATTGGTAGGCGAGTATTTCAACGCGATGGGCAAACAGGATCGCCGTGTCCAGGGAACAGCCCCAGGCAATTGCACCGTGGTTGGCGAGCAGGCAGGCCTGACGATTGGTCAACGCCCCGACGACGTTCTGGGCCAAAGTGGGGCTGCCAAAGACCGCATAGTCCGCACATGGAATGTCTATCCCGCCAAAGGAACCGATCAGATAATGGAAGCCCGGTATTGGTTTGCGGCAACTCGCAAGGGCGACACATGCACTTGAATGGGTGTGCACCACGGCCATGGATTCGGGTTTGGCCTGATAGATGGCCAAATGCATGAACAGTTCGCTGGACGGCCGCCCACCGCCAACTGCCCTGCCATTCCTGTCGGTACAAACAAAAGCTTCCGGCTCGACGTGCGGCCCTGCGGCCCCGCTTGGCGAAATCAGGATAAGATCACCGCACCGGGCGCTGATGTTGCCGGAAGCTTGTTGCGTTAGTCCGTGTTCATGCAGATACCGGTAGCTGCGCGTGAGTTGCTGGCGGACAAGCGGTTCGTTTTCAGCTGTCATCGCTTGTCCGCCTGAACATCCTGACAAGATCGTGGAATATGGTCTCGTCGCCCATCTTGCCAGCCTTGAAATAGCAGCAAAGCCGCTGATCCGGTTCACTGACACACAGGCCGCCAGGAACATCGGGGTGCGGATAAACACTCATTGCCAACAATCCGAGCGTCTTGGCCACTGCGCCGGATGTTTCTCCTCCAGCGACGATGAAACGGTTCACGTCGAGTTTCAGCAATTGCGCAGCCAGTTCACTGCACAAACGTTCGCCCAGCATTCTGGCATTGTCCACGCCAAACCGGGATTGGATCCGCTCCACGCTTTCCGGTTGGTCAGCGATGCTCACCGCAATCGGGCCTTGCGACAGCTCTTCCCTTGCCCAGGTAACCGCACTTTCTAGAACCGCACTGAAATCATCGGCCGCGTCGTTCAATTTGAGGCGCATGACGGGGTGCCTTTCCTCAAACCGCTCGAGCTGCCGCAACGTTGCACCCGCGCAACTGCCGGCAATTATCGCGGTATTTCCAGGCGGCAACGATGGCAGGTCTGCCACTGCCCGACGCTCGCCTGTCTGCAGCGCCGGCAAGGTGGCCAGCAGCGTGTCGCCGCCGGTCATGGCCGGCCATCCCCGTGTGACGTCGGCGCATGTGGCAACATCGTTTTCATCGATGGCATCGAAGAAGAAGCAGGTCGCGCCCTGCCTGTGCGCTTGGTCGATGAAGCAGCGAGTCTTCTCGACCCCTTGTGTAAGGATGTGATGGGAAACGAGCGCGACCTTTTGTTCGGTCTGCCGCTGCAGTACCGCGACGAGATCAGGATCCGGCATCGGCGTGATTGGGTCAAACCGCTTGCTGGAATTGCACAAAAGTTCCGACCCAAGAAAAATGTGGCCTTGATAGATCGTCACGCCACGCGGCGGAAATGCCGGGCAAAAGCCCAAACGGTCGGCTGCGGTGTGCCGCATCAGAGCGTCCGCACACGGACCGATGTTGCCGTTGTCGGTTGAATCGAATGTTGCGCAATATTTGTAGATGATGTGCTTTGCGCCCTTCTCGGAGAGCGCTTTCTGGGCTTCGTCAAACCATCGAACGGCCTCTTGCGCGGGTTTGAGGCGAAATTGACCGGCAACAACGCAGGCGGCGGCATTGCAATGATCATCGACACCTGCGGGCTCGGTGACAACAGGGCAGGGGATACCCTGATCGATCAGCGAGGCTGCGACAAGAACGCCGCCAGTTAGATCGTCAGCTATGATGCCGGTCGTCAGGGCAGTGTCCGGGCCCCAGTCGCCTGATCGTTCACTGCGGTCACTCATCCACAAACGTCCGCGACAGCTTTGAAACCTGCGTTCGTTCCTTCGAGGGCACGATCAATATCCTCAGTGTTGTGCGCTGCCGACAGGAACATGTTGTGCCAGGGATGAAGATAAACGCCGTGCTCAAGTGCCGTCGTCGTGAAGAGGTAGCCTTTTTCCAACTCATCATCGTTGTCGAACAGGACGAGCGGCATCTGGGCCGGGCCAGTCTGGCGAATGCCGATCCCGTGTGTTGCTGCCTGATCAGCGATGCCGTCACGCAGCTTTTGGCCAAGCCGGGCCATGTGGGTTACCGCATCGAGCCGTCGCAGCTTTTGCAGCGTTGTCATGGCGGCCACCATTGGCGCCGCTGCATACCAAAACGATCCTGTGACATACACGTTTTGTACCGCTTCGCGCAGCCATTCCCTGCCTGTTATCGCGGCAATCGGGTGGCCGTTGCCGAGCGCTTTGCTCCACGCAGACAAGTCTGGCTGCACGCCAAGCGGTTCCCAGCTGCCACCAAGATTCAGGCGAAAGCCGGCGCGGACATCGTCGAGAATGAGGACCGCGTTGTTGCGGTCCGCCATGGCACGGACGGCGCCTGCAAACTGGCTGGTCGGCATCTCCTGATCGACGCGCGCATCATGTCGAAACGCGCTCGCGATGATACCGGCCAAATCGTTCCCGGCTTCCTCTGCCGCTGCTTCCAGTGAGGCAACATCGTTGTAAGCGTAACAGATGAGATGGGCCCGGTCCTCTGCGACAACACCGCCCGGCCAGGGCGTGCACCAAGGAACGGCACCGTGATAAGCACCAGTTGCGACAAGGATTTTGCGTTTCTTGGTCGCGGCCCGCGCGATCGACACGCAGGCGGTCGTCGCATCAGTTCCGTTCTTGGCAAACATGGCCCAGTCAGCTGCCGGGATCATTTCAACCATCAGTTCGGCCAGATCGACCATGGCCTCGCCGGGACCGTTGGCTATGCCCATTCTGACTTGTTGTGCGTTCACCGCAGATTCGACGTCTGGATCATTGTAGCCGAGTATCATGGGGCCGTAAGCACACATGAAGTCGATATAGGTGTTGCCGTCTACATCGGTCAGGCGCGTTCCTTCCGCCGATTTGAAGAACTGAGGAAAAGCCGGTGGCAAGCGCTTGGCGCTCATGTGGCCCCACATGCCGCCTGGAATGACTCTCGCCGCCCGGCTGCGCAGTGCGAGATCGTGCGGCATCGGTTTTGGCGGGGTCCGGTTCTGGAATACCGCTTGCGTCTCTGACATGCCTCACTTCCTTTTGGATCAGGTCAGCGCGGCCGCCAGCCCTTCGGATGTCTGCTCGTTCGCAAGTGAGTGTCACCGAAACCCGGTTGGCGATTTTGCACTAGATGCAATAAAACCGTCTGGTTGCGAAAGCTCTTGTCATGCCTGACCTCAGCACAGTGCGGCCTGCCGCCATTCCCGTCAGTGGACGTATCGAGAGCACCGATGCAGCCAGTTCCCCGCTGCGTGCGCGACGTGTGGCGATTTGTTTGTCGGCGGGAATGTCGCTGTCGTCGGCGTTGATCGCTTGCGCCCCGATGCGTGCCGTCAATTCGGTTCGCGGCGGTGTCTACTATGACATCGTGATGGTTGGCCCGCTGTCCGAACCAGTCCCCACCGGCATCGGCATCGTTGTTGAGCCGACCGTCAGCTTCGATGATGATCTCATGTTTGATTTGGTGGTGGTTGTCTCGGCCTACGACCAATCAGAAGACTATAAAAGGTCTTTGCTGCGCTTCCTCAGGCGGCAAGCCCTGCACGGAGCGGAAATCTGCGGCATCGACATGGGGGTGGTCCTTGTTGCCGAGGCCGGATTGCTGGTCGATCATCGCGCTGCGGTTCACTGGGAGGTGGTTGACGCAGTTGCCGATCGCTTTGCGTCCGTTGAGTTTTGCGACGACGTTTATGTCATTGACAGAAACCGGTTCAGTTGTGGTGGCCACATGGCGTGCAAGGATCTCTTCCTTGCTGTAATCGAACGGCATCACGGCGCAGATGTTGCCAAAGCGGCAGCCAACAACATGCAGGGCGGCCCGTTGCGACCGGCCGACACCCGGCAGAGCAACCCGCTGAGTTGGGATCCGACGATCTGCAATCCACACCTGCGGCAAGCTATCGACATCATGCAGGAAAATGTCGAAGAACCACTGGCTGTTCCGAGTATTGCCGGTCAGATCGGCATTTCAGTAAGACAATTGCAAAACCTCAGCCGGCAGCACTTCGGCGAAACCCTGTCCGAACGCTATCTTGCGATCCGGCTGAATGCGGCGCGCTACATGTTGATGTATGGTGATATGTCGATCACCGGGGTCGCGATTGCGAGCGGCTTCAGCTCGTCCGCCATCTTCTCGCGTGCCTTTCGCAGGCGATTCAACATGACGGCGAGCCAGTACCGCAGCGATTTTAAAAGCAGATTTTCCAGGCCCTATTTTGTGTCGAGCAGTTGATGTCTATTTGGTTGTTCCGACGGTCACCAGTATTGAATTGCCCTCAGCCGGCCGCCATCAGCGTGAGGCAGTTTTCAACGTTATTCGCGACCGTGGCAGTCTCGGTCAGCCGATTATCTGCGGTTCGCACCGGTTACAGGAGATGGGCTGACGAGACGCGTCCTTTTTGACGGCTTGACCTACAATGTTGCGAACCGGTTCAATCAGTGATCATGGAACCTCGCCAAACGATCTCGGTGGTGCGCAGAGCCGACGGCGGCCCGAAGCAAAAGCGCATCGGCATCGCCGTCAGCCCGCGATCGGCGATGACCGCACTGCTTCTGGCATGCGAACCGATGCGTGCAGTCAATCGTTTTTTTCAAAGCCCGGTCTATGACCTGGTCTTTGTCGCCGCGTCGTTGGCATCCGTTCGCTGTGATGAGGGTATGATCGTCAAACCTGCGGCGACATTCGATGAAATCGATATCGACTTTGATCTGGTTGTCGTAGCTGCGCCGCCCGGCTGGAGTAGACAGGCTTCGCTGCTGCGATGGCTACACCTGCACGCGCAACGTGGGGCAGACCTGTGCGGGCTTGCAGGCGGCGTCTTGTGCTTGGCACAGGCTGGTTTGTTGGACGGTTATCGTGCGGCCGTTCACATATCGCAACGCGCCATTGTAGTCGATCGATGCAAACGGGTTCGAGTGACCGACAGCGTTTATTCGGTCGACGGAAACCGGCTGACAAGCGCCGGTGATATGGCGACCAACGATCTCTTTCTCACCGTGATCGAGCGCGACCATGGAGTTGAAATGGCCCGTTTTGCCGAAGCGGATATCATTTCGCCGCCAGCGCGCCCACCAGGAACACTTGGAGTACCATCGGCGAGACAGACACAAACAAACCAACACCATCACATCCGGTGGGCGCTGGAACTCATGGAGGCCAACGTCGGCAAACCCCTGAGCATTCAGGAGATTGCCGACCAACTGGGCGTTTCGGTGCGGCAATTGCAATTGCTGAGCCGGAGGCACTGCGACGAGACGTTATCAAATCAGTATCTTGATGTTCGGCTGAACGCTGCGCAGCACATGCTGATGTACAGTGACAAATCGATTGTCGAGATCGCCGCCGAGACCGGTTTCAGTTCGACGTCGACGTTTGGCCGTGCGTTCAAGCGCAGGTTGCGAACGAATCCCGGTCGCTTTCGTGCGTCACACGGCCGTGCCGGCTCACAACCATTGGTGGAGAGGGGGCCGTGAGCACGTGCAATGCGCCGCGCTCACCAAAGGTGCCTGTCATGCCGCTGCTCTCGGGCGGCTTGTAGCCATATCGAAAAGGGAGTCTCGCAAGCGTTTTTCTGATGTTGTCTCTCTCTCTCTCTCTCTCTCTCTCTCTGCAGATGAATACTGATCTTGCGGTATCTGAGCGGCAGCCGAAACTGTCTCCATGGTTTGATCGGGCTGTTTGCCAATCATCAAGTCTGATCCGCAAAGCGACGCCGCGATGCAAGAACGTGCTCGCGCATGGCGGTTTCGGCAGCTTTCGGATCGCTTGCTGCGATTGCTTCGAGCAGCCGTCCATGTTCGGTGTTGGCTTCAGACGTGGCGCGCGCATGGAAGTGCAGCCTGAACAAATGAACATGTGTATTGAGACGCGCCAAGGCTTCATGAACCAGCTCGTTGCCCGAGTTCTGAGCGATCAGGTCATGAAACTGCCCGTCAAGACTGGCGAACGCCCCATAACCATCGGGAGTGCTGGCATCGACATCTCTCATGCTCGCGTCGAGTGCCTGGAGCTGGGCAAACTGGTCGTTGGTAACGTTTGTCGCGGCCATTGATGCCGCATATGGTTCCAGCAACAGTCGCAGATCATAAAGGTGAGCGAGCCTTGCCCGGTCGATCTGGTTCGCGGCGCTGTATCCGATCAGATGGGTCTTCACCACAAGTCCCTGCGCTTCCAGCCGGGACAAGGCCTCGCGGATGGGCGTATGAGAAATCCCCATCTCCCGAACCAGATTGTCGATCGATATCCGCGCTCCAGGCGGGATGTTTTGCGACATCAATTGGGCATAGAGCCTTTCATGGACTTCATCCGCCAATCTGGCAGGCCGTCTGATCTTCGGGCCGTTGCGCTTCTGATCCTCGGGTTCCGGCAATTTTTCTCATCCTCGCTTGACTTCATGCAAGCTATACAAATAGCTTCCGATATACAATCCGATAGGATATAGGATAAATCCTGATGCTTGTTCCGGCTGACGAGGTTGCTCAAACCGCCCTGCGCGCATTGTCCGCTGTCGCGCCGCCTGAGCATGCCAGAGATCAGGCCGATCATCTGATTGAAGCTGAACTGCGGGGCATTTCTTCTCACGGAATTCTACGACTTCCCCGGATCCTGCGCCGCATATCGAACAAGGTCGCAGATCCGGGTGCGACCGGAGACCATGTCTGGAGAAGCGAAGGTTTCCTTGCGGTCGATGGCCAAAAAGGACTGGGGCCCGTTGTGGCGCTGCGCGCGATCGATGCGCTCGAGCAGCGTGTCAAACAGACTGGAATAGCAGTCGCTGCCATCAACAACTCAAACCATATCGGAATGCTCGGATATTACGCCGAGCGCGCCGCGCGCCGTGGTCATTCGATGATCATCCTGTCGACCAGCGAAGCGCTGGTCCACCCTTGGGGCGGGAGGAGGGCCATGATCGGTACCAACCCGATCGCCATCGGTCTCCCAATTGGCCGTGAAGAGATATTCATGATGGATACCGCTACCGGCGTTGTGTCGATGGGGGAGATTCACGACAGGGCAAATCGAGGAGAACCGATCCCCATCGGTTGGGCCGTCGACAAAGAGGGTAATCCCACAACGGACGCCAGTGCGGCGAAGTCGGGTGCGATTGCGCCGTTTGGTGGCGCCAAGGGCTACGCGCTGGGGCTGGCGTTCGAGCTGCTGGTCACAAGCCTCGCCGGGGCTGCAGTGGGGCGACGGGTTGTCGGAACACTCGATGATGATCGCATTTGCAACAAGGGCGACCTCATCATTCTGATCGACGGACCTTCCACAGACCTTCGTGCCTATCTGGAGGCGCTGCGTTCGGAGGAGCCGGCGGATGGCTTTGCTGAAGTCATCATTCCCGGTGAGCGCGGTCGTGAGGCGCGAGCGCAGCGGCTTCGTGACGGAATAGAGGTGCCGGATCAGTTGTGGCGGGAAATCTGCGGCTTTGACGGCGTCGCGACCGGAGGGTTGAAAAAATGACCGTCAAGGACGCAATTGGCGTGATGCGAGCGCCCGATCATCTGGTCTTCGGAGTTGGGCAGCGCAAAGCCGTGGCTGACTATGTGGCGGCGCTGGGCCGGTCTGCACTTCTTGTCACCGATGAGCGAATGGCCGCTGATCCCGAATTCGGCAAGATGCGTTCAGCCATTCTAGCCCAAGGCGTTGCAATCGATGTGTTTGCCGGTGTCGAGCCGGAACTTCCGGTCGCCTGCGTTAAAGAAGCTGCAAAGGCTGGTAAGGCAGTGGATGTTGTCGTGGGAATTGGCGGCGGCAGTTGTCTGGATGCTGCCAAATGCACTGCCCTTCTTGCACAACACGGGGGCAGCCCGTCAGACTATTACGGGGAGTACAAGGTTCCCGGGCCGATACATCCCGTGATTGCGGTTCCGACGACGGCCGGGACCGGGTCCGAAGTCACCCCCGTTGCTGTGGTCGATGACCCTGAACGGGCATTGAAGGTCGGAATATCCAGTCCTTACCTTATCCCCGCCGTCGCGATCTGTGACCCTGAACTGACATTAAGTTGCCCACCCGGACTGACCGCAGCGTCGGGCGCTGACGCCCTCACACACGCGATCGAGGCATTCACTGCGCTGCGCCGACCGGCGGATGACCGTTTGTCTGTCGATCATGTCTTCGTGGGCAAAAACACGTTCAGCGATATGCATGCGCTTGAGGCGATCCGGTTGATCGGGGGGCACCTTGTGCGTGCGGTCGAGAACGGTTCCGATCTGGAGGCGCGCACGCAGGTGATGCTGGGCTCAACCTTGGCCGGGTTGGCCTTCGGCGCAGCGGGAACAGCAGCAGCGCATGCGATCCAGTATCCTGTTGGAGCACTGACGCACACCGCGCACGGACTTGGTGTCGCAACGCTCCTTCCTTACGTGATGAACTGGAACCAACCGGCATGCGGAGACACTTATGTCGCGGTGGGCCGGGCGTTGGGGGTGTCCGGCAGTTGCACCCCTGACGCTGCAATTGCGGCTGTTGCTGACCTTTTCGATCGCATCGGCATTCCGAAGACTCTGGCCGAACTTGGCGTCAGCGCGGACAGCCAGGCGGAAGTGGTTCGACTTTCACTGAGCGTTGAAAGACTGATCAAGAACAATCCGCGCCCGTTGGATGAAAAAGGAATGGTGGAATTGGTTGGCGATGCCCTTCAAGGCCGCCGAACAAGACATGCCATAGAGGAGAGAGCCGAATGAATGCTCCAGATCAGAACATGGCGCATGAGCAAAACACCGGGGCGCAATACCGCAAGCTGTGGATTGCGGGTGACTGGCGCCAAGGACAAGGGGGATACCCGATCCCGGTGATCGACCCGTCTACCGGCAGAGAGATCGGGCACGTCGACGATGCATCCGTTTCCGATGCGCTGGAGGCGGTCAGCGCTGCGCAGGACGCTCTGGCCAGTTGGTCCGCCACGGCACCACGAGAGAAATCGGAGATACTGCGCCGGTGCTTCGACATCATGATGCAGCGCAAGGCCGAGCTTGCGCATCTGATCAGCTTGGAGAACGGCAAATCGCTGAAAGACGCTCAAGGCGAAGTCTCCTATGCAGCCGAATTCTTCCGCTGGTTCGCCGAAGAGGCGGTTCGGCTCAATGGTGAACTCAACACCGCACCTTCTGGGTCGAACCGGATCATCGTGATCCATCAGCCCATCGGGGTATCGCTACTGATCACGCCGTGGAATTTTCCGGCTGCCATGGCGACCAGGAAGATTGCGCCGGCGCTTGCGGCTGGTTGCACATGTGTTCTGAAGCCCGCGACCGAAACGCCGCTCACTGCCTATGCGCTCGCCGACATCTGTACGGAGGCCGGCGTGCCCTCTGGAGTGATCAATGTGCTGACGACGGCAAGGGCAGGAAAGACCGTCAGCGCGATGCTTCATGATCCGCGGATTCGAAAACTGTCGTTCACCGGCTCCACCGAAGTCGGAAGGCTGTTGCTGCGGGAAGCGGCAGATTGCGTTGTGTCCTGCTCGATGGAACTGGGTGGCAATGCCCCGTTTGTGGTGTTTGAGGACGCCGATATCGATGCCGCCGTCGAAGGTGCCATGATCGCGAAGATGCGCAATGGGGGAGAGGCATGCACGGCCGCCAACCGTTTCATCGTGCATTCTTACGTTGCCGAACACTTCTCAAAAGCCCTGTCCGAGCACATGTCCGCGTTGAAAGTCGGACCGGGATATGATGCGCAGAGCGACTGCGGCCCATTGATCAATGCCGAAGCGGTTGAACGGATGGGAGAGCTTGTCGCGGACGCTGTTCAGCGTGGAGCACGTGTGTTGACTGGGGGGCGTGCCGCTGACGGACAAGGCTTCTACTTCCCGCCAACTGTTCTCACCGATGTGGCCAAAGATGCCGAAATCGGCTCGGTCGAGATTTTTGGTCCTGTCGCTCCGATTGCGACGTTTACGACCGAAGAAGAAGCCATCGAGATGGCAAACGACACCGAGTATGGATTGATTTCCTATATCTATACCGGCGACTTTGCCAGAGGTCTTCGCGTTTCAGAAAAAATGGAAAGCGGCATGGTGGCGCTGAACCGGGGACTGGTTTCCGATCCGGCCGCGCCTTTTGGTGGGTCAAAGCAGAGCGGTCTCGGCCGTGAGGGTTCGCACCACGGCATACGGGAGTTTTGCGAAGTGAAGTACATTGCGGCGAGTTGGTAGCAACACGGCTTCCAAAGCGATCAGGTCTTACTGATCGTGCCTGTCTTGGCATGTCAGGCGGGCTGCGGTAGCGTAATGACGTGCCGCCCATCCTCGGAAAGGTCATGGATAAGCCTGTCAAATCCACCGGTCCTGGGGCGCTCCCGCATTATACCCGCATCAGGGATCAACTTCGTAGCGACATCGTCGACGGTCTTTTCAAGGGCGACGAGCGTCTCGTCTTGGCTGGACTTTGCGAGCGCTACGGTGTCTCGATGCCCCCCATCCGCGAAGCGTTGAACCAGCTTCAGGTCGAAGGCCTCGTTGTTATCGAACCCAACCGTGGCGCCCGCGTTCGCGAAATCACCTCTGATTTTATAAAAGATATATTTGATATCCGTATTCTCCTTGAGCCTGCGCTTCTGGTTCGCAGCCTACCATCACTGACTGAAGCCGACTTTTCAGACCTCTTTGAGATACAAGAGCAATTTGAGGAAGCCATCTCGCAGGGCGACCGCAGCAGGATGCTTGCCGGCAATGACAGGTTTCACCACCGAATCTATCGCGTTGATCCCAACCGTGAAGCGATACGCCTGATGCGGCAGCACGATGCGGTCATTGGAACCATGCGGCGGCGCTTTGGTTACAAAGCTGATCGGCTCGAGCAGATCATTTACGAGCATCATGCTATTTTGAGGGCTTGCCGAAATCGCGATGCTGATCTGGCGGCCGCCATTGCCACAAGTCACATCCGAAATTCCGTCACAGACCTGATCGACCTTACAGCTTCTTGAACGACGTCGCTTCCCGCGCATTGCGGAAAGGTCTCGAAGAATCCGATCCTATAGGATTTTTGTTGACATCGCGCGTCTTTCATTATTTTATAAAATCTGAGAAAAATCTGCTTCAGGGAGGAGCGCAGCCATGGGCCATCAGGCAGTCATGGCTCGACCGGAGAAAGCCGTCTCCGGAAAGGCGGATCGCATCAAAAAAGTCGAAGTCACGCTGTTTTCCTACTCGATGGAAAACGTTGCGTATGGCGGTGTCGATCTTCGCGGCGCAACCTCCGAACGACTGCGTCTGGCTGTTCAGATCTGGACAGAGGGCGGAGCAACGGGCTCCTATGTTGGTGGGCAGGCCAACTCACACGCACAATCGGTTCAGTGCGCAAGGGCTCTGTTGGGTCAGGACGCTTTCGCACGAGAAAGCGCCTATGAACGTCTGCGCCGGCGGCTGCGCAAAGAAGATCGGATGGGTGCAGGCGTAATAGACTGTGCCTTGTGGGACTTGGCAGGTCGTGCCTTTGGGCTGTCGGTGGCCGAGATGCTGGGCGGCTCCAAGACAAAAGTGAAAGCTTACGCAAGCACATGGTTCGGCGGCCAGGGCGGGGGACTGGCCTCGCCGGAAGCCTATGCCGAGTTTGCTGAAGAGTGTTTTGAGTTGGGATACCGCGCTTTCAAGATGCATGGTTGGACCGACGGCGGCACCCAGCAGGATATTGCGGCGATCCGAATGCTCGGCGACCGGGTCGGTAAGAAAATGGCGCTGATGCACGACAGCGCCTGCTCGTTTCGCACCTTTGCCGACGCGCTGGCGGTGGGCAGAGCCTGCGATGATGCCGGCTTCTTCTGGTACGAAGATCCCTATTCTGATGGCGGCCTGTCTGCACACGCCCACAGGCGCCTGCGCGAGATGATCAAAACACCGCTTGTGATCGGTGAGCATCTGCGCGGTCTGGAGCTGCACGCCAATCTGGTGCTGTCGGACGGTACGGATTTTGTTCGGGCCGATCCTGACTTTGACATGGGTATCACGGGCACGATGAAACTGGCCCGTTTTGCCGAAGTCATGGGGCTCGACGTTGAGCTGCATGCTCCAGGGCCCGCTCATCGCCACTGTATGGCGGCGATCCGCAACACGAATTTCTACGAACTGTCGATGGTCGGGCCGTCCAGAGGCAGCTTCAACGCGCCTGTATATGCCTGCGGTTACTCCGATGAACTCGATGCCGTTGGACCTGACGGCACGTTCCCGGTTCCAGACGGTCCCGGTCTTGGCGTGACCTACGACTGGGACCGGATCAGGGCCTCTGCGGTCGATACGGTCATTGTTGAATAGAGCTGTGAATGGCTGATCTCCTTGAAGCGACAAACCACCGTGTGCGCCATCGCCGGAAGGGCGCCGCTATTTCGAAGGTCGAATTGTTCCTGTTTCATCAGGACATTCGCGACGTCTCGTTTGAGGCCAGTCCTGGTGGCATTGACATGCCCGACGCCGCCAGCCGGCAACTTCGGTTCGGTGTCACCATAACGACCCGGGACGGACGGCACGGCGAGTATATTGGCGGCCGCTCCAACATCTGGATGCAGGCGCGTTTTCTTGCTGAGCGGATGCTGGGGATGAACGCATTTGGACGGGAGCAAATCTACGAGCTTTCGCGACGCGATCTGCGCAAAGAAGACCGGATCGGTGCTTGTGCGTTTGACAATGCTCTTTGGGACCTTGCCGGCAAAAGCGCAGGCGTTCCGGTGGTCAAGTTGCTCGGGGGTGACGTTGAAAGCCGGCTGCCGGCCTATGCCAGTACATGGTTTGGCGGCGAGGAGGGCGGTCTTTCCACGCCTGACCAGTTCGCGGACTTTGCCGAGGAATGTCTGGAGCTTGGTTATCGCGGGTTCAAGATGCATGGCTGGACCGATGGCGATACGCAGCGCGATATCGCGGCCATCGGCGAACTTGGTCGGCGCGTGGGCGGCAAGATGGCGCTGATGCATGATAGCGCCTGCCATTTGAAAACGTTCGGTGATGCTTTGCTCGTGGGTCGAGCGTGCGACGAGGCCGGCTTTTTCTGGTTTGAAGACCCTTATTCAGACGGCGGGCTGTCGGCCCATGCGCATCGTCGCCTCCGCCAGATGATCAAAACACCGATCCTGCTCGGCGAGCATGTGCGCGGCGTTGAGGCCATGGCCAACCTTGTAGCGGCTGATGGCACCGATTTCGTCCGCGCTGATCCGGATCTGGACATCGGAATAACCGGCACGATGAAACTTGCCGCATTGGCCGAAGCGTTCGGCCTCGATGTGGAGTTGCATGGGGCCGGTCCGGCCCATCGCCACTGCATGGCGGCGATCCGCAACACGAATTTCTATGAACTCGGCCTTGTCGGACCATCAAGAGGCGGGCCGCTCACTTCGATATATGCGTGCGACTATTCGGACGCTTTGGATGCCGTCGGTGATGACGGCTGCTTCGCCGTGCCAAACGGACCTGGCCTCGGTGTTGCTTACAACTGGGAGCACGTGCGGGCGAACCTCGTCGAGCACGTCGTTGTCCAGTGATCATAAGAGGAGGAAGTGCAATGCTTCACTACGGCAGTCGTATCTTGAAAGCCGCAGCGGTAGCCCTGATCATGTCGGGGACTCCCGCTTTGGCCGACGAAATTCTCGATGTCAGGTTGGGCGGACGCGACATTGGCTCGCTGGATCCGGCAAAGACAAAGACCGGCGATGATGAGTTTGTCGCGCTGCAGATTTTCAACTCGCTCGTGGCGCCACCGCGTGGCACGCTGAACATGGCGTTGGACCAGCTGCAGCCTCAACTTGCCGAGCGCTGGGAGATTTCCGACGACAAGAAGACTTGGACGTTTTACCTCCGCCCGGGTGTGAAATGGCAAAAGGGCTATGGCGAAGTCAGCGCCGAGGACGTGAAGTTCTCCTATGAGCGCCAACTTGATCCGGATCTGGGCGGTGTGCACGGCGCAAGCTTCAAGGACATCGATACGATCGAGGTCATTGATCCGCTGACGGTTCGGTTCAACCTCAAACAAGGCAACGCATTTTTCCATGCTCAGGCTTTGACGCCAGGCTTCGGTCGTTTCATCGTGCCCAAGGCGGCGGTGGAAGAGCTGGGAGAGGATTTCGACACCAACCCGGTCGGCAGCGGGCCGTTTGAAATGGTCGAATACCAGCCGCAGGAAGGCATCACGTTGAAGGCCCATGAGGACTACTTCCTCGGTCGCCCGCCCATGGAAGAACTCCACTTCCACTATATTCCCGACAACAACGCAGCGACGATCGCATTCATCGGTGGCGAGTTGGATCTGACCAGCGGACAGCGGACGCCGGAATGGGTTGATCAGGTGACCAAAGCCGTGCCGGATGCCCAGCTGATTGCGCTTTCGCCTGGCAGCCTTCAGTTCCTTCATCTCAACATGACGGTGCCACCACTCGATGATGTTCGTGTTCGAAAGGCGTTGGCCTACGGTATCGATCGGAGCGCCTGGGCCAAGGTGTTCGGCGAGATCAGCGGTCCGCTGGAAACGATCGTTCCGCAGTCATTTTACGGCGCGATCCCGTTAGATATGGTGCCAGAAGATCTGCGTTATGAGTACAACCCCGAAAAGGCAAGGGAGCTGCTTGCCGAGGCAGGTTTTCCGGATGGGTTTTCGATCGATGCGATCATCAGCGAGCGTGACGACTATCTTACCAACATGCTGATGGTGCAGGACATGGTCCGCGCGATCGGCGTGGAGATCAATCTCCAGGTCAGCGACCATGCGACCTATCATGCCAACCTCAGAGAGGACAGAGGGACAATTGTCGAGCTTTCGACCGGCATCGCGCCGTCGGCGCCAGCGGTGATCAACGAGTTCCTCCACTCGGCGGCTGCGGTTGGCAAACCGTCTGCATTGCGCAACTTCTCCCACTATGGTGATGTCGGCGGTAGCGTGGACGAGTTGGTCGAAGCGGCTGTTTCAGAAACCGATACACAGAAACAGTTGGAGCTGCTTTACGAAGCTCAGCTCCAGATCCTGCGCGATGTACCGGTTATTCCCAAGCAAACCGCGCGCCTGGTTTCGGTAGTGCAGGGGGAAATCGACCTTGGCTACGAACCCGTTGGCGGTTTTGGCCAGCATGAGTTTGCCACGGCTCGGCGCGTCGAAAACTGACCAGCGCTCAACAATAACAGTTCCCGGATCGCTTGTGGGCGATCCGGGGTATCGCGGACCGGAACGCCAATGCTGGGTTTTGTATTCAAACGCACCGGCGATGCCCTTCTAACGGCATTTCTTGTCTTCACCTTCGTGTTCTTTGCGATGCGATTGTTGCCCGGTGACCCTGTCGTTGCAATGCTGGGTGATCTTGCGGGCGAAGAAGTCATCGCCAATGTCCGGCGATCGCTGGGTCTCGATCAGCCGTTGCTCGTTCAGTATGGCAACTTCCTCTGGGACCTGCTGCACTTCGATCTCGGAACATCGCTCATCAACCGCGCCTCCGTTGGCGAGTTGATGGCGTACAATCTGCCTTACACGCTGATGTTGACCCTCGCTTCCACGATCATCGGTATCGCGATAGGGTTGCCGCTGGGCGTTGTCTCGGCGATGCGGGCCGGACAAGCGACAGACCACACTACACGCATTGTCGCCCTGTTCGGCTCGGCGTTGCCGGACTTTTATGTCGGTGTTGTTTTCCTCCTTTTCTTCGGCCTCAGTCTGGGCTGGTTTCCGCTGCTTGGGGGCGGAGACTCTCCCTTTGACCTGCACCACCTCGCAATGCCGGCGATGGCGTTGGGAATGCTCAAGGGCTTTGCCTTTGTCCGCCTGACGCGAACTGCGGTTCTGGATGTGGCCAGCAAGGACTATGTGCGCACAGCGCGTGCTCTCGGCCTGCCTGGCCGCGACATCATCTGGCGCCATATCCTGCGCAATGCGATGATCCCGATCACCACCCATTTGTCGCTGTCCATCGTGGCCACGCTTGGCGGCACGATTGCGCTTGAACTCGTCTTCAACCGGCCTGGTGTCGGGCAACTGCTGGTCGGCGCGGTGTCCTCGCGGGATTACACGCTCATTCAGGGCGGTATCGTCATTCTCTCGCTGCTTGTTGTTTTCGTGAACTTCGTCACGGACCTGCTCTACGCGGTGATTGACCCACGCGTGAGGGCTGGCTGATGCTTGACCGTTTCTTCATCCGCTTTTCCCTCGTCTTTCTGGGTGCGTTGGCCTGTGTTGTCGTCTTCGCCGACGTTATTCAGCCTCATGATCCGTTGGCGCAGGATTTTCTGAACCGCTCGGCCGGGCCCAGCGCGGAGTATTGGCTGGGCACCGACACGCTGGGGCGCGATGTGCTGTCGCGCATCATCGAGGGAGCCCGGCTGTCCATGATTATCGGCATTGCTTCACCGCTCATCGCCGCGGTGATCGGCATCAGCATGGGAACGACTGCTGCCTATTTTGGCGGTTGGGTGGAGCGGGTGATCACCCGTGTCACCGATATGATGATGTCCTTTGACCCCTTGCTGCTCGGCGTGCTGATCGTGGCGCTGTTGGGGCCGGGGCTGCAGAACCTTGCGGTAGCGATCGCCTTTGCGCTGGTGCCTTCCTTCATTCGATTGTCGCGAGGATCGACTTTGGCGGTTCGTCAGGAGGCGTATGTGGATGCGGCGATTGCGATGGGACGAAACACGACGGGCACCATCCTGCGCCACGTGCTGCCGAACATTTCCGGCCCGCTGATCGTGATGACAACCATTTGGGTTGGCACCGCGATCCGCCTTGAAGCAACGTTGAGCTTCATCGGGCTTGGCGCGCAGCCGCCGATGCCTTCCTGGGGCAACATTGTCCGTGAGGGCGTGTCGGACATTTTTGGTTCACCCCTACCGGCTTTGTTTGCGGGCTTGGCCATCACGCTGACCGTGCTCTCCTTCAACGTGTTGGGTGATGCGCTGCGCGACTGGCTTGATCCTGAAAGACGCAACCAATGACTGCGCCTTTGCTTTCTGTTGAAGGGCTCCGTCTGGCTTTCGGGACCGGTGAGGATGCGATTGAAGCGCTGCGTGGCGTCGACATTTCAATCGGCCCCGGTGAGTGCCTGGGGCTGGTGGGCGAATCCGGTTCGGGCAAGAGCCTGACCGCCTTCACCACGATGGGATTGCTGCCCACACAGTCCCAAGTCGTCGCTGGCCGGGTGATGTTTGCCGGACAAGATCTGCTGCAGAAGAGTGAGCGGGAGTTGGAGCAGCTGCGCGGCAATGACCTTTCCATGATTTTCCAGGAACCGATGACGGCGCTTAATCCCGTCATGCATGTCGGTGAGCAGATCGCTGCCCCCCTGCGTCGCCATCTGGGCCTGTCGCGTAAGGCGGCGCGGACGCGGGCGATCGAGCAACTGGATCTGGTTGGCATTCCGGATCCGCACGCCCGCGTCGACAATTTTCCGCATGAAATGTCTGGCGGTATGCGGCAGCGCACCATGATCGCAATGGCCCTTGCCTGCGACCCCAAACTGCTGATCGCGGATGAGCCGACGACGGCGCTGGACACGACGATCCAGGCCCAGATCATCGAACTGCTCAATGGGCTTCGAAGAGAACTGGGCCTTTCGATCCTGATAATCACCCATGACCTTGGTGTCATTGCCGAAATGGCCGACCGAGTAGCGGTCATGTATGGCGGTCGAGTGGTTGAGGAGTCCCCAGTGGACAAGCTTTTCGACGAACCGCTGCACCCCTACAGCAAGGGTCTGCTGCGTTCCACCCCGGATATCGACATGCCGGTCGCGCGGCGCCTTGCGACCATTTCCGGGGCGGTCCCACATGTGACGGAGCTGCCATCCGGCTGCACATTTCATCCACGCTGCCCCGATCGGCTGGAGATTTGCAGCAAGGAGGCTCCTGAGGAGAAATGCGTCGGCGCGGGCCGACGGGTGGCGTGCTGGGCGAGGGATGTGTCGTGACAGAAGAGCCGATTCTGAAGCTCGAACGTTTGCAAAAGGTGTTTGGTGGCAAGATCCACGCCGTTGACGGTGTCGATCTCGAAGTGCGCAAGCGGGAGACACTCGCGCTGGTGGGCGAATCTGGATGCGGCAAGTCGACCGTCGCGCGTCTGGCATTGCGGCTGACTGCGCCCACGGCCGGCACAATCGCTTTTGAGGGCCGCGACATCACCAAGCTGCCGCAATGGAAGCTGAAGTCCATCCGCAGAAGGCTCCAATTCGTCTTTCAGGACCCTTACTCCTCACTAGACCCGCGTGTTACAGCCGGTGCTTCCATCACCGAACCAATGTTTGTGCACGGCCTTGTGGGCTTCGGCGCCAAGCGCAAGGCGAAAGCCGGCGAATTGATGGAAAAGGTGGGCCTGTCGGCGAGACATGTGGACCAGTGGCCGCGTCAATTCTCCGGTGGTCAGCGCCAGCGGCTGGGCATTATTCGTGCCTTCTCAGTGGAGCCGCATCTCATCGTTGCCGATGAGCCTGTTTCAGCGCTGGATGTCTCGGTGCGCTCACAGGTGATCAACCTGCTTCAGGATCTGCAGGAAACAGTGGGCACGGCCTATCTGTTCATCTCCCATGACATGGCGACGGTGAAGCATATCGCGGACCGGGTGGCGGTGATGTATCTGGGCCGGATCATGGAAACCGCGCCCAAGGAGACCTTTTTCAGCGCCCCCCACCATCCCTATTCGCAAGCGTTGCTCTCGGCGGTTCCTTCCTCGCATCCGCGCCGCAAACGGCAAAGAGTGGTGCTCCCCGGTGATCCGCCTTCGCCGGCCAAAACCCCGTCCGGCTGCCGGTTCCACCCCCGCTGCCCTATGGCAGTGGACCGGTGCCGCAATGAGGTGCCTGAACTGCGCGCGATTGGCAAAGATCATCAGGTGGCCTGCCACTTCGCTGCCCCGAACCCGTTGAATGTGAACGAGCTTCTACCCGCTGGATCGACGGCAACGGCCTAAGGTCACTGTTGTTGGGTGTTGGCGATGGGAAGGTCGTTGATCAAGCGAGAGCTCTCAACGCCACGGGTGGGTGGGCCGTTGTGGCAGGCCACTATCGCCATATTGGCTTTTGACCGGCGCGCAGCCGGACTGTCTTGTGTGAGCGCGCCCGGAGCCAAAGCGCAATGTCGGGTTTTTGGGAGGAAATCGTATGCAGCTACCAGCTATGAAATCACTCGGGGCCGGCGTGGCGGTTCTGGCGATTGTCTGTGGTGCCAGTGCTGGTCTTGGTCGCTCGGCCTGGGCGCAAGACGGGATCAGTGGAGAGGTGTCTTTCGCCTGGTGGGGATCGCAAAGGCGCAACGAGGCTGTCATGGGCGTTGTGACGGCCTATGAGGCTGCTTATCCCGAGGCCAAAATTTTGCCCCAGCCCACCGATTTTTTCAATCATTGGGACCGTGTGACGATACAGGCCGCAGCCGGCCGGCTGCCCTGCGTGCCAATGATGCAAACACGATACCAGACACGGTATGAAAATCTGGGTGCTCTGCTGGCGCTCGATCCATTGATCGAAGAAGGCAAGATCGATGTTTCAGCCATTCCCGAAGATGTGGTCGAGGGTCACCGGAGCGCGGACGGCAACCTTTATGTGCTTCCGGTTGGCCTTTGGTTCGAGACGTTCCAATACAACTGGCCAAAGCTGGAGCCAACCGGCGTTGAGGAGCCGGCCAATGATTGGACCTACGAGCGTTACGTCGAATGGGCCGCCCAGGCACGCCAGAAACTGGATGATGATGTCTATCCATTAACGCAGCTTGGCGGCGAGATTCTTCAGTTCCAGCAATACGCCCAAAGCCGTGGCGAAGACCTATTCGAGGGCAGTGAGCCTGGTTTCAGCGCTGAGACACTGGCCGATTGGTTCAAACTGTGGGATCGAGCGCGTGAGGAGGGCCTGACGCCGTCTATGCCCATGAGCGCTGAAGAATCAGGCCAAGCCGTTCAGTCCTTCATGGCGCAAGGGATTACGCTTTCCCGAACCGATGGCGATGTAACCGCTTCGGACTTGCAGGCAACACTGGATGCTGCTGAAGGCGGTACAGTCCGACAGGTCAAACCGCCGAACGGCAACAACCCACTGACCTCAGGCAGCAACTCGCTGGCGATCTCGGCCAATTGTGACAATGTCGATGCCGCCGCCGCCTTTCTCAACTTTTGGCTCAATGATGAGGATGCAGGCGTTGAAATGCGTTCGCGGGCAGGGTTGACCCCAACCGCGACCCTACTGGAAGCGCAGGCCGCCGATCCAGCGTCTCCATCAACTCTCATTGATCGGATCACCATGTATACGGGCTTCGCCGAGACCTATGGCGTCAACATTGATGTCTGGCCGGACAATACCCAGCACATGGTCCAAGAGTTCAAGAAACTCTACGAACAGGTCGGCTTTGAACAGATGGAGCCTGAAGAGGCAGCGACCTCTTTCTTTGAGGAGGTTCGGCGTTCGCTTGAAGAGGTCAATAACTGAACCTAACCAAGGGACCGCTTCGATGCCCCGGCCGACGACCAAGATGCCTTCGCACGCGCGACGTATCCGGCTGAGTTCCCGCGCACGCGAGAGTATCATCGGTTACCTGTTTCTGGCTCCATGGATCGTCGGATTTGTCCTGATCACGCTGGGACCGATCTTGGCGTCCCTTGCCCTGTCGTTCACTGATTTCAGCGGTTCGTTCGATCGAATGAGGTGGGTTGGGTTTGACAACTACATCCGGATGTTCACATCCGACCGAGCATTTTGGGGCTCGCTGAAGGTGACATCGCAGTATGTTTTCATCTCCGTCCCCATTTTGCTGATGTTTGCGCTGGCAGTCGCGATAACGCTCAATCGCGGGCTGAGTATGCTCGGCATTTATCGAACGATCTTCTACCTGCCTTCCCTGATCGGGACCAGCGTGGCCATCGCGGTTCTCTGGCGCTACGTGTTTGGCGAACACGGCCTGGTCAACCATGTCCTGGCAGTGTTCGGTATCGAGGGTTTCAGTTATATCGGTGACCCTCGAACAGCACTCGGAACGATCATTGTTCTGAACGTTTGGACGTTCGGCGCACCCATGGTCATCTTTTTGGCCGGGCTTCGCCAAATTCCTTCCGAGCTCTATGAGGCCGCCACGATAGATGGCGCCAGGAACTGGCAGCAGTTCTGGCATATCACCCTTCCGTCGCTGTCCCCCCTGGTCTTCTTCAACGGCGTTCTCAGCATGATCGGAGGGTTCCAGGCCTTCACGCAGGTGTACGTGGTCAGCGACGGCACGGGCGGGCCTGCCGGATCAACGCTGTTTTATACGCTTTTGCTCTACCAGCGCGCCTTCACGCAACTGCAGCTCGGATATGCCTCGGCAATGGCATGGGTGCTGCTCCTCATGATCGCGGCCATCACGGCTCTGTTCTTCCTTAGCGCGCGCTATTGGGTTCACTATGGAGATGAACAATGAACGGCCCGGGTCCGGCGCAGGCTCGGATTGCCGAAACGGTGTCTCGCGGTTCTCCCAGCAAGAGCAGGGTTCACCGGCTGCCCAACAATATCCGGGCGATGATTGCCCATACCGGACTGCTCGGTACCAGCTTCATCATGATCTATCCGCTGCTGTGGCTGACCGCATCAGCGTTTCGGGCGCCGGAATCGATCTTTGTTTCACCGGGGCTCTGGCCAGGCGAACATTTCACACTGGACAATTTCTCAACTGGTTGGCGAGGCTTGGGCTTTGTCGACTTCACCACCTATTTCACCAACTCGTTTATCATCACCGGTCTCAGTGTTCTGGGTAACATCTTCTCGTGTGCGCTTGCCGGCTACGCCTTCGCACGACTGAGATTTCCGTTCCGACGCACCTTGTTCGCCCTCATGCTGTGCACCATCATGTTGCCGCTGCATGCGCTGCTGATACCGCAGTACATTTTGTTCAGCACGCTGGGTTGGCTTGACTCCTTTCTTCCCCTCGTCGTGCCAAAATTCCTGGCCACCGAGGCGTTCTTTGTCTTCCTGTTTGTTCAGTTCTTCCGGGCAATCCCGCGTGAGCTTTCAGAAGCGGCGCGGTTGGACGGTTGCGGACACTTCCAGATCTTCCTGCGCATTTTTGTTCCGCTCTCGCTGCCGGCGATAGCGACCACCGCTGCGTTTTCGTTCATCTGGACCTGGAATGATTTCTTGCAGCCGCTGATCTACCTCAACAGCCCTCAGAACTACACGGTGCCGATTGGCCTCTCGCTATTTCTGGACTCCACATCCGAGTCCAATTTCGGCGCGCTGTTTGCGATGTCTCTCGTATCTCTGCTTCCGGTCATCGGCTTTTTCCTTTCGTTCCAGCGCCTGCTGGTGGCGGGCATCGCGACAACCGGTCTGAAGTGAGAGGCCAACGGAGAAGCAAGATGACTGAAGTGATCGTACCAGAAATACCTCCGGTGATGCCCGGACGATTTGCCGGTCGCACCGCAGTGGTCACCGGCGGCGCGTCGGGTATTGGTCGAGCCTGCGTCGACCGGTTCGCCCGAGAAGGCGCACGGGTTGTCGTCATCGATCGCAATCGGGCTGCCGCCGATGAGGTCTTGGCCGCGATGCATGAACAGAAGCTGGATGTTCGCTTCCAGGAGCTCGATCTCTCCGACGAAGAGGCAACGCGCCAAGCGGCCGAGACACTGGCGCGCGATCTGGGTGAGGTTCATGTTCTGGTGAACTCCGCCGGCATTGTTCATGTCGGGGGGCAGCAGAGCAGCCCGTTCGTCGAAAACGGGCTCAAAGGCTGGGACCTCCTCGTCAACGTCAATCTGAAGGCGATTGCCATTCTGGTGCACGGCATGCTGCCGGCTTTGACGAAAAACGGCGCTTCCATTGTCAACGTGTCATCGGAGTCGGTCTTCAAGGCGCGATCCTACAAGTGGATCTATGACATGACCAAGACCGGGTTGTTGTCTGTGACCCGTTCGATGGCCGCTGCGCTCGCCGACAACAATGTGAGGGTCAATGCGGTCACGCCGGGCGGGACAATAACCGAAATGCACACAAATGACGCGGCTGATCCCATCGCAAGGCGCGAGGAAATGGAAAAGCTGAAGACGCCCTGTCTGCTCGGCAGGTTGGCGCAGCCCCACGAGATCGCCGCCGCCATCGCATTCCTTGCCAGTGATGACGCGTCGTACATCACGGCAACGACGCTTCAGGTGGATGGTGGCCTGCAGAAGCTTTCATGAAAGGCGGAAGGACAAGGAGATGACAAGCAGTACAACCATCGGAGTCGGGCTGATCGGCCTTGGCAACAGTGGATGGTACTACCATGCCCAAGGAACCTTCAAGGACCATCCGCGCTACGAGCTCGTGGCTGTTTCAAGCCGGACAGCCGCACGTACTCACGCTGCCGCCAAGCAGTTTGGAGCAACGCCTTATGACGACTGGCGTGCGCTCATCGACGATCCCAAGGTACAACTGGTTGTCATCGCCACGCCACATGATCTGCATCATGTGATGACCCTGGCGGCCGCTGCTGCCGGAAAGCATGTGGTTGTCGAAAAGCCGATGGCGAAGTCCACGGCGGAGGCGACCGAGATGATCGCTGCCGCCGAAAGCGCTGGCGTTGTGCTTTCGGTGTTCCAGAACCGTCGATGGGAATTGCAGTACCAGCGCATTTTGCAATTGATCCGCGATGGATCGATTGGTGACGTTTGGCGCGTCGAGGAGCGCCGTATGCATCGTGGCAAGTATGTCGCGGCAGGACCGGCTTCGCCACACAGCGGTTCCGATCTTGCGGCTTGGGCGCACACGGAAGTCGGTGGCGGCGGTGTGACCTATCTGATCTCGCCGCACCTGATCGATCACCAGATCCACCTGTTCGGGAACGCACCACTCGACGTTTCGGCGGTGATGCACACCTATCCGTCCGACGTGGTTGAGCACTATGTCGACATTCACATGACCTTTCCGGGCGGGGTGCTGTCGCGCATCGAAGTCTTTCGGGAAGCCGTCGATGAACTGCCGTCCTGGGTAGTGCTCGGAGATAAGGGCACGATTGTCGGCAAAGATCTGCGCAGCCTGGACATTCACCGGCCCGGTCAGCCCACCGAGATCATCCAGGACCTCCCGCTGCTTCGCGAGTGCGATGGGTTCTATGACGAGCTCCATTCAGCCATCACCGAAGGCGCTCCACCGCCCGTCGACCCGCGCGACAGCGCGATAGGGGTTCGGGTCATCGAGCTGGCTCATGTATCGGCGCGGGCCGGCGGCGAACTGCAACGGTTGGGAGCTTAGGGCGGCTGCCTTTTGATGCGCCGACAACCACGGAGGAACCTCAAATGCACAACCTGAATCCCAAGGACTTTACGACCGATGTTTTTGACTGGGGGCGCATCAAGTGGCGCGTCAGCCCAGATATCACTGAGGGTGGCGCAAGCATGACGGTTGGTGATGTCATGCTGTTTCCCAACAAGGGACACGATCGGCACAATCATCCGGACGACGATGAGATGATCTATGTCCTTTCCGGTCATGGTCGGCAAATGATCGACGACAGGGAACCGTTCGATGTTGCCGCGGGCGACATGTTCTACATTCCGCGCACAGTCTACCACTCTACTTTGAATACTGGCTGGGCGGCATTGCAGTTGCTGGTCGTCTACACCCCGGGTGGTGCCGAGCGGGCACTGCGCCAGTTGCCAGACTATTGGCAGGCTCCTGTCGGCAAGGTGCCGGCCGTCGGAAATCTCGGCTGATTCTTCGGGGAGCGATCACATGTCCAACGTCGTGATGCTGGGCACATTCGACACCAAAGGCACCGAGTTCGCATTCGTCCGCGACCGGCTGCTGAATGGTGGTGTTGACGTCACGATGGTGGACGTTGGCGTGCTGGCTGCGCCAGACATGTCGGTTGATGTGAGCCGCAACGCTGTGGCCGAGGCCGCCGGCTGCTCGGTCGATGAGTTGGCAAATGCTGGCGACCGGGGAGCAGCCATGATTGCCATGGCAAAAGGAGCGCGCCGTGTCATTGCCGACCTGTTCAAGAAAGGTCGCATCGACGGAGGCATAAGCCTTGGGGGAACCGGAGGGACATCCATCGCCGCAGAGGCGTTCAGGAGCCTACCTTTCGGCGTGCCAAAACTGATCGTGTCCACCGCTGCGTCAGCCGACACGAGTGCCTATGTCGGCGAGACCGATCTCGTGCTGTTCCCCAGCGTTGCCGACATAGCCGGCATCAATCGTATCACGGCACGGATTTTGTCCAACGCCGCAGCCGCCCTTGCGGGAATGGTGCTGGCCAAACCGGTGGTTGCCAGCGTGGATCGGCCATTGATCGCCGCCAGCATGTTCGGGGTCACCACGCCTTGTGTCACCCATGGTCGCCAACTGCTCGAAAAGGCCGGCTACGAAGTCGTCACCTTCCACATGACCGGAACCGGTGGCAGGGCCATGGAAGCGTTGGCGGACGGCGGCTTGCTGAGCGGCCTTTACGACATCACAACGACCGAACTTGCTGACGAGCTGGTCGGCGGCGTGTTCTCGGCCGGGCCCGGTCGGTTGACCGGATCGACACTGAGCGTCGTGCCGCGGGTCGTCTCGCTTGGTGGTCTCGACATGGTCAATTTCGGGCCGATGCACACTGTTCCAGAACCCTTCAGGAAGCGGAAACTTCACGTTCACAATTCGAGCATCACACTGATGCGAACCGATCCGCTGGAGTGCCGCGAGCTTGGCAAAAGACTGGCTCAACGTGTCTCGCGCCTTGGTGGACCATGCACCGTTTTGATGCCGCTGCTCGGAATATCTGAAATCGCGGTGGGGGGGCATGTCTTTCATGATCCGGAAGCTGACGAAGCGCTGTTTGAAGCCGTCCGCAACCATCTTGACCATGACCGCGTGAAGCTGGTGGAGATGGAAACAAACATCAATGATCCACGGTTTGCTGATCGCGCGTTTGCCGAGTTGCAGCTTCTGCTGGATTGCACCAACAAGGAACAAGTCCAATGGCAAGAATAGCCCGATCGAAGATTCTTGACCATCTGAGGTCAAAAGTTGCAGCAAGTGTTCCTATCGTTGGCGGTGGCGCTGGCACGGGCATCACGGCAAAGCTTCAGGAAGATGGAGAGGTTGACCTTCTCATAATCTACAATTCCGGTCGTTATCGCATGGCCGGCCGTGGGTCGCTCGCGGGACTGCTTGCCTACGGCAATGCAAACGACATCGTGTTCCAGATGGCACGCGAGGTGCTGCCGATCGTCAAGCACACGGCCGTCCTCGCAGGCGTGAACGGCACCGATCCCTTCTATGATCCGGATGTGTTTTTGCCGGAGCTTGCCAGACTTGGCTTTTCGGGTGTTCAGAACTTTCCCACTGTCGGACTGATCGACGGCATCTTCAGAGCAAATCTGGAAGAAACGGGAATGGGCTACTACAAAGAAGTGGAGATGATCGGAAAGGCCAGGGAACTGGATCTGCTGACCGCACCATATGTCTTCTCCAGAGAAGACGCGGAGTCCATGACCGAAGCCGGCGCCGATCTGATCGTCTGCCACCTTGGCCTGACGACAGGCGGCCAGATTGGTGCCCATACGGTTTTGACACTTGATGATTGCGTCGAGCGGATTATCGACTGGGCCGCCGCCGCCCGGCGCGTTCGGTCAGATATTATTGTCCTTTGTCACGGCGGCCCCATAGCGGAGCCGGCCGACGCGCAGCACATTCTGCATCGAGCCGAAGGGGTCGACGGTTTTTTCGGAGCCTCCTCCATGGAACGCTTGCCCGTCGAAACAGCTGTTAAGGAACGTGCGCGCCAGTTTCTGAGCCTTTCGCTGCCGCAGGTCTCACGATCAGCTTGACGTTTTTTGGGATTGAAGCAGACCGGCTCTTTTGTGAATTTGGTTTATCAGAAAAGTTTGAGCCCGATCGAAACGCGTCAGGCACCATCATCGGCATGTCTGAGCGGGGCTTTCGTCTGAC
Source organism: Roseitalea sp. (assembly GCA_017642895.1). Lineage (GTDB taxonomy): Bacteria > Pseudomonadota > Alphaproteobacteria > Rhizobiales > Rhizobiaceae > Roseitalea. The sequence goes on from JAEPON010000009.1 coordinate 117,716, forward strand.
AGGAGCCGCAGAGCACGCCATGTATTTGGCGTCTGCGCGATCTGCGGCAAAATGTATGATGCAGCGTTGTTCAAAGGAGCTGTCCATCTTGCCTCGGCGAACCGTTTTGGAGCCAGCTGTTTCTCCTAGCGCCTCCATTTTGTTGACTTTCTTCAACACGCTGTGGTGATCTTCGATCGAGGGGGCAGTGCTGTATGGGAGAGCTGATCAATTCGCATCGGCTGGCCAGGTTGCTTGGCCCTTGGGACTGTTCGGACGGAACGCTGTCCAACAGTCTGGCCTCGGGCCTGCGCCTTCTCATTGTGAACGGTCAGCTTCCCGCCGGGAGTAGACTGCCATCCGAACGCAGTCTCGCGGCGACGATGGGGTTGGCCAGAACAACAGTCGGGGCAGCATTCGATGAACTGCGTTACGATGGTTCCCTGAGCAGCCGCACCGGTATCGGCACTTTCGTTTCGTCTGCTGGCCGGACTGCCAGCGCGCGCGGCGATGCAAGACTCCAGTCGTTTCTGGAGCCGGGCATCGTGGGGAGAGTTGATCTCCGCAGCGCTGCTGACCAAGCCTTGCCAATGGTGGCTGAAGAGTTGGGCCGTCTGTCGGCTGAGGATTTCGAACCGCTGCTGGACAATCACGGCTACTTCCCAGAGGGGCTTGCGGAGCTGCGTGAGGCGATTGCGGGCTATTACCGTGCCGATGGGCTTGAAACCTCTGCCGAGCAGGTGATGGTGACCGCGGGGGCTCAACAAGCGGTTCATATCATCACCAGAAGCCTTATCGAAGTCGGTGATGTCGTTTTGGTCGAAGAGCCCACTTATCGCGGTGGAATTGAATCGCTGCGTGCGGCTGGCGCACGGCTCGTTTCGGTTCGGAGCGGCGACAAGGGTTTGGACGTCGAGCAGTTTGCCGAAGTGCTTGAAAGACAAAGACCGAAGATGGCACTTATTTTGTCGACCGTTCACAATCCAACCGGGTCCTGCTTGGAAAATGACAAGCGCGCGGAAGCCGCCATGCTTGCAGAACAGTACGGCGTGACGATCATTGACGATGCCTCGACCACCGACACCTTGTGTCGAGACGAGCGGCCGCTCCCAATCGCCGGTTTTTGCAAGGATACGATTACCGTAGGTTCTGCGAGCAAGCTTTTTTGGGGTGGTTTGCGGGTTGGTTGGATACGCGCCCAAACCGGTGTTCTGACGTCTCTGGTGGCTGCCAAAAGCGCTGAGGATCTCGGAACGTCGATCCCTTCGCAGATCGTCACCGAACGGCTTCTAAAGAGGCTGCAGGAGGCGCGTGGCCAAAGGCGCGCGCTTCTTGAGGACAGGCTGACGGATGCTTTGGCCTGCCTGGACTGTTTGCTGCCCAATTGGCATGTGCACCCAACTCAGGGTGGTGCGTCCCTTTGGGTTCGGCTCCCAGGTGGTCGTTCATCACTGGCATTTGCGGAGCAGGCAAGGCGTGCGGGCGTTGATCTTCTGGCCGGCCCAACGTTCAGCGTCCTGAACGAATGCGATGACCATATCCGGATCGCCATCTCGGCCCCGCCAGAGATGCTGGAGACGGGCTTGCTGAGGCTTTCTCGCGTTTGGCACGATTGGGCCGGCTGAAGCGGCCTGATACTTCATTCAAATTACGAATCCCGAAAGATGGTTCGCTGTGCCCGGCGGCAGGCCACTATCGCCATATTGGCTTTTGACCGGCGCGGTGCCGGGTTGTCTTGTGTTCGGGCGTTCAAAGCGAGCGCGCGGTGGCGGATTTTGGGAGGAAATCGCATGAAACTACCTGCAATGAAATCACTTGGAACCGGCGTGGCGATTCTAGCGATTACCTGTGGAGCTGGTTTCGGCCTTGACTCAAAAGCCTCGGCGCAAGACGGGATCAGCGGCGAGGTGTCCTTCGCCTGGTGGGGCTCCGAAAGACGCAATCGTGCCATTATGGGCGTTGTAACTGCTTACGAAGAAGCGCATCCCGGCGTCTCAGTTCTCCCACAGCCGACCGAGTTCCTCAAGCACTGGGACCGTGTGACCATCCAGGCCGCGGCTGGCCAATTGCCTTGCGTTCCGATGATGCAGACCCGCTATCAGGTGCGCTATGAAAATTTGGGCGTTCTGTTGCCGCTCAACCCTATGATCGAAGCTGGACAGATCGATATCTCGGCGATTCCCGAAGACGTGATCGAGGGGCATCGCAACGCCGATGGAAACATCTATGTGCTGCCGATAGGCCTGTGGTTCGAGACCTTCCAGTACAACTGGCCGAGACTGGAACCAACCGGGGTCGAGAAGCCGGCGAACGATTGGACCTACGAGACCTATATCGACTGGGCTTCCAAAGCACGACCGAAACTCGAAGAGGACGTCTATCCACTCACATTGCTCGGTGGTGAAATCCTTCAGTTCCAACAATATGCGCAGGGGCGTGGCGAAGACCTGTTCAAAGAAGGTGAACCTGGTTTCAGTGCGCAGACGTTGGCCGATTGGTTCAAGTTATGGGATCGGGCACGTGAAGAAGGGCTCACGCCGAGCATGGCAACAAGCGCAGAGGAGCCACCCGCGACCGTTCAGTCCTATATGGCGCAGGGTATCACGCTTTCCAGGACTGGTGGCGATGTGACCGCATCCGAGTTGCAGTCGGCGCTTGATGCTGCCGATGGTGGCTTTGCTCTTCAGGTCAAACCACCGAACGGCAACAATCCGCTGACCTCAGGCAGCAACTCGCTGTCTATTGCAGCCAATTGCGACAATGTGGATGCCGCTGCCGCTTTCATCAACTTCTGGCTTAACGACGAGGATGCCGGCGTTGAGATGCGTTCGCAAGCGGGGCTGGCGCCGACGATGACGCTTCTGGAGGCGCAGGCGGCCGATCCCGATTCTCCACCCACGCTGGTTGACCGGATCAACATGTATATGGGTTTTGCCGAGACCTATGGCGTCAACATCGATGTCTGGCCCGACAATACCCAGCATCTGATCAACGAGTTTACCGGCCTTTATGAGCAGGTTGGCTTCGGACAGATCGCGCCTGACGAAGCGGCCGAGCTTTTCGTTGAAGACGTCCGCCGCGCACTCCAAGAGCAGTAGACAACCCGAAACGGCGACAGCTTCTTGGATGCCATCTCCTGCCTCTTCCGACCCATGTCTGGAGCAAATGGCAGGGGTGGCAGACACGGCAAAACACGGGTCGGTTTCGTGTACAGCGTACGCGCGGCCCCCGACAAAAGATGGCTCAGTTTATCTCCCTTCCGATTGCCAAAACTGAGGGGCAGCGGTGCAAAGATCAGGACGAACGCGGGACATGTCAGAACTGGCGCTGAGATCTGTATCCAAGAGCTTTGGAACCGTTGAAGTCATCAAGGGGATCGACCTTGAGATCAAGCACGGCGAGTTTGTTGTCTTTGTCGGCCCGTCGGGGTGTGGGAAGTCGACCTTACTGCGGATGATCGCTGGACTTGAGGAAATTACCGAAGGCGACCTCGTCATCGGTGGAGTTGTGTGCAACGAGATCGAGCCCCGCGACCGCGGTGTCGCCATGGTCTTCCAGAATTATGCGCTCTATCCTCATATGAGCGTTTACGACAATGTAGGTTTTGCTCTGAAGATGAGCAAAACACCCAAAGCCGAGCGTGACAAAAAGATCCGCGAGGCGGCGCGCATTCTACAGATGGAGCATCTGCTTGAACGAAAACCGAGGCAGCTCTCGGGCGGCCAGCGCCAACGTGTCGCCATCGGTCGCGCGATCGTGCGACAACCCGATGTTTTTCTTTTCGACGAACCACTGTCCAATCTTGACGCTTCGCTTCGAGTGAGCATGCGGCAGGAGCTTTCGAGGCTTCACAACGAATTGGGCGCCACCATGATCTACGTGACACACGATCAGGTGGAAGCGATGACCATGGCCGACAAGATCATGATCCTCGACGCGGGCAAGGTGCAGCAATATGGCTCGCCGATTGAGCTCTACGCCAATCCAACAAACATCTTTGTGGCCGGGTTTATCGGGTCTCCGGCGATGAATTTCCTTGATGTCACAGTCAAGTCTGCCCAGGGGGAGGGGGTCGTGGTTCAGGCGGATGGAATTGACGATGTTGCGGTATCATTGCCGGCAGGTTCAGGAGATGTCCAAACCGGACAGGCGCTGAAGCTGGGGGTGCGACCTCATGCTCTGGAACGCGATGAGACTGGCCCGATAACGGGGGTTGTCGAGTTGGTAGAGCGGCTTGGGCACGAGACGATCGTCAACTTCAAACTCAGTTCGGGCGAATCTTGGATGGCCGCATTGGATGGCAATGTAACACTTGAACTTGATCAGCCTGTTGCCTTTCAGGTCGGTCAAGACAGCTGCCTGCTTTTTGACCGTGGCGGCAATAACGTCCGCGCAAGCGCTCGCATGTCTGTTTAGGACGCATATCGGTCATCGGCACTTGCGGCTTCGGCCAAGAAGATGAGAGCGATCCGGATCATGGTGGCCGGCCGGCTTGCTTGGGATACTCGAGTACGCCAGGAACAATGGCCCGCCCCATGTCAAATATCGCTACCTGGTTGAGGGCGCTTCGGTACCTTCGACAAGTTCGTCCAGGATAGCTTTGCATTTATTGCCGAGGTGTTGTCCCAAGAGGATCGGAAGGTTTTCCTTGTCACGCTTTTGGAGCGCCTCGAGAATCTGTTCATGTTCGCGCATTGCTTCACTCCACCGATCGCGCCGTTTGGTCCGGTTCGCGTGATAGCGTGCCCGCTCGACCCGCGTCGCGAACCTCGAATGGGCCTCAATCAGAGTGGTGTTCCGAGTCGAAGCCAGAATCGCCGCATGAATCGCCTGATTGCATTCAAAGTAGTCCGGAAGGTCGCGTCGCATGTATGCGGAGTACATCCGATAGTGCAGCTTCTCAATTTCAGCGATTTCGCCATCCGTGATCCGTTCACACGAGAGCTGGCCGGCGAGCATCTCGAACCCCTGGAGCACCTCGAAGACTTCGCACAATTCTTCGGGTGTGATCTGCCGCACTCGAGCGCCTCTGTTCGGAAGCAACTCCACCAAGCCATCTGACGCAAGTACCTTGAGTGCCTCCCGGAGGGGCGTGCGGGACACGCCGAGGCGTTCACAGAGTTCGCGCTCGGGAATGCGATCCCCTTCCTGGAGCATGTCACCGACAAGGTAAGCACGAAGATAATGGAGCAACTCATCGTGCAGCGATTTCGAATTATCCATGACGTGCTCAGGCTGTACAGCGTGCCGTTCTGAATTCATTTCCTGCATAGTGCCCCTCCAGCATCGTCATCATTGGCCGGCCTCATGCTAGCTCTCGCGGTATCAATGGCCAAGAGACTCTGTTCTCATATGGCCTATTTGGTTGATTGTAGCACGAATTTGGCGAGAAAAGCACATTTTTCAGATTTGGTTTGTCATAATTGCATTAATATGTAACGCTTCTTCCTCTAGAATGTATGCAGAATGGGCAGACCGCCCTGAACCGACAGGAGAGGCCAAAGATGAGACTTTCAAAACATACTGTGGCGTTCGGTACATTGCTGCTTGCTGTAACCGTTGCGGCTCCCGCCACCGCCCAGGACTTCCGCCCAGAGAGCGCTGAATGCATCGCACCGGCGAAGCCCGGAGGAGGATGGGATCTAACCTGCCGGGCGACGGCCAGGCTGCTCACGGAATTCGATCTGATCGACAGCCCCATGCAAGTGCGCAACATGCCCGGCGGCGGCGGCGGGGTCGCGTTCATGTACACCGTTGGAGAACAGGGGGAGAATGACGACCTCCTTGTCGCGGCAAGCGGTGGCACAACGCTGATGCTGGCACGCGGCGAGCTGCCTGATGTGACTTCGCAAGACGTTCGCTGGGTAGGCGCAATGGGCGCAGACTTCCCGGTGATTGCGGTGCGTGCTGACGCACCGTGGCAGACCTTGGAGGAATTCCTCCAACAGCTTCGCGACGATCCGCGCAGCATCGTTATGGGGGGCGGCAGCGCCATTGGCGGTACCGATCACATTCGTCCGCTGCAACTTGCGCGGGCGGCGGGTATCCAGGACGTTCGTAATCTTCGCTACATCTCGTTTGAAGCGGGCACTGCGGTGACGGAGCTGCTCGCCGGACGGAGCCATGTCTTCACTGCTGGTGTGTCCGAGATCGCGCCGCAATTCGAGGCCGGCGAAGTCCGGATCCTGGCGGTCATGGCTCCGGAACGCCTCCCAGGCGAGTTCAGCGAGATCCCGACCGCGACCGAGCAGGGCTATGACGTGGTCGGTCCGAACTGGCGGGGGTTTTACGCACCTTCAGGAATGTCCGACGAAGCCTACGACTTCTGGGTTGGTGTACTGGAGCAGATCGAGACCTCGGATGAATGGGCCGACGTCCGGCTGCAGAACGGGCTGGCGCCGCTATGGATGGCGGGACAGGAGTTTGACGACTACGTGAACTCAGAAGTGGCGACGTTCATCGAGTTCGCGACCGAACTCGGCATCATTGAATGACCGATCGCATTTCAGGGCTGTTCTTGCTGGGCGTCGGCGTCGCATTTGCGATCGCCGCGCTCCAACTCAGAACGGGCTTCACTTCAGACAATCTCGGCCCCAAAGCCTTCCCTTTGATCCTCGCAGGAGGCCTCGTCTTTCTCAGCATTTGCCTGCTCCTGCGACCCGGTCGGGGTTTTCGGCCAAGTTGGCCGTCACGATCGGTGGCACTGGGTCTGTTTTTGGCACTGCTTTCACTCGTCCTCTACGCCAATTTGATCTTGTGGCTGGGTTTTCTTGTCAGCACGGCTCTCGAGGTTTTTGTGCTTTGCCTGCTCTATCAGGCGCGTCCGCTGCCCGCCGCTGTCGCCGGCGTTCTCACCTCATTGGCGCTGTTCGGCTTGTTCGATTGGCTTCTGGGGCTGCCACTGCCGAACGGCACGCTGTTCGCAGGTTGACCGATGGATGCACTGTTCCAACTTGCTGACGGGTTTGCCTATGTTTTCCAGTGGCAAAACCTTCTGATCGTCCTTTTGGGCTGCGTCATGGGCACGATGATCGGGATGCTGCCTGGTCTGGGAGGGTCCAACGCAATCGCTGTTCTTCTGCCGCTCGTCTTCGCACTCGGGTTGGAGCCGGCAGCAGCCCTAATCCTCTTTGCGGGAATCTACTATGGCTCCGAATACGGGAATTCGATCTCGGCGATCCTGCTGAACATACCCGGAACGTCCGGTGCCGTGGCCACGACCTTTGACGGGCACCCCATGGCTCGCGACGGGCGAGCCGGGACGGCACTTGCAATGTCGGCGGTGGCCTCTTTCGTGGGCGGCACGATCAGTGTTGTGGGGCTTATGGTTTTCGCACCGCTCCTTGCGCGATGGGCACTTCATTTTGGCCCGGCCGAATATTTCGTCCTGATCGTTTTTGCGCTCACAATGGTCTCCGCCCTATCGAAAGGCGATGCCCTCAAAGGGCTGATTTCCGCGATCCTGGGATTGATGGTCGCCACGATTGGTCTGGACCCCAATGGTTCGACGGCTCGGTTCACCTTCGGATCGGTGAAGCTCTATGATGGGGTCGACTTTGTTGTTGCGATGATCGGTCTCTTTGCCATCGGCGAAGTGTTGATGACGCTGGAGCGCGTTCGGCAGCGTGATCAACTGGTGACCCTCGTATCGAGGGCCAGCATCAAGCTGTCCGAGATCAAGAAGACCGTCGGTACAATGCTGCGAAGCTCGGCAATCGGCTTTTTCATCGGCACCCTTCCCGGTGCCGGAGCAACGATCGCCAGCTTCCTCTGTTACATAATGGAAAAGACCTTGACAGGCAGCCGTGGGACATTCGGAGATGGTGACATCCGCGGTGTTGCCGCGCCGGAATCGGCCAACAACGCGGCGGCGAGCGGGGCCTTCGTACCGCTGTTGACTCTCGGCATTCCGGGCAGTGCGACCACGGCTATCATCCTCGTCGCACTGGTGGGACTGAACGTGCGACCCGGCCCTCTCTTGATCGGCAGTAATCCGGAGATTTTCTGGGGGCTCGTCGCATCGATGTATGTCGGAAACCTGATGCTTCTCGTTTTGAACCTGCCGCTGGTTGGCCTGTTCGTCCGGGTGCTGATGATTCCCCGTTGGGCGTTGATGCCGGTCGTCGTGGTCGTGAGTTTTGTCGCCATATACTCACTCAACAACAGTTCCTTTGATTTGCTCGTCATGACCGGGCTTGGAATCGGCGGGTACCTGATGCGGAAACTCGGCTTTCCCATCGCACCCGCAGTTCTCGGTCTCGTCCTGGGCAACCTCCTCGAAGTCAACCTGCGTCAGGCCATTGCTCTCAGTGACGGGGATTGGACCACCCTCGCCGGCAGCCCGATTACCTTGGTCTTGTGGCTCTGCGTCGCAGCGAGCCTGATGTCACCGGTTTTGCCCAGGCTGCTGTCGAAGCGCGCACGCAATGTCTAGCGGCCATTCAGGAGCGAGCAATGGTCACCGCGAGGCACGCCCCCGACAGGAAACGGATGGAAAAGCAAGATGAAAGCAATCGTCATTGGAAGCGGAATCGTCGGGGCTTCAGTCGCATACCGCCTTGCTGAAGCCGGCGCCCAAGTCACAATTATCGAAGAACGCCGTATCGGCGGCGGCACCTCGAGCGTTTCTTATGCATGGGTGAATGCCTGCGAAAAACTCGACTCGAAATCCTATTTCGATCTCAACGTCATGGGTCGCGAAGCACATGAGCGCCTTGCAAACGAACTTGGTGGGCATGACTGGTATCCACGACCTGGAGTGCTGCAATGGCAGGACGCAAATTCCGAGGCCGGGGGCATTGATCGAGAAAACCAATTGGAGAAGTACGAAAAGCTCAAGTCATGGGGCTACCCGGCCGAGCTGATTGCCGCAGATCAACTCGGCTCTCTCGAGCCGGATATCGATCCCGCATTCTACGGAAACCGGCCCATCATTCACTATCTTGAGGACGGATGGTGCCACGCGGTCGTCTACGCCGGCCGGGTGATCGGCGCCGCGATTGATCGACATGATGCACGGTTTGTTCGTGGCAAAGTTCGAGCTATCGCTACCGACGATGCAAAGTGCATCGGCGTCGACCTGGATGGTGGCGGCCGCATCGCGGCCCATATCGTGGTGAACGCGGCTGGCCGTTGGGCGAACGAGTTTCTTGATGATACGGCAACCGTGCCGCTCGCGCCCAAGGCTGGACTGGTCGCCTACACGATGCCGGCGGGCCTCAGACTGACGCGCGGCCTTCGAACACCGGAGCTTAACCTCCGGCCTGATGGGGCTGGACGGCTCCTGCTGCGTGCGGGCGACATCGATGAGCTCATCGACGGCGAGGCCCCGCCCGAGGCAGCGCAGGAGCACGCTGACGAACTGCTCGCGCGGGCGCGGCGTCTGCTTCCCGATCTTTCAGATGTGCCCCTCGAGGCGTCACGCGTCGCGATCCGGCCCAAACCGGCGGACTCGTACTCTGCAATTGGTCCGATACCCGGGCTGTCGGGATTTTATGCGACAGTGACACATAGCGGTGTCACGCTCGGTCCGGCAATTGGAGAGCTCGTGGCGGATGAGATCTTGAATGGCACGGAAAGGCCCGAGCTTGCGGACTTTCGGCCGGCACGTTTCAAGACGGCAGTGTCGGCATGAAGGTCGCAATCCTCGGATCGGGCGCTGCCGCTTTCGGGCTGGCTGTTGTCTTGTGCCAGAACAGCCACGATCCGGTTCTGTGGTCGCCGTCCGGAAATGGAACCAGTGATCTTGCGCAGACGGCGCGGATCATGTCCGAGGGGGCAATCGAGGGCAGCTTTCCGGTCAGTGTTGCGAAGTCGTGCACACATGCTGTCAAGGATGCGGACGCGGTCATTATTGCACTGCCTGCAATCGGGCACCGTGCAGTGATCGAAACACTTGCCCGCGACCTGACCGCAGGTCAGAGCGTCATTATCTCCGCGCAATCGTCTTTCGGTGCGCTTCTCTTGGATCGGGAGTTGGCCGCGCGTGACCTGCAAGTGCCGATCGTTGCCTGGAACACGACCTTGCTGAGGTCTCGCAAGGTGGGTGGCAGCACAGTCAGGATTGCTACCTATCGCAAGAAGGTGGACATGGCAGTTCTTCCAAAAACACTGGAGTCGGACGGGACCGCCGTTTGTGAAGCCTTGTTCGGCGATCGCTTCAACCTGCGCTCGGACCTGTTGGCGGTGACGCTCAGCAATGTCAACGCCCAGTCCCATATGGCGCTCTGCCTTTGCAACTTCACTCGGATGGAACTGGGTGAGCAATGGGATCAAAACATTGGCAAGACGGAGGCCGTCAGGCGCCTGGAGGCCGCGCTGGATGACGAACGAATGGCGCTGGCTGCCGCCTTCGGCAGGGTTGTTCGCACACTCGATGAGCACCGGCTGCTCACACACGGATCGACTTCAGCCGCCCCCATCAAAACCTTGGGTCCCGCGACCTTGGAAACCCGGTACATCCTTGAGGATGTTCCGTTTGGACTGGTCACGCTGGTGACGTTGGGCGACCTCTCCGGGACGGACATGCCGTTGCACAAAGCTGGCATCAATATCTTCGAAACACTCTATGGACGTCCCTTGGCATCCGAGAACGACCTCATACCAGCCCTCGGCCTCGACCGGCTGAGGGCAGAAGAACTTGGTGCGATCTGCCAGGCCGGTCATGCCGGATAGTTCCGCCATCGCCGCATCGGCACCCAATGCATCCCGAGCCTTGATTGATCAAAAGGACCATTCCATGCGCATGAGTGGACGACATTTCTTACAGATTCCGGGGCCGTCCAACTGTCCGACACCTGTACTGGCGGCGCTGGCCAAACCGACCATCGACCATCGGGGGCCGGAATTCCGCGCACTGATCGAGGGGCTGCTTCCGAAAGTCGCGGGAATATTTGCGACCAAGAATCCCGTTGTGATCTTTCCCAGCTCCGGAACGGGCGCATGGGAGGCTGCCCTGGTGAACACCCTCAGCCCGGGCGACCGGATCCTGATGTACGAAACTGGTTGGTTCGCAAAACTCTGGTCGGATCTCGCCGAGCGATTGGGTCTCCTGCCGGAAGTCATCAGGGGTGATTGGAGGGGCGGCGCGGATCCCGCGGCGATCGCAGCGCGCCTGAAGGCCGATCACGCTCATGAAATCAAGGCGGTCTGCGTCGTTCACAACGAGACTTCGACCGGCGCAGTCACGTCGGTTCCGCAGATAAGGGCCGCCATTGACGAAGCCGAACATTCCTCACTTCTGCTTGTTGACACCATCTCGTCTCTGGGAAGTCTCGACTACCGGCACGACGAATGGGGTGTTGATGTCACCATCTCGGGATCGCAGAAGGGCTTGATGCTCCCGCCCGGGATTTCGTTCAATGCCGTCTCTGACAGGGCGCTGGATGCCTCGGGGGCTGCGAGCCACATGCGGAGTTATTGGGATTGGGCGCCGATCATCGAAGCCAACGAGAAAGGGCTTTTTCCCTACACTCCAAATACCAACCTGCTCCAGGCGCTCGACGTTGCGTTGAACCTGATGCTGGAGGAGGGTCTTGCAGCGATCCGTGAGCGCCATTCCTACGCCGGTGCGGCGACCCGCGCGGCCGTGCGACATTGGGGTTTGGAACTTCAGTGTGTCGACGAGGCCGCCCAATCCGATGTTCTGACTGCCGTACGCCTGCCCGAAGGACACTCTGCAGACGATCTTCGTGAAACGGTGCTCGCGCGAAGCAACATGTCACTGGGGAGCGGCCTCGGCCAATTGACCGACAAGGTATTCCGGATGGGGCACCTCGGCGACTTCAACTTGCCGCAAATCCTGGGAATGATTGCGGCAGTCGAGCTGGGTTTGACTGAGCAACAAATTCCGTTTCGGCCAGGGGCGACTGAGGCAGCACTTCAGGAGTTGCTGTCAATCGGGCATTGACCAACCCATTCCGGCTCAAAACCGTCGCTGACCGTGTTCTTTGCCAAGGTTCGCTTGTTGGTCAGTCCGATCCTCGGATTGCCTGAATGATACTGCAGCCGCGTCCGGGGGGAGCATCAACAAACCGCGCTGATGTCGCTCTCACCCGGTGCTTCCACACGCGCTAGGCTTCCGTCGTCGTGTTCATGATGTTGTCGTCGACATGGGGCATGTAGTCGGTCGGTCCCCACATCGCCAGCGCCATCTTGATGTCCTTCATGCCCCATTCGATGGGCTCCCAGTCCGGGTCAAAGATCAGATAGCCGGCGCTGAAGATTTCGACGCGATGGCCGGAGCCCGGATCCCTGACATAGAGGAACATTGCCTGGCTGACGCCGTGCTTCCCCGGGCCTTGGTCCAGCGCGAAGCCGGCTTCGACGAGGATATCCGACGCCCTGAGCACGTCCTGCGCATTGTCGAGCCAGTAGGCAAGGTGATGCATCCGTGCCGGCGTTGTTTCCTGCGGGCCGGCTTTCATCACCGCGACATCGTGCACGAGCGGCGTCACGCTCATCCATCCGCCGATGCGACCATGGGGTCCGGTGGCATATTCACGCAGCTTGAAGCCGAGATTGTCGGAAAGCCACTCATGCTGTGCGAGCGGGTCATGGGTCGTCCAGAGATTGATGTGGTCGATGCGCCGGACCGAGATGCCGTGGTGCCAGGAGCGGTACGGCTGGTTCAGAAGCACCGAGCGATCGGCATCCGCAACGGCCGTTTTTTCGACGTCGTAGTAGAGGCGAAACTTGTGACCTGACGGCATCTGGAAGCGAAGCGACTCGCCGATCCCGTCTTCGGCATTGGGCGGCTCGACCGCTACATCGGTGCCGTTTCCGGTCAGGATCTCGTGGAAGCCTTCCAGATCCTCGGGTCGCTTGACGCGCCATGTGACATGATCAAGCCGGGCCCGGTCGCCCGCTTCCAGCACCAGGCTGTGATGTTCGTGCTCCATACCGGCGCGCAGATAGACCTTGGTGTCCGTCCGCGCTGTGATGTGAAGCCCCAATATGTCGTGGAAGAACCAAAGGGACTTGTCCAGGTCCGGCGTGTAGAGATGTGCCGCTCCCAGCTTGGCGATCTCGGGATAGTGGCGGAACTCGGTCATGTCCTCTCCTCCTGGCATGTTTCCCGCAGGTCTTGCGTGGCGACCGCTGACTTGGAACGGCTTGCTGACGAAACGCACATGGAGCGCGGCGCACAGCGTCGGACTCAGCACGTTTCCACGCCGCGATCATTATTGTAGGACAATTTCTATGAATTTTGCGAGGATGTCAAGCCGAAATGGCCCGCGCAGATCGGGCGGCACCGATCTGATTCACATATCAATTCCAATTTATTTTAGAATTCAATATGTTGGTTTTTTTTCTTGTTGCCCGCTGCTTTGGCAGAAAGGCTCGAAAAATTGTCCAACATTAGGTAGATGGAGGGCTTACGGCTTCTTTGCAAACCGGAACAACCGATCGAACTCGTCCTGATCCATGCGCTGCACAATGCCGTTCAGCCGCGCGACATGGGCATGGGCGGCATCCTCGGCGCCGTCCTCGTCGCCATCCAGGATCTTGCCGATCAGCGTGGCGTGCTCCTTTGCGGACTGAACGATGTCGACCGTGTTTGGATTGCCGAGAAACCGGAGCCGCATGGCCGGCATCCGCAAACGTCTCCAATGACTCTCCAGCGTTTCATTGTTGGCTTGTCGCAGGATCGTCGTGTGCAGTTCGGCGTCGTGCTCGGCAAATGGGCGGGTTTGTTTGCCACGGCTGATTTGCGTTGCTTCATGCAGGAAGGGGAGCAGGTTGTCCCGGACGCCGGCCTCGTCGATTCGTTTGGCGCATCTGCGCGCCGCAAACCCCTCAAACAGCCCTCGCATCTGGAAGAACTCGGCGAATTGCTGGCGCGTCAGCTCGCGCACGACAGCACCCTTGTTCTGCTGAATGGTGATCAGGCCATCGTTTTGAAGAAGCTGCAGGGCTTCGCGCAGCGGGCCGCGGCTGACGTTCAGCTTTTTTGTCAGCGCGGCTTCGGTCAGGCGCTGCCCGGCGACAAATTCGCCGTTCACTATCGCCTGTTCGATGTCAGAGCGAATGCGCTCAACCGCAGAAGTGTGGTTCTTCATCAGCCAATCCAGTCGTCTGTCCTGCTTGGATAGGTCATTCGCGCCGGCGGCTCAACATGGTCAGCGTTTCGCCGGCGAGGCCACTGCGCGCTCGCTGCGCGCAGCCTGGCGCAAGGGTGCTCTTGCGCTTTCCGCAGAGGCATGTCGATTCCCGATTCCCATTGATCGCCCTACAAAAGTACCATTTGGGTCGGAGATTGGCTGATATGGAGTGGACTGCTTCTTGGGCCATTTCGGATATCATATTCATAATAAACACAAAAATATCGGATTTGTCGACGATTTGACATCTTCCCGCCGTGCGTCTAGATTGTCCTACAATTATGAACTGTAGCATAAGGGTGCGCCGAAGGGATTTGTGGACGCGGCGGGTCGGCGCTGGTTGAGGCCGGCGGAGGTTTTCGGCTTTTCCGGACTGTCCTGCGGCGTCTCGGAGACAGGCCCTCAAGCGTAGCGCCCATGCAAGGAGGAGGCACAATGAGCACCTACACGGAAGCGGCCACCGGCAACCATGCAACGGTCAACGCGCCCGGCCTGATCGATTTCGATCTTCACTACAATGAGGCGGGGACCGGCGAAGCCGTCGTCATGCTCCATGGCGGCGGGCCAGGCGCTTCTGGCTGGAGCAACTTCAACAGGAATTTCGACTTCTTCTGCGATGCCGGATTCCGCGTCATCCTGCTCGATTGCCCGGGCTTCAACAAATCGGGCGAGATCATCCCCGATGTCGCGCGCGGCCTGATGAACGCCCATGCGGTCAAGGGGCTGCTCGACGAACTGGCGATCGAGAAGGCGCATCTGGTCGGCAATTCGCTCGGTGGCGTGTCGGCGCTCAACTTTGCGCTCGAATACCCCGAACGTCTCGACCGGCTGGTCCTGATGGGCACCGCCGGCATGGGCCACAGCGTGACCCAGCCGAACCCGCAGGAAGGCATCAAGAAAATGGTCAAGCTCTATAGCGCGCCAAGCTATGAGAACTTCGTCGACATGCTCGAGGTCTTCGTTTTTGACCCGTCGGGGATCTCCGAGGATCTGCGGCAAGGCCGCTGGGCGAACATCCAGAGCAACAAGGCGCATTTGGAGAACTTCCTGGCCAGCACCAAGACCGTTCCGTTCACGGCCTGGGACGTCTCGGCACGCGTGCACGAGATCACCCACAAGACGCTGGTCGTCTGGGGGCGAGACGACCGCTTCGTGCCGATCGACAATGCGCTGAAGCTTATCAACTACATGCCCGATGCGCGCCTGCACGTGTTTTCCCGATGCGGGCACTGGGCGCAGTGGGAACATGCCGAGGCCTTCAACCGCCTCGTCCTCGATTTCCTGAGGAACTAGCCGACACAGCCGGTCACAAGACACCGTCGGTCTTTCCGGAACGGACACGCGCCGAGGACGCGGTTTCGGACAAGGGCCAACGCGAACCGAAGACACATTTGGAGGAACTGAAATGCCCGATGCCGTGGAAACCGACGTCGTCATCATTGGAACCGGACCTGCGGGAGCCGTGACGGCGACCTTGCTGACCGACATGGGAATCAAGACGCTGGCGATCAGCCGATACCGGTCGACCTCGCCTGGCCCGCGTGCCCATATCACCAACCAGCGCGCGATGGAGATCCTGCGCGATCTCGGCCTGGAGGAGGCTGCCAAAGAGCTTGCCACGCCGCAATGCGACATGGGTGAGCATGTGTTTGCCAGCAGCCTTGCGGGCGAGGAGTTCGGGCGCATCCGGACATGGTCGACCGATCCGGCAAAGAAAGCCGAGCACGATCTGGCCAGCCCGTGCTCGGTCTGCGATCTGCCGCAGCTTTATTTCGAACCGCTGGTCGTGAACGCGGCGGGCCTGCGCGGTTCCGACATTCGGTTCAAGACCGAGTACCTTTCGCATACCCAAGCGCCCGACCACGTTGTCGTCCGGTTGCTCGACCATGTCACCGGCACCGAATATGAGGTGCACGCCAAATATCTGATCGGCGCCGACGGCGCGCGCTCCAAGGTGGCCGAGGACATCGCCTTGCCTTTCGAGGGCGAGATGAACATGGGCAGCCACGGCTCGCTCAACATCGAGTTCACCGGCGATCTGTCGCCGCTCGTCGAGCACCGCAAGGGCGACATGTACTGGATGATCCAGGCCGGCGACGGCTTCAATGGCGCCGGCGTGGGTGTTCTGCGCATGGTGCGGCCCTGGAACAAGTGGGTCTGCGTGTCGGGCTACGACATGTCGAAGGGCGAACCCAAGCTGACCGAGGACGAGGCGCGCGGCGTCGTGCAGAAGGTCATGGGTACCAACTCCATTCCGATCAAAATCGATGCCTTGTCGACCTGGACGATCAACCAGCAATATGCCTCCCGCAACACCGAGGGCCGCGTCTTCTGCATGGGCGATGCGGTGCACCGGCATACGCCGATGGCGGGGCTCGGCCTCAACACATCGATCCAGGACGCCTACAATCTGTGCTGGAAGATGGCCATGGTCATCAAGGGTCAGGCCGGGCCGGCCCTGCTCGAAACCTATGACGCCGAGCGCTCGCCGATCGCCAAAGAAGTGGTCGATCACGCCTATATGTGTCTGTCGAAACTGCCGCCGATCTTCATGGCGCTGGGCCTGAAGCCCGCACCGAGCCAGAAGGACATGGACGCGGCGCTCGCCAATCTGCGGGTCCGGAGCGCCGACGGCGCCGAGCGGCGGGCCCAACTGCGCGCGGCGCTCAACGGTACGCTGGCCGGGTTCGGCGGGGCGCTCGGGCTCGAACTGAACCAGCGCTACGCTTCGAGCGCGGTGGCGCCCGATGGCACTGACGGCCCGCATTTCGAGCGCGACAGGGTCTTTCACTATCAGGCCAGCACGCGCCCCGGCGCCCATCTGCCCCATGTCTGGGTGACGCGCGATCAGCGTCGGGTGTCGAGCCTGGACCTTTGCGGCAAGGGCCATTTCACCCTGCTGACGGGCCTGTCAGGCGCGGCCTGGGCCGAGACGGCGGCCGAGGCAGCCAAGGCGCTCGACATCGATATCGTTGTGCATGTGATCGGCCCGGGCCAGCAATATGTCGATACCTATGGCGACTTTGCCGCGATGAGCGAAGTGGCCGAGGACGGGGCACTTTTGATCCGACCAGACATGATGGTCGGATGGCGCGCGGCCGACGGGTCCCAGGCACAACGGGACGGGCTGCTGCCGGCCTTGAGGACGATCCTCAGCGTAGCGGTTCCTGCCGCCAAAGGCGCAGCCGTCTCTGCTGAAAGACAGGAGGCCTGAACGCGATGACCAGGGAGCAACACCGATGACGGACCCATTCGACGCCGCGGCCCGGCGCCTGCGCCAAGCCTATGCGGGCACCCCGATCCCGCCGATGCGCGAGGCGCTGGACCCGACCGATATTGACGCCGCCTATGCGGTGCAGGCCATCAACACGCGGTTTTGGGCCACCGAGGGCCGGCGGATCGTCGGACGCAAGATCGGCCTGACATCGGTGGCTGTGCAAAAGCAGCTTGGCGTCGACAGGCCGGATTTCGGCGTGCTGTTCGACGACATGCGGATCGACAATGGCGGTGTACTGCCGCGTGACCGGGTGATCCAGCCCAAGGCCGAGGCAGAGGTGGCGCTGATCCTGGCGCGGGATATCAACGACGCTGACGCCACGCCGGAGGTGGTCGCTGCTGCCACACGCGGCGCCTTGGCGGCGATCGAGATCGTGGACAGCCGCATCGCCGACTGGAAGATCACCTTTGCTGACACGGTTGCCGACAATGGCTCCTCGGCGTTCTTCGTTCTCGGTGATGAGGAACGCCCGCTGGACGGCCTCGATCTTGAAACCTGCAAAATGCAGCTGACGATCGACGAAGAGATTGTCTCGACCGGCATTGGCTCCGCCTGTCTCGGCCATCCGTTGCAAGCCGCGGCCTGGCTCGCAAGGACAATGGCGGCGCGGGGCGAACCGCTTCGCGCGGGCGACGTGGTTTTGACCGGTGCGCTCGGGCCCATGGTGGCCTTTTCGCCTGGCGCGCGCGTCACGGCCTCGATCGACGGGCTCGGCTCGGTTGGGTTCACTTGTGAAGGAGCGCCCACATGACCGGCCAGACCAAGGTCGCCATCATCGGATCGGGCAATATCGGCTCGGACCTGATGATCAAGATTGTGCGGACCTCGGACCTGCTTGAAATGGGCGCCTTTGTCGGCATCGATCCGGCGTCGGACGGCCTGAAGCGGGCTGCCCGGATGGGCGTGCCGACCACCGCGGACGGCATTGACGGGCTGATCGCCATGCCGGGCTTCGACGAGATCGAAATCGTGTTCGACGCGACCTCGGCCGGCGCGCACAAGATGCACGACGCCAAGCTGCGCAGCCATGGCAAGACGGTCATCGACCTCACCCCGGCCGCCATCGGCCCCTACACAGTGCCGCCCGTGAACCTTAATGCGAACATGGGCGCAGGCAACGTCAACATGGTGACTTGCGGCGGGCAGGCGACGATCCCGATCGTGGCCGCCGTCGCACGCGTCAGCCCGGTGCGCTACGCCGAGATCGTGGCGTCCATCGCCTCGCGATCCGCCGGCCCGGGCACCCGCGCCAACATCGACGAATTCACCGAGACCACGTCGCGCGCCATCGAGGCCGTCGGCGGCGCAGAGAAGGGCAAGGCGATCATCATCCTGAACCCGGCCGAACCGCCACTGATCATGCGCGATACGGTCTATTGCCTGTGCGATCCGGCGGACCAAGAGGCCATACGGGCCTCCGTCGAAGCAATGGTGGCCGAGGTGCAGACCTATGTGCCCGGTTATCGGCTGAAACAGGACGTGCAGTTCGAAAACATCGGCGACAACGCACCGATCTTCATTCCCGATCTTGATCGCAGCTACACAGGGCTGAAGGTCAGCGTGTTTCTTGAGGTGGAGGGCGCTGCGCACTACCTGCCGGCCTACGCCGGAAATCTGGACATCATGACCTCGGCAGCGCTGAAAACCGCTGAGCGCATGGTCGGTGCCGGCCAATTGGAGGCCGCGCAATGAGTGACGCGCACCCGAAGGGCAAACTCTACATTCAGGATGTTACCTTGCGCGACGGCATGCACGCGGTTCGTCACCGCTACAGTGTCGACCAGGTCCGCGCCATCGCCAAGGCTTTGGACGAGGCCAAGGTTGACGCAATCGAGGTTGCCCATGGCGACGGGCTTGCCGGGTCCAGCTTCAACTATGGTTTCGGTGCGACCACCGACTGGGAATGGATCGAGGCCGTCGCGGACGTGGTCCGCCATGCCAGGCTGACGACCCTTCTGCTGCCCGGGATCGGCACCATCGATGACCTGAAGCATGCCTACAAGCTCGGCGTCCGCTCCGTCCGCGTGGCGACCCATTGCACCGAGGCCGATGTTTCCAAGCAGCACATCGAGTATGCGCGCGAACTGGGCATGGATGTCTCGGGCTTTTTGATGATGAGCCATATGAGCCCGCCCGAGGCCCTGGCCGGCCAGGCCAGGCTGATGGAAAGCTATGGCGCCCATTGCGTCTATGTGACCGATTCAGGCGGTGCGATGACGATGGACGATGTGGCCGCGCGCCTGCAGGCCTATGACCAGGTGTTGGCTCCGGAAACCGAGCGAGGCATCCATGCCCACCACAATCTCAGCCTGGGCGTGGCAAATTCCATCACCGCTGTCCAGAACGGCGCCATTCGCGTGGATGCCTCGCTCGCCGGAATGGGCGCGGGCGCGGGCAATGCGCCGCTCGAAGTGTTCATTGCTGCGATCGATGATTATGGCTGGAAGCACGGGACCGATCTGTTCAAGCTCATGGACGCGGCCGAGGATCTGGTGCGTCCGCTGCAGGATCGGCCCGTGCGGGTCGATCGCGAAACCCTGAGCCTGGGCTATGCCGGCGTCTATTCAAGCTTCCTGCGCCATGCCGAAAAAGCTGCGGCGGAGTACGGCCTCGACACGCGCGATATCCTTGTCGAACTGGGACGGCGGCGCATGGTCGGGGGTCAGGAAGACATGATCGTCGATGTTGCGCTCGACCTTATCAAAACCGACCGGCACGCATCGTAGCCGGACCATCATCGCGGCGTGGGCGCGTTTGTGGACCGGTTATGGGTCAGACACTGCGGGTCGCCGATGGTGGCCCGTGATGTACCAGAGCGTGCGAGCTCGGCCTTCGGCGGTCTTCGCCTTTTTTTGTACGAAGCTTGATGAGATCGCCGAAGAGCTTGATGCGATCGACCGGCCGCTTCGGCTTTGTTTTGGCGATCAGGACAGCCATCTGCCCGTCGATGTCGCCCAGAGCCTCAAGGCGCGTCTGGCATCCAAGCCGACCGCCGAAGTGCATATCCATCCCGGCGCCGGCCGCGGCTTCTTCAATCCGGTACCCAAAAGGTCCACAACGACCCCGGGCGCGTCGAAAGACAGGCCGCCGCATGGAGCGCCCGGTAGGCCCGTTTCATGAACGGAACGCCGAGTTCCCGTCCGGCGGATTGGAATGTTCGCAAATGCCTGAATGCTGAGCGGCAATCGACGCAACCGCCCATTTCGCAGTCAGGTGCACGGCCATGAACGTTATCGATGTCAGACATACCCAAGGCAATCAGAAGCAGGCTGCCAGCCCGGTTCCCGATCTTTCGGCGTTTTCCTCATCGGACGCACAAACCAACCAGGCTTGGCACGCGATCGACAGCACGGTCGTGATGACGGCAATGGATACCGCAGATACCGGCCTGTCCGATGATGAAGCGCAACTCCGGTTGGATGAGTTCGGGCCGAACGCTCTGCCCAGCGCACCCGAAAGGAGCCTGTTGTCACGCATTCTGGCGCAGTTCAACAACGCGCTGATCTATGTGCTTTTGGCCGCCGCGGTCGTGACCGCGCTTTTGGGCCACTGGATCGACACCGGTGTCATTCTTGGCGTTGTCGTCATCAACGCCGCCATTGGTCTCTGGCAGGAAGGCAAGGCGGAAAATGCGCTTGCCGCCGTCCGCGGCATGCTTTCGCCAAGCGCCACGGTTTTGCGGAGCGGGCAACGCCGATCGATAGCGGCCGAAGAACTGGTGCCGGGCGACATCGTGCTTGTCGAGGCCGGCGATCGTGTGCCGGCCGATCTGCGTCTGATCAGGGCCAAGGGCCTGCGCATCGAAGAAGCCGCACTCACAGGGGAATCGGTGCCCAGCGACAAGGAAACGGTACCGGTTGCCGAAGACACGCCATTGGCCGACCGGAGCTCAATGGCCTATTCTGGCACGCTGGTGTCGGCGGGCCGAGCGACGGCGGTTGTTGTCGCCACCGGCGTTCTGGCCGAAATCGGCCGCATCGGCGCGATGCTTGACGAGGTCGCGGAGACCACGACGCCGCTTCTCAAGCAGATCGATGCGTTCTCAAAATGGCTCACCGGGGTCGTTTTGGTCCTTTGCGTCGCCATCTTTGCGCTGGCCGTTCTCGGCCGCGGCTACAGTGTCGATGACGCGTTTCTGGCGACAATCGGCATGGCCGTCGCTGCTATTCCCGAAGGCCTGCCCGCCGTCATCACGATCACACTGGCATTGGGCGTCCAGCGTATGGCAGGCCGGCAGGCCATCATCCGGCAATTGCCCGCCGTCGAGACACTTGGCGCCGTTTCGGTCATTTGCACCGACAAGACCGGTACGTTGACGCTCAATGAGATGGTCGTGCGCAATCTGCAAACGGACGCTGGCTCTGCGGAGATTTCCGTTACCGGCGAAGGTTACCGGCCTGAAGGCAGGCTCACCTGCGACCAAGGCGATGCGATTGCGGCTGGCCACCTTCTGATCACCACCGGCGTTCTGTGCAGTGATGCCCGGCTCGTGGAAAGCGATGGACATTGGCACGTATCCGGCGATCCTATGGATGGTGCTTTGATCTCGCTTGCGCACAAGGCAGGGCTTGATCCGGCGGACCTTCGCGAGCATGTGACAATCATTGATGAAATCCCGTTTGAATCCGTCAACCGTTTCAACGCTGTTCTTGCTTGCGATGGCGAGCGGCGGTGGATCCATGTCAAGGGCGCGCCGCACAGTGTTCTCGACATGTGCAGCCACCACATGGCCGCCAAAAGCGTGGCCCCGCTTGATCGCGACGCCTGGCACGGCCATATCGAGCGGCTTGCCGAGCGCGGGCAGCGTGTTCTGGCTTTTGCAATCAAGGATGGCGGGGATCGCGATGAGTTGGACGTTGAAACCATAGGCGGCGGGCTCACGCTGCTCGGTGTAGCCGGCTTCGTCGATCCGCCGCGGCCTGAGGCGATCGAGGCGATCCGTGAGTGCCACAATGCCGGGGTCGGCGTGAAGATGATCACCGGTGACCATTCAACCACCGCTCTGGCCATTGCCGGCGAACTGGGTCTTCGGACCGAAAATGGCGCTTTGACCGGCGCCGACATCGATACGATTGCGACCGAAGACCTGCGCAAGCGTGCCGCCGATGTGGATGTGTTTGCGCGCGCAACCCCTGAAAACAAACTCCGGCTCATTGAGGCGCTTCAGGCCGAGGACAAGGTGGTCTCGATGACCGGCGATGGCGTCAACGACGCCCCCGCCCTGAAGAAGGCCGATGTTGGCGTCGCCATGGGCATCAAAGGCACGGAAGCCGCCAAATCGGCCTCGCGTGTCGTTCTGGCCGACGACAATTTTACATCGATCGCCGCAGCGGTCAGCGAGGGGCGGACCGTCTATGACAATATCCGCAAAGTCATCTCATGGACCTTGCCGACCAATGGCGGGGAATCCTTGATCATCATCACAGCGATTTTGTTCGGCCTGACGCTACCTCTGCTGCCGGTGCATATTCTCTGGATCAACATGGTGACGGCCGTGGCGCTTGGCCTGACGCTGGCCTTCGAACCACCGGAAGCGACGGTCATGGAACGTCCACCGCGCAAGGCCGCCGACTCGATCCTGACCAGGGAGATGGTCTGGCGTATCGTGCTCGTCTCCTGCCTGATGGCCGGTGCCGCATTTGCCGCCTTTATCTGGTCGACCGGCCGCGGTGACAGTGTCGACTACGCGCGGACGCTGGCGGTCAATGTCATTGTCATGCTCGAAATCTTCTACCTGTTTTCTGTGCGCGCGCTCGATTCGAACCGGCTGAGCCTCCAAACATTCATCGGATCGCGCCCGGCCCTGATCGGGGTCGGGCTGACTGTGCTGCTGCAGGCAATGTTCACCTACACGCCGGCCATGCAGGTCGTCTTTCAGACCGAAGCAATCTTGCTCGCCGATCAAGGATTTGTGCTGCTTGCCGGAATTGGGCTGTTGCTGATCCTGGAAGCGGAGAAGGCCGTGCGCCGGCGACACTGGTCCTAACGTTGTCCAAGCCAACCGAGCTGTGTTTTGACGAAACCGGGTGCGCTGGAAGAAATGGAAGCGTGAGGAGAACAGCCGCCCGTTTGATGCCGTACTGACCCGGTTTGCCGCCCCTCGCACCGGTCAGTGCGGCATCTCTTTTGCCACTTCCAAAAGAACATCGAGAAACGCCCGAACGGCGGGGACGCTGGCCCGGCGGGGAGGAAAGGACGCAAAGACCTCTACACGTGGTCCTTCAAAGCCTGGAAGCGCACGCAAGAACTGACCTGCTTCGACTTTGGGTTCACCATAAACAGACGGCAAAAATGTCAGCCCCGCGCCAGCGGTCAAAACGCCAAGGGCGACGATCGGGTCTCCTACCGAGCATTTGGGCCGCGAGGTCATCGCCAGAGTGCGGCCATCGGGGTGCGAGAGATACCATTCGTGCGGCGCTCCGGGAACGTCGATGACAACGCGGCCAAGGTCTTCCACTGCCTTGGCGTCATCGAGATCAACATGGTCGCCAAGTGATGAGGGAACATAGAGCCGCAACGCGCCGCCCACGATCTTGCGCGCAATCAGATACGGCTCTTCGGGGCGGCCCAGGCGCAGCACCACGTCAAGATCTTCAGCAAGCGGGTCGGGCCCCAAGCCGGTCACCCGGACTGACGGCTCGACATCCGGAAACCGGTCATTCAATCGCACGAGCGCAGGCCCCAGAAGCTGCTCGGCCTGCAATGCGCTTGCTGCTATCCTCAGTACGCCGCTGGGATCACCATGGGCTGACCGTAGGATTTCTTCGGCTGCCGCCCCGGCGCGCGTCACCGCATCGGCGCTTTCTATCAGGCTTTCACCTGCCTGCGTCAGTTTCAGGCCATTGCTGACGCGATCAAACAGCGGTGTTTCAGCTATCTGCTCAAGACGCCCAAGCGCCCGCGAGAGCGTTGCCTTGGGAACGCCGAAGCGACGGGCGGCCGCGGTTATTCCGCCCGCTTCATGCAGCAAAAAGAAAAGCCGCAAGTCGTCAACACTGACCCTTTCGCCTAGAGGCATTTGCGTGTTCCAGCCCTTCTGCGCTCGCTCTGGTGACAAACCAAAATGGACCATTTCGTCCTTTGTGCAAGCCGGCGCATGTGTGTTTCGGCGTTTCGTAAACGAGACGCAGTGTTTCACTTTGTTCCGTTTCCGGTAGCGAGTCTCGTTCCTATCCTTGGTGCGCATATCGCACTCACACGTGCCGGAAATGAGGACCTGTCATGGGTTTCGACATCGCCATATTGCTAGGTGGCTTGATTTGCATCGCCGTCAGCGCATGGATCGGCTTCGGCTTTGCACTGCTCAACACGTTGCTCTTGCTGGTCGCCGTATCGACCGGAGCAGTGCTGGCCGAACATGCGGCATTTCCGGACGGGATGCTGCCCGTTGTCTACGGCCTGGGCCTATGGCTGCTGGCGGGCGGGCTGTTGATGGCCGGCGTTGCATGGACCCGCAAAAGGCGGGCAAGGCTCTTGGGGCGGCTAGGCGGTGCCGCACTTGGCGTTTTGCAGGCTGCTATTGTTGCCGTTGCAGCAGTCGGCGTGACTCAACAGCGAATTGGCCCGGTTGATGATATCCTTGTTTCGCGCAGCTACCCGCCTATCGCTGCTCTGGGCAACCGGCTCGGCACATGGTCGCCGGCTAGCCGCTTGTCCTTTCCGGAACCGGTTCAACGTACCGTCGAGCCGGAACTGGCGCCGCATCCACGGCCCGTTCAATGGGCCAAAGCAACCGTTTATTCGGGAACCGCGGAACGTGCCCTGACCGGTTCAGTCCGCACGGCCGAACGCGCCCGGATCGGTTTTGAGGTCAGTGGCCGCGTTTCTGAAGTCCTTGTCGACATCGGCGATGTGTTTGAACACGGCCAGATACTTGCGCGGCTCGACCCCCATCTGCTCGAAATCGCCCTTGAAGAGCGACAGGCTGCATTGTTGGAAGCCGATGCGCGGCTTGTTGAAGCGCAACAGCAATATGACCGGCAGCGCTCACTGTTTGACCGCAACATTGTGGCTGGTGCGGCGTTGGAACGGGCCGACGCGGCGCTCAAGAGCGCACAGAGCCGGCACCAGATGGCACTGTCTGGTATAAAAAGCGCGCAGGACCGCTTGGATGATGCAACCATGACCGCTCCCTATGGCGGCTCGATCGCTGCACGTCTGATTGAGCCGTCCCAAGTGACCGCTGCAGGCGAGCCGGCCTTTGAAATCCTCAGTGAAGGCGCCGGCTTCGAGATTGTCACGGCGGTCCCCGAGACCCTGCTGTCGCGGCTCGACATCGGCTCGCAGCATCGCGCCATTCTGCTGCACGGCTCCAATTCCAGCGTGCAGGCGACAGTCACGGAAATCGGTGCCCGCGCAAACGGGGCGACCGGTTTTCCGGTCACGCTTTCCGTCGACAGCGAAGCCGAGATGATCCGTGCGGGCATGACGGTCGAGGTCATCCTGACACTGCGCGGGCGTGTCACCGATCCTGGCATCCTCGAAGTGCCGCTCAATGCGGTTTTGGCCGGCGATGGCGATGAAAGAGCAGTATTCGTCTACGATTTCGACAGTTCAACGGTCCGCTATCGCGCCATCGATATCGCCGGCACCGAGGATGAAATGGCGTTGGTCTCCGGCGGGCTGGCCGAGGGCGAAGTCGTGATCACCCGCGGCGTGGTATTTCTGAGCGATGGCGATGCAGTCGGGCTGCTGAATGTCGGCGTTGCCCGCTACGACCAGTGAGGCCGACCGATGCTGACCCGTCTTGCATTCCGTTACCAGCGCATCGCCTTTTTCCTTGTGGCGATGCTGATGGGCTTTGGCGCCTACAGCTATTTCACGCTGCCCGCTCAGGAAGACCCCGCAATCACCATCCGCCAGGCGATCGTTCAGACACATTATTCGGGTTTGAGCCCGGAACGGATCGAGGAGCTGGTGACCAAGCCGCTCGAACGGGCGATCCGTCGCCTGCCAGAGGTCGAGGAAATCCGATCGTCCTCGGTGTCCGGCCTTTCGATCATCCATGTCGAGGTTTTCGACCAGTTCTTTGACCTCGATCAGATTTGGGACGATTTGCGTCATGAAGTGGAGGGCGCCGCGGTGTCTTTGCCCGATGGCGCGTTGCCGTCTGTCGTTCTGGACAATACGGGCGATGTGGCCGTGGTTACAGCTGCCTTGCGCTCGCCCGATCACACAATGGCCGAACTGGGCGAGATGGCCGTCTATATTCGCGACCAGCTTTACGCGGTCGATGGTGTCAAGAGTATCGATATCGTCGGCGAACGCCCCGAGCGCATTTACATTGAAAGCCGCAACGCCCGCCTGGCCGAGCTCGGCATAAGCCCCAACGTCATTGTCAACGCCCTTGCCAGCCAGAACATCATCCGGCCGGGCGGACAGATCGATCTTGGCGATCGGACTCTGCTGATTGAGCCGACCGGCGACTTCGACAATCTCGATGAGATTAGCGACACGCTGATCGAAATTCCCGGAACCGGCGAGACTGTCGCTCTTCGTGATGTGGCGGAGGTGACGCGTTCTCTGATCGATCCCGCGCCGCAGCTGGCTTACTACCAGGGCGATCCGGCCGTCATCCTGGCGATCGCGCAGCAGGATGGACAAAACGTCCTGGAGTTCGGGCCTGCCGTCGCGGATCGCCTTGCGGGTATTGAGGCAACTCTGCCGGTTGGATTCACACTCGATATTGTCACGTTCCAGCCCGATCAGGTGGAGCAGGCGGTGTTTGGTGTCTCCCTCAATGTCCTTCAGACGCTCGGTCTCGTCCTCGCAGTCGTCGTGCTGCTGCTTGGTTTGCAGACCGGCCTGATCGTCGGTGCGATCATTCCGGCAATTACACTGGCCACCTTGGCGATCATGGGCATGTTCGGCTTGCCTCTCGAACGCATGAGCCTTGCCACTTTGGTGATCGCGCTCGGCATTCTGGTCGACAATGGAATCGTGGTCGCCGAAGACTTCAAACGGCGTCTGGGTGACGGTGAAGATCGTGATCAAGCGCTCGAAAATGTCGGCTCGACGCTGGCAATGCCGCTTTTGGTCTCAACCGGTGTGACGATCCTGGTGTTCCTGCCGCTGATGCTGGCCGAGCACGTTGCGGGCGAATACACGCGATCAATCTCGATCGTCATCGCCATTACCTTGTCCATCTCGTGGCTGATGGCGATGACCATCACGCCGATCCTGTCGCACAGATTTGCCACTGTGACCACCGGCGGGGCCAAGCGGCCGCTTTATGAACGTGCCTTCGATCCCCTGATTGCTGGTTATGAGGTGCTCATCGCTGCGATTTTGCGCAACCGTGCCCTGTTCATCGCGGGCATGCTGGTGGCGCTGGTGGTCAGCGCGGCGGCCATCGTCACCAACCCGCAACGCTTCTTCCCCGGCTCCGACCGCGCGCAGATCATCACTTATATTGACCTGCCGGCCAATGTGACGACCACGACCACCAACGCCGAAATCGAAGCCTTGCTGCCAACGTTGACCCAGGACAGGTTTGACTGGCTGGTTGATCATGTTGCCTATGTGGGCTTTGGCGGGCCGCGTTTTGTTTTGTCGCTGACTCCCATCGATCCCGCACCCAACCGTGCGGTGCTGATCTTCAATGTCGATGAACCGGCCAGTGTGGACCGCGCGATGGATGAATTGCGTAGCCATTTCGAGGCCGATTTCAGCCATTTCCAGACGCGTGTGACGCGTATGTTCCTGGGCCCGTCCGACAGTTCGATTCTGGAAGTCCAGATCAAGGGGCCCGATCGCGATTTCGTCTATGCCACGGCGCGGAAAATCGAAGACATCATCGCATCGGTGCCCGGAGCGCGCGATATCCGTCAGAACTGGGAGAACCGGATCGCGCGGCTTGTCATCGACGTCGACCAGGCCCAGGCCCGCCGCGCGGGCGTGACATCCGCAGACGTCGCGCAGTCCATGTCTGCTTACTTCTCGGGTCGCGCGGTTTCGCAATATCGCGAGGGCGACGATGTCATTCCCATCGTGGCGCGCGCGACCGAGGAAGAACGCTCCGATCTCGACCGCGTCCGCACGCTGGCGATCTTCGGAGCAAACGGCGTCGTCGTGCCGCTGATGCAGGTGGCCGATGTCGAGCTGGTCAACGGATTTTCGCGGATCGAGCGCGAAGACCTGACGCGAACCGTTACCATCGAAGGTCGGTCCGACCTGATGGGCGCCGAAGACATGGTCCCTCTGATCGAGGACCAGATTGCTTCGCTTGAAGCGACCTTGCCGCCCGGGCATTCCATCGAGTTTGACGGCATCATCGCCCAATCGGCCGAAGGGCGCAACGCGCTGGCCGCCAACCTGCCGCTGTCTCTGGGAATCATCGTGGTCCTGCTGATCGCCCAGTTCAACTCGTTCCGGCGTCCGGTGATCCTGATTGCCACCATTCCGCTGATCATCGTCGGGGTGGCGCTGGGTTTGCGCTTGTTTGGCGCCGATTTCGGTTTCATGCCGATCCTGGGCATGCTGTCGCTGGCCGGCATCATCATGTGTAACGCCATCGTTCTGATCGACCGGATCGACTTGGAACGCCGCCTTGGCAAGCCATTGGAACAGGCGGTCATTGAAGCGTCCAAGCGCCGCTTGCGCCCAATCATCATGACCACGGTCACCACGATCCTCGGTCTTTTGCCGCTGATCCTGTCGCGCGACCCGTTGTTCTTTGGCATGGCGGTGGTCATGGCAACCGGCCTTGCCGTGGGCGCCGTCCTCACGCTCGGCTTCGTGCCGGTTCTCTACACGCTGCTGTTTCGCCGGGAAGCGACACAAGATGATCCCACGGCAAACGAGAGCGACCAGATCAATGACCACACCAAGCCACTGGAAGGAGCAATCCCATGAAGGACGTTAGCTGGAACATGTCTGACAAAACGATCGTGCGCCGCGTTTCCGACGCGTCGGCGGCCCAACAGACCTTGCCGGATCCGTATCTGGAAAAGGTCAAGCAGGGCGAGCGCATGCAGTTCGATGCCCACGTCAACGTTGAGACAATGCCGGAAGGCATGCATCTGAAGAAAGTGACCATCTTCTCCAACGTGCCCGACGGCGGCACCTGGGAGCTGATCAGCGATGAGGGCAAGGCGGTCGGCGGTCGCGGCACTGCACCGTCTCCGCTGATGTATTTTGCGGCTGGTTTGGGTCTGTGCTTGATGAGCCATGTCGAGATGCTTGCGAAAAGCAAGAGCTTTCGCATCGATTCGGCGCGCCTGGAGCAGCGCGCGCGCTGGACGACCACGCTCGATCTGGGTGCGGTCGCGCCCGCCAAGGTCTATGGCAAAGGCGAAAAGATGGAACTCAACCTCCTCATTGACAGCCCGGAGCCAGCAGACAAAATCGCAAGGTTTGTTGGCTATTGCCGCCAAGCCTGTATGGCGCTGCAGACGGTCGCCGCTGCAACGCCCGTGACGACGACACTTTATCTCAATGGCACTGAGGTCGGCGACATCGGCGGGATCGGGCCTTTCGAGAAAAGCGCGGCTGCATAGCCGCACTGCCCGGCCACAAACGACACGGTCACATTCCAAACACAAGAGGCAAACATGCCGTCGATACCAGGCGCGCCCGGCGCGCGACCCGTTCTGCTCGCCCTACAAGGTGGCGGCTCTCACGGCGCTCTGGCCTGGGGCGTGCTCGATCGTCTGCTCGAAGAAGGCGATCTCACATTTCCGGCCATCAGCGGCACGAGCGCCGGCGCCATGAACGCAGCCGTCTTGGCGGCGGGCCTTGCATCCGGCGGACCCGATGGCGCAAGAACGGCCCTCGCTGGCTTCTGGCGTGATGTCAGTCACGCTGGTGCGCACTCACCCCTCCAGCGCACACCCTCCGCCCGCCTGCGGGGGTCCTGGAGTCTGGACGACAGTCCGTTCTACCACTGGTTCGACATGCTCAGCCGAATGGTATCGCCGCATCAGGCAAACCCCACAGGCTACCATCCGTTGCGCTCCATCTTGGCACGTAACACCGACCTTGAAGCGCTTAATTCAGATGCAGCGCCGCGCATCTACATCACAGCCACCAATGTGCGGACGGGTCAGCCGCGCGTCTTCTCCCAACCGGACCTGACCGTTGACAAGCTGCTCGCGTCAGCGGCTCTACCCTTCATGTTCGCCGCAATCGAGATTGACGGCGATGCCTTCTGGGACGGCGGATATGTGGGTAATCCGGCGCTCTTCCCGCTTGTGCTGCACGCCAATGATTGCGATCTCTTGCTCGTACAAACCAATCCGTTTGTGCGCCACGAACTGCCCACGACGGCACGCGATATCACCAACCGCCTCAATGAGATCACCTTCAACAGTTCGCTCCTCAAGGAACTGCGGCTGGCACGGATGCGCCAGGTCGTTCGCCCAGAGGCGGGCGAAGTGCGGCTGCATCGTGTTCACGCCGACGCGGAGCTGACGCAGTTCTCACCGTCGTCAAAACTCAATGTCGAATGGGCCTATCTCAAACACCTGTTCGAACGCGGACGGGCCCATGCCGACCGTTTCATGACACGCCATGGGAGCGATATCGGCAAGCGAACGAGTTTCGACCTGTCGTCGGTTTTGGAACAGCTCATGGACGGCCCGATCGAGTTGATGGAGGTAGCGCCGTGATCGGCCTGCTTGGCATCCTGCTGGCGTTGGGTCTTCTGATCTGGTTGGCCTACCGGGGCATCAGCGTGTTGATCCTTGGCCCCGTCATGGCGCTGTTTGCCGCTGCCTTCTCGTTGCAACCGGGCCTTGCCACCTACACCCAGATATTAATGCCGGCGGCCGGCCAATTCATCATCACCTACTTTCCCTTGTTCCTTCTGGGCGCAGTTTTCGGCCGGCTGATGGATGACAGCGGATCGGCGCGCATAATTGCCGACCGCATCGTCATGCGGCTCGGGACCGCCCAGGCAATCCCGGCTGTCGTCCTTGCCTGCGCCGTGCTGACTTATGGCGGCGTGTCGCTGTTCGTGGTGGCCTTTGCGATCTACCCGGTTGCGGTTGCCCTGTTCCGCCGCGCAGACATCCCAAAACGGCTGATCCCTGCCACCGTTGCGCTTGGCGCGTTCACCTTCACCATGACAGCCCTTCCGGGCACGCCAGCGATCCAAAATGCGATCCCGATGCCGCATTTCGGAACGACACCCTTTGCCGCGCCGGGTCTTGGCATCATCGCTGCTCTTGTCATGGCGGCTTTCGGCCTGTGGTGGTTGCTCAGGCAAAGTACGCGGGCAGCGGCGGCGGGCGAAGGGTATGGCCAACACGCTGACAACAACATCGACGTCGATGAAGAGCGCCGGGATCTTGCCTTTGAAGGCGGCTATGATCTCCGGGAAATCGACACGGCTTTGCAGCCAAACCCACCTGGCTTCCTGCTTGCGATCCTGCCAATCATTGTGGTCATTGCGCTCAATCTCGTACTGAGCGTCCACCTGTTTCCGGCGATGGACACCAGCTATCTGGCTGAAGTGCGGTTCGGCGCGACTGATATCGCATCCGTGCGCGGCATCTGGGCAATCATCGTCGCGCTCACCTTGGCTATTGTGCTGATCGTCATCGTCAACTGGTCGCGTCTGCAAAGGTTGCGCGAATCGTTGAGTGATGGTGCAAATGCATCAGTCTTGCCGATCTTCAACACGGCGAGCCTTGTGGGTTTTGGCGCTGTGGTTGCCGGCCTGCCGGCGTTTGAAGCCGTACGCAGCACGCTGGACGGACTTGGTGCGGGGCCTGTTGTGTCGCTGGCGATATCAACAAGCGTTCTGGCCGGTTTGACCGGATCTGCTTCGGGCGGCATGAGCATCGCTCTCGAGGCAGTGGGCGCCGACTATCTGGCCTTGGCGCGCGAAGTGGGCATATCCGCCGACCTTCTTCACCGGGTCACCACGCTTGCGACCGGCAGTCTCGACAGCCTGCCCCACAATGGCGCTGTCGTCAGCCTGATCGGCATCTGCGGTTTGACCCATCGCGACAGCTACAAGGACATCGCCATGGTTGCCGTCGTCGGCCCGCTGCTGGCGCTCATCTGCGTCCTGACAATCTCGGCGCTGTTTGGATCCTTCTGAGGTCGGTCAATCGACGCGGCGATTCCTGATGGAGCAAATCGCCCGTTGAAGGCCCAGAGTGTCGGCGAACTGACCATGCACGGAATCGCGCGGCCGGCGGGCGTCGGGAGGCTGGCGATTTGCAGGCTTGGTCAAGCGCGACAGTCCGCTGGTTGACAGCCCCGCCATTGGACCGAGCGCTGACGATGGCGGGGGCGGCGAGCGTGAGGGGCGCTGCGGCGCCCGAGGCGAAAGGGTGCGCGGACTGGCGCTGGAACCGACCGATCTCGCCGGCAAGACGCTGATCACAGCGTCAAACTATTGTCTCCAGCGCGCCAGCACGATCGATCTGGGTGGCCTCAGCGAAAGCGAGGCACTGGCCAAGCGCCTGCCGAACACGAAGACCGTCAAGGCGTTCAACATGCTCTACTTCAAGGAGTTGGAAGACCGGCTGATCGGCGGAGGCACACCGAACGCGGCGATGATCATGGCCGGCGACGACGCAAAGGCCGTTGCCGCCCCGCTCATCACCGGCGCCATGTTCGATGTCGTCGATGCCGGCCCGCTCAGCGCCGGCGCCGCCTTTCAGACGGGTGCGCCGCTCCAGCCCAAGGCGGAGACCCGCGCCCAGATCGAACGGCAACTTGCCGACATGTGAACCCGAAACGCCCGGCACAAAGCCGGGTGCTTTCCAAGGCGCCAATACCGGACAGCTTGAAAGGAAAGACAATGTCGGCCTTCTTCATCGCCACCGTCGCCATCAAGGACGGCGCAAAATTTGCCGACTATGCATCGAAGTTCAGGGCGACGGCGGCCGCCCATGGCGGCATGCCTTTGCTGCGTGGCAAGGTCGGCAAGGCGCTGGCCGGACCGGCTTCGCACGACCTCGCCGCAATCGCTGCGTTTCCGGACATGGCGGCGCTTGAGGCCTGGCACGCATCCGACGCCTATCAGGCGATCATCCCGCTGCGTAACCAGGCGGCCGACATGACCATCATCGCTTATGAGGAAGTGGGCTGATGGCGGTCCGCAAACGTCAGATCATTGCAAGTCCAATGACCGCCAGAATGGATATGACAATCAATACGAGCGCCTGCCCTTTGATAAATTGCGTCTCATCGTCGATGCGTAAGGGGCGGCTGACGCCCAGATGGACATCGAAAAGAATGGGGCGGTCTGCGAGAAGTTCGGTGCCGTTTCGATCGTCTGTCATGATGTTCGCCTCATAAATGCAGCAACTGGCTCATCGGGTCGCCGCCGAGGGCGCCTCGTCATTCAGTCGGCCAGGATTTCACCCCGTCAGCTCTTTTCCGAAGAGGGTGCGGGCGATCACCATCCGCTGGATTTCGTTTGCGCCTTCGTAGATTTCGGCGATCTTGGCATCGCGATAGTGGGTCTCGGCGGGGTTGTGATGGTCGTCATGAGACAATGAACGCATGAAGCCATAGCCGCCCATCGCCTGGATCGCATCGCGCGCCATGTCGACGGCCAGTTCGGTGCCGTAGAATTTCGCCATGGCGGCCTCGGGTTCGGGAAATTCGACACCCTGGTCCATGCGCAACGCGGCCTTGAGATAGAGGTTGCGAGCGTTTTCCAGATGGCAGGCGCGTTCGGCCATCTTGAACTGCCAGTGCTGATTGGCACCGATGGGTTTGCCGAAGACGTGGCGCGTTTTGAGATGCGCCAGAGCCTCGTCGAAACAGGCTTGCGCCATGCCGACGCCTGTCGCTGCAATGCCGATGCGCCCGTAGGTGAGCGTCTGCAACGCGATCCGCAAGCCTTCGCCGGGCACGCCGATGCGATGGCTTTCGGGCACTTCCACGCCTTCAAGATAGATGTCGCCGGTCAGTTGGCCGCGATTGCCCAGCTTCCTGTCGGGCGCGCCGACGCGCACGCCCGGTGCGTTCAGATCGATGAGAAGCTCGACCAGCCCATCGTCGCTGTCACACAACATGGTGACGAAGTCGGCGACGGGCGCGTTGGTGATCCAGCGTTTGTGGCCGGTAACCGTGTAGATCCCGTTCTTGAGGGTGGCGAAGGTTTTCAGCGCCTTGCGCGACAGATCGGTGCTGGCTTCCGGCTCGGTGGTTGCAAATGCGCCGATCTTCTCTCCCCTGACAAGCGGGTGAAGATAGGTCTCGCGCAATTCGTCGGAAGCGCGTTCCAGTGTCCTGCCGGCCAAAATGCAATTGACGTCGTAGACTGCGGCGACCGAGTTGGAGAAATAGGCCAGTTCCTCGACCGTGGCAGCGGTCGCAGACACCCGGTGGGCAAGACCCCGTCCGCCGTCAGCCCGGGCAAACGGAATAGCGAACAATCCTTCATCGCCCATGCGGCGGTAGAGATCGAAGGCGAAGGTATCGACGCTCTCGTCGGCCTCGCCGATCTGACGGGCAAGGCGGCGCACATGGGTTTCGGCAAAGCCGCGCACCTCGGACCGGATCGCCTTGGTCTCCTCGGGCGAAAGCATGTCGTGATACATTGCGTCGGCCGCACGGGCGACGGAGTTGCGTTTCAGCACCTGCTTGCTCATCGCGTTTGCTTTCCATTTCGCTTCGAGTTTGCCGCCGTTGCTGCTCAGGCGTAGCTGGTCGGTGTCGCCGACAGGCCGAGCATTTGGCGCGCCTGCGCGGGCGTCGCGATCTCACGGCCCAACTCACGCGCAATCCGAATTGTGCGCTCGACGAACCGCGCGTTGGAGTCCGCCATCTCGCCTTTCTTGTGAAACAGGTTTGTCTCCAGCCCGATCGTCACGTGCAGGCCCATCAGGATGGCCATCGTCGACATGGGCAGGTCGTGCTTGCCGACGGACATGACGAACATGGTGGACGGTTGTGGCGCATCGCGGAGCATCGACAGGAATGCGTGCGGTGTCGGCAGAGACGACGAGATCATTCCGAGCATCATGCCGAATGTGTAGGGCGGTTCGATCAGGCCCTTGTCGATCAGGTTGTGAACCATGCTCCAGTGGCCGGGATGGAAGAGGGCAGGGACCGCCTTGATCCCCTTGTCCTTCATCCTGCGCGCGCGCTCCTCGGTCTCGTGCACGGTCACCGGCAGCACGTCGTTCAGGATCTCGTCCTGATCGCGCCCGGAAAGCGGCGCCTCGCGCTTCTTCAATTGCAGTGCAACGGCGAAAGGGCCCATGTCGATGTCGGAAACTTCGGGATTGGCATCGAGCGAACTGAGCCGCTCCTCAAGCGTCAGACCCATGCCGCCGCCCGACGTGTTGTCGATGATCAGATCGGGCGCTTCCGCTCTGATCAGCCGGTTGACGTCGATAAAATCCCGGGTGCGCCGCGCCGGTCGCGCATAGCCGGTGTCGGGGTCGCGGGCGTGGATATGGACCATGCAAGCGCCGGCATCGTAGCAGCGCCTGGCTTCGGCTGCCTGCTCCTCGGGCGTTTCGGGAAGTGCGGGATTGAGCTCTTTGCCGTGCATTCCGCCAGACAGGGCCGAGCAGATGATGAGAGGTGGCATCTTCGAGGTGCCGGCGCGCTTCATGTAGTCGCGTGCATCGTTGAAATCGTAATCGATGGTCATGACCGAAGTCCTCCCGCAGCCGAGTTCGGCGCCTTCATCCGAGCATCAGAGCTAGCGGTCACGGGATCGGTTGGACAATTTTCCGGCCATGATATCGGCATTCACGAATCCGATATGTCTGTAAGCATGACGATATGGAGGCCCATGTCGGTCAGCGGCATTTTGCACCGAGACAGGGAAGACCAGCCGGTCGGCGGCATACGCTGTCTCATGACGCGGGGAGGCGAACGAAATGAAGGCAATCTGTATCGAAACCGTCAACGACCAGCCGGAGCTCTTCCTGCGTGACATTCCCGAGCCTGTTCCGGGGCCGACCGAGTTGCTTGTCCGGGTCCGCGGTGCGGCGGTCAACTTTGCCGACCTTTATCGTTTTGTCAGCCATTATGGCCATGACACAGAATCCGCCCACGCCGTCGCCGGGCTGGAGATGGCCGGTGAAGTCATCGGCATGGGCGATGATGTGAAGGGCTTTGCGATCGGCGATCGGGTGATGGCGATGGCCGCCAAGACCTACGCCGAGCAGTGCGTGGTGGACTATCGCATCGTCATGCGCGTGCCGGTGAACCTGACCTGGGAAGAGGCGGCTGCCACGCCGGTGGCCCTGATGACCGCCCACGATGCCCTGATCACCAACGGCGAACTTCAAAAAGGCGAAGTGGTCTTCATAGAGGCGACCACGTCGAGCATCGGGCTGGCGGCGGCGCAGATCGCACGCCATTTCGGTGCCGGCCAGGTGTTTGGCACATCGGGGTCGCCGGAGAAGCTCGACCGGATGGCAGAACTCGGTCTGACCCGTGCAATCAACTATCGCGACGAGGATTTCGTCAAGGTCATTCAAGCGGAGACCGATGGGCGCGGCGCGGACGTGACGCTCGCCCAGATCGGCGGTGAAACGGCGGGCAGGCTGATCAATGCCGCCGCCGTCAAGGGGCGCATCATCAATGTGGGCCGCCTTGGCAAATGGACCGGTGAGATCGATCTGAACGAGCACTCGGCCAAGCGCATCAAAATGATTGGCGTGACGTTCAGAACCCGCGACGTGCACGAGCACGGCGCGGTCGCGGCAGCGACCGAGAAAGACCTCTACCCGCTGCTCGAAAGCGGCGGCTTCAAATGCATCGTCGACAGGGTGTTCCCACTCGCCGAGGCCGACGCTGCGCAAAAATATATGAAGCAGAACAAGCACTTCGGAAAAATCATACTGAGCGTTTAGTCGCCGGGCGGATCATTCACATTGTGAATGGTGGCATGCGAACAAGGACAGTGCCGGTCTTTTTTGCACTGCCTAGGTTGGCGCTCACACTCAGGGAGGAGTGGTCGCAATGACAGGCCGACTGACAGGAAAAGTCGCATTTGTCGCAGGCGCCGGATCGGCAGCCGAGGGCGTGAGCAACGGCATGGCCTGCGCCGTCCAATATGCCCGCGAGGGTGCGCGCATATTTGCCGTTGATCGCGATGAGGCCGCTCTCCAAGTGACCATTGACGCGCTCGGCGATGAAGGTCTTGGCGGCGCTGCGCATATCGCGGACATGACGCAGGAAGCAGAGGTCGAGGGCGCGGTGGCGCGCTGCGTCAACGAGCTGGGCGGCGTGGACGTTCTGCACAACAATATCGGAACAGCGACGCCGGGCGGACCGGTCGAGACCAGTGAGGAAGACTGGGACAGGGTCATCGCGATCAATCTGACCACCGCCTTCCTGGCTTGCAAATATGCCCTGCCGACGATGATCAAACAGGGCAGCGGCGCGATCATCAACATCTCGTCGGTCGCAAGCCTGATCTATGGCGGGCAAGCCTATCTGAACTACGCGGGCAGCAAAGCCGCGCTGGACCAGATGACCCAGGCCGTCGCGCTCGAAAACGCGGCCCACGGCGTGCGCTGCAATGCGATCCTGCCCGGTCTGCTGGCAACGCCTTTCGCGTTCTCTGCCCCCTCCGTCGTGGCCGCCACGGCCAAAACCATCGATCCGAACGAGACAATCGAAAGCGACCTGGTGCCGTTGGGCCATTTTGGCAGCCCCTGGGACATCGCCGACGCGGCGGTGTTTCTGGCGAGCGACGATGCCGGCTTCATCACCGGCACATCGCTGGTGGTCGATGGCGGCATGGTCAACACGATTACCGCGACCCACCCGGCAGCGAGGGCATCGGCATGACCGAACAGCGCAGATATGAGGGCCGCACCGCGCTGGTGTTTGGCGCCGGTTCGGACGGCGAAGGCTGGTCCAACGGCAAGGCGGCGGCGGTGCAATATGCCCGCGAAGGCGCCAATGTGCTGGCCGTCGACATGCGTCGAAGCGCGGCCGAGGAAACGCGCGAGATCATTGCCGGTGAGGGCGGCACCTGCATCGCAGTGGTGGCCAACGCCATCGACGGGTCCGAGGTTCAGTCCGCGGTGCAAGGTTGTCTGGACGGTTTCGGCGCCATCGACGTGCTGCACAACAATGTCGGCATCGGAGAAATGGGCGGGCCGGTGGAGACCAGCCTTGAGAGCTGGAACCGGGTGCTGGACGTGAACATGAAGTCCGTCCTGCTGACAACCAAATACGTGCTGCCGGTCATGGAGCGGCAAGGCAAGGGCGCCATCGTCAATATCTCATCGATCGCCGCCATCCGCTGGAGCGGCGTGTCCTATGTCGGCTATTACGCCTCGAAGGCCGGCGTCAATCAGATGAGCCGGGTGATCGCCGGGCAGTACGCCGCCAAGGGTATCCGCTGCAACGCGATCATGCCCGGCCTTATCGATACGCCGCAAACCTACAAGAACCTGGCCGATCAATATGGCGATGGCGGTGGCGCCTCCATGGCCGAAGCGCGCCGTCAGCAAGTTCCGATGAAGAAGCTGGGCAGCGCGTGGGACATCGCCAAGGCGGCTGCATTCCTGAACTCGGACGAGGCGAAATTCATCACCGGCACGGTGCTCACCGTTGATGGCGGCATGTCGTGCTCGATGGTCGCACCGCCGCCGAAAGCGGCATGAAGGAGACAAGCAGATGAGTTTTTTCGGAGAAGTCCGCCAGCTGGGATATGTGGTTCGCGATATTGAAGCCGCCATGGCTTTCTGGCGGAACGTGATGAAGGTGGGGCCGTTTTTCCATTTTGCGAAGGCGCCGGTCGGCGACTTCAAATACCGGGGCGAGCCGACCGATGCGCAGGTCAGCGTGGCGCTGGCGAATTGCGGCGCGCTTCAGATCGAGCTTATCCAGCCGCTCGACGACCACCCGACGCCCTATCGCGATTTTCTTAAAAAGGGTCAGGAAGGAATGCACCATGTGGCCTTCTGGTCGGAGACCTTCGCGCAGGATCTGGAACGCGCCGAGGCGGCGGGCTTCGAACTGGTCCTGTCGGGCTACGCCGTCCAGAAGGACGGGCTTTTTGCCTATTTCGACGACAGTGCCTCGCCGCATCCCGGTGCGATGGTGGAACTGTCGGCCCTGACCGGAGCGAAGAAAGAAACATTCGAGTTGGTCAAGAACGTGTCGCTCGCCTGGAACGGAACCGATCCGATCCGGCGCATGGACGCATGACAACGGGACAGGGTCGGCAAAGCCGCCCGCAATCTTCCACAGGAGGAAATGAGATGAAAAACTGGAAACTGGCATTTGGGCTGGCCGCCACGCTGTCGATCGCATCGCCCGCATCGGCGGAAACGACGATCGTCTTCGGCAGCCCGGCAGGACCCGACGCGCCCGAGGGGCTCGCCGTGAAAGCGTTTGCCGAGAAGGTCGGTGAAGCCACCGATGGCGAGGTGGTGTTTGAGACCAGCTTTTCGGGCAGCGTCGTGACGTGGGGAACCTCGTTGACCGGCGTTCGCGACAATCTGGTTGACGCGACCTTCCTCAC
Source organism: Roseitalea sp. (assembly GCA_017642895.1). Lineage (GTDB taxonomy): Bacteria > Pseudomonadota > Alphaproteobacteria > Rhizobiales > Rhizobiaceae > Roseitalea. The sequence goes on from JAEPON010000009.1 coordinate 157,485, forward strand.
GCCGGCCTTCCATCCAAGCGAGCTGGGGGCGACCTTCGTCTTCATTCGGTTGGTGACCGCGCCGGGCGAGTTGAACGCGCGCACGGCCGCCGCCGCCGAAACCGCTCTTCTGAACTGCCCTCAGTGCCAGCGTGAATGGGACCGGTTCAATGTCAGGCCGTTGGTCGTCACCGGCAGCGATCCGTTCAACATGATCTGTAAGCCGGAAGTTACGACGCTCGGCGCCGTCGAAGGCAAGGCCATTCGCGCGGCCGGACCATTTGCCGATTACGTCAAGGACATGGGCGGCACACCTGTTTCGACGGTGCCGACCGAGGTGTTTGAAGGCATGCAGCGCGGACAGGTCGATTGCGCCATGGGCGGTGTGGGCTGGTTGCGCCAGTTCGGTCTTGGCGATGTCGCCGAATATGTCCTGGACGAAACGATCGGCTATGATCATGCACGATTGCCGTTTTCGATCAACGCCGACATCTGGGAGGGATTGGATGACGATCATCGTCAGGCCATGATCGACAATCTGGGTTTTTTGCATGCCGAGGCAAACGCGCTCAACACAAGCTATGGTCTGGATGCCAGACAGGAAGCCGAAGCCAAGGGTGTCCAGTTCGTTGCCATGTCGGACGATTTGAAAGCAGCATCCGATGCCCACCGCGAGGCGGTGTTCGATGCGGCCGCGGCGGCGGCGACCGAGCAGGGCGTTGAAGGCGCAGCCGAACTGGTGGCAAGCTACCGGGCAAACCTCGACAAGTGGAATGCAATCATGGCCGAGATCGGTGACGATCGGGCCGCTTATGAACAAGCCCTTCAGCGCGAAATCTACAGCAAGCTGAACTAGCCCGAACGGAGGATGGCGGGTCAATGGCGGCCCGCCTGCAAGCCATGACGCTGCTCGATCGCATCTCCCGGTTTCTGCTCTTTTTCGGTGGCGTGGCGCTGGTCGCGATGATGCTCCACGTCAGCGCAGATGTTCTGTTCAAGCGCGTTTTCGGAACGCCCATCCAGGGCACGATCGAGATGGTGTCGAGCTACTATATGGTGGGTTGCGTGTTTCTCGCACTTGGCATCGTGCAAAGGGACCGCAGACAGATTGCCGTCGAGTTCCTGACCGACGCAATGTCGCCCAGGCACCGGCTGATTGCCGAAATCTTCAGCGGGCTGGTGATGATCGTGTTCGCCGTGTTGCTCGTGTGGATGGGAACCGAGCAGGCCATCAAGAACACGATTGCCCGCGAGACCAACTGGTCCACGGTGGCAAGCTTCGAGATCTGGCCGACACGCTGGTTTCCGGTGCTTGGTTACGGGGCAATGCTGGCCTATCTCGTCGTTCAGACAATCTCCGATGTTCGGGCGTTGTTGACCGGCTCCGAGGATGAGAGCCGATGAGCAATCTCGAAATCGGCTTCACCGGGATCGGTGTGCTCCTGGTCTTGCTGATTTTGCGGGTTCCCATCGGAGCGGCACTCGGCATCGTCTCATTCTGCGGCATCTGGGCGATCCGGAACCTGAACGCCGCACTCGGCGCCGTTGCCAACATTCCGCACGATTTTGCCTCAAGCTGGGTGCTCTCGGCGGTGCCGATGTTCCTGCTGATGGGCGCCGTGTCCTACCAGATGGGCCTGACCAAGGGTCTTTATGCCGCCGCCCGGGCCTGGCTGGGAAGGCTTCCCGGTGGGTTGGCGCTTGCCAGCAACTGGGCGTGTACGGCGTTCGGTGCGGCGTCGGGGTCGAGCGTTGCGACGACGGCGGCCATGGGCAAATTCTCGGTCAAGGAAATGCTGGATCTTGGCTACAGCCCGGCTCTTGCGACCGGCAGCGTCGCCGCCGCCGGTACGATCGCCGCGCTCATTCCGCCTTCCATCGCTCTGGTTATCTATGGCTGGTATGCCGAGCAACCCATCGATCAGTTGCTGATTGCCGGCATCCTGCCGGGCATTCTGACGGCGTTGGTCTATTCGATCCTGATCATAACCATCTGCACCGTGCGCCCCGAACTGGCGCCACGCACCAGGATCGACATGGCCATGCCGGAGAAGCTGCGGCTTCTGGTTTCGGTCTGGCCGTTGCCCCTGCTGGTGATGGGCGTGGTCGGTGCGATGTGGACCGGCATGGCAACGTCGACCGAGGCGGCCGGTGTCGGCGCCGCGCTGGCGGTCCTGATCGCCATGGGTCGCCGGTCGTTCTCCTTCGGCGCCTTCCGCATCGCGGTAACCGACACGCTGGTCACGATGGCTTCGCTGTTCTTTGTGGTGATCGGTGCGGTTTTGTTCACCCGGTTCCTGGCGGTTTCGGGCGTGCCGAACTATGCGGCAACCGTGCTCGCCGAATTGGACTCGCAGGCGCTCGTGCTGATCGCCATGATCATCATTTTCGTGGTGCTGGGCATGTTTCTGGACCCGATCGGCGTCATGCTTTTGACATTGCCGATCTTGCTCCCGGTCTGCCGCGAGCTTGACATGAACCTGTTATGGGTCGGGATATTGGTGGTGAAGCTGGTCGAGGTCGGGATGCTCACGCCACCGGTGGGGTTCCATTGCTTCGTGATGAAGTCGGTTGCCGGCGACAGCGTCAAGATCGGTGACATCTTTCGTGGGGCGAGCTGGTTCCTGCTTGCCGAGATCGCCGTCATCGCGATCCTGATCTTCTTCCCGCAGATCAGCCTGTTTCTGCCGTCGACGATGGAGTAGGTTTAGGTCATGGACCTAGAACTGGTTCTCGCGCACCACATCGCGGATGCCCTCGCGAAGCCATCGATGGGCAGGATCACGATGGGTGCGTTCGTGCCAGATCATTGCGATCTTGAAGTCTGGCAATTCGAACGGAAGCGGATGGATATCGACATCAAGACCGGTGGTCAGGCGCTCGGCCGCGCGTTTGGGTAGGACGGCCAGCAGATCCGATTCCGCAACGATATGAGGCGTCACCATGACGTTGGCGATGCGCAATACGGAGTTTCGGACCAGGCCCATTTGCGACAATTGCTCGTCCACCAGCTTTTCGATGGTCGAAACGATCTGGGTTCCCGCGCCAGCGAAGTAGACATGTCTGCATCGCATATATTGTTCGAGCGTCGGCGGACCCTTGACGGTGGCGTGCCCGCGCCGGACCAGACAGGAAATCGTGTCGGTCTGAATGACGCTGGAGTAGAGCCCTTCGGGCAAGTCCCGAAAGAATCCCAGAACGAGACTGGTGTCTCCGCCTTCCAGTTGCTCGCGCACCTCGGCCGGGCGCGAATATCGGATGCCGATGCGCACTTTTGGCGCGGTGGATTGCAGCTTCAGCATCAGTTTGGGCAGGACGGTCAGCGCGCCATAGTCCGTCGTCATGATGTTGAAGTTGATGTCGGCTTCAGCAGGCTTGAACGGGCCTGAAGCGCTGAGCGTTGCGTCGATCGTGCGAAGAGCGGGGCGCAGCGCATCCATGATCTGCTCGGCGCGGTCGGTCGGCACCATTCCGGTCGGTGTGCGCACCAAAAGGGGATCGAGAAACAGGTCACGCAGCCGCCCCAAGGCGTTGGACATGGCGGGCTGGCTCATGTTCATGCGCTCGGCGGCGCGCGTGACGTGCGCTTCGGCGACCAGGGCGTCCAGACAGGACAGCAGATGAACGTCGACCTTGTGTGACATGGTGGGTCCTCCCATCGGGCAACACGCGCTGCGTTCCGGCGAGATGGCTCCTGCGCCGCCCGATCCCAAGCATGTGTCCAGTTTGCTTTGCGCCATTGGCATCGTCAATGACGCTATCATGTCTTTGCGATTGGCATCGGACCGGCCTGACCGATAGCATTCCGTGCAGACCGCTTTCCAAGGTACTATCAGCGCTTGAAAGGATGTTGCGCGTGGACTCGTCACGTCACGTCTTCCATCCAGACTCAACCACAGAGTTCCATGTTCCAGTGGGTTCGCATCTGTGGCGAGTTGCTCATACGCGCGGCGGACGACCGTTCTATCTGCTGCTTCCCGATTTTGTCGGTGGGGAACGCATCTACTGGCCGCTTTTGGGCGATCCGTCGTGCAAGGCGCATGTCGCTGCAATAGGACTGCCTGCCGTTGCTGACATGTCGGTGCTGGTGGAAGGACTGTCGCGCGTGGTCGACACACTCGACCATCAGCCTGTACGGCTGGTCGGAACCGGCTTCGGTGGCAGGCTGGCCCTGCATTTCGCAGCGGCTTTTCCGCGCAAGGTCAGCATGGTCATCAAGGTGCCACCTAACGCGCTTCCAGGGGGCAAATCCGCCGGAGAGATCGCAATGAGTGACCCGGCCGTGCTGCGGGATCACCTCACCGCCGGGCGAATGGCACAGTTGACGGGCTCGGATCAGCGGAACCTGCTTGCGCGTGCGGTCGCGGGGTCTTCGTCATCGGCGGAGGAGGCCCGCGTGACCAAGGCGCTCATGCTGTGCGCCGCGCTTGATGACGACACCCCGGCCATCGAGACGAGTGTTGGGATGCATGACATGAGCGCCTCGCTTCCAGATTACCCGTCGCTTGTCGATCCGGCCGGTTTTGCTTCCGCCATCCATCAATGCGTGGCCCATGACGCCTGAAGCGGTTCGTCTTTAGACCGTGACGATGGCGCAACCGATCTTGGTCTTGCCCTCCACCAGGGCGTGGCAATCGGCAATCTGGTCAAGCGGAAACTCCTGAGCGATGCGATGGATCGCATGGCCTGCTTCCAGCCAGCGGACGATATCGGATTTCGCGCGCGATCTGAGGGCATCTGAAACCGTGGGCAGCAGAACGAACTTGGCGGTCAATGACAGCATCATTGCCGGATAGGCCGGAACCCCCGGTGTTTCGTTGCCGCGAGAGGCATAGGTCGCAATCACGCCCCCGGTCCTGACGGTGCCCAGCAGAGTTTCCAGATTGCCGCCGAAATCGACATCGACGGCCCGATCCACACCGATCCCGCCTGTGAAGTCCTTGACGGCCTCAATTGTGTCGTCGTTGCGGTAGTTCACGATCAGGTCCGCGCCGGCTTGCCGGGCGACCAGCGCTTTGGCATCTGAACTGACTGTGGCGATCACCCGTGCGCCGGCCCATTTGGCGAGCTGGATCGCATAGTTTCCGACCGCACCGGCGCCGCCCGTTACCAGAACATCCTGTCCCGCAATCGAGCCATCGGAAAACAAGCAGCAATGGGCGGTCATGGCGGGCACGCCAAGGCACGCGCCTTCACTGAACCCGGTATTGTCAGGCAGGCGGGCAATGTTGTCGAGAGGCAGGCAGACATATTGCGCCGCGGTCCCGTTCTGCCGGTAACCGCCGGCTATATTGGTCCAGACACGTCGCCCGATCCAATCCTCCGGAACACCGGTTCCCACCGCATCGACAATGCCGGCCCCATCGCAATGCGGAATGACCGCGCCCGGCAGGCGCTGCCACTTTTTTTCGCCGCGCCTGCGGTTCGCGTCGGCTGGATTGACCCCCGATGCATGGATGCGCACCCGCAATTCGCCGTGCTGGGGTTCCGGCATCTCCCGGTCTCCGACCTGAAGAACCTCATGGGGTTGTCCGACTTCTTCGTACCATGCTGCCTTCATAGTGACCCCCGATCCCGGTTGCTGCTTGGCTGACCGATTGCACCTGGAAACAACGTAAGGCCATAGCCTGCAGCAGACATCATCATCGGATTCATGAATGGCGGCATGACACTCTCCAAATTGCCCGGGCCGACCAACGTGTGAAACAAGCCGGCAACCAAGATGAAAGGAACGCGATGACAGGGCGTGTTGCAGGCAAAGTTGCTCTTGTGATGGGTGCGGGGTCGATCGGCCCTGGCTGGGGCAACGGCAAGGCGATCGCCGTTCGGCTGGCGCAGGAGGGTGCCAGGGTCTTTGCCGTCGACCAAAACAGCGACGCTGCCGCCGAGACCAGGGCACTGATCGAGGCCGACGGTGGTGAATGCATTGCTCACCGGGCCGACGCGACCGTCGCCGAGCAGGTTCGAGGCGCAGTCGACGCCTGCATGGACTCGCTCGGCGCCATCGACATCCTGGTCAACAATATCGGCATAGGCGAAGCGGGCGGCGTCGTCGAAACGTCCGAAGAGAGCTGGGATCGGGTGTTCGAGGTGAACCTGAAAACCATGTTTCTCGCCTGCAAGTTCGCCGTGCCCCAAATGCAGTCTCAAGGCGGCGGATCGATCGTCAACATTTCGTCGCTGGCGAGTATTCGTTGGGGCGGCAAGAAACTGCTGTCCTATGCGGCGTCCAAGGCCGGCATGAACCAGATGACCCGTGTCATGGCCGTCGAGCATGCCCCCGACAAGATTCGCGTCAACGTCATCCTGCCCGGGCTCATCGCAACGCCGATGGGCCTGTCGGCACCCGGGGTGACTTCAGGACTGGCTCACGAGGCACTGGAGGAAGGCGATCCGCAAACATCGTTCGTGCCGATCGGGCATCTCGGCAGCGCCTGGGATGTCGCCAATGCGGCGCTCTACCTTGCGTCCGACGAAGCCCGTTACGTGACCGGCATTGAGTTGCTCGTCGATGGCGGGTTGGCCACGACGCTGGTCGCGCGGGCGGACTGATCGACCGGCAACTCAGATCACGAACGCACAACGCATTCAGGACAACCGACATGAACGTGCTCATTGTCTACGCCCACCCCGAGCCCGCCTCGATGAATGGCGCGTTGAAAGACTGTGCCGTCGAAACCCTTGAGGCGGACGGGCATCACGTCGAGGTATCGGACCTGCACGCGATGAAGTTCGAGGCTGTCGCGACAGCGGATGATTTTCAGGTGGTGCAGAACGAGAGTTTCTTCAAATACCAGGTCGAACAGGCAAAAACGCACACCAACCAAACCGGTTACTGTGCCGAAATCGAAGCCGAGCATCGCAAGCTCGACAAGGCTGATCTTCTCGTCTTCCAGTTTCCGCTCTGGTGGTTTTCCGTCCCGGCGATCCTGAAGGGCTGGGTCGATCGGGTGTTTGCGGCGGGATATTGCTATGGCGGCGGAAAGATATTCGAAACCGGTGGTTTTGCGGGCAAGAAGGCGATGCTCAGCCTGACGACCGGTGGATTGCCGGACCGGTTCACGAAGGACGCGCTCTACGGCGATATCCACGACATCGTTCGTCACATCGAATATGGCATGCTGGCGTTTACCGGCTTCACCGTTCTGCCGCCCTTTGTCGTCCATGGCCCCGCAAAGATCGGTCAGGACGAGCGGGAGCGACATCTGCGGGCCTACGCCGCCCAGCTTCGCGCCATCGGCGCAAATCATTCCTGACCTGTGGAGAGCGCGATGGGTTCGCATCTTTCGTTTCTGGAGGGATTGTTCGACGCCTTCGAGCGCAAGGACATCCATGCCGTGCTCGACGGCCTGCACCCGGACGTCGATGTCATTCAGGTGGAATCGCTTCCCTATGGCGGTGTCTATCGCGGTCATGACGGCTTCAAGCGGCTTCTTGGCGATCTCGACGCAGCCTGGCAGGTCTTCGATGTCAAGCCGTTCGAATATCTCGACGCGGGGGAGAAGATCGTGGTGCGCATGACATGCAAGGCCACCGCGCGCGCCTCTGGCCGCGATATCGAAACCGAGATGCAGGAAGTGTTCTCCTTCCGCAATGGGAAGGTCTCCGAGATCAAGGTCTTTTACTGGGACACCGCAAAGGTGCGCGATGTGCTGGCAGCCGAGAGCCATTTTCGCGATAGCTGAATCACCCAAGCGGCTCTCGGTTTTGTCTGTCGCGCTTTCGAACCGCGAAACCGGTTCCCACTTTCGCTGAAAGCGCTCCGGGCGCCGGACGTTATCGGATTTGTGAATGGTGGCATCGGAAGCGGCAGATTGCCTGCATTCAAACCACATGGGAAGTCTGAACGCTCAAACGACAGATGCCGTCTTCGGGGAGGATTTCTATGGTTGCGTTGAACGAAAGCTGGCCTCCGGCGCAGGAACGTACCCTGGGCGGCGCATTGAAGAAGCAGGCCGACGCGCAGCCTGAAAAGATCGCGTTGCGGTTTCAGGACGAGAGCTGGACTTATCGTGCCTTGAACGCGTGGGCTGACCGCGTCGCCACGGGGCTTCTCGATCTCGGGCTGACCAAGGGCGACAAGGCGGCGATCATGCTGCCCAACGATCCTGTCTTCGTCGCGCTCATGTTCGGCTGCGGACGATCGGGCGTGGTCGAGGTCCCCATCAATGTGGCCTATAAAGGCCAGATCCTGACGCATCTTCTGACCAATTCGGGCGCCAGGGCGGCGATCATGGCGCGCGAATTCCTGCCGCGCCTCGCCGACATCGCCGCCGACCTGCCTGAACTTGAAACCGTGGTCGTCTGGCCGGACATCGATGGAAGCGAGCCCGCTCTGCCGTTCAAAACCATGGCCTTCACCGATCTCGACGTGGATCGCGGCCCGTGTCCCGACCAGGGCGTTCAGCCGCACGACCCTCTCGGCATCATGTACACCTCGGGAACCACAGGCCCGTCAAAGGGCGCGGTCTTCAGCAACAATTATCTGTGGTGGCATGGCGATCGCGCGCGCACGTTGCGCGGCGTCACCGGCGACGATGTCCTCTACACCTGCCTGCCGATGTTTCACGCCAACGCCCAGGGCATCACGGTGATGCCCTCCGTGCTGGCCGGAGCGACGGCGGTTGTCGACGACAAGTTCACCGCGTCCGGCTTCTGGGACCGCATGCGCCACTACGGCACGACGCAGTTCAACTATATCGGCGGCATCATTCCGATCCTGATGAAGCAGCCGGCCTCGCCGTCGGACCGCGAGCACTCGGTGCGCATGGCGCTGGGAGCTGCGGCCCCCAAGGACCAATGGACAGAGTTCGAAGAACGCTTCGGCGTCGAACTGTTCGAGGTCTACGGCCAGAGCGAAGACGGCGTCGCCACGGCGAACACGCCGGGAGACATGAAGATCGGTTCCATCGGCAAGCCGATCTGGGGGTTTGAGATGCGTGTCGTCGATGATGACGATCAGCCCGTGCCCGATGGCACGATCGGCGAGTTCGTCGTTCGTCCGCAATTCCCCGACATCATGATGCAGGAATATTATCGCATGCCGGAGGCGACGCTCGCCGCGTTCCGCAACCTGTGGTTCCATACGGGCGACTACGGCTCGCGCGACGCGGACGGCTTCTACTATTTTCACGATCGCAAGAAGGACGCGATCCGGCGTCGCGGCGAAAACATCTCCGCCTTCGAGGTTGAACAGGTCATCAATCAGCATCCTGCCGTCCTGGAGACGGCGGCTTACGCCGTTCCGTCGGATGTGGGCGAGGACGAGGTGATGGTCGCGCTGATCCTCAAGGATGGCGAGACGCTGAACGAAATCGAACTGATGAAGTTCTGTGAAAAGCACATGCCCTATTTCGCCGTGCCGCGTTACGTCGACGTGCGAACGGAGTTTCCGAAGACACCGACGTTCCGTGTCGAAAAGTACAAGCTGCGCGCCGAAGGCGTGACACCTTCGTCGTGGGACCGCGAGGCCGCGGGCTACACCGTCAGCCGCACCTGAACGGTTCCGGATTGCCCCTGAAACGGCGGCCGTGGAGATCCAAATGACCCTGCATCCGACCGATCTGAACGACAAGTATGATGTCACGAAGGATCGTGTGTTCATCACCGGTACGCAGGCCATTGTCCGTCTGTGCCTCATGCAGGCGGAAAGAGACCGCGCGGCGGGCCTGAACACGGCTGGCTATGTGACCGGCTATCGCGGCTCGCCGCTTGGCGGACTTGACCAGCAGTTTCCGCGCGCGCGCAGGCAGTTGGACGCCGCCAACGTCGTCTTCGAGCCGGCGTTGAACGAAGATCTGGCGGCGACGGCGATCTGGGGCGCCCAGCAGGCCGAGATGCGCGGTGAGGGCGCCTATGACGGCGTCTTTTCCATCTGGTACGGCAAAGGTCCCGGCGTCGACCGTTCGGGCGATGTGTTGCGCCATGCGAACCTTGCGGGCACGTCCAGGCATGGCGGCGTGCTGGTCATGATGGGCGACGACCACACCTGCGAGAGTTCGACGACCTCCCACCAGAGCGAGTACGCGCTGGTGGATGCGATGATCCCGATCCTCAATCCTGCCAATGTAGGCGAGGTCATGGAATACGGGCTCCATGGTTGGGCACTGTCGCGGTATGCCGGTGTGTGGTGCGGGCTGAAATGCGTCAAGGATACCATTGAGTCGACAGCCTCGATCGATGCCGCGCCAAACCGGTTCGCGTCGGTTCTGCCTGCCGATCACACCCTGCCGGAAGATGGTTTGAACATTCGCACCGGCGATACGCCGCAGATCCAGGAAGCACGCCTCCACCAGCACAAGATTGCCGCTGCGCAAGCGTTTGCACGAGCCAATGGAATCGATCGCGTTGCGTTTGGTGATACCGCCACCGCCCAGATCGGTATCGTGAGCACCGGCAAATCCTACATGGATGTGCTTCAGGCGCTGTTCGAATTGGGGATCGATGAGGCACGGGCGCGCGACCTCGGCCTGGCCGTCTACAAAGTCGGGATGAGCTGGCCGCTGGAACCGCAGGGCATCGCAGCCTTCGCGGCAGGTCTGGATCACATAATCGTTGTCGAAGAAAAGCGCGGCTTGATCGAGGATCAGTTGCGGGCGCAACTCTATGGCGAACCGCACGCGCCGTCGATCATCGGCAAGAAGGACGAGGCGGGGAACACGCTGTTTCAGGCCGAAGCGGCCCTGAACCCGATGCAGATCGCGGTGGCGATCGGCAAACGCGTCGCAAAGCATGCGGCGGATCGTGAGTTGTCCGCACGCAGCGAGCGTCTGTCGGCTATGCTCGCCGAAGAGCGGGAGGAACTCGGGGTCGAGCGCAAGCCCTATTTCTGCGCCGGTTGTCCGCACAATTCCTCGACCGTTCTGCCGGACGGCGCGCGGGGCTATGCCGGGATCGGCTGCCATTGGATGGCCCAGTTCATGGACCGCGAGGTCGATGGCTACACGCATATGGGCGGCGAAGGCGCCAACTGGATCGGCGAATCCAAATTCTCGAAGCGCTCGCATGTGTTTCAAAATCTGGGCGACGGAACCTACAACCACTCAGGCCTGATGGCGCTGCGCGCGGCGGTCGGCTCCAGGACCAACATCACGTTCAAGATCCTTTACAATGATGCGGTCGCAATGACCGGCGGCCAGACCCATGACGGCGGCATGACCGTCCGGGATATCGCTGCCGAAGTCGTCGCTGCGGGTGCCACAAAGCTGGCATTGGTCAGCGAGGACCCCGACCGGCACAGTCTTGGAGACTATCCGAAGGGCACGACGCTTTCGCATCGCGATGATGTTCTGGACGTCCAGGAGGAGCTCGCAGCGATCCCTGGCGTCACGGTCATGCTCTACGACCAGACCTGTGCGGCGGAAAAACGCCGGCGTCGCAAACGCGGCAAGATAGAGGATCCGGCCAAGCGGTTGTTCATCAATGAGGCGGTGTGCGAGGGCTGCGGCGATTGCGGCGTGCAGTCCAATTGCGTGGCGCTTGTTCCGGTGGAAACCGAGTTCGGCCGCAAGCGCCAGATCGACCAATCGTCCTGCAACAAGGATTATTCCTGCGTGAAGGGCTTTTGTCCCAGCTTCGTTTCCATCGAGGGCGGACAGTTGCGCAAACCCGAGGCTGCCGACCTGGCGGTTCCAACGCTGCCGGAGCCCGGAAGCAAGGTCGCACTGGATGATCCTTACGCCATCATCCTGGCCGGCGTCGGCGGCACCGGAGTTGTCACCATCGGCGCGCTTTTGGGCATGGCCGCGCATCTGGAAGGGCGCGGATGCGGCATCATCGACATGGCCGGCCTGGCGCAAAAGGGCGGTGCGGTCACCTCGCACATCAAGCTGGCCGCAAACCCCGAGGATATCGGCGCCATTCGCATCGCCCCGGGCGGTGCCGATCTGGTGCTCGGCTGTGATGTCCTGGTCAGTGCCGGCGAGCCGCTTCTGCGGCTTGTCGACAAATCCCGCAGCCGGATCGTCGCCAACACAAACGAGATCATGACCGGCGATTTCGCGCGTGACCCCGATTTCCGGTTGCCGACCGATCTCATGGGGCGCCGGCTCAAAAAGGCCGTCGAACCTGATGCGGCCCACTTCGTGAACGCGACGAAACTGGCCGAAGCGCTGCTTGGCGATGCCATCGGCGGCAACCTGTTCACCCTCGGCGCGGCCTATCAGCTTGGGCTGATCCCGCTCGGCGAGGCGGCGATCCTCAAAGCGATCGAACTGAACGGCGTTGCCGTGCCGTTCAACACCAATGCCTTCCAACTCGGACGCTGGTGGGTGCATGACCGCGCGGCGGTCGAAGCGCTCTTGCCCCAGAGCGAAGCCGCCAAACCGGTGGCGGAACAGTCCCTGCAGGAGCTGATCGATCGGCGCGCGGGCGTGCTCACCGATTATCAGAACGCCGCTTATGCCGAACGCTATATGAGAACCGTCGAGAAGATCCGGCAGGTGGACGGAGACGGGCCGCTCTCGGTGGCGGTGGCCAAATATCTCTTCAAGCTGATGGCCTACAAGGACGAATATGAGGTGGCCCGGCTTTACACGGACGGCCGCTTCACGGCCGATTTGCAAAGCAGGTTCGAAGGCGATTTCAAGGTCGTGCTGCATCTGGCGCCGCCGTTGCTCGCAAGGCGGGACAAGACGACAGGACATTTGCTGAAACGCGAATTCGGCCCATGGATGCTCAAGATGTTCGGCGTGCTGGCCCGCTTTCGCCGGTTGCGCGGCACACCGTTCGACATTTTCGGCTACACCGCGGAGCGCCGTATGGAGCGCCGTCTTATCAGCGAGTACGAGGCTCTGATCGATACCATAGCCAGCGTCCACGAGACCGCCGACAAGAACATCGCGCTGCAACTTGCCGTCTTGCCGGAGGACATTCGCGGGTTCGGGCATGTCAAGCAAGCCAATGTCGACAAGGTCGCAAAGCGGAAGGCAGACCTGATGGCGCGTCTCAAGAATCAATCATCGCCGCCCGACGTTCAGAACGCGGCCTGACCACACGAAGGAATGCCCATGCAAACCGTATCGCCCACCGAGATGTTTCTGGTGCGTTGCCCGGCGTCTGACCGGCCCGTTGAGCCTTCGGTCATCGAGGCGCACAAGGATTACCTGACCGCCCTTGGCGGCTCATTGGTTCTCGGGGCGCACGCGGCGCCTTCGGCGGGCGCGCAGGGGCCGGACAGGCACTACATCGTGCGAGCTGGCAGTTCCGACGAGGCAAAAGCGCTTGTCACCGATGATCCGTTTGCCGTCGCCGGCGGATATGCGTCTGTCAACATCGTCCCGCTCAACGTGCTGATCGGTTCGGTCATCGGCGGCAAGGCCTGGTAGGCTGAGCGGAAACAAAGCCGTTAGAGCAGCTGTCTGTGAAACGAACACTCTTTTGAGACCATTGGCGAAAAGCAGGCCTTCGACGCCCCACCGGTTTGGCGAGCGAGCGCGATTTTGTCGCGTGATCGGCCGTTGGACCGTTCTGACATGACCGGGGGGGACTTGACGGTTCATTTGGCATGGTGCTTCAGCAAACGTCTTGGCTCCACTCCTGCGCCCAAAATCCGCTTGGTTGAAGCAACTTGACCGAGAATGCGTCACCGTTGCGTGTCAGGTCGGTCATTGAGCCCAGATATCAATTGCGATGAACAGCAGCGGCGAATGCCCGTCACCCTTTCGGCGCCATCGGGCAAAACCGTGACGGTCGAGGCGAGCACCGTTGACGGCACCGCGGAAGGGGGCCGCGATTGTACGGCCCTGGTTTCCGACAGCATTGTGGGGTTGCTGTTGGCGCCCGGCGGCGGCCCGCTCGGCACCTTGTCGGCCGAGGTTAATCCGCTTGGCCACGACTTTTCCGTCTTCACCAGCCGATCGACGATTGCGCATGGGCTCGAGGCGCCGCTGACACATGCCCATGCGCCGTTCGGCGATACGCCGGTTTCAGGGGCGTCGCCCCGACTGGACGTGTGGATGCGGCTGGCAGGCGCGGGCAGCTTCACCGACAACAGCGACGGGTCGCTTTGGCTCGGCCATGCGGGTGCCCACTACCGGGTCAATGACGATCTGCTGGTCGGCGTGATGGGGCAGTTCGACCATGCCTCCCAACAAGAGAACAATGGTCCGGGCACTGTCGATGGCTGGGGCTGGATGGCCGGCCCCTATCTTGTGGCCCGCGCTCCGGGCCAGTCACTGACCTTCGATGGGCGTGTCCTTTGGGGCCGGTCGCACAACCAGATCAGCCCGCTGGGCACGTTCGAGGACGCGTTTGATACCACCGCCTGCTGGTCCGGGGCCGGTTGTCGGGGAATTATCGGTGGGATGCGTTGACGGTGACGCCGGGAGCTTCGCTGGCCTGGTTTCAGGAGACCCAGCACTCCGATATCGACGGGCTGGGCGTACCGGATACCGGCGCCTATGGCGGGAGCCTCGCCATCACCGTGCCATTCTAGGTCGTCGGTCGGGCAATCGGAATCGTGATGATCAGACATGACTGGTCTCTCCCCCAAAACCAGTCTTGAACCTGATTTGCCCCTTAATGGGCATCCCAAATCCCTGAATCCTCACCACGACCGAGGGCGGCTCGCAATTGTCGCGCAATGCAAGAGCGCCCGGTTCAGCGCATGATTGTTGGCATCTTCAGTCGCCTGAACGCCTCGTCGGGCGCGTCGTGACGGGCCATTTCCCGGGCGATCGCCTCTGAAAGCCGGGTTTCTACGGTTGCCTCGCGACATGGGACGTGCTGACCGGGGTCATCGTGCAGGTCGAACAGGACGGTCTGCGTATCGACGAGCGATCCGGGCCCGTGCGCGGCGAAAGACGTCGAGCCGACGATGAGCGGAACTTTCAGGATCGGCGCGCCCTTGGTGAAGTCGAACGGGGGCACCTGCACCGCGCCCCGCAATTCTTCGATCGAGAAGAACGACTTCATGTGCGTGGGCATCAGCGTGTATTGGTAGAGCGGCTCGGCGGTCAGATCGTCGGGGAACAGGAAGTAGGTATGCCGCCCATCGGTGACGTTCACACCACCGCCGAAATAGCCGAACACGGCGCAGTCGCGGATCGCTGTGCCATCGAGCGCCGGTAGCATCGAGCGGCCCGTCACCTCGGGGGGGACAGGACAGCCGAACAGGGCGGCGATGGTCGGCATCAGGTCCACGGTCTGGGTGAGCGCGGCCGAACGCGCCATGCCCTTGCGGCCGGGCGTACCGACGAACAGCGGTATGTGCGAGACCTCCTCGTAGGCGTACATGCGGTTTTTTGCCCACCAATCGTGCTCGCCCAGCAGGAAGCCATGGTCGGTTGTGACCATAAGCGCGGTGTCGGCCCACAGGTCGTTTTCGTCGAAGACATCCAGCAACCTGCCAAGCTGGCGGTCGCAGAAGCGCACCAGCGCCCGGTATCGCGCCTTCAGTTGCGCAATTTCGGCGTCCGTCTCAGTCACCTTGGCATAGGGTGGCCAGTCGAAAACCGGCCCGGGCATCTCGCCGGCAACCGCCTCGATGTCCTCGTCAAGAGCGAAGAAGGGTTCATGGGGATCGAACGTTTCGATCTGCAGGAACCAGTTGTCGCTTCCCTGATTGCGCGACAGAAAACGCAGCCCGGCATCGAAGGTCTGCGCCGCGGGCATGTCGGCCGGCGCACGGATGCGTTCGCGATTGGCCATATAGTTGTGGAACGTCGTACCGCGTTCGGTGGAGAACTGTTTGGCATGAAAATGCGCGCGCCAGTCGTCGAAAGGCGGATCGATGATACCGTTCCAGGGGTCGCGTTCCTGGCCGCGGATCATCTCGTAGCTGTCGAAGCGGTTGTGATAGGTCGCACCGCCATCTTCCCAATAGTGATAATGATCCGTGACGAGATGGGCGTAGACGCCCTGCGCGCGCAACAGTTCGGGCAGTGAGTTGTCGAATGGCTCCAACGGTCCCCAGCTTCGGTGGAACAAGCTCAGCCGGCCCGTCTGCAGGTCGCGTCGCGCCGGCATGCAGGGCAGGGAGCCGACATAGTGCCGCTCGAACGTGGTGGTGCGCGCCGCCAGCCGGTCAAAATTGGGCGTATCCACATCGCTCGCATAGGGCGACAGCGCCAGCCGGTTCAGCGAGTCAAACAGCACCAGAACGCATCTCATCGCCTTATCCCTTCACCGCGCCGGCTGTCAGGCCGCGCACGACACGCTCCTGCAGCACGACAAAGACCAGGATGGGCACAAGCATCACGATCGTGATGGCGGCGAACATGCCCGGCAGGTTGAAGTCGAACTGCGACTGGAAGAAGCGGATTGCAACCTGGGCGGTGCGCTTTTCCTCCGAAGACAGAACCAGCGTGGCGAACAGGAACTCGTTCCAGGTGAACACGAAGATCATGATGGCAACCGTCGAGATGCCTGGTCCCGACAAGGGCAGCACGACGCGGGTCAAGATCTGCCAATAGTTTGCGCCGTCCATGATGGCCGCTTCCTCGATCGACAGCGGCAAGGACAGGAAAAAGGCGCGCATGACGAGAAACGAGATCGGCAGAAAAAGGCCGGCATAGAGCAAGATCAGGCCGATGCGTGTGTCGTGCAGACCGAGCGTGCGGATGATCAACGTTTCCGGCACGATCAGTGCGGTAAACGGCATCACCAGCCCGAGCGCGAAAATGATGGTGATCAAGTTGCGGCCGCGGAACTGAAAGCGGGCGACGGGATAGGCCGCCATCGCCGACACCATGACAACGAGCGATGCCGCGCCGGCGCTAACAAGGAACGAATTGGCAAGATAGCGCAGCAGGCCGATTTCGGTGAGTGCGTCCTCGAAACCGCCGAGGTTCCATTGGCGCGGAAAGTAACCCGATGCGCTGAGGATTTCCGCATTGGTCTTGAAGGCCGCCAGCACCAGCCACAGGATCGGAAACAGCATGGCAAAGCAGAACCATGCGATGATCGCGTAATAGGTGATGGTGAGCCAGAGCGGGCGGCCCCATGCCGTGCGATCGTGATCACTCAATCGAAATACCTCTCGCCGATGCGGAAGATGTGCCTGATCAGCACGATGGCGATGACGCCGAACAGCACGATGTGCATGCCGATGGCGTTGGCCTCACCCCAGTCAAAGCGCTCGAATGCGCGGTAGGTCGCCATCGACATGTTGAGCGAGGCGTTGGCCGGGCCGCCCTTTGTCGTCAGAAAGATGCCTTCGAAATAGATCAGCGACTGCGTGACGGTCAGGATCATGCAGGTGCCGATGACATTGCGCAGCAGCGGCAGTGTGATGAACCAGTCCTGCTGCACGTCCGAGGCGCCTTCGATAACGGCTGCCTCGTAGATGTCCTCCGGGATCGAGGCGATCTCGGCCATGACAATGATCATGTAAAGGCCGACATGAAATATCCACGTGGCGATCAGGGCATAAAGAGCGGTGTTGTACTGAAACAGCCAGTCCTGCTGCAGATGGCCGAGGCCGATGTCTTCGAGCAGCATGTTCAGCGCACCGTAGCGGGCGTTGTAAAAGCCCAAAAAGACGATTGCGAGCGCCGAGTAGCTGACGATGTTGGGCAGGAAGAAAAGGGTCCGAAACACCTTCCATCCCTTGACCCGACGCGACAGGATCATCGCCAGTACCACCGCCAGTGGCACATGGATAAGGACGGCCGCCCCGACCCAGATCGCCGTATTCTGGAGCGCGGACTTGAAGGATCGGCTGTCCCACAGCTCCAGATAGTTCGCGCCGCCGTTGAAGGTCAGTCCTGACGCGTTCCATTCGAAGAACGAGGTAACCAGGATTGTTGCGAACGGGAACGCCAAAAAGGTGGCGAACAGCGCGATCGCCGGCAAGAGCGACACGAAGATTGATAGGCCGAGGCTCTTTTGCATGGAGTTGCTTGGTTCGGAAGAAAAGCGGGCGGCCGGTCTGGGAGGGGCCCGGCCGCCCCAAGGCGCGCTACTGCGCGTCCTCGAGGATTTCCAGGAACGTTTCCGTGTCGATTTGGCCACGGGCATAGGCCGGCCAACTGTTGATGAATTCCTGGATGATGGCAGTGGGCATGGTGATGTTGGTGTGCGGATAGACGAACGAGACGTCCTCCGATTCAGCGACGATATCGAGCAGCATCGGTTCGAGCTGGCCACGCTGCTCGTCGGTCAATTGCATGCGGGTCGGGCCGAAGCGCGAGACCATCATCGCCTGGTTGAGCATCTGCTCATCGCTGGTCAGATATTTCAGGAAGGCAACCGATCCGTCGATCTTGTCCTGATCCTTGGCGCCAATGGCAAACCCCGCCTCACCGGTCACGACGATCAGCCCGCGCCCCTCCTCGGTGCCTGGCGAGACAGCGTAGTCGACATCCTCGCCCAGTCCCTCGGCGGTTTCCGTGTTGACGCCCTTGATGTTGGGGATCATCCACGGCCCGTTGGCGATCATCGCGGCTTCGGCCTGCAGGAACAGCGTGGCGCCGGTGGCATACTGGCCGGTGAAGGCATCCTCGTTGGTGCAGCCTTCCTCGTGCATGCGGCGCAGCATCTCGGTGCCCGCCACGACCGGCGCATTGCCGACCAGTTCCAGTTCGCCGCTGCCGCCGGCCGTCGACAGCCATTCGGCACCGCCCGGCTGTGTTCCGATCATGTTGGCCCACATCAGCCGGGTGGTCCAATCGCCTTCCGTGGCCATGGGGATGAAACCGGCCGCGCTGAGCGTGCCACACGCTTCGAAGAACGCGTCCCATGTGCGCGGGAATTCCTCGATCCCGGCCTGCTCGAACATCGCCTTGTTGTAGAAAATACCGATATAGTCCCGTGAGTACGGCAAGGCGTACAGTTCGCCACCATCGGTCAGGTAGGTGTCGAAGGCGTTGTCGAAGAAGCTGTCACGCCACTCCGGGTCAGCTTCCAGATAAGGCATCAGGTTCACAACGCGGCCGCTGTCACGGAGGTCCTTCATCAGAGCCGTGTTGCCCGTGATCAGGTCGGGCAACGCGTCGGCGACCGCATCGGCCCTCATCTTGTCGCGATACGCTTTGTCGCCCGGAATCTCCTCGGTCTCGATCTGGTACCGGCCCGCGTGCTCGGCGTTGTAACCGTCCAGAAGCGCTTCGCCCCAGGGCCTGAGCGGATTGGTGCCGACCCAGAAGGTCGCCCAGTTGATCTGCGTTTCCTGCGCCGCCGCCGGCGTTGCAAGCAACGCGCAGACCGCGCCCGCCATGATGGGTCCAAGAAATTTGTGCATCGGTTCCTCCCGGTTCTGGTCTTGGTTTTGGCTTCAAGGTCACACAGCCAAGCGATAAAAAGAATTGCTATCTTCTGATATAGCTATAACCTGATAGCATATGTCATCGCACCTTTCCGCCCTGCTGCCCTATTTCATCTCGGTTGCGGAAACCGGCAGCCTGACCGCCGCCAGCCGCGCCCAGTCCATCACCCAGCCCGCGCTTTCCCGGAAAATCCATCAACTCGAAGCCGCGCTTGGCACCACGCTTTTTCGCCGCCATGCGCGCGGCATGACGGTGACGTCTGCGGGCGAGGTCTTGCTGAGGCGCGGGCGCCTGATGCAGATCGAAACACAACGCGCCATCGAAGAAATCCAACTGCTGAAGGGCGAGGGCAAGGGTCGGGTCACTGTCTCCGCCGGACCCTATTGGTGCCTGACAATACTGCCCGAAGTGATCGCCAAGGTGACCGAAGCCTATCCGGGCTTCACGTTCGATGTGCATCTTGCGGGCGCCAAACCGGATGTGGATGCCGTAGCCAGTGGCAAAACGGACCTTTATGCCGGCGGCATCGATGTGACCTACTGCCGGGGACTTGGTCTTGAGGTCGTGCAGGCGGCGGCCCTGAGCTACATCATCTTTGCGCCACCGCGCCATCCGCTGGCGGGCGTGACCAACGTGGAGATTGCCGATCTGGCGGCCCATCCATGGGTGCGTTACCGCAGCGACGGTGCCTGGCCGTTCATTGTCGATACCATCCAGCGCCATGCCGATGCGCCCGTGAGCACGCAGGTCAGTTCCGACTCGCTGGTCGCCACACTGGAACAGGCAGCGCGCGGGCCATACCTCATGGGTCTGTCGCGGCCGCTGGCTGGCCTGGCGGCCCGCTTCGGTCTGCGGCCGCTGGCCAGCCAGCCGCTCGATTTTCAGTTTCCCACCGGCTTTTGCTATGGCGCGTCGGCCAAGGACCTGCCTCCGCTTGCGCTTTTGATCGAAAAGCTGGAGGCCGCTGTCGCCCGTTGACCCGCGGACGTTCGTTGCGCGGCGCATTCGACCAAGCCGCAGACTTGCGAACGCGGCGGATTGGACCGGTTCAGCCGCCATTGCGTCGCATCCAGTAATTGTCGACCGGTACCGCGCGCTTCACCGGCGGGGCCTGCATGATCAAAATGTAAGCACGGCGTTGACGGTCGGTGCGATTTGGCCCTGCATAATGCAGCGTTTTCGGCAAGTGCATTGCGCAACCACCTGCCTTGAGCGGGCAGGCAACAACAGAGTGGGTAAAGGCATCGGGATTGTCCACTTCCAGCCCGTGCACCTTGCGGTCGTGGCCGATGGGGTGGTGCGGCAGAACATCATTGCCGTGCGAGCCCGGCACATATTGCATGCAACCGTTTTCAATGTCCGTGTCGTCCAGCGCGATCCAGAAGTTGATGCTGCGCTCGTCCATCGCTGGATCGTGGTATGCCTGATCCTGATGCCAGGGCGTGACATTGCCCACATGCGCCGGTTTGAAGATCATGTGTTCGCCCATGACGGGCGTTGCATCGCTGTCAAAATAGTTCTGCGTGATCTCTGCAGC
Organism: Roseitalea sp.; assembly: GCA_017642895.1. Classification (GTDB taxonomy): domain Bacteria; phylum Pseudomonadota; class Alphaproteobacteria; order Rhizobiales; family Rhizobiaceae; genus Roseitalea. Next base: position 178,206 of record JAEPON010000009.1, read on the forward strand.
GCGACGAACGACATCGAGATCGCGCAGCTCAGGCGCATAGTCGGACGGTTCGAGGATCTGCGGCAGCTTCAGGGCACCGTCATTGTTGCCGCCGGCAAGGTCGAATTGCCTGCCTTCATCTTGTCCGACCTTGTCCCGGAACAGATGATCGAAGATCGTTCTGATCACAACAAGCTCATCGCCCGCAAGAAACGAGGGAATGGCCACGAAGCCCTGCTCGCTCAAGGCGCGGCTTTGTTCCTCGGTCAATGCCGGAACGCTTCTCACCGTGTCCTCCCGTCTGGCGGCGTCGAAACGCTTGCATAGACGATGGCGGCCGTGGCAGCGTCCGCAGCGCTTTGGTGGAGGATTTCGAACATTTGTCCTACCGATCGGAATTCACGGACGGCGCGACATATCTGGATGAACTCCCGGCAATAGGCCGGGCCTGGCAAAGCGAAGCCATCACCGGCGGGCTGCCGGAACACACGCATCCGGGGGCGTTCGAGTTCGTCGTCGTGACCAAGGGACGGCTGTCGTGGTGGGTTGAACAGGAGGAACTTGATCTTTCAGCCGGTCAGCTTTTCTGCACCAAGCCGGACGAGCGGCACGGTGCCGTTGGGTCAGCCCTTGAGCCCAGCGAGATCATGTGGATGCAGGTGCGTCTCGATCGCTCCGGTGCTTTCAGTCTTCCGGACAGGGACCGGAAGCCATTGGCGGCAGGGCTGACCGATGCCTTGCGCACGGCGCCTGCGTTGCCGATCCACGTGCATCATCTCAATTGCATCTTGGGCGCCTATGAGGGTGGCCTTGCCCGGTCGGCTTTCGTTCGGGCGCACGCGGTCTGTTTCCTTGAAGCCGCGCTCGACGCCCTGACCAGGCGGAAGGCCGAAGTGCCCGATCCGCGGATTGCGCAAGCGATGCGGATCATGAACGCAGGTCGCGATGCGCAATTGACCTTGCCGATGGTCGCGCACCGGGTCGGCCTGTCCGAGAGCTGGTTTCATGTGCTGTTTCAGCGCGCCACGGGCCTGTCTCCGGCAGCATGGCTGCGCGAAACCCGGATCGATGAAGCCAAGGCGCTGTTGCAGCACACCGCCCGGCCGATCACCGAAATTGCGCACGAACTGGGTTTCGCCTCCAGCCAGTACTTCGCCACCGTTTTTCGCAGGCGCACCGGGCAAACGCCGCGCGCCTACCGCGTCTCGGCGCGCAAGTCTGATTGCAACTGAGGCTGCGCGCCATCCGCGTTTTGCCACGGCATCAGCCGGCCCCGACGGCCAGCCGTCAGGCGATCGTGTCGCGGTGATCAGCCTGGTCACCGAACGCCGGCAAGAAGGCTTCGTCATCGTCAGCTGCCAGAACACCGACCGCGTCGACGGCGCCGACACGCACGTTGTCGACACATCGGGCTTCCGG
>JAEPON010000022.1 GCA_017642895.1 Roseitalea sp.
CACCAGGATCGCGCCGTCCATCTGCGCGGCGCCCGTGATCATGTTCTTGACATAGTCCGCATGGCCCGGGCAGTCGACATGGGCATAGTGGCGCGCATCGGTCTCATATTCCACATGCGCCGTCGAAATGGTGATCCCGCGTGCCTTTTCCTCGGGCGCGGCGTCGATCTGGTCATAGGCCTTGAAGTCGCCGAAGAACTTGGTGATCGCCGCCGTCAGCGACGTCTTGCCGTGGTCAACATGACCAATCGTGCCAATGTTCACATGCGGCTTGTTGCGCTCAAACTTTTCCTTGGCCATTTTCTGTGTCCTGTCCGTCCATTTCAGCGGGGCTTCGCCCCTATACGAGCGCGGCACATAAGGCTTTGTCCGCTTGGGCGCAAGTAGCCTGCTCCGGTCTCTGAAAACTCGATGAGCAGGCGTCAAGGTCGGTCAAACGTTCGTGGGAAATCTGGGCAGTATCAAATGCGCCGGCCGCGCAGCAGGTTCCTGCCGGCGACCAAAAGCATTCCGGCTACTGTTCCAAGCAACAATCCGATTGCGAGACTGGTCGGCAACGGATACCGCCCTTCCACGGCGACCAGGCCGGGATCGAACTCAACCAGATGAAAGTCGTCATCAACAAGCGGGCTTTCCTGCAAGGCGGCACGCGCTCTCTCGACCTGCTGATCGGCCCGGATAATGCCGGTCTGCAAAGCTATCTCGGGCAGAACGTCCAGAAAAAACTCGGGTCCGGACCGTTGCTCCAGCAGCCTTATCTCCTCTTCAAGCGCCGCGTAGCCGCGTAGATAGGCAGGGGCCTCTCGGGTAATCGAAAGCAGGCTCCCGCCACCGTCCGCCATGGCCTCGGCTTCAAACCGGCTGCTCTGGTCGACTTGCGAAGCTTCGATCTCCAGACGTCGCGCGATCGCGGCCTGCTCACTCAATTGGGCCATCTGCGCGTTCAGCTCGGCCTGGTAGTCATCGACCGCGATCTGGCGGATGGCGTTGAGGTCATCCAGAGCGAACACCTCGTCCTCCGCGCGCCGATTAATGACCGCAGTGACCCGATCAAGCACAAGGTTCCGCACATTGGCCGTGGCGCGCTCGATTGCCGCCGCGGCAAACGCCCTCATCGCGGCATCGTCGGCGGTGCCGCTATAGGTCATCGTCCAATAGCGCTGACGAAACGTCGATGCGCGGTCTTGTTCGGCCGGCGCCCGGAAGTCGATCCCGACGGCAAACCGCGCGGCCGTCGACTGCAGCGTCTGCCGGTTCCGAAACTGGGATTGCGAAAGCACCCCGGCCTCGTCCAGCGAGGCCGCGACCACCGGCAAGCTGCGCAACTGGCGGAAAAACTCCTCCATCAGCATGTCCGACGTGACTTCGATATCGTCAGCCGACAGATCCGCCGCGAGCCCCCTTCCGGTACCCGGAAGCGTGAGACCGTCTCCGACGTCCAATCGAAGCGGCGCAAAGTCCAGCCGCTGGTTCAGCACGAGGTAGGACTGATCCGACGCATCTGTAGACGGAACGATGACAAGTTCAGCACTGCTCGATTCAGCCAAGGCCCAGCTCACCGCGAAACCCGCCGCCAAACCGACCGCGATCGCGCCAGCTATGATCCAGCGGCCATCCCACAGGCCGACAACGATATCGCTCAGCCTCAATTCACCTTCTGCCTGTTGGGCAACTATGGTTTGCTCCATATTGTCGGCTTTCCCCATCTGCCATCGATCCGTTCATCGAACAGTGGGGCAATATGCCACCATGTCAATCAAGACAACCCAGAGGCTTGAAGACCTGAACCAGATCTTGGCCTAGGGTCTGTGGAGATTTAGGATTCCGTTTTCTGCCGATATTATGATTCACGCTTGCTTTTGGCTGGAGCAAGCGATGACAAGACTGGTACTTTCTGATGCGCAATGGATGGCGATGGCACCGCCTTGTTTGGGCAAGGCGGGCGACCGAGGTCGCAGCGGGACTGACAACCGCCTTTTTGTCGAAGCGGTGCTTTGGAAGGCTCGAACGAGCAGTCCATTGCGTGATCTACCTGAGGCATTCGGCAAGTGGAACACGATCTGGCGCCGCTTTGACGACTGGTGCCGGGCCGGGGTGTGGGAACGTATGTTCGAAGCGGTGTCAGACGACCCGGACATGGAGTATGCTATGATTGACGCAACCATCGTTCCGGCGCACCGCCACGGACATGGCGCTAAAGGGGGACTCAGTATCAAGCGATCGGCAAGTCGAAAGGCGGCTGGACGACGAAGATTCTTGCATTGACCGACGCCCTGGGAAACCTGGTGCGCTTTAAGCTCTTGGCGGGCCAGCGATACGACACGCTCGGCGTCGCGCCGTTGATCGAGGGCGTCGAATTTAGCACCATCCTTGCCGACAAGGCATTCGATTCCAACTGGATCATCGACGAAATGAACGCGCGCGGTGCGCAGATCTTCATTTCGCAGCGTCTGCAACGCAAACAGTCGCTGAAAATCGACACCGAAATCTACAAATGGCGGCACCTGATCGAGAACTTCTTCGCCAAACTCAAAGAGTTTGAAGCCATTGCAATGCGCTGCGAAAAGACCGATCGAAACTTCCGATCAATGATCGCTCTCGTAGCAGCGCTGATCAGACTGCGCTAAATCTCCACCGACCCTAGGTTAATCTGACAATATGGCACGGAGCCCAGTCGTGCAGTCTGTTCGTTCTGCCAATCAAGACTTATCCAACCGGCCACCGATCACGGTTAGCATCAGGCGAACTCCAGCGAGAGAAACGCCATGCAGACCAGTCCCAACCTTGCCCTGCCCTACATCATGCCATTGCAGGCGCAACCCCATGTCACCCACAATGAAGCCATCCGCCGGCTCGATTGCCTGACGCGGCTGGCCGTGACCGACCGGACGCGGACCGCGCCGCCGCCCTCGCCCGCCGATGGCGACCGCCATATCGTCGCGCCGGCGGGGGCCGGCGCCTGGGCCGGCCATGATGGCGCGGTCGCTGCCTTCCAGGACGGCGCCTGGGCGTTCTATGCGCCGGTGGAGGGATGGACCGCCTGGTGCACCGGCGAAACCGGTTGGCTTTATTTCGACGGCAGCGACTGGCAGCAGCATGCCGGCTCGGTCGGCTTGCCCGGCAGTCCGGACCAGTTGGGCATCAACGCCACCGCCGACAGCGTCAACCGGCTGGCAGTCGGCTCAGATGCGAGCCTTTTTTCCCACGACAGCGCGGGCGACCACCGGCTCGTCATCAACAAGGCGCAGACCACCGACACGGCCAGCCTCATCTTTCAGTCCGGCTGGTCGGGCCGCGCCGAAATGGGCCTGACCGGCAGCGATGATTTCGCCTTCAAGGTCAGCGCCGACGGGACCAATTTCGTCGATGCGCTGACGATCGACGGCCAGTCGGGCGCCGTTGCCTTTCCGGCCTCCAACCTGGTGTCCGACATGGTCGTGAACCTCTATCAGGACAGCGGGCGGATGGCCGGCAACGGCCAGACGGGCGTGACGGTCGGCGGCTTTGTCTTTCCAAGCTATCTGGCGCTCTATAACGGTGCGACGGTGACGGGCCACGGCAAGTTCATTCACGACAATTCGAACCATGGCGGGTCCGCCGGACCGCTGACCCCGTCGGTCGCCGACCTGATCGCGCAGATCCGCGCCCCGGGCAGCTACCGACGCTATGGCAACGAGTTCTGGGTGGCCGAGATCGCCGCGGGCGCGGGCACGGCCGGGCCTTTCACCCATGACGGGGTGACCGGCTATGAGGCGTTCTTCAACGCGCAGATGATCCGGATGCCCGCGATGACGTTCCACGGCTATCTGCGGGCGCTCGATGCCCCCATCCTGTTCCGGAAGGCCACCGGCCAGACGATCCATGTGGGCGGCGTGCCGCAATCGGGCGCGGTGCGGCTCGATCCGGCTGACGGCTGGCAGGCGGTGATGATCCAGGACCTTCAGCCGCCACGCACCAGCTTCGGCTACGTCCCGGCAACGCTGGACGTCTATATGCCGGCGGCGGGTGACCGCTTCCAGCTTGCCTGTCCGGCGCTTGTGCCCGGCATCGCGCGGATCGATCCGGACACGGGGCTGGTCGGCGCTTTAACGAGCTGGTGACATGCTCCTTCGCTCTGGTCCGTCATGCAAGATGGCAATTGACACTGTATCTGTCTTACGGCAAAGCGCCGCTGGTCGTAACCTTGATAGAACGCCGGGGCGGTCGTCGGTGGCGTTGGGCCGTCTCCGCCCTGTTCACCGAAAGCGAATCAAACCCGCGCCGGGCTTCAGACCGTTCGTTTCAGCGAGTGAACATGCCCACAGCGGTGTCCAAACCCGAACCGGTTCTGTTCTACCGCCGCAAGACCCAATGGGACGCAGCCAGCGCCGCCGTGCTCCTTCCCATTGAGCAGCAATCCCCCGGTTATCGAGTGCACATGTGGGCGCCATCGCTGGCAGAGCTCCGTCCACGGGGATCGAAGGATAAGGTCTATTTCGCCTATTCCGCACTGAACGCTCTTGCGCTTTTCCCGAACCCGCACTACGGAGCGATCGTCATCCGCGATCCAGAACACGCCATCAGCCACACTTCGATGGTCGTGCCGCCAAATCCGAGATTTCCCTTTATGAGCCGAGACGACCTGCAGATCGGTGCCACATGGACGAGCGTGGGATCGCGCGGGCGTGGGTTGGCAACACGCGCCCTGCTTGAGGCCGCCCGCCAATATGCCGATGGTCAACGCTCGCTTTGGTATCTGTGTGAGACCACGAACGTCGCCTCACAGAAGGTGGCCGAGAAAGCCGGCTTTACGTGTATCGGGAAAGGCCGCAAGGTGCCTCGTTTCGGCTTGGCCGTTTTCGGTTTTTACTCTCTCGCGTCGCCGGCCAAGCGAACAATCTGATGCGCGTTTGGACCACCGTCATCGGCCAGCGGCTGACCGATGCGGAGAACACCCGTTCAATGCTTTTGTGCGACGCGCTTCTCAAGCGAGGTCACGAGGTGACGATGTGGACGTCGGCGTTCGACCACATCAACAAGCGGTTGCGCGAGGAATATACATCCGCACGCGACGGCGTTCACGTAATGCCGAACGGGCTCCATGTGCGGTTCATGGAAGGATGCGGGTACAAGTCCAACATCAGCATACGAAGGTTTGTCGACCACTGGCTCTGCGGACGGGATTTCCGGCGGAAGGCAAGACAACTCCCACTGCCGGACGCAGTGGTGGCTAGCATACCCGATCATCTGACAGCGCATGCGGCCATCAGCTTCTGCAAGGCCAGAGGCGTGCCCGTGCTCTGTGACGTGCGTGACAAATGGCCGGATATATTCGTGGACTACGTCGAAGGAGCGGCGAAGAAGGCGTTGGTGCGGACAGCGTTGTCGTTGGAGAGTCGGCGTGTGGCGCATGCGCTTGGCTCAGCTACGGGCCTCGTAAGCATGATGAATTCGCTCATGGCATGGGGGCTCGAAAAGTCAGGCCGAAAACAGTCCGATTTCGATCGCATTTTCTACCTTGCAACGTCGCCGCGGAACCGCGATGAAGGCCCAGGCAACGTGATCGAACCAACAGGCGCAGTGGCGAAAGCTCTGGCTGCCGCCAAAGGAAAGGTCGTCTTCGCGTTCACCGGCACCTTCAATCGCACTCAGCACCCGTCCTTGGTCATCGATGCGGTGGAAGAGTTGACAGCGGAAGGCAGCCCGCTGGTCGACCGGTTAGCCGTGATCATCGGCGGAACGGGAGAAGGTTCGGCCGATGTCGATCGCCGAGCCGCGGCGCTGCCGAACATCCACACCACCGGCTGGCTGAGCTCGGTGGAAATGCGAGCGTTGTTGCGCGGGTCCGATGTCGGACTGTTGATGATGAATTTCCCGTCTCCGGCATTCAACAACAAGGCGTTTTCGTACCTCTCATCCGGTCTTCCCATCGTCAATTGCGCCACCGGAGATCTTGCCGAACTCATTGACGAGCATTGTCTTGGGATCAACTGCCAAGGCGGCGATATCGCGTCAGTCAAGAACGCGATGATCCGGTTGATCGAGGAACCCGAACTGAGAAAAAAGATGGCGTCGAACGTGCGAGATGTGTTTGACCGGCAGTTCGACACGCAAACGACCTATAGCCGGTACGCTGACCACGTGGAGCGTATCGCGGCAATGAAAATGCCAGACAAGTGAGCAGCAACGCCATGCAAGTGCCATTCTTCAATTACCCCGCAATCTATGCCGATGACGGCGATGGGTACTTAGACACGATCCGCGGCGTTCTGGAGCGCGGCGCCTTCATCATGCAGAAGGAGCTTGCAGACTTCGAAGCGAACCTGGCCTCCTTTCTGGGTTGCAAACACGCCATCGGCGTGGCGGATGGAACCGCCGCTCTGATCATGGCCCTGAGGGCAAGCGGCATCGGCGCAGGTGACGAAGTCATCGTTTCTTCCCATACCTTTATCGCGACGGCCGCCGCCGTGCACCATGTTGGGGCCATACCTGTCATTGCCGATTGCCTGCCCGACAGCATGATCGATCCGGAGAGCGTTCGACGAATGATCACGCCGCGCACCGCGGCAATAATGCCCACGCAGCTCAATGGTCGCACGTGCGAGATGTCTGCGCTCTCGGCAATTGCCGACGAGCACGGACTTCTGATTGTCGAAGACAGTTGCCAAGCGCTCGGAGCCCGGTACAACGGAACGCCGGCAGGGCTGTTCGGCAAAGCGGGCTCCTACAGCTTCTATCCGGCCAAAACGCTCGGATGCTTCGGCGATGGCGGAGCGGTCGTCACCGATGACGACGAAGCCGCCGCGTTCATCCGGCAACTGCGCGACCACGGCCGCGGCGACGGTGGCAAGGTGACCATGTTTGGCCACAATGGGCGGCTCGACAACCTCCAAGCCGCCATCCTCGACCGGAAACTGGCACACTACGATGAGACGATCAGCCGACGACGCGCGATCGCCGCGATCTACGATGCCCGGCTGAAAGACCTTGCAGAACTGATCCTGCCGCCGGGGCCTGACGCTGACAATGTCCGTTTCGACATATTCCAAAACTACGAGATCCAGTCGGAACGCCGCGACGAATTGCGCGAGTTTCTGGGCGAAAACGGCGTCGGCACGATCTGCCAGTGGGGCGGCTGGATGCTGCACCAGTTCGATGATCTCGCACTTCGGTCCAACGCGCCTTACGCCGAAGAAATGTCGAAACGCTACATGATGCTGCCGCTGCATCATCTGCTGACCGACGATGAGGTCAACTACGTTGCCGACAAGGTTATTGAGTTTCACCGGTAAAGCGGTTTCAAAGGACGAGCATTGCCATGACAGACCGACCAGCTTCCGTCTCAGGCGGATTCCGTACAACGGCCGAGCAGCAGGAAGGCGCTCACAACCAACGTATTTTCGAGAACAATCCATCGACCTGGGAAACCAAGATGGAAAATTTCCCGAAATATGTGCGGAGGCAGAACCTGACACGGTTCATGGCCCTGTATGAAATTTTCAAACGGGCCCAAAGTGTGAAAGGCTCGGTTGTGGAATGTGGCGTCAACCACGGCTTCGGACTGATGAGCTGGGCCAAGTTTTCCGCGATTCTCGAACCGGTCAACCTGACCAGACGCATATACGGATTTGACACGTTTGAGGGTTTTCCTGGGTTGAGTAGCGAAGACCGGGCAGCCGCATCGATGCATATCAAAGAGGGCGATTTGGCCGCCGATGTGCACGACGAACTGCTCCAGCTTGTCGATGTCTACAACTCCTCCCGATTCATTGGCCACGTCGACAAGGTCAAGCTGATCAAGGGCGACGCCACCAAAACGATCCCAACGTTCATCGAGGAGCATCCCCACGTTCTGGTTTCGCTGCTGTTCATGGATTTCGACTTGTACGAGCCGACCAAGGTCGCCCTTGAGCATTTCCTTCCGCGGATGCCCAAGGGGGCAGTCGTCGCCTTCGATGAACTCGACAATCCGATGTGGCCCGGCGAAACCTTGGCAATGCTCGAAAGCCACGCTAAACGGCCGTTGAGAATCGAACGCCTCGATTTTGACCCGTATATCGGTTTCGCCGTTCTCGACTGACACACAGCACACCAACATCAGACGCAGGGGCGGAATCCTTGGCAGGCAGCAACTGGCAGCGCGGAAAGCCGCAAGACACGGTCGACATGGCGCATCGCATTCGCCGGCATGTGGTCGAAATGACCAGCGCCGGCAAGAGTTCGCACGTCGGCTCTTGTCTTTCGATTGCCGATATCTGCGCCGTGCTTTACGGGGCCGTTCTCAACGTTGACCCCGAGAACCCCACCCACCCTGATCGCGATCGACTGATCCTGTCGAAGGGCCACGCCGGCGCGGCGATCTATGCGAGCTTGGCCGAGCGAGGCTTCATGCCGCGCCAAATGCTTCGTCAGCACTACCAGAACGGCTCAATCCTGTCGGGGCACGTCTCGCACAAAGGTGTACCTGGTGTGGAGCTTTCAACGGGATCGCTCGGCCACGGCTTGGGTGTCGGTGTCGGTCTGGCCAAGGCGGCAAAAGTAAGGGATGCATCGCATCGCGTGTTCGTGCTGCTCTCCGATGGCGAATGCGATGAAGGGTCGAACTGGGAGGCCATTCTTTTTGCCGGCCATCATCGGCTCGACAATCTGGTGGCGATCATCGACTACAACAAGATCCAGTCGCTGGCGCCTGTAAAGGAGACCCTTGATCTCGAACCGTTCGCGGACAAGTGGCGCGCGTTCGGCTGGGCGACGATCGAGGCAGACGGCCACGATCACGACGCGTTGACAGCGGCATTCGCCGAAGCCGACGGGATCGAGCATAAGCCGACCGTCGTGATCTGTCATACGACCAAGGGCAATGGCGTGTCATTCATGGAGAACACGGTGTTGTGGCACTATCGCACGCCACAGGGTGAAGAGTTCGACAACGCCATCTGCGAACTCACCGAACTGGCGGCCAAATGACATGCGCGACGCATTCATCGCAGAATTGACCAAACTCGCCGCAGCCGACACAGACCGGGTGCTGATTACCGGAGATCTCGGCTTCGGCGTGCTGACGAAGTTCTGGGAAACCTATCCGGACCAGTTCATCAATGCCGGTGTCGCCGAGCAGAACATGACCGCGATTGCCTGCGGAATGGCGCTCGAGGGGTTCAAGTGCTACACATACTCGATCGCGAACTTCACCACCTTGCGGTGCTTGGAGCACATTCGCAACGACGTCTGCTACCATGATGCGGACGTAACGGTGGTCTCCGTGGGAGGGGGCTTTTCCTACGGTCAACTGGGCGTCTCTCACTTCGCGACTGAAGACATCGCCATCCTGCGCGCCATCCCCAACATGAAGGTCATTGCCCCGACCGACCCTTGGGAGGCGGCGGAACTGACTGCGCAGATGGCAGCAGTCCCCGGACCAAAATATCTCCGGCTGGACAAGGGCAAGGCCGGGTTGCCCGAAAAACGCGACGATGTGGTCTTCGGCAAAGGGCGTACGATTGCCGATGGCCGCGACATCACCCTTTTGGCGACCGGGGCCATCCTTTCGGAAGCGCTAGAGGCCAGCGAACGGCTGCGCGAGACGGGCTACTCCGTGCGCGTCGTCGCCTTGCATACACTCAAGCCGGTCGATGAGGACATCATCGTGACGGCGGCCCGGGAAACCGGAGGGCTCGTGACGGTTGAAGAACATACGATCTGTGGCGGCCTCGGGAGCATCGTGGCCGAGGTCTGCATGAAGCATGGCGTTATGCCCGGCTTTTTGAAATTTGTCGGGCTCGATGATGTGTTTCCCACCGTTGTGGGCGACCAGGATTATCTGCGCGCGGCCTACGGTCTGAACGCCGATGCCGTCGTAGCAGCGGCTTTGAAGGCGCTTGGTCACGAGGGAAGAACGCCGAGCAAACAGGTCGGCGGGGCACCGTAGCCATGGCGAAACGGCTGTTCGATCTTGCGTTTGCAGTGACTTTTCTGACGGTGCTCGGCCCGCTGCTTGCCGCTGCGCTGTTTGCCGTATGGTTGCAGGATCGGCGTTCGCCTATCTATGCGGCGCGGCGCGTGGCGCGCGGCAATGGCGATTTCACGATGTACAAAATCCGTTCGATGCGGGTCGGCGCTGACAAGACGGGCGTGAACTCGACGGGCGAAGGCGACAGTCGTGTCACCCGGGTCGGCCGTCTGATCCGCAGGACCAAGTTCGACGAGTTTCTCCAGTGCGTGAACATTCTCAAGGGCGACATGTCCGTTGTCGGACCACGGCCGAACACGCGGGCTTGGGGCGTTGATCTTTATACCGCCGAGGAAATGCGACTACTCAGCGTACGGCCCGGCATTACCGATCTGGCCTCCATCGTCTTTTCCGATGAAGCAGCCATTTTGAAGGATGCTGATCATCCCGATCTTGCCTATAACCAGCTCATCCGCCCGTGGAAAAGCCGCCTCGGACTGTTTTATATCGACCATATGAGTCTGGCCCTTGATTTGCGTGTTTGCCTGCTGACCCTGTCTGCCCTGATCAACAAGCGATCGGCATTGGACGGCGTTGTCGCTTTGCTCGAACGACATGGTGCAGATTCGGACTTGATCAGGGTCTGCCGGCGCGAGAGCACGCTCGTGCCTTCGGTTCCACCGGGGTCGGCGGAGGTACCGTCGATGACATACGAAGCAACGACCTGAAACTGCTTACGCGGTGACAGGTCGTCGCGCAACAATTTCGACCACTTATCAGGTAGGTTCCGTCAGACCTCGCGCGGCCTTTTCATCGCCCAATAGATTGTCGTGCCGTGAAAAAGATAGGCGCCTCCAAGCAGTACGGCCAAAAGGCTGATCGTCGTCTCGAAGCTGAGTTCCATCATGTTTGCTGCGGCGAATGACGTCAGGATTGCGGCCAGGGCCAGGATGTCGAATGCAAGCTTGAATTCAGGCCGATTGGCGACATTGAGCGTTCCGGAAACCGGACCCACCACAAATCGGATCACCAAGACTGGCGCCATGAGCGAAGCCAGTTCGCCCGCCTTTTGCCACTCGTCACCGAAAACCCACGCAAATATCGCCGCTCCGTAAACCCACAGCAGCAGCCCCGGCAACGCAGCGATGGCGAGCAGCACGACCACCGTTGTGCTCAGAAGCCGTCGGGATGCGTCCCTGTCCGAAAACCGCCGCGACATATGTCCGAGAAAAACGTCTCCAACCGCCTTGTTGGCAAGCCCGAGAGGTGCATTCAGCGCCAACTCCATGAGCGTGTAAAGCCCACCGGCGACGAGACCGAACGTCTGTACGACGAGCGGAACCACGATCATGGCGCCAAGATTGTTAAGGAAGTTGGACGGTGTTCTGTAGATCGGAAAGCGACGATAGCGCTTGACGGTCTGCCAGAGGAACCGGCGATCCAACTGCTTCATCCTGCTGCCCAGCTCGGCCAGACTGCGGAACCAAGCCAGCACGACCACGGCAATCCTCATCAGCACTTCGCCTGCCAGCAAGCCGGCAAAACCCGCACCGAACAGCCCAGCGGTAAGCTGAATGCCGACCCTTAGCACCGCTTGGCCGATCACCATGGCGCGAAGGGTGGCCCAATCGTGGGTGCGCGCCAACCAAACCTGAAACAGCATGGCCAGCGCAATCGCGACAACAGCGGGATAGACGATCCAGATCGTCCACGCCGGCAGTTCCCCAAAACCCAAAACGCCGCCGCCTATCATGGAAATGCCAGCTACAGCGACAATCGCGCCAACCGCCAGTGCGATTATGAAGGTTGCGAGGAAGAGTGCATCGGCCTGACGCTCGTCTCGGGGAGCAACGATTGCTTCATGCATGCCGAGCGTGGGCAATGCGCTCAGAATTGTTACGAGGGCGAGGAAGAGGCCCAAGAGGCCAAAGTCTTCGGATGTGTAAAGTCTTGTCAGCAAGGGTGACGCGGCCAACACGAGCCCTTGGCTCGCAACGGCGACACCGCCCATGCCAATCATGGTACCGGCAACACCACCAAGACGCTGCCGCACCAACGCAACTGTCCCGCGCGGGTCTTGGCGGCTCACCGCATCACCCTACCAGCCAACGGAAATCCTGTAGCGAAGCTTGCCCTTCAACGCGCCGAGCCTCCTTGCCGGGCTGTTAAAGGCGTCGGTCCAATCCTCGCAGAACCGCGCGAAACGCGGGTCGGGGCAAAACTCGGCAAGACGCGCCAGCAGCGCGATGTGGACCATCTGATAGGTGGGTGTGTTTAAGTTCTTCACGGCCGCACTCTTGGGCAGATACTCGTAAAGGGTCCAGCCATTCTGACTCCAATTGCCAAGATTCTCAGCGATCGAAATCACATGGCGGTCGCGCCATTCGATCAGGTCGGGGGACACCGCCCCCGGAGCAATCTCGATCAGATCGCAAACCCCGCAAAGGCAGTACAATGCCCCGTTGAGGACATTGGCGTGGCGGCTTCCAGGAAACTCCTGCACAAAGATCGAACCGTCAGGCAGTCGGCCAAGCAATCCACCTTCATCGACGTCGGTCATCAAGGGGCGTGTTGCCAACTCAGCCTGTTTGACGTAGCGAACATCGCCCGCGTGCAGATGCGCTCTGGCGAGTAGCGCGATTCCGACCCCTTGCCCCATGCATGAGATCCAAGGCGCCTCCATATCCGAGGCTGGGAACTGATAGAAAAAGAGGCCGTCCCTGAAGGTCATGAACCAATCAGCGCATGCCAGAAAGACCTCCTCGCTGGCCTCTTCATATCCAAGCTGAATACCGTTCCAATGCGCGTGTCCGTAAGCGGCGGTGCGCGATACGTTGGGTTGAGGCGGCATCCCGCTCACCGGCCAAAGAGGCAAACCCGAAGCGTCGAACGGTCCAAAATGGCGCTTCCGATCCTTCAGCTGCTTCTCGACGTCCAGGGGAAACAGCCATTTTGCGCCTGCACGCTCATGGGGCAGATACGTGGAACGCCCCACAAGATAATCGATAACGTCGTCCCCAACCGCCGAAAGCGACTTGAGCGGTCTGACGGAGGCCATCAGTTCGCCCTGCGCGGAACGTGTTCAGCGTTCGGGTGCTTAGACTCGAGCGCCTGGTACAAACCAAGCAAGGTTCGGAACTCGGAGTTCCAGTTGAAACGATCAAGCACGGCATTGCGGCCACGCTGTCCCATTGCCTGCGCTTCATCAGGATGAGCATAGATCCAATCGATAGCCGCAGCCACCGCAACCGCGTCTTCCGGGTCGACGATTATACCACATTCAACTTCCTCAAGGATCTCTCGCCATTGCGGGAAATCCGATGCGATCACCGGAATTCCGGCCGCCATATATTCGAAGAGCTTGTTTGGAAGCGAAATCAAGTGGTGTTGAACAGGCTGATAGAGCAGAATACCCACCCGCGCCCGGTGCATGCTCGCCATCGCCTCCGGCCTTGCCAGCCACCCCTCCAAAGAAACCGAGCCACGGGAGACGGCTGAAGCGAACGCTTCCCGCAACGCCGGATCGTCGACAGCGCCGATCACGGTGAGACTGGCGTTTTCGTGCTGCGTCTGCTGCATTGCCTGCGCCAGAACATACCCGCCGCGGATGGCATTGAGGAGACCCACAAAGACGGCACCCTCATCTTCGTCTGCGCCGGTAGCATCGTGGTCGCCGTCGGAACCAGAAATCTCTTCGTGGGGCGGATAGTTGCGCACAAGCGCAACCTTGCTCGACGGGTAGCACGGGGCAATACCCGGCGTCGCGACAATGATGGCATTCATGAATCTTCCAGTTGTCCATTCGATCGCACCGGCAAGCTTTGCCACCATGGGTCTTAAAAATGCGGGTATCCACGGCTTGTCGAGCACATCGGTCGACAGTTCCTCATGAGCATCATAGACAACGGTCCGGCCGGTCATGCGCAGGACAAGCGCCACCGGCAGCAACTCCGGATCATGATAGTGGTAGATCGCGGCTCTGGTTTTTAGAAGCCTGACCAATACGCGCAGCTGGCCGACAACAACGCGCCCAAGGCGATTCCTGGGAACGTTGACATGCCGGCAGATGACGCCGTCTACCCGTTCATCTTCATCAGCGCTCCCAGGCGCAATCATTGTCACTTGAATGCCGGATCGAGCAAGGCTGCGGCATTGCTTCACAAAGATGCGTACGTCCCGATTGCCATGCACTGTCGTGAAGTGGACAGCGGAGTCCGGCGTACGAATATCTTGATCGCTTGCCGATGACTCCAGCCAATTGCCGTTTTCCGTGCTTGAGTTCTCTTCACCCGCGCGCGCGCCGGCGGAGAGCGGGACAGTGGGTTGGTTTGATCGCCTCATCGTTCACCCCGGCTAGCGAAACCGCCGCTGGAGGCCGAGGGGCGACCGGACGTGCGACCGGCCTCGCCAAAACGAGGCGGAACCAGCATCAGTAGCAAGAGCGCGAAAAGAACGCCGCCGGACAGGATCGCTGTATGTAAACCGATGTTCGAGAGCGCAAACGACGGCATAACGATCAACAAAACCCCGACGGCGTTCGACGTCGAACGCGCGAGGCTGTCGAAGATCCAAAGCACGAGCGAAAGAATCAATGAAATCAGTAGGATGCCGTGATAGCCGAGATTGGCATACGCATCAGCCCATAGGTTCGCATTTGCGTGGTTCTCGGGGTTATCGGTCCAGAATTCACCGATAAGCTTTGGAACCGGCACTTCGTACCTCGGTTCAAAGAAAGGTGCCAAGATGCTCTGTGTGTAGATAATCTTCTCGTTGTCGAAGAAGAAATCGAAGTAGCCCGCTGAAAGAAAGCCCGCATTTCCAAAAAGCCTGAATATGACAACCCAAGATGCATATGGCACGACGGACGAGATTAAAAAAAGATCGGCCAGAGCGCATACCGCAACAAGGCCAATGAAGGCCAGTAGCATACCGGCGTAGGTCCTTCTGGGAAACATTCGGATCAACAGCCAGAGACCAATCACCGCGAAGACCGCGAAATAGGCCATTCGGAACGATGTGGCAAAGAAGACAACGGCAAGCAAGACCACGCCGGCCAAAAGCGCAAGCGGATTCCTGGACACGAGCCCGATTGCGACAAGGAAGGGGCCAAACGCGTAGATAATCGCAGACTGCGTGTAGAGAAAAACGCGGCCGAGATTATCGGCCTGCGCCAGAAAAGCCTCGCGTGCCGCATAAACCTCAAAGAGCGACAAGCCGATGTTGATTGACGCACCAGAGCTGAGAACAATAAGAGCCGCAAAGAGAATAGTCGCCATCAGCAACCTGAACAGCGGACGCGAGAGGCGTGGCGGCCGCAGAGAAAGCGGCGGCAAGGAGCCGACGGAACTGATCATGCCCAGCCCCAAGACCACGCAGGCGACGAACAGAAACTGAGATGCAAGGGGAGAATAGGAGAGATTGGGCATGAGGGCGGCAATGGGTATCACGACAAGGAGATGCAGGAGCAAGGCCATCATCTGCGAAGGTTTGTTCGCCTGAAGCGGTAACCAGAGAGCCGGCAAAACGCCCAAAAAGAGAAAAGCCGCGGAAATGGTCAGTCCGATCCCGCGCCAGTGAAGGCCGATGTAGTTATAAACGCCCGAAGCCAAAATAATGTCTCGATAGACCACCTGGAGGAGCCAGCCGAAGACAATGGCGAGCACAAACACCGCCAGTCGGTCCGAAACGGCCAGCCGTCGGCGCGGAGCCGAGCCTTGGCCAGCAACGGGTGATGACGCCTTCCGGGCTGTCATTTTGGCAACCATTCCATTCCTTAACCCAAGCGCCAGCGTTGTCTACATCCGAACCGAGAAGGCGTCCGCCCAGCGTGACAGAACGAAAAGGCGCCAATGGCTCAGCCGATCCAGATCTGGATAGCGCCGGGCCAACCGGCGTGAATCCACCAGAGCCGCAATGGCGTCCGAAGACATGACCTCGGTCTCCATGGTGTCTTGGAGGCATGTGAGCCATTGAGAATCGGGAGCCTCGAAGCCGATCTTACGCTTTCTCCAGGCGATTTCCTCGGGAAGATGCCTGGAAGCGACCGTGCGGAGAATCCACTTCAGCCAACCATCTCTAATCTTGAGTTCAGTCGGCATGGCAATCGCCGTCTCAACGAGCCTGTAGTCGAGAAACGGCAATCGACTCTCGATGGCAAACGCCATCGAATTCTTGTCTTCGTATCTGAGGAGCGCGGGCAAGTTCGTCTCCAGTATGTCGGCCGTCTGATAAAGGCGTGGGTCTGCGCCCCCACGAGCGACACGTTCAAGCCAACGATTACCATGACCACGGTACGCGAGATAGTCGTGGCGTCGGGCATACCAGCGTCGACGGAGGCCAGGTAGCGCATTGTTGATCCCGTATCGGAAGAACGTGCCCAGAGTCATCTTTGAGTTGTTTGTTCGCAACAGCTTAGCCTGCTCCACGAAGCTCATGATCCAGCCGGAATAGACGAGCGAAAGAAGGTAGGGGATTGCGTAGGTTTCGTAGCCGAGAAGTGTTTCGTCACCACCCTGCCCATCCAGGAGCACGGGTATCTCCGCGTCGCGCGCCGCCTTCATTACGAAGTACTGCATCACGACGGATGGCGAACTGAACGGCTCTTCCTGGATACGGATGACATCGTCGAGGCAAGCTTGAAAATCTTCGTAGCTCGGTGTCGTCCGAAACCAGGCCAAGTCAGCATGCTCGACTACGCTCTGCGCAAATTCGAACTCGCTGTTGGCCGGATCGGTACTGACTGCGGTGATGGCTGAGAAGGCCTTGCCCTGGGTCATGCTCCTGTACTGGCGCGATGCCAGCGCCGCCACAGTGGAGCTGTCGATACCACCGCTTAGACAGGTCCCGACCTCCGTATCGGCTCGCAGGCGAAGCGCTACTGCGCTGGTCAGAAGCGACTCGAATGAATCGACATCAATGGCTTGTGCTCTTCGTTCCGCCGCAGCCTTCTCGAGACAGTAGTACCTTTCGATCGACATCGCTCCCGACCGGCAGTCGATCTCCGCATAGTGGCCGGCCGGCAGTTTTTTAACAGCGGCGAAAAACGTCTCGTCAAGTCGTTCAGCCACACCGGTCTGAAGGAACTCGACAATCATTGCTTGGTTGACTTGGCGGGAGTCGACGAACGGCAGCAACTGCTTGATCTCCGACCCTATCGCGACGACGTCGTCGTTCGCGGTATAGTAGACCGGCTTCACGCCGAATCGGTCTCTAGCAACGAAGATGCGGTTTTCCTCCCGGTCAAAGATAACCAGCCCCCACATGCCATTGAAGCGACTCAAACAAGCGCTGCCCCAACGCTGATATGCACAAAGAACGACTTCCGTGTCGGTGGCCGTCTCGAAGATCGTGCCTTCCTTCTGCAGCTCTTCACGCAGTTCGATGTAGTTGTACACCTCTCCGTTGTAGGAGATGACGAAACGACCGTCACAGGAGTGGAAGGGCTGCCGACCAGCGCTGGAAAGATCAATAATCGCTAGGCGGCGATGTCCCAGAGCGACGTTGCCTTCCCGGAAATGGCCTCCGTCATCGGGTCCGCGATGCGCGACCAAGTCCGTCATCTCGCGTATCGAAGTGTCGAGATCGAACCTGTTGCTCTTGCCCACCAGCGCTGCAATTCCGCACATGACTTTCTATCCAGACTGTCTGTCTTTCCGAGGCACACAAGGGTCCAGAACGGAATCAGAATCCAGCGATTCTAGAGCGTTGTCCATTTGCGGCTCTTTAGAGGCTAGTGACGACTGCTTCAACCACTCAGACAGGACCGATTGCACCCTTCCGCGCTCGCGTGCGAACTCTGCGCTCCCATCTGCAGAAGTGCTAAAGTTCAAGCCTAACCCCCAATCGAGCCTCAACGCCCTGAAGCCAGCTGTCCAGACAGAGCAACATCCATACGCGTTGGGTCTCGATTTCATCCAGCGCGGGCACCCTTGTGAACGGGGAGTTCAAATAACGAGATATCTCCCTTTCAAGATGGCCCGACCGAAACAGCCGCGTGATTGGCCGATCAGGCGCACCAAGGCGCTTTAGGAGCCAGCTTCTCAGTGGCCCACGCAGCCAGTGTGAGAGCGGCGTGGGAAATCCCCGCTTAGGTAGGGAGAAGAGCTCACGCGGCAAGACATTCTGCGCGGCCGCCTTGACCACAGACTTGAGCTCTCCGCTGTTCAGCTTGGTCCGAGGTGAAATCGTCGATGAGAAATCCACGACTGCGTTTCCAAGAAACGGCGTTCGAGCCTCAAGGGAATGGGCCATTGATATCTTGTCTTCCACAACCAGGAGCCCGGGCAGGTAGACGGTCATATAGGTCAAAAAGACCTTCTCGTACTCGGACTTCGCTCGCTCGGTGATTTGCTCGATTTCCGAAAACTGGCCATGGTCGCGGACAGCTTCATATGCCGGATCCGTCAACGCGCGGCGCAGTCGCGAGTCGGAAAAGAGCAACGGAAGAACGCTCGACGACGCCCCTCCCATCAACCGTCTGAGCATGAAATAAGCCAAGCGGGGCACTTCCGACGGCTTGATGGATTTCAGCAGTTCAATGAAGACAGTTGACCGATCCGCGTCGAGCAATCCGGCAAGCTTGAATATTGGATAACCGGAGAAGAGCTCGTCCCCGCCGTGACCGGTCAGTATGACCTTGAACTCGCGGGCAGCGGCCGCGGCGACCACATATTGCGAGAACGCGCCGCTGCCCATGCGCGGCTCGTCCAAGTGGTAGATCAGATCGTCCAGAGATCGTTCGAGCTCGTCGGGTTTGATATCGACCTCGTTGAGCGGGATGCCGATGTGGTTGGCGACAATTCGTGCGCCAGCAACCTCATCGTACCACCCACCGATTGCGAACTGGCCAGTGAACGCAATTGGAGGATCTGACAGAGTTTCCGCCGCCTTTGCAGCAACCATCGTGGAATCGAAGCCGGAGCTAAGATACGATGCAACCGGGACATCACTCATCAAATGACGGCGAACCGAGGCGGCGAGAACCGCATCGAACTCGGACACAGTCTCGCCGAAGGTCGAGCCGCACTGGTTGTCTAGGATCTTCGGGCGCCAGTACTCGGTGATCTCGACGCCACCGGCAGAAACTCTTGCGAAATTTCCAGGTTTCAAGAGCGACACGCCTGCGAACAAGGTGCGATCGCCAAGCAGATTCTGAAAACGAAGATATTGGCTCAACCCGACCGGGTCGATCCGCCAGCGTGATCGGCCTGCCGCAGCCAGAAGCGCCTTAATCTCCGAGGCAAAGAGGAAATTACCGGACTCTTGATCCTCCAGGTAATAGAGTGGCTTGATGCCCAACCTGTCCCTGGCGACAAAGAGGGCGTCGGCTGCTACATCATACAAACCCAAGGCAAACATACCGTCAAAGCGATGAAAAGCGTCGGCGCCATATTCACGATATGCGTGAATAACAACTTCGCTGTCGCTGTTTGACATGAACCTGGCGCCGCGTGCTTCCAATTCAGCCCGGAGCGCGGGGTAATTGTAGATCTCTCCGTTGACCGTCGCGATCAGGCGCCCGTCTTCGGAAACGATCGGCTGATGACCCGCAGGGGACAAGTCCATAATCGACAGTCGCCGATGGCCGAGCGACACAGTTTCACCATGCCACTGACCCTCATCATCCGGTCCTCTGTGTTGGAGTTGACCAAGCATCCGCGCGATGAGCGTCGGGCGATTCTGACCGTGCGTGCGCGCGCCGCATATCCCGCACATCAAGCTTTGCCGTTTTTCTCTAGATGCTTGATCCGCTCGTTCATGCGGCTGAGCAATACGTACAGCTCATCGTGATTTTTCTTGTTCTGCTGGGAGGCGAAATAGAAAGCCAAAAAGATGATCGACAGCACAAGGGAGAATATCATGACGAGAAAGGTGAGTTCACCCTGGAGCAACGTCTCCCTCACCGCACCAAACAGGTAACCGAGGCCGAACTGATCGAGATGCGCCACGCGGTCGAGAAAGGCCAAAAACAGCATCACAGCGCATAGCAATGCAATCGAGAGGAGCCCCGCCACCGGCGCGCTCAGTATTGTTCCAGGCCTCAGGACGTAGCTGTAGACAAGATGTGACGCGATCGTGCCCGACATTGAAAGAAACGGCAGCCGTCCCAAAATGCTCCTCTTCTTGCGATGATCGCGGCTTCTGTCTCTCCATTTCAGGTGGGCCGGGACTTCGACGATCCTCATTCCGAACAGTTCGGCCTTCTGGATGATCTCAAGGTGCAAGTCCTTTCCGTCGTTGATGAGCTCCATGGCTTCAATGGCGGCTCGCCGGTAACCGCGGACGACGCATGTTACCGTGTGAACGTCAGACTTGATACCGACGCTCAAGACCCTGTTGCCCCAACGAGACATCAAAGCACGGCTGAACGGGACGTTCGTGACCGTCCCGTCGGGATGATAGGCAGAGGCCAAGGTGATGTCCGCCTCGTCCGCCACAAGCGGCCCGAGCAGCCGGGGTATATGCTCGGGCGAGTAAGAAAGATCGGCATCCAGGCAAATCAGGTACTGGCCGCGCGCGGCCGCGAACCCGGTTCGGATGGCCTTGCCTCTTCCCTGATTGTACTTGTGCGTCGAGACCTGCAGCTCGGGATGTGTCTCCGCGTGCTGCTTGAGGAGATCAGCCATGCCATCGGTCGAGCCATCATCGACCACGACAATCTCGTACCTCGTCTCGGGCATCTCCCGGCCCATAAAGGCCTGAAGCTCGCCCAAGTTGCGAACAATTATCGAAGCCTCGTTGTAGGCTGGGATGACGAGGCTCAAAGCTACGTCGGACTCTTTGCTCATCTCGTCGTTCCGGGGTGGGTCGCCACGGGCGGCACCATCTGTCCAACAACCTTGCCGGTGTCAAGGCTACGCTAGCTCTTCTGGTCTGGCGCGAACTGATCTCCATGGGTGCATTTCCCCGGTGTTCATCAATGTTGTCCGGCGAGCCGGTGAATCATCTGGATGAGCAACTGGCTTGTGCCGACCTATACCTTGTACGGTCACTTGCTGTTGCAAGCTCCGGCGGACACGTGCAATAGGCCAATCGGCGCCAGATACACGTCCACGCCGTCCAAATGCCGTTGACGATGGTGAGACGGAGAAAGTCCTGAAACAAGAGCAGACATTTGAGCTGGCGGGGAACCGCGTACAGCCACCAGGTGTGCGCGGACTTTGGCCATTAGCCGCGACAAGTGCGATCATCGCGGCAATCGTGTACCACAGGACTTCTCACTTGGACTTGGAAGCCGCGACTATGGGGCTTTCGCCCGAACAGGTCGCGATGGTGACGAACCACCCTGATCTGTTTGCTGGCGACTTCCCCAGTGGTGCTCGCGAAGCGCTAAAATCCATTGTCTTTCAAGTCTACCCAGTCGCCGAACGCATGGGTTTGGACTTAACCGCTGTTTGGGGCGTCATGATCTCGCTCGAGATCGTCGCCTTTGCTGCCGCGGTGATCTGGGCGACAAAACGCCTTTTTCCCGGCACTTCGATGGTGATAGCGGCGACGGCGGCGGTTGTCTTCACGGCGGGCTCATTGATCACGCCCGACCTTGCAAGGTTCAAGTTCCCCCATTTCGGCTGGGTCTATGGATTTGCGCATGCGGGTGCACTGGTCGTTGTCGCCGAGACCATCCGGTCGCGATATGTTGCCGCCTCCGTCTTCCTGACGGCCACCTTCATGATCCACCCGATTGCGGCGGCCTTGGCGGGAGCGTTCAGTCTCGCCGCGACAGCGGTGAAGCTGTTCGACTATCGGAACTTGCAAGTCCGGAGCATCCTGATTGCTGGTATCATCGCGGCAGTAGGATGCAGCGCATGGCTTGGCTGGCTATCCAGTGAAGGCAACATAACCGGCCAAGGCGTCGATACTCGGACCTTTGTCGCCTTTGTTCGCGCTCACAACTTCCACTGGTTTCCGTCCTACATGGGCGTCTACTGGGAGAACCATCACGCTCATCTTTTACCGCTCCTGTCGACCCTGGCCCTGATTGCCTGGGCACTGGGGAGACAACCGCCGGAAGACCTGGGTGTTGTGCGGCAGGTGTCAGCCGGCATCCTCGCAATGATGGTGCTGTGTGTGATCGGGCTGATCAATGCCGAACTGGCGCAATCGCCCTTTCTCATTAAGCTCGCGCTCCATCGGGCAGACACGCTGGCGCTGTTGGTCGGCGGAATTGTAATTGTCCGAGCCCTTGCGTATGACTTAGTCTCTAACGACCCGATCGAGCGGGCTCTCGCCGGCTACCTGCTGATCCTGCCCCTTGTTGCGCCACTTGGACTGGCTCCGCTGCCCGTTGCACTTCGCGTGGCGTACGCGGCCCTCAAAGCGGGACGGCCGACCGAATGGAGACTGTCGCTTGGCCTGGCCGTCAGCATCGTCGTACTGATCGTCTTCTTGATCGTCTTCTATGGGCTCAATGAGCTTATCGATCCCGTCAACCAGGCCGCGTACACCGGCATTCCGCAACAAAACGCGGTTGCGTTGGCGCTTGCCGGCGCGGCGGCCGCACTATGGCCCCACGTCGCGCCAATGTCCCGGCGAATCCCTGTCGGGCATATGCTGTTCCTGGCGATCGTCGCGCTTTCCGTGTTCAATGCAGACAAGGTCCGTACGTTCAACAGCAGCAATCTCGTCGCGCGTGGAGAGAACGCCTTGGCCGCACAGCTCTGGGCTCGCAAAAACACGCCCGAAGCATCCTTGTTTATGATCGACCCGGGCCTCTATTACATGTGGCGCGACAAGTCTCACCGGCCCTCGTTCGGTACGCCAAGTGAATGGCTGTTCATCTCGTTGATGTACAACACACAGGCGGATATCTTCGAGGAAGGCCTGCGGCGCTATAACGCTTTGGGATTGGAGACACCGAGCTATGTGTACAATCCACCGTCCCGCCGGATGGTTCCGCAATTGGAGAGGCTTGTTGGCGATGCCGTGGAGAGCTATTACGCGCTTTCGGCGACGGCGTTGCGGCAGTTGGCGGATGAGTTCGGCATTGATTACTTCGTCTTTCGGACGGAGATGGTGCCGGACGGGGCGCCTCTGGGTGAGGTCTATAGGAACGCCCATTTCGTGATTGCCCAAGCACAGTGAGCATCGCACTAAACCCAGGATCAAGGCGTCAGAGAATGGCCTATGTGCGCCTCGCACGGCATCTTCCATCATCCTTTCAGACGGCGCTCTTCGGAGACCGGGCGAGACATGGCCCGGTCGCCGCGGACGATGACCAGGATTGGCAGTTGTGGCGGAAGATCGATCTGGCCTTTTACGACCAAAACCAGCGAACATCCGTCGGATCGCTCGTCAACACGTCCGGTTACCGGATCATGAAGCGCGTGAGCCTGGAAGGCCTTACAGTTCTAGAGATTGGACCGGGCAATCTCGACCACATTAGCCAATGGCGCGGCAAACCGACCAAGTTCATTGCGATCGATATCAACGAGGGATTCCTGAGGCGCGCCACCGATGCTCTTGAGCGTCACCACGTTCCCTACGAAGCTGTGGTTACGAGTGCTGCGTCGGGAGGTCAGCTCGATCTGGAGAGCGACTCGGTGGACGTGGTTTTGTCGTTCTACAGCCTCGAGCACCTGCACCCGCTGGGTAGCTATACGGACGAAGCCCACCGGGTGCTCAAACCTGGCGGGCGACTTGTCGGCGCGATACCCTGTGAAGGTGGCATCGGTTGGGGCCTTGGTCGCTATCTGACCACTCGCAAATGGCTGCTTGCTAACGGCATCTCGGACCCGGGAAAAATCATCTCCTGGGAACATCCCAATTTTGCCGACACCATTCTGTCGGATCTCAGCGAGAAGTTCGTGCCGCACCATGTCGGCTTCTGGCCGTTCGTTCTACCTGTGATCGATCTGAACTTGGTGGCGACGTTCGTGATGATGAAGTCGGACTAGCGGACGGGCGATGACAGTCCCGATCAATGACGAAGCCGAGGCACGGGCAACGCTTTATCTGGCCCCGGACGTTGTGGCCGCTCTGGCACAGGTGTATGGGTGCCAACCCCTGCCGTTGGGCATGGAATGGGACGGCAACCCAATTCATGCCTACCGGGTTCGAAGACCGGGAACCGACCGCATCTTGCTTGCCCCGTTCAACTTTCAACCGATCCTTCACAACCACGCCGACGACATCGCAAAGGCCGTCGTGTCGTTGGCGAAGCGGACGGGCCCCAAGACAAGCGCTCGAATCAAGCTGCATCGACCTCTGGACGCGGACCTTGTCAAAGAACTGGGCCTCACCCCTTCGGTCGATGGCTTAGAGACGCTTGTGCGGCTTGATGGTGGACTGGATGCCGTGCGTGGTAGAATGCGAAAGCGGCACCGGTCAAAGCTGAGACCGGTCCAGCGGCTGGCCACCGAGGCGCAGATCGCGATCAGGAGGTTCGACGACAATGAGACATTGGGCCGCTTCTACCCACTGATGGTAGAGGCCTATCGAGACAAGCATCGCATGCTGGCACAACCATTGTCGATCTTTCAGCGCCTGCTGGTTGCCGGCGACGCCGACCGCGGTATGCACGGTTATGCTGCAGTCGATCAGGCGACAGGAGAACTGGCTGGCGGAATCTTGCTGCTGACCGATCAGACACAATGGTGCTATGGTTGGGGCGCAAATCGTGCGCTCTATGCGGAACACGAAATCGGAACCCTGCTCCTTTCCCAAGCCTTGTCGGACGCCATCCAGAGCGGCGCCCGCGTATTTAGCCTCGGCATGTCAGCCGTGAGCCAGAGCGGGCTCCGGCAATACAAGCGAGGTTGGGGCGGCGAAGAGCATGAGGTCCATACATATCATTTCCGCGAGCCAGCATCATCGGTTGACCTTCACAGCGATTTCGCTTTCGCAAAGCGGGTGATCGCGATGACACCTTTACCGGTCCTGCGCGGTCTTTCACCGGTTGCCGTCAGATGGCTTGTATGAAGGGCATTGCCGCGAAGCACAGGAACCAATGATCGCACCGATGGCAGACAACCCACCGATGAAAGGCAAAAGCCCCTCCGAGGCCGATCGGGAAAGCGGAGCGCGGGCCGATGCAAAGAGAATTGTAGTTCTTTCCGGCAATTCGCCGCTCGCCAACATGATGCTCAAGAAATATGTTGACGCTTTCTCTCGCGAACGATTGCTGATTATCCAGGAAAAGCCGAAAGGCCTTAGCAGGCTGTGGCGGTTCGTCTCACGCCGCTACAAGCGCCGTGGGCTGGTGAGCGTGGCGGATGCATTGATAATGCGAGCCGTCCAAGTCGTGACGGGCTCCGAGTCCTCACAGATGAGCGTCGAGCCGGACCATGTCGTCGCCTCCGTGAATGACAAAATTGTCGCGGATTTTATTGAGCAAAACAACCCATCGACCGTGTTGTTGAACATCTGCCTTCTTCTTAGTGCCGATCAACTCGATCGCATCGACGCGCCGGTGTTGAACGTGCACAACGGCGTTGCACCGCGCTATCGCGGCTCCGGCAACATACCAGCCATGGCGGAAGACAATTTCGATCTTGTTGGCGCCACGCTGCACCGCGTCGATGCCGGGGTCGATACGGGCCAACGCATTGCCGTAGCGGTCTTTGACCCGATTTCGGAAGCGGTCCCGTTCCAAGACATCGACCACCTCGCCTTTGAACGTGGCGCGGAGTTGGCGATCGGCTACATCGAACGTGGCGAAAAGGCAATTCCGCAAGCGGCGTGCGCTCTTGTTGATCGCTTCTATCCTTACCCCGGCTTGTCGATGTGGCTACGTGCGCGTCGGAACTACCATCGGCGGGTGGAACGCAGTTCAATTTCGACGGCCGAGGCGAACTGGCGGCGATCGTTTGCCAAGCGGGCCAAGACAGATACGCTCCCGCTTCACGAGCGGCTGCACTGGAGCGACGGCGCCTCTTTGGAGTGGCGAGACGAGACGATCATGGGAGCCATCAACCGGGTTACTCCGAAAGATGGCGCGGTCCTCGATGTCGGGTGCGGCGAAGCGCGGCTCAGTTCGTCGCTTGGCGACTATCGCTATTTCGGCTGCGACGCATGCGCCGAGTTTTTGCTACTTGCCTCGACGCGCAGTGTGGTCGCAGCAGAGGCACAATCTCTCCCGTTTCGATCTTGCGCTTTCGACACTGTCTGCGCCATCGGCCTCTTCCAGCATTTGACAAATGTTCAAGCCGTTGCCGATGAGATCGGCCGGATCACGAGACCCGGCGGGACAATCCTGATAAACACACTTCGCCAATTCGGCATACTCGAGCTCTTACTCATCGCCGCTGCATCTTTGCTGAATCCGGCGAGGTTGAGGCTTGTCGCGGCAATCTGGCGGCGCGAGTTCGGGAGCACGCTGCCCGACGGGACACTTGTGGCCAGGCGCTTCAGGGTTCGCGAAATCGCCCGCTCGTTCGGAGTGAGAAGAAGAGATATGCAGGTGACATTTCACGGCGGTCTTTTCGGACCGGTCTTTGCGCGCGAGATCACAGTCGAACTCAATGCCTCGGTTCAGAACGCACAGAAGAGTGCTTTGTAGTGCGATCACCAGATAGGCAGCCTGTTCGTCGGTCTCGCTGGCCAGGGATCGTTGGCCGGTTCGGTCTATGGCTCGGTGTGCTTACCATCGTCGCGTTCGCATTCGGCGAATTGTCAGCGGACAGCCTCTTCGTCGTTCTCGCGGTGCAACCGATCAATCTGCTTGCATTGCTGTTCGTGGCCCTGCGGTTCAGGGCTTTGTCTGGCAGCTCAGTCCCGCTTTGGCCGAGCACGAAGGCTGCCGCACTTTCAAGCTCGCTTCTCTATGTATTTCCCACGCGAATCTCAGAACTCGTCAAACCTGTCTATCTCGCCGCCCAGTGCAACCTGTCGCTTCTGCGCGGTACGGCGTTGCTGGCAATGGAACGCTTCATCGACGTGCTAATCGTTGCGTCGTTGCTCGGACTCGGCGCCATGTTGCTGGCCAACGAACAAATGGGTTCGGCCTTGCTGGTCTGGGGCAGCATCGCTTCGGCAGTGATTCTTGTTTGTTTGGCAGTTCTTTTTTTTCCCGATCGTGTCCAATCGGTGGCGTCCTTTCTGCCGAGCCAATGGCTCAAAGATGTCGCCGCCCGGTTTGTAGAAGAGATGCGACTTACTGTGTCGCCCGACCGCGTGGTGCTGGCCTTTTTCTGGAGTTCCCTTGCATGGATGGCATCGTTCGTCGTCGTCCATATAGTGATTAACGTCAGCGGCAGCATTCCACTCACCCAATCGCAGTCGTTTCTCGTTTTCGTGGCGGGGACGGTCGGCATTGCCGCAGCCGTGGTTCCTGGCGGTCTTGGCACCTTTGAGGCGGCCATCGTCGTTTCGCTGGCTGCCCATGGCTACACTGTTGGTGAAGCGCTGGCGCTTTCGGTCCTGCTGCGCGCGGCCAATCTGGGTTTTGTGCCACTCCTCGCCGCATGGACGATTGTGCGTGACGGTGTCGGCTTGGCAGCTCTCGCAAAAGAAATCCGGAAGCTGCGGGAGCAGGTCCGCAACTGACATCGGTGCCGATGGTTGCCGATCGCTGGTGCTTGGCCGCGGACAACCATGTCGAGCTAAGTCACTGGCAAGGCAGGCGGCGGCTTGGCGCCATCAAGAACGCGCCTTAAAACGCCCACCACCTTCGCAGCTTTCCTTTCGTCAAACCGCAGCGACGTCGGGAGGTTGATAACAGTAGTTGAGAGAACCGCGGATACCGGAAAGCTGCGGTCATCTGACAGCAGCGACCGGTAGGCCGCCAGATCAGGAACCGAGTATTCGATCACCTCTCCCAGTTCGACGCCCATGGCTGCCGCCCGAGCGCGAACCCGTTGTCGATCGGCCACTCTGGCCACGACGTGCGAAACGCTGGAACCATGGGGTTCTTCAAGCCATTCCAATCCGGACACGTCAGCAAGTCTGCTCCGATAGTAACCATCATACATTCGCCGTGCTTCGATCATGGCCGAAAGTCTACCTGT
Source organism: Roseitalea sp. (assembly GCA_017642895.1). Classification (GTDB taxonomy): domain Bacteria; phylum Pseudomonadota; class Alphaproteobacteria; order Rhizobiales; family Rhizobiaceae; genus Roseitalea. The sequence goes on from JAEPON010000022.1 coordinate 27,871, forward strand.
CTGTTCGACACCGACGCGGCCCTCGAGGCCGGTCATGCCAACGAGATGGTCATCGGGCAATTCGATCAGCTCTTCATCATAGTATCGCGTAAAGCGGTCAAGCAGACCGGCGCGGCGAAGGCGATCGGTGAGACCAAACAATGGTGGCCAGAACGCAGGAGCAACCGCAAACGCGTAGGCCAGGCGCGACATGGTCTTAAGCAGCGTCGGCGCGGTGGTCGTCCGGGCACGGTGTTCCCGAAGAGCGCTGGCCAGTTCAGCATCGTCTGTGGTGACCATACCACCAAATATCGCGGTCATCGTCTTGCTGACATTGAGTCCGAAGATCGCTGCAGCGCCCTCACGATGAACGGGCCGGCTGTTCCACTCAGTGATAAAACTGTGGGCGCAGTCTTGGATGACCGGAACGTGCGGATGTTTAGCCCTCAGATCGTCGAGCATGTCGAGATCGACAGGGTTCCCAAAGATCGACGTCGCGAGAATGGCCCCGGTCGTTTCGTCGACAAACCCGCGCACATGGTCCAGGTCCATGTTCGCGTCTCGCCCACTATCGACAAACACTGGTCGGTTGCCGCTCACAACAACAGCATTTGGAACCACCACGCATGTGTAAGCGGGGCAGATGACGCTTCGGTTCGACAGACCAAGGCATTTGAGGAGCGCCAGAAGCCCCGACCGGCCGTAGGGAAATGCAATGGCGTGCCCCTGCTCCATCACCTTGGCAAATGCGTCTTCGAACAGCCTGACATCGTCCGAAAACGATGGGGTGAGCGCGGCAATGATCTCGCGACCGCCGAGCGGCGGCTGGAAACGCGGAATCATGGCTTGTCGTCTCCAACCTGCCAGTATCCGGCGCTGGCCATGTGAATGGCCGTGAAGGGCTTCTTGGAGCGCAGCAGTTCCATCTCTCCCGCCAGCGTCTGAGTATCGGCGATTTCGATCTCTGGGCCCAGTCTGATCGTGCGGGTGTTCGTGACGCCGGCCAGTCTTTGGCCGGTGATAAGCCGTTTGACCAGCGCGCGTTTTGTCCACTCAGCGAAAGGACGATAGAGAAACACCGTCAGCGCCAAGACACGCAGAACCAGAAATTTGAGCGGCGTTGGCCGTTCACCGATCAGCTCAACGAATGGCGCCGAAACAGTGACGACGTTGTCTACGAGACTGTGTTCGTTGTCCGATTGCAATGCCTGCGTCGAGTAGGTCCGGCCAGCCATCCGACCACAGACCCCAGGGTCAAAGAACGAACTTGCCTCGTCCTTCTTGAAATGGGCCACAACGCCACCTTTGGAGATTGATACGACGGTGTAATGGCTTGGACCATTGTCGATCACACACTGGGCATGTTCGAAGGTTCTGCGAAACGGCTCTGAGCTTTCATGCGGCAGATCGTTGGTGGGTTCGGGTGCCGGTCGGCCCATGGATTCGGCCGCGGCGTGGCAATAGGCGTTGAAATGCGGAGCGAGATTGGGCTCGTCTATCGCCGCCAGCGTGACAACGCTCCGGTCCGCAATCGACTGCCGGGCGAACCGTGCCACATCCGCGGCTTCGGGGATCGTCAGAGCCAGGGCTTCAAAGGCGGCAGGGACCAGGAATCTGGTGTTACGTGATCCGTAAACGCCGCCGAACGATCCATCGGGATGGCAGAAGTAGGCCACAAAGCCGAGCGATCGCCCAATACTGTCGCGCAGGTCGGTCGATTCCAGCGATCCATAGGCATCGGCCAGGTAATAGAGGCCAAGCGTCTCGTATCCCGGGTCCATCGCACCATATTCGGAATACCAACCCTCTGCGGACTGGTTTGCCATGATCACCGACAACAATTGTTGGGCGCGTTCGCGCGCGATCCGGGCGTCCCGTCCCTTCCAACGCAGCAGCGCGGCGACAGCCGTGGCCAGGTGGTTGGAAATAATGGCGTGCGTTTCATCGTTGCGGCAAATGAAGTCGATCAGGGGCGCAGCCGTCTCGCGCCATCTTGACACCATTTCCGGCGGAACCTTCTGCGCCAACCCATCAGCAGCACACAGGATATCGAACGCAACCAAGGCAGTGACGCAAAAGGATTTTTCGTTCGGAAAAGCCTCCACGAGACTGCCATCACGTGCGGTGATCAACTTCGTCGCTTCAATGGCATCGTCAATTCGACCGATAATCGAAGCTTCCGAAATGCTGGCTGGAAGCATACCGGCCGCCACGATGCGCGAAAGGCCGTTGACAGCCCCTTGCATGGTGGCGTTGGGAAAATCGGCCGTTTTCCAGGCCCAGAAGCGCCGATCTCCGAGTCCGCGTGTGGGGCTGAACGGGTCGCAGTCGAACGACGCGAGAACTCGCGGTAGCGCCTGCTCAATTTCCTTCAAATAGGGATTGGCTGAATCAAGCATCGGAAATCGCCTCAACGACCGTGATGCATCGCGCCTTCAGGAGATCCAGAAGCGCGACGTAGCCCTCACGCCAGCCATACTCCTCATGGATCGTATGAACGTGCCAGAGCAAGCTGGCCTCCCCGCCAACGGCAACAACTTCGTCGATCCAGTTGACCATGGCCGCACGCGGATCGCTCGGGAAGCCGTAGTCATAGAACTGGCTGTCCATAATGATCGTCGGCACACATGTCACTCCGTGGGACTTGCCGAGCGCACTGTTCCAAGGCCGGTGCGCCAGGGCCGATCCATTCCGAAAACCAGACCGGTCATTGAAACCGAGCGTGAAGTCGTACCTGACACCCGCTTTTTCCTGGATCGCCCACGTGTCACGCCAGGAAAACCGCAACCAGTGCTGCCGGCAATGCGCGACATCTGCGCCGAGCGAGGCACGGACTTCCTGTCGTGTCCTGCTGAGTTTGCTCAGATCGTTCCAGCTGTTGAACCCGGGATGGATTCCAATCTTCCAGCCTGCCGAGTGCAGACCACGAATCAACTCCTGGATCCTCGGTTCGGCAGCGCGGTAGCTAGGATCGATCAGCCATGCCGTCAGGCTTTTGTCGGCCATCTGATCCGCAAAGAAGAACCGGCTCTTGAACCCCCGCTCCGCTTCAAGCGCACATACTTCGTCAAACAGCCAATAGTCCGCGCTGGTAAATACAAAACCCGCTGCATCGCGGGCGCGCTTCAAGGCTGATCGAAAACGTCCGCCTGCTCCGAGCCGCGCCACAGCGATGAGCTGCATGATCGCAGACTTCAGCCGGAGCTGTGGCGTCTTTGTGAGCGCGTCAACATCGTGCGTGAGATGGAAACGAGCTGCCGGCACAGGACCGAACAGAGCGACCTCGCTCGATCCGCGGGCACGTGCTGCCATGCGTCGGAGCAAAAGGAAGATGCGGTTTGCCCACGCGTGATCGTAGGCGACCGACCAGGCCGTCGGCAGCCTGAACGCATAGGACTGGATGGGGCCACGGCGGTCTTCAACGGAGCGCTCCAGCCATCCAGAAAGATGCAAGTGCGCCGCCCTCAGCCAGTCGCACCGGTCAAACTGGCTGCCCTCACCGTCTTGAATGCAGCAGGCGTCCACAAGCAAGCTGGCTGGCGAGCCAACACCGAGATCCGATGCCCAGTCGGGCAACTCGACGTGCACGAGTTGATAGGTCGGCGCCGACATGGACTTCGGCATCGGCACCTCGCCCACGTAACCAGTGCCGGTGCCAAAGTAGGACGAACCCGCCGAAAGGGCGTGGTCTCGTCCGGCCTCAACTGAATAAGCTGTTTGCTCGGTCATGAGGGAGCGATCTAACCAGTTCTCATGGTTCGGGCCAGTGGACGTCGCTGCTTGCTGGGACAGCACCTCGGTCGAGCGCCAGGAGAGACGTATTGCCGGCACGCCGAGGAGCGCATCTTGTGCTTAGCTAGCCATGGCAATGTTGGGTGCTTCGGAATCCGACGGGCCAGCGTGGCCAGAGCTCCGTAACGCGCGATCACCCAACCAGATGAGCGTCGTCGCTTCGGTGAAGCGGCGGACATTGCTGGCCAGCGCCTCGTTGGAAAACGCATCGTCGATACCAGTCGCGGGATCGACGAAATCCTGCGTGACGTCCTTCGCATCGCGCAGCCGCGACCGGATGTGGTCGCCGAGGCCGCTATCCATCCACACTCGCGCCCGGACGTCGAAACCGCGCTTGTCGCGATTGAGCCTGATGGAATCGGGGATCTTGCCGGCACCATAGTCACGCAGGATCGACTTGCCGAAACCGTTACCCAGCTTATGCACGATCGGCAGCGCGATACCATACTCGAGGACACGGTGATCCATGAACGGTAGGCGGCTTTCGATGGAGTTCCCCATCGAATTGCGATCCTCGTAACGCAACAGCGTCGGCAGCGAAAACCGGGTGACATCAAGGACCTGCCGGTCCCGCACCGAACTGCCGGTTCCCAGACCCGGCGTCGCGACGCCCTTGGTTTCAGGCAGTCTGAGGATCGTCTCGATCTCGTCGGACGCCTTGAAATAGCGGTGGCGCTCGCCCCAGAAGACGGTCAGCCGTTTCATGATGGCGGGAACCGCCGGAGCTACGGCGCTGACCGCGTGTAGCAGCGACCCCGGCGATCGGCGGCGCAAGGCCTCCGATACGTAAAACATGAAGAACTTTCGATACCCCATGAAGCCTTCATCGCCGCCCTGCCCGCCCAGCATCACCGTCGTCCCATCGGCTTTGGCCGCTTCGAAGACAGCGAACTGGGCCATCATGCTCGGATGCGGGAAGGGAGCGCCTTGGGCCAACAACGTGCGCTCAAAGAGTGAAACAATGTAGTCTTCGCCTTCCGGCCATACATAACGCGGCTCAAATCCAACCATCTCGGCGAGTTTGCTCACCAGAGGGCCTTCACTGTCCATGGCGTCTGGATGCGCGAAACTGTATCCTGTCAGCCGACCAACACCCCGTTTCATCAGGCTGGAGATGAGCGCCGAATCGACGCCGCCGCTCACCGACAGGCCCAATGGAACGTCCGAACGCAGACGGATCCGGGTGGCCTCCCACAGCTTGTCGTCAAGCAATTCAAGCGCGTCACCATGCGAGATCGACGACAGCGCGTCGATCTTGCCGGCAACGCCACTATCCAGATCATAATAACGACGCGGGCTCGCCTCGACGGCCGGCGCTCTCAGATCAACGACGAGGCAGCATCCCGGCTCAAGCGCCCGCAACCCCGCAAAGGGCGATACGGCGCCGTCGTCCTCGTAGTATTTGAGGCGGATTCCCTTCGCGAGATAATCGAGATCCGGACCCAAGCCGAAGGTACGCGCGATCTCGCCGGGCGTCGAGGCAAAGACCAAGCGCCGGTCATCGCTGTGCCAATAGAGCGGCTTGACGCCGAACCGGTCCCTCACCAGCGTCAGCTTGGCCGTGTCGCGGTCAAACAGGGCGAATGCGAACATGCCGCACAGGCGATCAAGGCAGTCCAGGCCCCATGCCTTGAATGCAGCAATCAGAACTTCGGTATCGGACTGTGTGGCGAACCTGTGGCCGGCATCCTCCAACTCGCGACGCAGCTCGACATAGTTGTATATTTCACCGTTGAAGACGATCGTGAACCGGCCATCACCAGCCGTCATCGGTTGGTTGGCGTGGCTTGAGAGATCGATGATCGACAGACGCGTGTGGCCCAGCGCCAGTCGATATCGATCAGATTGGATCAGTTCGCTAACTGCTGCATCCGGTCCGCGCATTCGCTGATCGCGGTTGATGCGATCAACGACCGCAATCGGATTGTCCTCCGCGCGTGAAGACAGCATTCCGCTGATGCCGCACATATCGGTCCTCCAGGGCGCGCCCGTCAGGCAGCTTGTTTGAGCAGCTCAACAATCTTACCGGCGGATGCGCCATCGCCATAGGGTTCAAAACCATGCGCCGGGTTTGCGACCAGTTGTTGCTCGACGGCCGCCAGAACCGCGGATCGGGAGATGCTGTCCGGCAAGCGGTTCCAGCCACTTTCGACCAATTCCTGCCACTCGGTTTCATCGCGGACCGTGACACACCTCGTCTTGTGGAAGAAGGCCTCTTTTTGCACGCCGCCCGAGTCGGTCACAACCAATTCGGCATCGGCGACAAGATCGGCCATCAGGCCGAATCCGAGCGGGTCGGTGAATGTCAGTCGGTTGGCGCCCGGCAGCGCGTCGATCACTTCTCGCCGTTCGCCTTTTAGTCGCGGATGCAGCGGAATGACGACGGTGTACCGACCGGCGAGCTCAATCAAGGCACCAAATATCTCCGTCAGGCGGGAGGGGTCGTCCGTGTTTTCCTGCCGGTGGATTGTCGCCAAAACAAGCGGCGCATTGTCCAGGGCGAGCAAGGTTCGCGGGTCAGTGCGTTCGCCGCGGGACGCGGCGATCTCCAAGGCAACGTCGTACATGACATCACCCACCAGATGGAGGCTGCGGTCGCTCAGGCCCTCTTTCTCCAGCATATCCATGGCAAATTGGGTCGGCGCAAAAAGCCAATCGCTGACATGATCGGTCAGGATCCGATTGATCTCCTCGGGCATGCGGCGATTGAACGAACGCAGACCGGCCTCAACATGCGCCACCTTCATGTGCAGTTTGGCAGCAGCCAAGGCGCCCGCAAGCGTCGAGTTGGTGTCACCATAGACCAGCACGGCGTCCGGCCTCTCGTTTGTCAGGACGTCTTCGATGCGTATGAGCTGCTGGCCCGTCATCTGGCCATGCGGGCCGCCGCCAATCTCAAGATTGTAGTTTGGACGCCGCAGCTTGAGTTCATCGAAGAACACGTCCGACATGTTGGCGTCATAGTGCTGGCCGGTGTGGACCAGCACCTCCTCTATGCCATCGGTTGCGTCGATTGCGTGCGAAACGGCGGACGCCTTGATGAACTGGGGTCTTGCTCCAACGATGGTGCAGATTTTCATGAAAGGCTCGATTTCAGGGCGTCGATGACGCGTTGCTGGTCTTCACGCGACAGGTACGGGTGCATCGGGAGTGCAAGCACCGTCTCGGACAGTTGCTCCGATACGGCCAGTCCTTCCGGGTCACCCGGATTGCCATGGAACGCGCCCTGCTGATGAAGCGGCTTGGGGTAGTAGACCTCGGTTGGAATGCCGTTGTATTTCAGACGGTCGCGGACTCGGTCGCGCTGATCGCGACTTTGCATGCGCAGCGTGTACTGGGCCCAAACCGACCGGCATTCGTTGGGCACCTGTGGAACATGCACACTTTCGCCAAGCGCGTCGGAGTAGATGTCGGCGACGCGCTGACGCGCATCGATCTCGTCGGGGAAATGCGCAAGCTTCTCCAGGAGAATGGCCGCCTGAACCGTATCCAACCGCGAATTTCGCCCGAGCCGGACGTTGTCATACTTTTCGGTGCCTTTGCCATGAACGCGGAAGCTGCGAATGAGATCAGCCCAATCGTCGCTGTCGGTGAAGATGACACCGCCATCACCATAACAGCCCAGCGGCTTGGCAGGGAAGAATGACGATGTTGTCAGATCACCGAGGGTGCCGCTGGAACGTTCCTTGTAAGACGCACCAAAGCTCTGGGCAGCATCGGCAATGACGGACATGCCCTGCGTGGACGCCAGGTCGGATATGGCGTCATAGTCGGCGGGCAGCCCGAACAAATCGACCGGTATCACGGCGGCCGGGCGAAGTCCGTCACGCTTGGCGCTGGCCATGGTACGTTCAAGACTCGCGATGTCGATATTGAACGTCGTTGGCGAAACATCAACGAAATAAGGGACCGCTCCGGTGCCGGGAACGACCTCCGCCGTCGACGCGAACGTGAATGACGGCACGAACACCGCATCGCCGGACCCCACTTCCAAAGCGGCCAAAGCCATTTCAAGCGCGTCGGTGCCGTTTGCGCATGTGACCGCGTGTTTGGCGCCACAAAACTGCGCCAGCGCCCCCTCAAGCTCAATCACCTCGGGCCCCATGATATAGCGCCCATGGGCCAAAACGGTCTGGATGCGGCGATCGAGCGCCTCTTTCATGTGAACCTGTTGAGCTGCAAGATCGATGAACTGCATCATGCCCCCTCCGCAACCGCAAGATGCAGCCTGCCTTCGCGCATCTCGTAGCGCTCGCCCGTTCTGGGACAGACCAGATCGTTGCCGAGCCGTTCACCACTTCTGCTGACCCAGCCAATCTGGCGGGCGGGAATGCCTGCCACGAGCGCATGTTCCGGCACATCTCTTGTGACGACAGCGCCGGCTGCAATCATGCAATAAGCCCCCAGCCGGTTGCCGCAAACGACCGTCGCATTGGCACCGATGGTTGCGCCTCGGCCAACGGGCGTTTCGACAAACTCGTCCTTGCGCTCGACATGGGCGCGCGGTGTCAAAACGTTCGTGAACACGCAAGCGGGCCCGCAAAAAACATCCTCTTCCAGCGCAACTCCGCGATAGAGGGCAACATTGTTCTGGATCTTGCAGCCATTTCCGATCACCACGTCAGGCCCAGCCATCACGCCTTGGCCCAGGATGCAGCGCTCGCCGATCCGGGTGCGGGGCAGCACGTGCACGAAATGCCATATCTTTGTCCCGGTACCGATCTCCACGGGCTCGTCAACATAAGCGCTCTCATGGATGAAAACGTCTTCGGCGATCATGATCCGGCGATGTCCTTCAAGCGAGGGTGCTGCTCGCAACGGCTTGGTTCAATTGGCGCGTTGCGAATATGGTCGACGATCTCGATCGACGGTCGGACGTCCGCAAGCCCGTAGCCGCCGCCTTGGAGGATGTCCTGATAGCTGGCTGTGTGAAGGTCGGTAAAGCCGCCGGAGAATTCGATCTCTTCACCGTCAATGGTGATCGACCGATGAGTGGTTTGGCCGTCACGGGTTTGAGCCGGCAAATGGCTACGGTTGGTCGACAGAAGCCACCGCACCCGCGCCCGGTCGAACTCCAGATAGCCGGCGGCGCAATCGTCGGCCCGATGGTGAACGACGTTCGCCCTGGATTGACCGAAGACGAAGCCCAACATGTCGTAGAAGTGAATGCCGATGTTGGTGGCGATGCCGCCCGACTTATCCTGCACACCCTTCCAGGAAGCATGATACCAAGCGCCGCGCGAGGTGAAATAGCCCAAATCGACGTCGTAAGTCCGTTCGGGATCGCCAGACGCCACCTTGTCCCGCAAAGCGATGATTGCCGGATGCAGCCGCAGTTGCAGGATCGAGAAAACCCGTTGCCCCGTTTCTCGCTCGACCTGCGCCAAGTCATCGAGATCGGTCGGATAGAGCACAAGCGGCTTTTCGCAAATCGCGTTCGTCCCCGCCTGTAGCGCCAGATTGACATGCGCCTTGTGCAGATAGTTGGGTGAGCATATCGCCGTGTAAGCGATGCCGGAGCCGGACGCCTGGCCCACTTGCAGGCTGTAATAGAACCGCTCAACCTCGGTGAAGAATGCGGCGTCCGGGAAGTGCGAATCCAAGATGCCAACGCTGTCGTTGATATCGAATGCAATAGCCAGATCACCGTGCGTTTCACGTATCGCTTTCATGTGGCGCGGCGCGATGTAGCCGGCAGCGCCGATCAATGCGTACTTTGTCGTCATGAAAGCCGCTCCCTAGGCTCTGATAACGTCATCGTCGTCGCGGAACTTGCCGCGCGTATCGACGAGCACTGAAGCATGCAAGCGGATCAGTTCGTAGTCGAACGCGTCATGATCGGTCAGCAGCATGACGACGTCGTGCCCTGCGATGACCTCCGGTGTCAGGTCAACCGATGCGAGATCGAAGGCATGCTCGCGCATGGTCGGAAAAACCGGCACGTGTGGATCGCTGTAGCTGATGTCAGCGCCCCAGTCGCGTAACAGTTCCATCACAAAGACCGAAGGGCTCTCGCGCATATCATCGACGTTGCGCTTGTATGCGATCCCCAGCACCAGAACCTTTGCGCCCTTGAGCGGTTTGCCGTGCTCGTTCAGCGCGCGTACGACCTTATCGACGACATATCTCGGCATACCCGCGTTGATCTCGCCGGCCAGTTCGATGAAGCGGGTGTGCAGTCCGAACTCACGCGCTTTCCATGTCAGGTAGAACGGATCGATCGGAATGCAGTGGCCGCCTATCCCCGGCCCGGGGTAGTAGGCGGTAAATCCGAACGGCTTGGTCTTGGCTGCGTCGATCACCTCGAAGATGTCAAGGCCCATCGCATCGGCAACCACCTTCATCTCGTTAACGAGACCGATGTTCACCGCCCGGTGAATGTTCTCAAGCAGTTTGACCATCTCCGAAACTGCCGTCGAACTGACTGGGACCACCGTGTCGATGAACGCACCGTAAAGGGCCTTGCCTGCCTCCAGGCATGCCGGCGTCAGACCGCCGACGACTTTCGGAATCGTTGCGGTCGTAAAATGCGCGTTGCCCGGGTCTTCACGCTCGGGAGAATAAACGAGGAAAGCATCCTGTCCGGGCGTCAGTCCAGCTTTCTCCACGTACGGCCGGAGCACCTCGTCCGTGGTACCAGGCCACGTGGTGCTCTCCAAAGACAGAAGCTGGCCCTCGCGCAGGTGCGGCGCGATGGATGCCATCGTGGCCTCGACAAAGCTCAGGTCGGGCTCACGATACTCGTTGAGCGGCGTGGGCACGCAGATAATCAGCGCATCACATTCGGCAGCACGACCAAAGTCGCTGGTCGCGACGAAACCGGCATCGCGAATGCGCTTTATATCGCTGTCGGAAATGTGCTTGATCGGACTCTTGGCACCGTTCAGTTCGTCAACACGACCCTGCGCAATGTCGAACCCGATCACGGGCAGCCCGCAACGACTGATCGACAGCGCCAGGGGAATTCCGACATAGCCAAGGCCGAGAATGCCGACTTTGGCCTCTCTGTCTTTGATCTTCTTTTCAAGGCTCATGTTATCGGTCCGTACTTCTTCGGTGCGTCCGCTTCCCCGGTCGCGGCCACGCCGAGGCTTCTTGGCTCATAACGATGGTATTTCCCCCAACAAACAAATTGCGCACCCGCTGGAGTGCCACGCTGGTGAGCCCAGCAGGAATTCTTTCAGCCGAGGCGTATGTCCATGTTTCGTGTTGGCAATTTTTCTTCGCCCGTTGTGCGTTCGAAGCACGCACTACCTCTGGCACTTTGTGCGGCCGCCCCGACCGCCTGCCAGTATTCCGTGTTCTGAAAAAATGCAACAATTTAGTGGACCTGCCGCCGACGCACCGCGACCGCAAAAGTCGACATCACGATACATGTACCCGTCGGGCGTTGGCACAATCGTACAGGCGCCAGTACCGTACCGTCGAGCGCGACCTGTCTGTCAAAATCGTTTACCGATTGCTTTGTCCAAGACATTGCAAAAGGAACATAATCGGCTATCACACCTGCCCTGCGTGGTGAATCTTCACCCAAACCGCAGCACCGGGTCTCTGTAGCGCAACATGCTGTCCAACGATCGTCTCAACCTCGTGTATCTCGTGCTTCTCTACGGAGCACTCGGTTTGGGAGGCTCGGCATTCTCTGTCCTTGTGATCGGAGCAGTCATTTTTTCGAGTGTCAAACTCGTTATTGGCCGCCTGCCTGACGGCAGGCAACTTCTAATCGGGTCGTTCGCGATAGCCGGAGTAGGCTACTATGCAAGCGGACTGCTCATGATCGCGACGCACCCAGCCGACGCTGGCAACTATCCTTTGGCGGTCGAGCGCCTCCTCTTTGTTGGTATCTTGCCACTGTTTCTACAAATCGCTCTTCTCGATAAGGATCGACTGATCGACGCATTGGAAGTTGGCGCGGCCGTTGGTGCAGCAGGTGTGGCCGGATGGGCCGCATGGGAGTGGTCGGCATACACAGCACAATTTTCCGATTTCCGGGTAAGCGGAGCGCCCGGAAACCCTGGGCCGTACGGCACAAGTTGCGGTATTCTCCTTGCAATCTGCATGATCGGCGCCATTCGCAGCACAACGGTTCACAGGAGAGTTGTTCTGTTTTCTGGTGCGGTGCTCTCATCTTTCGGACTAATGCTGTCCGGCATGCGGACAATTTACCCTCTGCTTTTGATAATTCCCATTATTGGATATTATTATTTTGGGTATAATTCCATCGCCATAAGGTCTCGATATCGAATTTTTCTTGTAGTAATTTCATTTCTATTGATAACTCTCGGTGGTTTTGTCGCTCTGTCTCGGGTTACGCTGCTCCTGTCGATGGTCGGCGAGTCGGGGCTGGAACCCTCGGCGACCAACTCGTTGGGTCAAAGAATTGCGCTTCTGATATGTGCACAGGAGGGCTTCTTGACGGCGCCTCTGCTGGGTATGGGTCGCGACGGTGCATATGCGTTCATGGCACACTGTACGCAGAACCTGATCGGCGAACCGCTCATGTTCTCCCATTTCCACAATGCGCTGGCCACCGCGGCCGTGTTCGGCGGGCTCGTCGAGATCTCTGCCACCGTAGCGCTGTTGCTGGTGCCGCTTTACTGGTGCTGGCGCTACAGGCGCAACCCCGAGGCGCGTTACGGCGTGGTGCTCATCCTGTCGACCTTGTCTATCTATGGGCTGAACGGCGCGGCCAACCTGATGCTGGGCCACGACATTCACGATGCGCTTTTCGTGCACATCATGACCGTCGGTTTCGTCCTGCTGGCGGGCGGCAAGGTCGCGCAGGGCGCGGCGAAGTCTAAAGCGTCGGCGTCGGATGAGGCGGGCAGGTGCGCAACGGCCGAAACAGGCCGTGGCCGGGTCTCTTAGACGGTGCCGTCCGCGCTGGGAGCGTCCGTCACACTCGCTGCGTTGTAGCCGTCAACGAAACGGCAGATGAGCTGCCGGATAGCGCTCCGATCACGCGCCATCAAGGCTGCGTCAACCTGCCTGACCATTCCGGCGACCTCAATCTCGGAAAGCCCGGTCTCATTGGCTCTCAGAATCTTTTCGTGCGGTGTATGGATGAGACTGTCGTCGTCGATCAGCAGCTCCTCGAAGAGCTTTTCGCCCGGCCGCAATCCGGTGAAAACGATCTCGATGTCGCCCTCGGGGTTGTCTGCATCACGCACCGTGCGATTGGCCAGACCGATCATGCGACGGGCCAGATCGACGATCTTCACCGGCGATCCCATGTCGAGCACGAACAGATCGCCGCCTTCCGAATAGGCGCCGGCGAGCAGAACCAGACGGGCCGCTTCGGGGATGGTCATGAAGTAGCGGGTCACCCCCTCATGGGTGACGGTGACCGGACCGCCGCGGCGGATCTGTTGCTGGAACAGCGGCACCACAGACCCCGAAGACCCCAGCACATTGCCGAAGCGAACCATCGAAAACCGCGTGAGGGCGCCGCGGGTCTGCATGTCCTGGACGATCAGTTCGGCCAGACGCTTGGTCGCGCCCATGATGTTGGTGGGGCGTACGGCCTTGTCGGTCGATACGAGGATGAAGCGCTCGATCCGTGCGTCGCGTGCGGCTTCGGCAACCATGCGCGTTCCAAGGACATTGTTGCGAACGCCCTCCAGCTCGTTGCTCTCCACCAGCGGGACATGCTTGTAGGCAGCCGCGTGCAGGATGATGTCAACCTTTTCGGTCACAATCACCGCATCGATCAACGGCCGGTCGATCACCGAGCCCAGCCGGGCCACCATGGCAATGCCCGCCTGCTCCGCGGCCGGGCGCAGCGTGCGCTCGATTTCGTAAAGGGCGAACTCGCTGCGTTCGAACAGGACAATCCGGCTCGGCCGGCAATCGATCAGTTGCCGGCACAGTTCCGATCCGATCGACCCGCCCGCCCCGGTGACCATCACCGAGCGGCCGGCATAGGCTTTTGCCACTTCGGGAATGTCGAGATCGACCTTTTCGCGCTCGAGCAGTTCGTCGGGCGAGATCGGTCGCAGATCATCGACCCAGCTCTTGCCCGAGACCAGATCGACATAGGAGGGAATGGACTGAACCTCGCAGGGCAGCGCCTCAAGGGTTTTCGTGAGCCTTTCCCGCTGGCCGATCGTCATGGAGGGGATGGCGATCAGGACGCGCTCGATCTGATTGGATCGCGTCATCGGTTCCAGAACCGACGGGTGGCAAACGCGCGCGCCGCCGATGATGATGCCGTGCAGCGCGGGGTTGTCGTCAACGAAGATGACGGGGCGCAATTCCCGCGACTGGCGCAGCGCATTGGCCAACTGCGTGCCCGCGGCGCCCGCGCCGTAGATCGCGACCGGCACGTGACTGCCCGCGACGCGCTTGACATACCCCAGCCCGCCCAGCACGACCATGCGCATGGCCAGGGCATTGAAGAAGAATAGGGCGCCGAAGATCAGCGGCACCGAACGCGGCGCCCAAAGATCGAAAAAGTAGCTGACCGAAATGGCAAGGAACGTCAGCGCGGCCGCGCAAGCGCCGATCCGCGCGACGGCATGCATGTCGAAGGCATGCAATTTCAGACGGCGCAGACGCAGCGCCCAAAGAAGGCCCAGACCGCCCACCAGCGTGATGGCAAAATAGGCCGGCGAAAGCAGTTCGTACTGATGCGGGGCGAATGTGCCGATGCGCAAGGCAAAGGCCAGATAGAGGCTGACAGGGATCAGCGCGCCATCGGCAGCAATCACCAACGCCTTTTTGAGCCACCGAGGCCACGTGGCCGGATCTGCCCATTTTGCGCGCTTCATTCGGACCATCCCCCGACCTGTTGGCGCCCCCGAACCCGCTTGCCGACAGTTTGGCGCCGCAAACAAGGCGGCGCCTGCCGTTCCGACCCGCGCGTTCGTCGCCGTCCCAGCCCCCGCGCTGGATGAGAGCATTGCCCAAGACGGCGCTGTCCGGACTATGACAAATCGGTAATTTTGTCCAGTTGAAGCCCAATTTTATGGCTAACGGCCGCGGGGCATGTAAGGTTCCGCGCCGGGCGTGTTTAGAACGCGATCACCAAGTCAGCCAGCCGGGCCGTCCCCAAACCGTTGGCGCTCAGCCGCTCTCGCTACCGGGCGCGCGGGCGGCCGCCATGGCCTGGCGCAGCACGTTCCGGTCGGCGATCTGGTTCACAAGGATCAGGATCAGCCGCGCATTGGCCGCGTCGCTCTCTTTTTTCGACAAGCCCTCATGCATCGCCAGAAGCTCGGCATAAAGATCGTCCGGCGCATCAATCGCCGGCGCGGTGTTAAGGTCCGCCATCCTCATGCCCTCCCCGTGGCGCGGGTGATGGCGGCCTTGACCGCCGCTTCGTCATAGGACGGCCAGCGCGCGGCAACATGCTGGTCCGGCCGGATCAGATAGACCGCGCCGGAGGCCGAACCGAGATAGCGGTCGGCCAGCGCGCCGGACGGATCGTCGCTTGCCGACACCGCAACGCGGTTGGTCGTGATGGCGTGGAGTTCAACCATTTCAGGCGCATCGGCATCGATGCTCAGAAGCTGGAACCCGCCACCCAGTTGGTCGAGCAAAAACCCGTTTCCGAGCGGCGCGTCGGGGCATGGCGCACCGGGCCGCGACCGGGCCGGCCCACCCTCCAGCGCATCGACACCATTGAGCGGCGAGCCGTCATAGACGCAGGGCACCGAAAGCCGGCCCGAATTCACCAGCGGCCGGGCAAAGGCGTAATGCTCGGACAGATCGAGCACCGCGTTGCGGAAGATGCGGCTCATCTCCGATTTCGGCGTGATGAAATCGGTCGAGCGGGTCGAATTGAGGATATTCTCGTCGGCGCCGTGAATGCGCTCGTCATCATAGCTGTCGAGCAGGCTCTCGGGCGCGGTGCCGTTGATGACAAGGCCGAGCTTCCAGCACAGATTGTCGGTGTCTTGAAGGCCCGAATTGGCACCGCGCGCGCCGAACGGCGAGACCTGATGGGCGGCGTCGCCCGCAAACAGCACCCGGCCATGGCGGAATTTTTCCATGCGCCGGCACTGGAAGGTGTAGATCGACACCCATTCCAGTTCGAACTGCGCATCCTCGCCGAGCATCGCTTTCAGGCGCGGGATGACGTTTTCGGGCTTTTTCTCCTCGTCCTTGTCGATGTCCCAGCCAAGCTGGAGATCGATGCGCCAGACATTGTCGGGCTGCTTGTGCAAAAGCGCCGACTGGCCGCGGTTGAAGGACGGATCGAACCAGAACCAGCGCTCGGTCGGAAAGCCCGCCTCCATCACGACGTCGGCGATCAGGAAATTGTCCTCGAAGACGCGGCCGACGAAATCGAGCCCCATCATCGCGCGAACGGGCGAGGCCGCGCCGTCGCAGGCGATCACCCAGTCGGCCTGAACGGTGTAAGGGCCGTCGGGCGTCTCGACCTCAAGCGTCACGCCGTCATCGGCCGCATCGGCCGATACGACCCTGCTGCCGCCGCGCAGTTCGATCGGCGCGCCGTCGGCTTCGAGCGCCCGCGCGCGGTCGACCAGATGCTGCTCGAAATAATATTGCTGGAGATTGATGAAGGCCGGCCGGCGGTGGCCTTCCTCGGGCAGCAGGTCGAAATCATAGACCTCGCGTTCGTCATAGAAGACGCGGCCCCGGTTCCACACAACACCCTTGTCCACCATCGGTTCGCCGCAGCCGAGCCGGTCGAGGATTTCGAGCGGCCGCTTGGCATAGCAGACCGCGCGGCTGCCCCAGCTCACCTTGTCATTGTCGTCGAGCACGACGACCTGATGGCCGGTCTGTGCCAGATCGATCGCCGCCGCCAGGCCCACCGGGCCCGCGCCGATGACGATCACGCTGTGGCGGGCGGGCGTTTCCGCGTCCTGATCGGCGACCCGCGCATAGGGATAAAGCGGAACCTCGAAAATCTTGTTCATGGCGCGGCTCCCTGCCCCGGTCAGCCCTGAAGGGCGTTCCACATCTGCTTGTCGCGTTCGGCGGTCCAGATGCGTGGCGTGTCGATGCCCTGCGCCTCATCGAAGGCACGAGCGACATTGAACGGCAGGCAATGCTCATAGATCGCATAGTCGGCGAATTTCGGATCGCAGACGGCGCGGCAGGCATCCCATGCCTCCTTGAGCGAGCCGCCGCGCGCGGCGACCCTGGCAACGGGATCGTAGGTCGAGCGCACAAAATCGGCCGTGTTGGTCAGCGCGGCG
The DNA here is from genome assembly GCA_017642895.1 of Roseitalea sp. Classification (GTDB taxonomy): domain Bacteria; phylum Pseudomonadota; class Alphaproteobacteria; order Rhizobiales; family Rhizobiaceae; genus Roseitalea. The sequence goes on from JAEPON010000022.1 coordinate 44,811, forward strand.
TTGACCATCTCGGCGCCGACGAGAGCGTCGCCCCTGCCCGGCGCGATCGCTGCCAGATCGAAATCGCCAATCTTTGCAAGGGTCTCAGGCCAATCATTGAAGTGACCGTCGCCGCAATAGCAGGCCGAATGATATTCGACGATGTCGCCGGTGAACATGACGTTGTCGTCGGGCACATGGACGACGATGTCGCCGGCGGTGTGGGCGCGTCCAAGCTTCATCAGATCGACGCGGCGGTTGCCCAGATAGACGGACATGCGGTCCGAAAAGGTCGTCGTCGGCCAGGTCAGGCCGGGGATCTCCTCATGCCCGTCAAACAGGCGCGGGAAACGCTCGAACTCGCTCGCCCAATCCTCCGCCCCGCGCTCGGCCACCATGGCGCGCGCCGTGTCGGACATGATCATCTGCGGCGCATCATAAGCCGAGGCGCCAAGCACGCGCACGGCGTGGTAATGGGTCAGCACAAGATGGCTGATGGGCTTGTCGGTGACCGCGCGCACACGCTCGATCACCTTGCGGGCGAGTTGCGGCGTTGCCTGCGCCTCGATCACCATGACGCTCTCATCGCCGATGATGACACCGGAATTGGGGTCCCCCTCGGCGGTGAACGCCCACAGGTCTCGGCCGATCTCGGAGAAGGAGATCTGCTTTTCGGTCATGTCGCCAGCGGAGGCGAATTGCTTGGTCATGGACTATCCTTCAAATGCGTAGATCAGTTCAACGACGCCACCGGGCCAAACCTTGTGGCCCGTCAGTTTGGCGCCGGCTTGGGCGCCGTCGGCAAAGATCAGCGGCCCGCTGCCGAGCACGACCGGCAGGACGAACACGCGCAGTTCATCGAACATGCCGGCATCCAAAGCGGCCCGCTGTGTCTGACCGCCGCCGACGATCCACACATTTTTTCGACCGTCGGCGTCGACGCGGTCCCGTAGGCGGGCGAAGTCCGGTTCAACTGCTGTGACATCGTCGCGTTCGGACGTCAGCGGTCGCGACGTGACGACATAGGACATCTTGCCGGGATAGGGCCATTCAGGTTGCGCCGCGACGAAATCGTATGTCGTACGGCCCATCACCAGCGCATCGATGCCACCATAGAACTCCGGGTAGCCCATGTCGGCATCCCCAGGCGCATGACGATCCAGCCATTCGACGCCTTGGTTGCTGTCGGCGATCCGCGCATCCACACTCATCGCAATGTACCCCAAAAAGCGTGCCATCAGACGGGCTTAAGGCGCGCGGGAATGGAGGTGAAGCCGCGAAAGCGGATGCGTTGCGAGCGGAGCGGCGCGCCTTCCAGCCGGTAGCGCGGAAAGCGCGCAAGGAACCGGGCGATGGCGATGCGGCCTTCAAGGCGCGCGACATTCATGCCGGTGCATTGGTGCGGGCCGGAGGCGAACGCCAGGTGCCGGTTGGGCTTGCGCGCAACGTCGAAGCGCTCGGGATCATCGAAGGCGGCCGGATCACGGTTGGCCGCGCCGATGCAGAGCGTCAGGCCGCTGCCGGCGGGCATGGCAACGCCGCCGATCTCCACGGGCGCCGTGGTGCGGCGGTTGCCAAGCTGGTTGGGGCTCTCATAGCGCAGCACCTCCTCGATGGCCGAGGCGATCAGCGCCGGTTCACCGATCAGCCGGGCGCGCTCGCCTTCAAAGCGGTCCAAAAGCTCCAGCGCGTTGCCGATCAGGTTGGTCGTCGTCTCATGGCCGGCATTGAGGATGAAGATGCAATTGTGCAGCAGTTCGGCTTCGCTCAGTCTGCCGCCGTCACGCTCGCCGGCGATCAGCCGGGTCAGCATATCCCTGTCCGGGTCGCCGGGGTCGGCGCGGCGTCGGGCGACGAGCGTTTCGAGATAGGCGAGAAAATCGCGCACGGCATCTTCGCCGCGTTTGAACTGGGCGGCGGTCAGAGCCGGCTCCAGCGCGCCAAGGATTGCCAGCGACCAGTCGCGCAAGGGACCGCGCTCGTCATGGGGCACGTCGAGCAGATTGCCGATCACCTCGATGGGGATCGCGGCGGCGAAATCCTCGATCAGGTCGACCGCGTCCGTCTTTGTCTCCATTGCATCGAGCAGGCGATCCACAAGGGCGATCACGTCGGGTTCGAGGCCCGAGACCGCACGCGGGTTCAGCGCACCGGCGAGGATACGCCGGACACGGGTGTGCAGCGGCGGATCGTTGAAAACCAGGCTCGTCGTGTGGTGCGCGAACAGATGGCCGTCGCCGAATTTGGGCGCGAACTCGACCTTCTTGTCGGACGAAAAGAGCGCGGTGTCCTTGTAGACGCGCGCAAGGTCCTCGTGGCGCGACAACAGCCAGGACGCCTCGCCGATCTGTTTGACCGGCGCATGCTCCCGCAGCGCGCGATAGACCGGAAACGGATCATCGATGAAGCCGGGCGGCGGCGGCGTCAGCGAGAAGCGTGCGGCGACATCCGCGTCGCCGCCCTTCGCCGCCAAAAGCTCGCCCGGGACCGCGCTCATCGTCAGCCGAGCTCCACGGTCTGGTCGATGGCGCCGAAGATGGAGTGGCCCGAGGTGTCCTTCATGTCGATGCGCACCGTGTCGCCATTGCCCATGAAGGGCGTCTTGGGCTTGCCGTCATGGATCGTCTCGATCATGCGGATCTCGGCGATGCAGGAATAGCCCTTGCCGCCGTCAGCCACGGGCCGGCCGGGCGAACCGTCCGGATCCTTGTTGGAGACCGTGCCCGATCCGATGATCGTGCCGGCGGCCAGTGCCCTTGTCTTGGCGGCATGAGCGATCAGCGTGCCGAAGTCGAACACCATGTCTTCGCCCGCCTCGGCCCGGCCGAAGGGATCGCCGTTGAGATCGACTTCGAGCGGCAGATGCAGCTTGCCGTCCCTCCAGGCGTCGCCCAGCTGTTCCGGGGTCACGGCGCAGGGCGAAAAGGCGCTGGCGGGCTTCGACTGGAAGAAGCCGAACCCCTTGGCGAGTTCGCCGGGGATCAGGCCGCGCAGCGACACATCGTTGACCAGCATGACCAGCCGGATCGCCGCCAGCGCTTCCTCGCGCGAAGCGCCCATCGGCACGTCGCCGGTGATGACGGCCACCTCGCCTTCCATATCGATGCCCCATTCGCTGGCATCCTCCGGGAAGCGGATCGGCGCGCGCGGGCCGATGAAGGCATCCGAGCCGCCCTGATACATGAGCGGGTCGTGCCAGAAGCTGTCGGGCATTTCGGCGCCACGCGCCTTGCGCACCAGTTCGACATGATTGACGTAGGCCGAACCGTCCGCCCATTGGTAAGCGCGCGGCAGCGGGCTTTCGCATTCATGCTCGTGAAAGCGCTGGACCGGCTGCCAGCCGCCGGCAATGCCTTCGGCGACCCGTTCCAGCCGCGGCGCAAGCTGCTCCCAATCGTCGAGCGCGGCCTGCAACGTGCGGGCGATATGGCCGACATCGGAACATTGCGTCAGATCGTCGGAGGCGACGACGAGGCGCCCGTCGCGCGTGCCGTCCTTGATGGTGGCAAGTTTCATGGGGTCCCAACTTTTTGTTTTGTTTCAAGCTCCGCCGAGCGCCGGCTCCAACTGGCCCGCTTTCAGCATCTCGTCATGCAGCGCGATTGCGTCGACGTCGAAACCGTTCGGCCAGGCGATCGTGCCGGTCTGGACAAAGGCACGGGCAAAGAACTCCGGATCGGCAAGCGGCTTGAGCATGGGACCGTCCTGCCCGACCATGTCCGACAAATCGCAAATGCCTTCACGGCCATTGGAAAAGCACACCTGGAGCCGGTAATCGCCGACCGGATCAATGGACAGGATTTTCACCAGTTCAATCATCAACATCGGCTCCCGCTATCATCTCCAACGCCTCATAACGCCGAGCACGTTCCCAGTTCGCCATCAACTCCGGCCGGCGGCGTTCAATCCAGTCGGCAACGATTCTGCGTGCCGTTGGCGGCAGTTTGCCGGCGATGACACTCGCATCCTCAATCGTAAGCAGCGCCTCATGGCCCTGGTAGAGCGCATGGATGTGCGGTGGATTGTGGTCGCGCCAATACATCTGAATCACGATGCCATAAAAGAGCGAGATCGTCGGCATGTCGGCAAACCAGCCTACTTCTTGCCCGGCGTGCCGTCGAACTTCTTTTCAAGATCGCTCCAGCAGTCGATATAGTCGTCCTGCAGGGGCGCTTCCCTGGCGGCAAACTCGGTCAGATGCTGGGGAAAGCGCGTCTCGAACATGAAGCTCATCGTGTTGTCGAGCTTTTCGGGCTTCAGATCGGCATTGGACGCGCCCTCAAAGGCGTTCTTGTCGGGCCCGTGCGGCAGCATCATGTTGTGCAGCGACACGCCGCCCGGCACGAAGCCCTCGGGCTTGGCGTCATACTGGCCGTAAATGTTGCCCATCAGTTCGCTCATGATGTTCTTGTGGTACCAGGGCGGGCGGAACGTATCCTCCATCACCATCCAGCGCTCGCGGAACAGGACGAAATCGATGTTGGCCGTGCCCGGCTGGCCGGACGGCGCCGTCAGGACCGTGAAGATCGACGGATCGGGGTGATCGAACAGGATCGCGCCGACCGGGCAGTAATTGCGCAGATCATATTTGCAGGGCGCGTAGTTGCCGTGCCAGGCCACGACATCGAGCGGCGACTGGCCGATCCCGGTGCGGTGGAACTGGCCGCACCATTTCACGGTCAGGGTCGACGGCACTTCCCGATCCTCGAACGCGGCGATCGGCGTCTTGAAGTCACGCCGGTTGGCCATGCAGTTGGCGCCGATCGGCCCCCTGCCCGGCAGTTCGAATTTCTGGCCGTAATTCTCGCAGACAAAGCCGCGCGCCGGCCCTTCCAGCACCTCGACACGGTAGACCAGGCCACGCGGGATGACGGCGATCTCCTTGGGCTCGACATCGATGATGCCAAGCTCGGTGCAAAAGCGCAGCCGGCCTTCCTGCGGCACGACCAGGAGTTCCGAATCGGCCGAGAAGAAATAATCGTCCACCATGGACTGGGTGGCGAGGTAGATATGCGTTGCCATGCCGACCTGGGTGTTGACGTCACCGGCGGTCGTCATGGTCCGCATGCCGCTGATGAATGTCAGCGCCTCGCCCGAGTGCGGCACCGGGTTCCAGCGATACTGGCCAAGGCTGATCACGTCGGGATCGATGTTCGGCGCCGATTTCCAATAGGGCAGATCGATCTTTTCATAGCGGTGCGAATGTTTGACCGACGGGCGGATGCGGTAGCACCAGGTCCGCTCGTTCTGGTGGCTGGGCGCGGTGAAGGCCGTGCCGGTCAGTTGCTCGCCATAAAGGCCGTAATTGCATTTTTGCGGCGAGTTCATGCCTTGCGGCAGTGCCCCGGGCAGCGCCTCGGTCTCGAAATCATTGCCGAAGCCGGGCATGTAGCCCTCATGGGTGCCCACGGGCGTTGCGCCCTGCTGCATGGTGCGGGTCGATGTCTGGCGGTTCATGATCGCCTCCCTGTCGTCATGGCCCAGCCCTAATAGTTGAATTTGTAACTAACAAGCGCCATCATCGCGCCATGGCCGACCAGACCGATTTCGACATCCGCTCCTTCCTGCCTTATCTGCTCAACCAGGCTGCGGAAGAATCGAGCCTGGCCTTCCAGCACCATTACAAGCAGCGCTACGGCATGCTGCGCACCGAGTGGCGCGTGCTGTTCCACCTCGGCCGCTACGGTGCGATGACCGCCAATGCCATCGGCACACGCGCCAAAATGCACAAGACCAAGATCAGCCGCGCCGTCGCAGCGCTCGAGAAGAAACGCTATCTGACGCGCCAGAAGGTGGAAACCGACCGGCGCCGCGAACTGCTGACGCTGACCCGCACGGGCCAGACGGTCTATGCCGATCTGTGTGCGGTGGCGGGCGACTATGATGCGCAATTGCTGGCGCCGTTCAGCGCCGACGAGCAGGCGCTTCTCAAGCGCGCGCTGGAGCGCCTCGCCAAACTCTAGCGCAGGAACTCGACCTCAATGAAGGCGATTTCACCGTCATTGGCGTTGATGACGTCGTGCTCGACGCCGGCCTCACGAAAATAGGGCACACCCTGGGTCAGGTCGGCCAGACGGCGCGTGCCGCCCGGCTCGTGCAGTTCGAGCTGGCCGGTGAACATCGGCACGACGACATAGTCGTGGGCATGGGTGTGCCAGCCGGTGTTGGCGCCTTTTTCGCGAAACCGCCATTCGGTGACGCGGGTCCGGTCATTGTCGATCAGCACCGTCCCGATGGCGGTGCCCCTGGCGACATCTGAACACATTGGACTTTCCTCTCGAAAAACGCCGCCGGCACGGGACCGGCGGCACGAAATCATTGCAACGCTGTTCTTGTTGTTATGGCCATGCCTCCTCAGGTGAGCGTCTGGCGGATGGCGTCGAGCGCCTCGGCGCGTTCCTTGCGCGCGGCGAGCGCGGTGTCCATGTCGACCTTGATGAAGCGGGTCGGCGTGTGCGGCTGGAGCTGGCCAATCAGGTCCATGTCGGCGGAAATCACCGTGCCGATCATGAAATAGCCACCGCCGGAGACCGCATCCCGGTGCAGCACGATCGGTTCGGTGCCGCTGGGCACCTGCACCGAGCCATAGGGATAGCAGGCATCGGTGATGTTGGAGGGATCGGCGCCGGCCCCGAAGGGCGGCTCGCGCTCGACGAATTCGAGCACGCGACCGCCCTGAAAGCGGTAACCCATCCGGTCGGCCTCGTTGGCGACCTTCCAGGTGTCCTCGAAAAAGCCCTTCTGCGCCGCCTCGGTGATGCGGTGCCAATAAAGCCCCGGCAGGACGCGCAGTTCGGCCGGCTTGCCGGGCGTGCGCCGCATCTCGTCGGGCACCGACTTGCCTGCGCTGGCGCTCGAAGGCTGCGCGCCGAGCGGCAGGGTGTCGCCGGGCTGGATGCCCCTGCCCTCGACGCCGCCGAGCGCACCGATCGCATAGGTCGAGCGGCTGCCGAGCGCAGGCGGCGTGTCGATGCCGCCGGAAATGGCGATATAGGCCCGCGCGCCGTTCTTCAGAAAGTCGAACGAGAGCGTCTGTCCGGCCTTCACCGCAAAGCCCGTCCAGGTCGGCTGGATCTGGCCGTCCAGCTTGGGCGGCAGTTCGGCGCCGGTGACCGCGACGATGGCGTCTTCGGTGAATTCGAGTTCGGGGCCGACAAAGACCGCTTCAAGCGCGGCCGCGCCCTCATCGTTGCCGACCAGCATGTTGGCGGTGCGCAGGGCGAGACGGTCCATCGCGCCACCCATCGGGATGCCGAGATGATAATAGCCGGGCCGGCCAAGGTCCTGGATGGTGGTGGCGATGCCCGCGGAGATGACGTTAACCGGCATTGAGGGCCTCCATCAGCTTGGCGTTGGTGCCGTCGATATCGGCGTTGAAATCATCGAGCGAAAACGTGACCTCGGCCATGCGCGGCATGAAGGTGCCCGCTTCGACCGCGGCCACGTCGGCGTCATACTCCTCGCGGCTGATCGGCTTCCATTTGACGATGTCGCCGGGCTTGAAGAACACCATGAAGTCCTTGAGGTACGAGACCTTCTGCTCGGGATCGAAGATCGGCATCGGCGTGATGCCGAACATCTGGTAGCCGCCGGCGCCGCGCACCGAATAGATGCACGAGAACGAGCCGCCATAACCGACCGTCAGCTTGGGCGTGTCGGTGCGCGGCCGCAGATATTTCGGAACCTGGATCTGCCTGGGCCGATCGACCATCTGGTAGAGGAACGGCAGGCCGGAGACGAAGCCGACCATCGAGACGAACCAGGGCGCGCCCGAATGCGCCTTGATGAAATCCTGAACGCTGTCATAGCCGTTGATGCGCGCGGCATATTCGATGTCCGACGCATCCGGGTCCTGATGGCGCTCGCGGAAGCGCATCAGCGTCTCATGCGTCCACGGGTCCTGATAATGGACAGGGATTTCGATGATCCGCGTGTCGAGCCTGGCCTCGGACGCATCGGCCGTCGCTTCGAGCCGCTTCAACTCGGCGAGCATGTCGTCGGGATGGATGTCGTCGGGATTGAACTTGATCTGGAAGGAGGCGTTGGCCGGGCAGATTTCCGTGACGCCCTTGATCTTCGCCTCGCGAACCGCGTTGGTCATGGAGAGGCTGGTGAAGAACGCCTCCAGCGACATGGCCTCATCGACCTCGACGAAGATGTGCTCATCCCCGCCAAATGTGTAACGGCAACTCATGCTGCGGCGCCTCCCCTGTCCATGATCATGTGTTGGTTTTCCTCAAGCCAAGGCTCCAGCCAGCGCGTGTGCACGGCGCTGGCGCGTACATCGTCGCTGCCAAGCAGCGCCTGAAACAGGGGCGCGGTGGTCGGCAGGCCGGTGATCGACATCTCGCCCAGCGCCCGGCCGAGCCGGGCCATGGCGTGCTCGCGATCCTCGCCCCAGACGATCAGCTTGCCGAGCAGCGAATCGTAGAAGGGCGGGATCTGATAGCCGCGATAGAGCATATGGTCGAACCGCACGCCCGGGCCGTCCGGCAGCGTCAGTTCGGCGATCTGGCCGGGGAACGGCATGAAATTGTTGGCCGGGTCCTCGGCGTTCAGACGCACCTCGATGGCATGGCCCTTCGCACGCAGATCGCCCTGGGACAGGCGCAGCCTTTCGCCGCCGGCGATGCGGATCATCTCGGCGACCAGATCGACGCCGCAGATCATTTCCGTCACCGGGTGCTCGACCTGGATGCGGGTGTTCATCTCGATGAAGTAATAATCGCCCGTCGCATCGTCATAGAGATATTCGATCGTGCCGGCGCCCGAATAGCCGACCGATTTGGCAAGCGCGACGGCGGAGGCGCATAGCCCGTCGCGCACCTCCGGCTTCAGCGCCACCGACGGCGCCTCTTCCCAGACCTTCTGGCGGCGGCGTTGCAAGGAACATTCGCGCTCAAAGCAATGGACCACATCGGTGCCGTCGCCGAGCACCTGCACCTCGATGTGCCGGGCCCGTTCGATGACTTTCTCCACATAAATGCCGCCATCGCCGAAGGCGGCGAGCGCCTCGGACGAGGCCTGCGGGGCGAGCGTTGCGAATTCGTCGGCGCTGTGCGCGATGCGGATGCCGCGCCCGCCGCCGCCGGCGGCCGCCTTGATCATCACCGGAAAGCCCAGATCGACGGCGAGCGCTTTTGCCGCGTCCATGTCCTCGATCACGCCGTCGCTGCCCGGAACGGTCGGCACGCCGGCCTCCTGCGCCTGACGGCGCGCGGCAGCCTTGTCGCCCATCAGCCGGATCGTGTCGCCGGACGGGCCGACAAAAGCCATGCCGGCCGCGACGACCGCATCGGCGAAGTCGGCATTTTCAGCGAGGAAACCGTAACCGGGATGGATCGCATTGGCGCCCGCCGACTTGGCGGCGTCAAGGATCGCTTCGACATTGAGATAGGATTTGGCCGCCTGGGGCGGGCCGATATCGATCGCCCGATCGGCCAGTTGCACGGCGCGGCTGTCTGCATCGGCGGCGCTGTGCACCTGCACGGTCTCGATGCCCAGTTCACGCGCCGCGCGGATGATGCGCACCGCGATCTCGCCCCGGTTGGCGATGAGAAGCCTTTCGATCGGCATCGCTCAGTCCAGCTCGGCGAGCGGCTGGCCGGCCATCACCGGCTCTTCATTGTCGAGCACGAAGGCCGTGATCGTGCCGTCCGCATCGGCCTTGACCTCATGAAACGTCTTCATCACCTCGACCAGACCGATCGTGTCGCCCTTGGCGACCGTGTCACCGACGTCCTTGAAGACCGGCTGGTCGGGCGCCGGCTTGCGGTAGAAGGTGCCGGGGATCGGCGAGCGGATTTCGTGTTTTGCCATGTGTGTCTCCCTTGATGGTCGCGGGTCAGGCCGCCTTGAGGGTGGATAGCGCGTCGCGGACGGCCGTGGCGATGGCCACCGCGTTGGGCGTGTCGGAATGAACGCAGATCGTCTCGGCGCGCACCGGCAGGCGCTTGCCGCCGACGGTGAGGTTGACGCCGTCGCGCACGGCGTTGATGGCGCGCTCGGCGGCAAGATCGGGCGCCACCGCCGCGTGCTCGCGTGTGATGATCAGGCGCCCGTCATCGGCATAATCGAGATCGGCGAAGAACTCGGCCTGGAACTCAAGGCCGCGTTCACCGAACACTTCTTCATGCAGCGTGCCGGCCAAACCGAGGATCGGAACGCCGAACGCTTCCGCCGCATCGGCGACCGCATCGGCAATGTGCCGTTCGCGGGCGGCCATGCCGTAGAGCGCACCATGCGGCTTGATGTGGCTCAGCTCCATGCCGGCGACATGCAGGAAGCCCATCAGCGCGCCGATCTGGTAGATGATGATGTTGGCCATCTCGTCGCGCTCGATCTTCATCTCGCGCCGGCCGAAGCCGGGCAGATCGGGCAGCGAGACATGGGCGCCGACGCGCACATCGTGGCGCTTGGCGAGTTCGACCGTGGTGCGCATATGGTTGGGATCCGAGCCGTGGAAGCCGCAGGCGACGTTGGCCTGGGTGATGAAGGGCATGATCCCCTCATCGTCGCCCATCCTGTAGAGGCCGAAGCTTTCGCCCATGTCGCAATTGATATCGACGTTCATCGGTCCCCCCGGTCAGTCTTTCAGCGAGGCAACGTAGCGCAGGCGGATCTGGTCAGCGATGACCGCCAGGATCAGCAGCGCTCCGAGCACCACGGTCTGTAGATAGGATTCGATGCGGGCGAGGTTCATGCCGTTCTGCACAAGGCCGATGAACAGCGCGCCGAGCACCACGTTTTCAAGGCGCCCCACCCCGCCGCGCAGGCTGACGCCGGCGATCACACAGGCCGCGATCGATTCAAGCGGCATGGAAGCGCCGATATTGGCTTCGCCGGTATCAAGGCGCGCGGTCAGCAGCATGCCGGCGATGGCCGCGAAGGCCGCGCACAAGACATAGGTGAAGAACAGCGTGCCCCTGGTGTTGATGCCCGATAGGGAGGCGGCCTTCAGATTGCCGCCAACCGCATAGAAATAGCGGCCATAGGGCGTCTGGTAGAGAAACACATAAAGCGCCGCCACAAGGCCGGCGGCAACCCAGACCGGCGCGGGAATGCCGAGCATGGTGCCGAAACCGAACACGTCGCCGAAAGCGACCGGCATGCCGTAGACCGGGACGCCGCCGGTCAGATAAAGCGCGATGCCGAAACCGACCGAGGCCATGCCGAGCGACATCATGAAGGGCGAAACGTTGAAGAAGGCAACGCCGACGCCGTTGACGACGCCGATCATCGTGCCTGCGGTGATGCCGCCAAGGCAGCCCAGAAGGATCGCCAGCCAGACCATGTCGGGCGCCATCGCGTAGACCGAGGCCATCGTCATGGCCCCGACCACGGAGCTGATGGCAAGGATGGTGCCGACCGACAGGTCGAACCCGCCGGTCAGCAGCGCCAGCATCTGGCCGAGCGAGACGATCATCAGATAGACCGACTGGCGCAGCACGTTCATCAGGTTTCGGCCGGTCAGGAAGTTGTCCGACATCAGCGTGAAGACGATAATGGCGATCACCAGCAGGAAAGGCAGAATGCCCAGCCGGACGAACAGGCGCTTGAGCATGTCCGAGGCGCTGCGGCGCGACGCGGTCGTGGTCGCGGCTTCGTCGGCCATCACGCGGCCTCCCGCTCGAAGAAGTGGGACAAGACGTTTTCCTCCGTCAATTCGCTGGCCGGCAATTCGGCCTGAACGGCGCCGCGGTAGAACACAAAAGCGCGGTTCGACATGTGCAGGATTTCCGGCAGGTCGGACGAGATCAGCACGACGGCGACCCCCTGCCCGGCCAGCCCGGCAATGAATTCATAGATGGAGGCGCGCGTGCCGACATCGACGCCGACGGTCGGCTCGTCGAAGACGATCAGGTCGAAATCGCGCGTCAGCGAGCGGGCCAGCATCGCCTTTTGCTGGTTGCCGCCGGAAAAATGGTCGACGGCGCGCTCGACGCGGTTGGGCGACAGGTTGAGCCGGTCGGCCAGATCGCTGACCATCGCAACTTCGCCCGAACGGCTCAAAAACGGACCGTTGCGGACCTGCTTTGCGTCAAGCGCGGCCAATGACATGTTCTCGCGCACCGAGCGCATCATCATCAGCCCCTCGGTGCGGCGGTCGGCGGGCAGATAGAGAAAGCCGCGGCGGATGTTGGCGCCGGGTGATGCGCCATCGATCGGCTGGCCCTTGTAGGTCACCTGTCCCGCGCTGGCGGACCTTGCGCCGAAACAGGCCTGCATGGTCTCGGACTTGCCCGAGCCGACCAGCCCGGCAAAGCCGACGATCTCGCCGGCGCGGACGGTCAGCGAGACGTCGCGCACCGCATCGTCCGGCGTCGTCAGCCCCTCGACACGCAGCACTTCCTCGCCGGGCGTGAAACTGATCTTGGGGAAGATGGCACCGACCATGCGGCCGGTCATCAGGCGGACCAGTTCGTCCTCGGACGTGGTCTTGGCGTCGACCGTGTCGATATAACGGCCATCGCGCAACACCGTGATCCGGTCGCCGATGCGGCGGATCTCGGCCATGCGGTGGGTGATGTAGACAATGCCGACGCCGCGCGCGGTCAGTTCGCCGATCAGCTTGAAGAGCTGGTCGGTCTCGTGATTGGTCAGCGAGGCGGTCGGCTCATCGAGGATCAGCACCGACAGTTCGTCGCGAAACGCCTTGGCGATCTCGACCATCTGTTGTTCGGCGCGGGTCAGGTGATCGACCGTCTGGTCGGGCGCGATGTGAAAGCCCAGCTCATCGAGGATGGCCTCGGCCTCGCGGCGCAGGCGCTTCTTGTCCAAAAAGCCGTAGCGCGCATGCTCTGCGCCCAGAAACAGGTTCTCGGCCACCGTCATTTGCGGGATCAGCGAGAACTCCTGAAAGACCGCCGAAATGCCCAGTTCACGCGCCTCGTGCACCGAGCCCAGATGAGTGTCCTCGCCGCGCACCTTGATGGTGCCCGACGAGGGCTGGTTCGCGCCGGCAAGGATCGAGATCAGCGTCGACTTGCCCGCGCCGTTCTCGCCGAACAGCACATGCACCTCGCCGGGACGAAGCTCGAAATCGACGCCATCGAGCGCCCTGACGCCCGGATAGTCCTTGGAGACGGCGCGCGTCTTTATGAGTGGGCGCGCATCTTGAGCATGCGCGCCCGCGTCGTGATGCAGGGAGGTATTCATCACGGCGTTCCCTGATCCCGCTTATTCGACACGGAAGACCGGACGGAAACCGTCGGGCGCAAGCGTCGAGGACGGATCGAAGTCGGCATGGCTGTCCTGGGTCACCACATAGAGCGCCGGACCGACATGCTGCTCATACTCCTCGCCTTCCAGGATGCGCACGGCCTGGTCGATGGCAATGCGGCCCTGGATCACGGTCGAGTCCGTCGGTGCGGCCAGGATCTGGCCACGGCGGATGCCCTGGTCGACGCCCGGTGTATAGTAGTAGGAGACGACCTTGATCTGGTCGGTGAGCCCGCGGGCCCGCAGGATCGGCACCGCCGCCTCGGCCGTCACCGCCGTGCCGACGATATAGTTGAGGTCCGGATGGGCTTCCAGCGTGTCCTCGACCAGCTTGGCCTGCGCTTCCTTGCCGGTGTCGCCATATTTGGTCTCGACCAGTTCGATCGCGCTGCCCGCGATGGCGCCGGTGAAGCCGGTATTGCCCGCTTCGACCCAGCCCGCGCCGGCGGGACCGGGGAACCAGGCCGCCTTCACCGCATCACTGCCCGCGGTGTGCTGTTCGGCCAGGAACGCGCCGGCCTTGGCGCCCATCTCACCAAACGAGACCAGCGATTTGGCCGACAGTTCGGGCGAGGACATGCCGTTGATGACGTCGATCACCGGAATGTCGCGGCCGCGCACTTCGCCGACGATGTTGTTGAGCCCGTCAAACGAGATCGCGCCGATCACCACGGCGTCTGCACCCGCCGCCACGCAATCCTCGATCTGCGAGATCTGCGTGTTCAATTCGGTGTAGCCGCCCGCTTCGACGAGCTGCATCTTGACGCCCAGGCGCTTGGCCTCTTCGGAGACGCCATAGTTGACGCCGAGCCAGTAGGCATCCTTCATGTGCGGGAAGGAGACACAGATTTCCCAAGGCTGGGACGCGGCTTCCAGCGGCGTGTAGTCAAGGCTCGAACGCGGGCTCGCCATGTCGAATGGCGGGTCCCAGCTCTCGACGGAATAGGGATACCAGTCTTCGGCCGACGCGACGCCGGTCGCGGCGACGGCAATCGCTGCCGAACACAATAGGGCTGTGAGTTTGGTGCTCATCAAACGCCTCCACTTCGTTTGTCAGATGGGCGGCGCGGGGCCGCGATGGCCGCCAAACCGGGTGAGGCCGGACGGTGCTGAAACGTTAGGAGGCGGCAGCGGTCATTGTAAAATACGAATGTCGGCTATTGAAAATCTGTTTTCCTGATACCTGCCGTTTCGCTGGGCATCGACTGCCCCAGCGTGTCCCGGCCACGCATTTTGCCGGTCTTTAACCTGCAACCAATTGTTTTATGGCTCTATTATCGCTAGAAACCGAACAGGCTTCAGTGACCCGCCGGTCGATGACACCCGATCACTGCTTGGAGTTTGGGCATCATTCATCTGTTTTTTTAATGCAGGATATCGAGAAAAGTGATTGAACCATCCCTGCGCCAGATCCGCTATTTCATCGCCGTGGCCAATGCGGGCCAGGTCTCGCGCGCGGCCAAGGACCTGAACGTGTCGCAATCGGCGGTGACAACCGCCATCAAGCAACTCGAAGACATTATCGGCGCATCCCTGTTCGAGCGCCATTCGGCCGGCGTGACGCTGACCTATGAGGGAAACCTGTTTCTCGATCATGCCGTGCACATTTCGGCGGCCGTCGACGAGGCGGTGCGGCTGCCGACGCGCATGCGCGACAATGTCACCGGCACGCTGCGCATGGCGATGACATACACCGTGGCCGGCTATTATGTGCCGCCCTTCGTTGCGCGCTTTGCCCGCAACTTTCCCAATGTCGACATCAAGATGACCGAGGCGCCGCGCGGCGAGATCGAGGAAGGGCTGGTGACCGGCCAGTTCGATCTGGCCGTGATGCTGACCTCCAACATCGTCAATCAGGAGGGGATCGCCTTTGACACGCTGTTGCGCTCGCGGCGGCGGCTGTGGCTGCCCGCCCAGCATCCGCTTTTGATGAACCCGTCCATCTCGCTGCAGGATGTCGCCGAAGAGCCCTACATCATGCTGACGGTGGACGAAGCGTCCAACACCGCCCAGCGCTACTGGAACCGGACGCGCTACCGCCCGAAGACCATATTCCGCACCTCGTCGGTGGAAGCGGTGCGCTCGATGGTCGCCAACGGCATGGGTGTCACGGTCCTGTCCGACATGGTCTACCGCCCCTGGTCGCTGGACGGGCGGCGGGTCGAGGTGGTGGCGCTGGCCGACCGGATTCCGAGCATGGATGTGGGGCTGGCCTGGGCGGCGGACGCGGACCTGGACGAAGCGGCGCGCGCCTTTGTCGACTTCATGCATCTGGGCATGGATGGCGACGAGCGGACGCCGGTGGCGCCGCAACTTCGCGCGAAAAGCGAGGACATTCCGGCAACATCCTCATATTGAGATGGGAAAGGCTGGAGCGGATAGTG
The DNA here is from genome assembly GCA_017642895.1 of Roseitalea sp. Lineage (GTDB taxonomy): Bacteria > Pseudomonadota > Alphaproteobacteria > Rhizobiales > Rhizobiaceae > Roseitalea. The sequence goes on from JAEPON010000022.1 coordinate 60,395, forward strand.
GATTGTTACGAGCCAACTCCCTGGAGGTCATGACACCTACCGGACGGCACCGGAGCCATATGATCGATTTTTGACCAAACTGTAGCTTAGTGCTACATAACGCCATGAAGCCGATCACCTACCAGTCGGCCGCCCGCAAGGCGCTGCGCAAAATGCCGGCCAAAACGGCAAGACGCATTGTCGGCAAGATCGAAGCCTATGCGATCGACCCGGCTGCCCAAGCCAACAATGTCAAGGCGCTCAAGGGCACCGATGCGATCAGGCTCCGGGTCGGTGACTGGCGCGTGATCATGATCGATGGCGCGGTGATCGACGTGATCAGGATCGCACCGCGCGGATCGGCCTACCGATGAGGACCGTCATGGATGACATGCACGATACCGTCACGATCCCTCGCGCCGAGTATGAGGCGTTGATCGCCGCGCGCGAGGACCATGAAGACATGCGGGCCGTGGCCGACTATCTGGCCAACCCGCAAGAGGGCCTGCCGCACGCGTTGATGAAGCGGCTGATCGAGGGAGAGGGCCCGCTTGGCGTATACCGGCAGTGGCGCGGGCTCAACCAGTCATCGCTGGCAAGAGCCTCCGGCGTCAATCGTGTGCAGATCGCCGACATCGAGGCAGGCCGAAGCACGGGCTCGGTCTCAACGCTCAAGAAACTGGCCGATGCGCTCGGCGTTACGATCGACGATCTGGTGTGAGACGGCGTGCTCAGGCCGGGCCTTGAATCAAGGTTGGCGAAGTCAGAAAGGCTGGAGCGGGTAGCGGGAATCGAACCCGCATATTCAGCTTGGAAGGCTGCTGCTCTACCATTGAGCTATACCCGCACTGGGCGGAACAGGTCCGCCGCTCCGGCACGCCGATGGTGGAGGAGGCTGGATTCGAACCAGCGTAGGCATAGCCAACGGATTTACAGTCCGTCTCCTTTAACCACTCGGACACTCCTCCATGGCGGCGGGTGCCGGGCATTGCCGCGACAGCGCCGCGACGA
>JAEPON010000023.1 GCA_017642895.1 Roseitalea sp.
AGGCTGGATTCGAACCAGCGTAGGCATAGCCAACGGATTTACAGTCCGTCTCCTTTAACCACTCGGACACTCCTCCATGGCGGCGGGTGCCGGGCATTGCCGCGACAGCGCCGCGACGACGCGCCTTATGATGCGCGCCACCGGCGCTGTCAACACGCACCGGGCGCCGAACGGCCATAAGGGACGCAGATTCCATCGCACTGCGATTGGGCGTTCGCTTTGGCCACCCATCCGTCTATATGTGCGCCATGTCAGACGAGCCCAAGACCCCCTCCTCCAAGAAATCTCCTTCGCCCAAGGATGCCCACTATGCCCGCCTCCGGCGCGATCACCGCGACCGCAAGCGGGCCCGCGGCGAAAGCGGCGACCCGGCCGCCCTGCCCGAGGGCCGTGTCGCGCTTTACGGCCTGCACACGGTGCGCGCGGCGCTCGACAACCCGCAGCGGACCATTCATCGCATGCTGGCCACCGAAAACGCGCTGGCGCGGCTTTCCATCGGCGATGCGGCCGCCCTGCCCTTTCCGGTCGAGATCGTCCGGCCGCCGGCGATCGATGCCTTTGCCGGGCCGGACGCGGTGCATCAGGGCGTTGCGATCGAGGCGGACGCACTTGAACCCAGGACGCTCGAGGATCTGGGCGCGGCGCGGCTCGTCATCGTGCTCGATCAGGTCACCGATCCGCACAATGTCGGCGCGCTGATGCGCTCGGGCGTCGCCATGGCCGCCGATGCGCTGGTGACGACGGCGCGCCACAGCCCGGCCGAATCGGGCGTTCTGGCAAAGGCCGCCTCCGGCGCGCTCGAACATCTGCCGGTCATCCATGCGCGCAACCTCGCCAATGCGATCGGCGAGATCAACAATCGCGGCTTTCAGACGATCGGGCTCGATTCGGACGGGCCCGAACCGCTTGAAGAGACGGTGGCGGGCGGGCGCATCGCGCTGGTGCTGGGTGCCGAGGGCAAGGGATTGCGCGAAAAGACCCGCGCCACGGTGAGCGATCTTGCGCGGCTCGACATGCCCGGCGCGATCCGCTCGCTCAACGTCTCCAACGCCGCCGTGCTGGCGCTTTATGTCGCCCGGCGGCATCTGGGCGCGCCGCAATGAACACACACCGCGGCTTGCTCCCGATGCCCGCTCTGCCATAGTGAGGCCACAGAGGGGCTCCGCAACGCATTTTGGCCGTTTTTTGCCGCCATGCGCCTTGCGGGACGGGATTGACCGGAAAGGACGGGTTTCCATGAAGACCAAGACATTTGCCGCGCTGGCGGCGACTTTGATGTTCACCGCCGCCTGCACGACCACCGATCCGTTCACGGGTCAGCAGCAGACCAGCCGCACCGCCATCGGCGCGGGCGCGGGCGCGCTTGCCGGCGCGGGCCTTGGCGTTCTGGCCGGCGGCGATGATCGCCGCAACGCACTGATCGGCGCGGGCATTGGCGCGCTCGCCGGCGGCGCGGTCGGCAATTATATGGACCGCCAGCAGGCCGAACTGGCCGCCCAGCTTCAGGGCACCGGCGTGTCGGTGACGCGGGTGGGCAACAACATCATCTTGAACATGCCGTCCAACATCACGTTTGCGGTCGACCAGGACCAGGTGATCCCGGCCTTCTTTGCCACGCTCGATTCGGTGGCGATCGTTCTGAACCGCTTCAACCAGACGCTGATCGACGTTTACGGCCACACCGATTCGACCGGCGACGAGAGCTACAATCTGGGCCTTTCGCAGCGCCGGGCCCAGTCGGTCGCCAACTATCTGACCGGCCGTGGCGTCAACGGCCAGCGCATGGTGGTCACCGGCTTCGGCGAAACGCGGCCGGTGGCCGACAATGCGACCGAAGCGGGCCGCGCCCAGAACCGGCGCGTGGAAATCCAGTTGGTGCCGCTGAGCTGACCGGATCGCAAAACGCGATGATGATGACGGGCCGTGCAATGCGCGGCCCGTTTTCGTTGGGCGAACCGCGGCCGGCGATGGCGCCGGACCCGTTTCCTCTGACCGCAAAACCGTCTAGGTCTGTGGCCATGCCCCCTTGGCGGAACTGGTAGACGCAAGGGACTTAAAATCCCTCGGCCTTGGGCCGTGCCGGTTCGAGCCCGGCAGGGGGCACCATCTTTTCGCTCACGCCAGCCTTGCTTCGCTCGGCGGCTCCGCGGGGGCGGGCGAAAGCCCGGGCCACGCTTGTGGCCTTAGAGGCGTTCGAGTTTGACGCTCGTTCATGCCATCTGCCCTTGCGCCCAGCCCCCATCAACCCCGCGCCCATGTGTGAACCCACGGAAAAACCGGCACAAATCGCCGTCCAAACCTTGGCGAGAACGGCGCCGTGGTGCACAGTTGGCCAAGGGCGCGCAGACCGGCGTGCGGCTTGTCCGCCGCATCGGCCTCAAAGGACAATGCGGGAGGAAAAGATGCAGTACAGGACGCTGGGCCGGACGGGCCTCAAGGTCTCGGCCATCACGATGGGCACCTTCACCTTCGGCGGCGAAGGCCCGTTTGCCATGGTCGGCAAGCAGGGCGTTGCCGAGGCGCGAGACCTGGTGGCGCTGTGCGCCGACAATGGCGTCAACCTGCTCGATACGGCCAACATGTATTCGACCGGCACGTCGGAAGAGATTTTGGGCGAAGTGCTCGACGGCCGGGCCGACAAGGAGGACCTTCTCGTCACCTCCAAGGCGCGCATGCGGATCGGCGACGGCCCCAATGACGAGGGCGCCTCGCGCTTCCATCTGATCCGCGAATGCGAGCATTCGCTCAAGCGGCTGCGGCGCGATCATATCGACATCTACTACATCCATGAATGGGACGGCACGACGCCGGTCGAGGAAACGATGGCCGCGCTCGACACGCTCGTCCAGCAGGGCAAGATCCGCTATCCGGGCTGCTCGAACTATGCGGGCTGGCATGTGATGAAATCGCTGGCCGCCGCCGATAGCGCCGGCGGCGCGCGGTTCGCGACCCAGCAGATCCATTATACGCTCGAAGCGCGCGAGGCCGAATATGAGCTTTTGCCGCTGTCGGTCGACCAGGGCCTGGGCGTTCTGGTGTGGAGCCCTTTGGCGGCGGGCCTTCTGACCGGCAAGCACCGGCGCGGCGCCGACGCGCCGGAAGGCTCGCGCCAGGCGGCGGGCTGGAACGAACCGCCGATCCGCGACGAGGAGCGGCTGTGGGGAATCGTCGACGCGCTTGTCGGCATCGGCGAACAACGCGGCGTGTCGGCGGCACAGGTGGCGCTGGCATGGCTGCTGAGCCGGCCGGCCATATCGTCACTCGTCGTTGGCGGTCGCAATGCCGACCAGTTCACCGACAATTTCGGCGCGGTCGATCTGGTGCTCACCGAAGACGAGTTGCAGACGCTCAACGATGCCAGCCGGCTGCCGCTGGTCTATCCCTATTGGCACCAGCACAATTTCGCGCGCGGCCGGTTCACGGAGGCAGACCAGGCGCTGCATGCGGACTATCCCGACCGGCATTATGGCGGGCTCGACCCGCTGATCTGACCAGGCTCGCCCGCCGGTTCAGTCCTGCCGGTCGGCCAGCGCCCTGACGATGCGTTGCATGGCCAGCATACCCGGATCGTCCAGGCCGACGCTCTTGTCGCCGAAGATGCGGGCGCGGCCGATGGTGGCCTTTGTGTCGCGAAACGCGTCGAGCGCCGCGTCGACGGCGCGCGCCGCCGCATCAGCCACGGCGGCCGGTTCGCTCAGCCCTTCCGTTGCCGACGCCACCGCATCGAGACTGTCGAGCACGGTCTTGCCGCCAAGCTCCGCCCTGCCGCGCGCCTGCATCTGGTCGCGGGCCGTGGCCACAAGGTCCGAGACCCGTTCCGCGCCCACTTCGGTCTCGCCCTTGACCGCCTTGGCGATTCCCATCAGCCCGGTGGCCAGAAGCGTGCCGTAGGACGAGCCGGACGATTTGGTGAAGGCCTGGGCGCATTGCAGAAGCGCCATGCCCAGATCGTCGGGCAGGTCGGGCGCCTTTTCGGCGACCAGCCGCATGCCGCGCGTCATCGTCACGCCCAGATCGCCGTCGCCGAGCGCGCCGTCGGCGCTGTTGAGCCTGTCGAAGTCGCGCTCCATGGCCGCTGCCAGCCGGTCGATGCCGGCAACAAGAGCGGCGCGGTCGATGCTCATCCAACCCTCCAGAAGGCGCAGTCGCACGGCACGTTGAGCAGCTTTTCGAGTTCATCGTCCAGCTTGCACAGGGTGAAGGAGACGCCCGCCATCTCCATCGAGGTGGCATAGCGGCCGACCAGCGGCATGACGATCGCGGCGCCATCGCCTTCCAGCCGCTTCTTGACGATGCGGTAGAGGATATAGAGTTCCTCGGGCGGCGTCGCGCCGAGCGAATTGACCATCACCGAGACACGGTCGCCGGTCTTGAGCGGCATGTCTTCGAGCAGCCGGTCCATCATCTCGTCGGCGATCTCGTCGGCGGCGCGCAGCTTGCCGCGCCAGACGCCGGGCTCACCATGGATGCCCATGCCCATCTCCATCTCGTCGTCGCCGATCTCGAAGGTCGGCTTGCCCGCCTGCGGCACGGTGCAGGGGCTGAGCGCGGCGCCGATCGAGCGGCAGGCATCAGCGGCCTTCTGCGCAACGGCCGTGACGGCGGCAAGGTCCCTGCCCTCTTCGGCGGCGGCACCCGCCATCTTGAAGGCATAGACCATGCCGGCGACGCCACGGCGCTTTTCGGCTTCCTCGGGCGGGGCCGAGGCGACATCGTCGGCGAGAAGCACGGTGGTGCAGGTGATGTCGTCGAACTCGACCAGATCGCCGGCCATGTCGAAATTCATGACATCGCCGCCATAATTGCCGTAAAGGCGCAGGACGCCGGCGCCCTGGTCGGCGGCGCGGATCGCATCGGCCATCTGCTCGGCGCTCGGCGAGGCAAACACATCGCCGATCGCGCACGCGTCCAGCAGCCCCGTTCCGACATAGCCGGTGAAGACCGGCAGATGGCCCGAACCGCCGCCTGTGACGATGCCGACCTTGCCGGCTTTTCCGTCCTTGGCGCGGGCGATGACCTTGCCGCTGTCGCCATGCAGCCGGTAATGCTCGGGATGGGCGGCCACAAGGCCCTCCAGCATCTCGTCGACATAGGCGTTGGGGTCGTTCAGGATCTTCTTCATCTCTTCCTCCCGGTCAGCCCGTGGGCTTTGTCTTGTTGAAAAGGCTTGCCAGTCCCGGCCCCTGCCGCGTGTTGACGACCATCACGAAAATCAACAGCGCGCCCCAGATCAGTTCGCGGGCGAAATTGGAGACCTGCAGCATGTTGAGCCCGCTCGACAGGAACTGCATGGACAGGACCGCAAGCACGACGCCGATCACCCGGCCATAGCCGCCATAGGGGTTCACGCCGCCCAGAACCGCGATCAGAACGGCCAGCAGCAGGTAGCTCGAGCCGTAATCGGCCTTGGCCGAATTGGCGCGGCTCATGATCACAAGGCCCGCAATGGATGAGAACATGCCGGCGGTGACATAGACGCGGATCAGCAGCCTGTTTATGTCGATGGCGGCGAAGAAGGCGGCGAGCGGATTGGCGCCATACATGGTGGCTTTGAGGCCGAAACCGGTCCGGGTCAGGACGATGTGCAGCCCCAGCGCTAGAAGCGCGAAGACGATCAGCGGCACGGGAATGCCGACCAGCCGCTCATTGCCGAGCCAGGCGACCACATCGGGAAAGCCCATCACCGCGCTGCCGCCGGTCATGGCCACGGCAAAGCCGGTGAAGACAAGCCCTGAGCCCAATGTCGCCAGGATCGGCGGCAGGCCGAACCATGCGACGAGCACGCCGTTCAGGAGCCCGGCCACGGCGCCGACCGTCAGGGCGGCGGCGATGGCGATCACCAGCCAGACCAGCGATTGCTGGACATCCATGTCAGGGCCGGCGAACTGCGTCAGGATAATCGCGGCGACCACCGCCGACAGGTTGGCGACGCCGACCACCGACAGGTCGATGCCGCCGGTCATCATGGTGATGGTCATGGCCAGCGCCAGAATGGCGAATTCGGGAAACTGGAAGGCCATCGAGGTCAGGTTCTGCGCCGACAGGAACCGGTCGGGCGACAGGATCGACATGACCGCAAAGACGATGACGGCGATCACGGCGAGCCGGAACTCGGGCGTCGATGTCATGGCGGTGCGGGCGTGGGTTGCTGACATCTTTTACCTCATGCGGCCCGTGCGGCGGCGCGCTTGGCCTGCCAGGCCGGAAGCCCTGTGCCCAGAAGGATCAGAAGGCCGATCGTCACCGACTGCCATGTCGACGGAATGCCGACGACGATCAGGCTGTTCTGCACCAGAACGATCAGCGCGACGCCCAGAAGTGTGCCCGTGATCGTGCCATAGCCGCCGATCAGGCGCGCGCCGCCGAGAACGACCGCGGCGATCACCGACAGTTCGAGACCGACCAGCGAAAACGGGTCGGCCATGCGGCCCATCGCGCCGTGGATGATGCCGGCCAGGCCGGCCAGCGCGCCGACATAGACATAGACGAAGAACTGCGTCGCGCGGACATTGATGCCGATGCGCCGTGCGCTTTCGACCGACCCGCCGATGGCGAAGATGGACCGGCCCAGCATCGTCTTGTGCAGGATGAACCAGGTCAGCACGACGACGAAGACGAGCGCCGCGAACGCCCAGGGCAGCGCGTAGAAATTGCCCGCCTCGGTGGTGCCGCGCGTGATCATCATGCGCGAAAAGTCGCGCATCTCCGGCGGAAGGGCGGAAATGCGCTGCGAGCCGACAAAGGTCAGAAGAAAGCCGCGAAACACCGACAGCGTGCCGAGCGTGACGATCAGCGTCGGCAGGCCGAAGCCGGCGATGAAGATGCCGTTGATCGCGCCAAGGCACGCGCCGATGCCGATCGAGAGCGCGAAGATCACAAACCAGGGCAGTTCGGGCGCAACGGCCAGCGTGAAGACCGTGGTCGTGTACATGGCAAAGACCGCAATTGCGGTGAAGCTGACATCGATGCCGCCGGAGATCAGCACCAGCATGGCGGCGACAGCCAGAATGCCGAGCACGATCGAGGCGCGCAAAAGGTCGGTCAGCGTGGTGGCCGAAAAGAACAGCGGGTCGGACAGGGTCGCAACGATGCAGAACAGGATGATGACGACCGCCACCAGCGTCTCGTTGCGCGTCCAGAACCCTTGGGGCAGCAGACCGCTCATGATGCCAACCTGTGCGCCAGTTCGTCTTCCGTCACCGAATTGCCGGCGATCTCGTCGACCACCCGGCCCGCCTTCATGACCAGGATGCGATGACACGTGGCCAGAAGCTCGGGCAGATCGTCGGAGATGACGATCACGCCGATTCCGGACCGCGCCAAATCTCGAATGATGTCGTGAATGTCGGCCTTGGAGCCGACGTCGACGCCGACGCTCGGCCCGTTGAGCACCAGAACGCGCGGCGCCCGCGACAGCCAGCGGGCCAGCGCCACACGCTGCTGGTTGCCGCCCGAGAGCGAACGCACCGGCGCCTGCGGGTCCGGCGCCTTGACCTTGAGCCGCGTCAGCCAGTCGGTGGCTTCCGACATGAGCGCACCCAGATCGAGAAAGCCGCGCCTTTCATGCGCGTCGAGCCGGCCAACGGCGATGTTGCGGGCGATCGACTGGGTCAGGAACAGCCCTTCGGTCAGCCGGTCCTCAGGCACATAGCCGATGCCCGCGGAGGCGGCGGCGATCGGATCGCCGAGCGCGAAGGCTTCACCGTCGAGCCGGATGGTGCCGCTGTCGGGCGCGACCAGTCCGAACAAGGCTTTTGCGAGCGATGTGCGGCCGCTGCCCAGAAGGCCCGACACGCCCAGCACCTCGCCGGCCTTCAATGCAAAGCTCACATCGGCGAACGCGCCGACCTTGGTCAGGTTTTCCACGTCCAAAAGCGTTTTCGAGCCTTCGGTGACCGCGCTCGGCGGCGCTTCGGGCACGTCGCGGCCGGTCATGTGGCGCGTCAGCGAGGCGGCATCGAACTCGGCCGCCGGACCTTCGGCGACCTTCTTGCCGTTGCGCAGGACAAACACCTTCTCGCTGACCTCGAGCACCTCGGCCAGCTTGTGGCTGACGAACAGAACCGCAACGCCCTCCTCCTTGAGCTTCCGGATGATGGCAAGCAGCGACCGAACCTCGCGCTCGGTCAGCGCGGTGGTCGGCTCGTCCATGATGATCAGCCGCGCTTCGGAAGCCAGCGCCCGGCAGATCGCGACGAGCTGCTTGTGCGCGACCGGCAGGCTTTCGACCCGCGCATCAAGCGCGATGTCGACGCCGATCCGTTCAAGCACGGACTGCGCGAGCTTGCGCGCGCGGGACAGGTCAAAAAGGGTGCGGTGTTCGCCAAGCTGGGTGGAAAAGGCGATGTTCTCGGCGACGGACATGTTCGGAAACAGCGAAAAATCCTGAAAGATGACCATCACGCCGGCAGCCGCCGAAACCCGCGGGTTCAGATTGGTGTGCTGCGTGCCGTTGATGGAAATGGTGCCGGCGGTCGGCTGCTCGACGCCCGACAGGATCTTGATCAGCGTCGACTTGCCCGACCCGTTCTCGCCGGCAAGGCAGACCGCCTCGCCCGCATGGACGGTGAAATCGACACCGTCGAGCGCGGTGACGCCACCGTAGCGTTTGGTCACGCCCTTCATGTCGACCAGGGCGTCGTGGGTTGCCGCTGCCATGCAATGACTTCAAGCAAAAAGGAAAGGGAAAGAAAAGGAGCGGCGCGGACTGGACGCGCCGCTCCCCGGGAGGCCGCCCGATCAGAACGGATAGTCGGCCATGTTGTCCTTGTTCACATTGACCCAGGCCTGGCCGTAAATGACCTTGCCTTCGAGCGCGACGCTCTCATAGCCCTCAAGGCCCAAATCCATGCCGTCAGTGACTTCCTCGCCATTCATCACCATGGTGGCGAGCTTGTTCATCGCATAGCCGGCGACCGACGGGTCCCAGAAGCCGATGCCGTCGACCGCACCGGTCTCCAGATACTGGCCGGCGATGGAGGGCAGCGATGTGCCGAAGACGCAGGTTGCCTCTTCCATGCCGCGTTCCTCGATCGCAAGGCCGATGCCGGCCACGTCAGTGGAGGCCGAGCCCTGCATGCCCTTGACGTTGGGGAATGCGCGCAGCACTTCCTGCGCCTTCTGATAGGCGTTCTGGGCGTCGTCGAAGGTCTCGTTCTTGTCGCCGACCAGCGTCATGTTGGGATAGTTGGCTTCCTGGTGGGCGATCGCGCCATCGACCCACTGATTGTGCGTCTGCGAGGTCAGCGAGCCGACAAAGACGGCATATTCGCCCTCGCCGCCCATGCAGGTGGCGAGCTGCTCCATCAGGTTGGCACCGAAATCCTCGTTCCTGAACGCTTCAATATCGTAATGGGTGTTCTGCTGGGCCGCCGCCTCGTGGGTGATGACGGTGATGCCCTGTTCCATGGCGCGGCCGAGCACCGGCTCGAGCGCCTCGGGCGACATGGGCACGACGGCGAGCGCATCGACGCCCTGCGCGATCATGTCCTCGATCAGGGCCGCCTGCTGCTGCGGATCGGCCTGGGCCGGGCCGACCTGGAAGGCGTTGACGCCATTGTCCTCGGCATACTGTTTGACGCCTTCCTCCATGCGGTTGAACCACTGGATGCCGGCAATCTTGACCACGGTGGCGATCGAGGTCTCGTCCTGCGCGTTGACGGCCGTGGCCGTCAAAGCCGAACCGGTCAGCAGCGCCGCCGCCATCAGGGTGATCTTGGTCTTCATGCTTTTTCCTCCCTTTGCCGCCCGACGGTGGGCGGGTTCTAAAACAAAATGCCGGCCCGGCGCTTCATCGGAAGGCCGTCAGCCGCTTGCCGCGCCCTTGCAATATGGGCGCGTGTGCGCTCGCGCAACACTTGTGCAACCGGTGCACCTATGTGACTATACGGCCAGCAAGAACGCGGTCAAGCACAGATTGATGCCCGTGCCTCATGTCCCGACAGGAGGCACGCCGCAGCGGGGGAGGCCAAGCGCATGGGTGCAGCAAGCCGGCATGACGACGACATCGTCCAGGCCGCCTGGCTCTACCATGTCGGCGGGCTCAGCCAGCAGGAGGTCAGCGAGCGGCTCGGCATTTCCCGTTTCAAGGTGCTGCGCATGCTGGCCGACGCCCGCGATCAGGGCATGGTGCGCATTTCCATCGAGCACCGGACCAGCCGGACCCTGGCGCTGGCCGACCGGCTGATCGAGCGGTTCGGCCTGCGCGAGGCGCAGGTCGCGCCTGTGCCGGTGGCGCCCGATGACGGAGATTTCAGCCGCCTTGCGGTCGGCATCATGGCCGCAGCCTATCTGGCACGGGTGGGCAAGGGCGACACACCACAGACGATCGGGGTCGGATGGGGCCGCACCCTGTCGTCAATGGCCGACAATCTGGTCGGCCTGACCAACCGCAATCTGACCTTCGTGTCGCTGATGGGATCGGTCACGCTTGCGTCCAACACGGCGCCCGCCGAGGTGTGCGTGCGGCTGGCCGCGCAGACCGGCGGCCAGGCACTCTTGATGCCAGCGCCCTTCGTCGCCGACAATGAAGCGGCCTGCAACATGATCATGGAGCAAAGGCTGGTGCGCGAGGCGCTGGAGGCCGCCCGTCAGGCCGACCGGATGATCATGAGCGTCGGCGAATGCCGCGACGGCGCGATCCTTTTTGAATGCGGCGTGCTGAGCGCTGCGCAGATCGCCGAATTGAAGAAATGTGGCGTCGTTGGAGACTGTTGCGGCAATTTCTTCATGCCCGATGGGACGCTTGCGCCATCGGATCTGAACCGCTGCACGCCTTGCATCGATGTCGAGGACATGCGCAACACGGACGTGGCGGTCACCGCCGGCGGCCTTTCCAAGGCCGAGGCGACGCTGGCGATCCTGCGCGCCGGTTTTGCCGACCGGCTGTTCGTGGACGAACATCTGGCCGGCCGGCTGCTGGAGATGGATTGAACGGAGACACAGATGCGCGGATTTGGGGTTCACACCTCCATGTGGACGATGAGCTGGGACCGCCCCGGTTGCGAGTTGGCGGTGCAAAAGGCGTCCGACTACGGCATGGATTTTCTGGAGATCGCGCTGCTCGATCCGCCGGGCGTCGATGCGACGCACAGCCTAAAAGTGCTCGAAGCGGCCGGGATGCCGGCGGTCTGTTCGCTCGGGCTGCCTGAAGAGTGCTGGGCCTCGCGCCATCCGGACATGGCGATCGACTTTCTGACCGTCGCACTCGACAAGACCGCCGCCATGGGGTGCCAGGCGCTGAGCGGTGTCGTCTATGGCGGTATCGGCGAACGGTCGGGCGAGCCGCCGACCGAGCGCGAACTGGACAATGTGGCCCGGGCGCTCGAGGCGGCGGCGCGGCACGCCAAATCCCTGGGCCTTCTGCTCGGCATCGAACCGGTCAACCGCTACGAAACCCACCTGATCAACACCGGCTGGCAGGGCGTTCAGATGATCGAGCGGATCGGCGCCGACAACATGTTCGTGCATCTGGACACCTACCACATGCATATCGAGGAAAAGGGCATCGCGCAGGGCATTCTCGATGCCCGCGAGCATCTGCGCTACATCCATTTGTCGGAATCGGATCGCGGCACGCCCGGCGCCGGCAACATCGCATGGGATGAAGTCTTCGCCGCACTGCGGGCGATCGGGTTCGATGGCGGGCTGGCCATGGAGAGCTTCATCAACATGCCGCCGGAGATCGCCAACGGCCTGTCGGTCTGGCGGCCGGTCGCCTCGGGCGAAGCCGAGGTGATGGAGAACGGCCTTCCCTTCCTGCGCAACAAGGCGCGCCAATATGGTTTGATCAAATAAGGGGCGCCGGCGCGCCGAACGGTTTTGAGGGAGGTTGATCGATGGGCCATGTCCTGACCGCTGACGGCGGCACAGAGAGCCTGCGCGTGCGCATCTACGATATCGAGGGGACGTGCGTGGCCTCGCATGCCGAGCCCTATGAGACGATCTTCTCGCCCGGGGCACGCGCCGAGCAACGGCCCGACGACTGGTGGGCCGCGCTGGTCGCGGCCACGCGCGCCAGCCTGGCGCAGGCCGGCCTTTCGGGCGACGACATCGAGGCGATGGCCTATGCGACGACCTGCTGCACGGTGGTGGCGCTGGACGAAAACGCACGGGCATTGCGCCCTGCCCTGATGTGGATGGATGTGCGCGCCGACGCCGAAGCCGCCGACATTCTGGCGACCGGCGATCCGCGGCTGGTGCTGAACGGCAATGGCGCCGGCCCCGTTTCGGCGGAATGGATGATCCCCAAGGCGCTGTGGCTCAAGCGCAACGAGCCCGACATCTTCGATGCCGCCCACACCATCTGCGAATATCAGGACTATCTGACATTGCGGCTGACCGGCGCGCGCTGCGCGTCGCTGAACAATATCGGATTGCGCTGGCACTATGACAATCGCGGCGGCGGATGGGCGAGCAGCCTGCTCGACGCGCTGGGCCTGGCCGATCTCGAGGGCAAATGGCCCGACCGGATCGCCGCGCCCGGCGAAGTCGTCGGCACGCTTTCGCCGTCGGCGGCCGCCGAACTGGGCCTTTCGGACAGGGTCAAGCTTGTCCAGGGCGGTGCCGACGCGCTGATCGGCATGATCGGGTTGGGCGTTGCCAAGCCCGGCCAGCTTGCGCTGATCACCGGCTCGTCCCACCTGCAGTTCGGCGTCACCGAGCACCCCTTCCATGCCAATGGCGTCTGGGGCGCCTATGCCGACATCGTCTATCCGGGGCGTTTCGTCGTCGAGGGCGGTCAGACATCGACCGGCTCGATCATCAACTGGCTCAAGCGGTTTGTCGGGGGCGACCTCGATTTCGACGCGATGAACGAAAAGGCAGCGGCGCTTCCGCCCGGGTCAGAGGGCGTGATCGTCCAGGATCATTTCCAGGGCAATCGCACGCCCTATACCGACGCGCAGTCGCGCGGCGCCATTGTCGGATTGACGCTGGCGCACGAGCCGCATCACATCTTCCGCGCGATCATGGAGAGCATCGCGTTCGGCACGCGCGCCATCCTCGACGCGTTCGGCGCCGGCGGCTATCGCGGCACCGAGATCACGGTGGGCGGCGGCGCGACCGCGTCGCGGCTCTGGATGCAAATCCATGCCGACACGGCCGGCCTTCCGGTACGCATTCCCGCCTCGCCCGATGCGCCGTCGATGGGCTCGGCGATCCTGGCCGCGCACGGCGCCGGGCACTTTGGCACCATCGACGAGGGCATCGCCGCCATGGTCAGGCCGGGCACGGTGATCGAGCCGGACCCCAGGGCCGCCGAACAGTATGAGGCGATCTACCGGCGCTATCTGGCGCTCTATCCCGCGCTCAAACAGACGCTTTCGGCCTGACGGGCAACGGCCCCGCGCGGCGACATCTACCGGGCGACAAAAAGCTCGTCGGCCATGCGCGCCAGTGCCGGATAAACATTGGGTCCGCCGGCGACGACCTTGGTGCCGTTGTCCAGGGTGGTGCCAGTATCGAGATCGTTGATCGTGCCGCCCGCCTCCTCGATCATCAAGAGCCCGGCCAGGCAGTCCCATGAATTCATGTGGTCCTCGATGAAGCCCAGAAGGCGCCCGGCCGCGACATAGGCAAGGCTCAGCGCGCCCGAGGCGTTGCGGAAAAAAAGGCCGCCATCGCCCAGAATGCGCTCGACCATGGCGACCGCGATCGCCTTGTCGGTGCGGCCGGAGACGCCGGCACCGATCGAACCGTCGGTGAGCGCCCCGGTCTGAACGGCGCGCATCGGCTTGCCGTTGACGAAGGCGCCGCCGCCGCGCACGGCGTGGAACAATTCGCCCGAGGACGGTTCGTTGATGACGCCGATCACCGGCCGGCCCTGTTCGGTGCATGCGATCGCCACGCACCATTGCGGTATGCCGCGCACGAAGTTGGCGGTGCCGTCGATGGGATCGATCACCCAGTCAAACCCGCTGGTGCCATGCTTGCGGCCGTGCTCCTCGCCGACAATGCCGTCATCGGGCCAGCGCGCCTCGATCGCATCGCGCACCAGCGTCTCGGTTTCCTTGTCGGCATTGGAGACCAGATCCTGGTGCCCCTTGCTTTCAATGGAGAGCGAATCGATGGACCTGAAATGTCCGGCGGCGAAATCGCCCGCCGCACGGGCGACTTCGAGCGCGAAGTCGAGCCGTTGCTGATATGTCATGAGCTGCCGTACCGGGTTCGGTTGAAGACGCGCGAGCCGCGCGCCACCGGTCTGCCGCACGACGCCGGCTTTGTCCATGGCCGGTGACCATGGTGCCGGCGACGATCGGCGAAGGCGGCATCAATGAAAATGCCTCAGCCCGCCAGCTTGGCAGCGATTTCGGCGACACGCCGGCCCTGGAAGCGGGCGCCCTCCAGTTCCTGGTCCGACGGCATGCGCGAGCCGTCGCCGTCCGATGTCGTCGTCATGCCATAGGGCGAACCGCCACGCACCACATCATTGCCCATCTGGTCCTGATAGGCATAGGAGAGCGGCACGATGATCATGCCGTGATGCTGCAGCGAGGCCTGCGTCGTCAGGATCGCCAGTTCGGCGCCGCCATGCTGGGTCGCGGTCGAGGACATGACCGAGGCGACCTTGTTGACCAGCTTGGCTTCCATCCAGAGCGATCCGGTCTGGTCGAGAAAGTTCTTCAACTGCGCGGCCATCATGCCGTAGCGGGTCGATACGCCAAAAATGATCGCGTCATAGTCCGCCAGTTCCAACGGTTCGGCGACCGGCGCCTCCTGGTCGAGCTTGTAATGGGCGGCTTTGGCGACATCCTCGGGCACGAGTTCGGGAACGCGCTTGACCGATGTTTCGGCGCCGGCGGCCTCGGCCCCCGCGGCCGCGGCGCGCGCCATGGCCTCCATATGTCCCCAGCTCGAATAGTACAGCACCAGCACCTTGGTCATCGGACGGTCTCCATCAGGGTTGCGACTGGGGCGCACACAAGACCAAAGCCCGAACGCGCGGAAGCCGCCAACTGCGCGACACAGTGTTCACCATCGCGGCACGATTGATGGCGGGCGCAGCGCGCTGTAGAAGGCCCGTGGAGAGCCGGACCACTGCCATGGACGAGACCATCATCACCGCCGCCATGATCGTCATCGGCGACGAGATATTGTCGGGACGCACGCGCGAGGCGAATGCGCACCATCTGGCACGCGTCCTGACCGGCGTCGGCATCGATCTGCGCGAAGTCCGGATCATCGGCGACGACAGGCATGCGATCATCGAGACGGTCAACGCCCTGCGGGCGCGGCACACCTATGTGTTCACCTCAGGCGGGATCGGCCCGACCCATGACGACATCACCGCCGATGCGGTCGGCGCCGCGCTCGGCCTGCCCGTCGAACCCGACCCGGCCGCCGTCAAGCTGCTCACCGACCACTATGCCAGGCGCGGACAGGAATTCACGTCGGCCCGCCAGCGCATGGCGCGGGTGCCCGAGGGCGCGATCCTGATTGACAATCCGGTCACCACCGCGCCCGGCTTCGTGATCGCCAACGTGCATGTGATGGCCGGCGTGCCGGCGATCTTCCAGGCGATGCTCGACAATGTGCTGCCAAGCCTGCGCACCGGCCGGAAACTCCTGTCCGACAGCATTGCGTGCCCGTTCGGCGAAGGCGTCATCGGCGCCCCTCTGGGCGCGATACAGGCCGAGCACCCCGATGCGATCATCGGCTCCTATCCGCGCTATGAGGACGGCCGGCACTGGGCGGAGATCGTCGTGCGCGCCGCCGACGAAAAGGTTTTGGAGACCGCGGCGGCCGAAGTGCGCAGCATGCTGGACGCGCTGGCACGCGGCGAATAGGAGCCAGTCCTGCAACCGGCGCTTGCCAACGCGCGGCCGCGCGGCTATCGCAGCCCATCGCATTGCCCGACCACGACCTGACCCGCACGGAGCGCCCCATGGCCCTGCCCGACAAGTCCTTTCCCGTATCCTGGGACCAGTTCCACCGCGACGCGCGCGCCCTTGCCTGGCGGGTTGCGTCGGTCAGCAAGCAATGGAAGGCGATCGTAACGATCACGCGCGGCGGGCTGGTGCCGGCGGCGATCGTCAGCCGCGAACTGGAAATCCGGGTGATCGAGACGGTCTGTGTCGCCTCCTACCATGATTATGACACGCAGGGTCAGATCAACGTGCTCAAGCAGATCAGCGCCGACCTTTTGGCCGATGGCGGCGAAGGCGTTCTGATCATCGACGATCTGACCGACACGGGAAAGACCGCCGAACTGGTACGCGCGATGATCCCCAGGGCGCATTTCGCCACCGTCTACGCCAAGCCCAAGGGCATGCCGCAGGTCGATACCTTCATCACCGAGGTCAGCCAGGACACCTGGATCTTCTTCCCCTGGGACATGGGCTTCACCTATCAGGAGCCGATCGCCGGCGCCGGCAAGGGCTGACGGCACCCGCATGGATGCGCCCGCGCCCGAGCCGACGCTGACGGAAGCGGCCAAGCGCCGAGCGCTCGCGGTGATCCTGATGACCGTCGTCATCAACATGATCGGCGTCGGGCTCGCCTGGCCGATCCTGCCCAAGCTGGTCCAGTCGATGGGCTCGGGCACGGTGTCGGACGCGGCGGCGGCCTACGCAGTCATCGGCACCATCTATGCGCTGGCGCAATTCGTGTTCTCGCCGCTGATCGGCATCATCTCGGACAAATATGGCCGGCGCCCGGTCATGCTGGTCACGCTCACCGGGCTGACGGTCGACTACATCTTCGTCGCCCTTGCCCCGACGCTGGTCTGGCTGGCCTTTGCCCGTCTCGTCGGCGGCGTGTTCGGCGCGACGGTGACGACCGCCAACGCCTATGTCACCGACATTTCCGAACCCGAGGAGCGGGCCCGCATCTTCGGGCTGATCGGGGCGGCGTTCGGCGCCGGCTTCATCCTCGGCCCGTTGCTCGGCGGCATTCTGGGCGAGATCGACGTCCGCCTGCCCTTCTACGCCGCCGCCGGGCTCGGCGCGCTGAACCTTGTCTTTGCCGTCTTCTTCCTGCCCGAATCGCTCAACGAAGACCGCCGGCGCACCCGGCCGGACTGGCGGGAAGCCAATCCGCTCGCGTCGCTGCGCAAGATCGCGCGCTTTCCTGCCCTGATGCCGCTGCTCATTGCCCTGCTGATCACCGCCACCGCGCAGCGCGGGCTCGAGGGCACATGGGTTCTCTACACCGAGTTCCGCTTCGGCTGGGGGCTGCGGGAGGCTGCCTGGTCGCTGGCCTTTGTTGGCGTGATGTATGTCATCGTGCAGGGCTTTCTGGTCGGTCCGGTCGTGCGCCGGATCGGAGACTGGCCGACGGTCATTACCGGTTTTGCCGTTTCCTGCCTGTCGCTGGCGCTCTATGGCATCGCCACCACCGGCTGGATGGTCTATCCGCTGATCGCGCTTTACGTGATCGGCAACGGGCTCGGCGCGCCCGCCCTGACGGCAATATGCTCGAAAAGCGTCGATGGCGACCGGCAGGGCCAGCTCCAGGGGACGCTGCAGGCGATCAACGCGCTGGCGATCATCATCGGGCCGCTGTTCGCGTCGCTGGTGCTCGCCCATGTGTCGGCCGAAAACCCGATCGTCGATGTGCCGGGCCTGTGGTTCATCGGCGGAGCATTCGTCTTCGCGCTGGCGGTCGTTCTGGCCATCCGCGCGCGTCCGCGCTGAATTTCGCAGTTTTATCATGACAATTCACAGTTGAATTGCCGCCCGGGCGGGCACATCTGCCACAATGGGTGATAATGAACCGGCGAATCGGAAACGCCGGCGCAGACACACAAGGACACCATGGCCGACGACGGCACGCTCTCGCGGATATTGAACCAGCTCAAGCGGGCCATCGGCGCCACGCCGGAGGCCGATCCCGTGCGCGCCGAACAGGTCGCGGCCCTTGTCTGGCGCAAGGCCGGCAAGAAGAAGATCGAGGTGCTGCTGATCACCAGCCGCGGCACCGGACGCTGGATCCTGCCCAAGGGCTGGGTCGAAGCCGACGAGGCCATGGGCAGCGCCGCCGCGCGCGAAGCCTGGGAAGAGGCCGGCGTCGAGGGCACGTTGAGCGACGGTCCGGTTGGGACCTATGATTATGACAAGCTGACCGACGATGGCGATGCCATCCCATGCCGGACGCATGTGTTCGCTCTGGCCATCACACGCCAGGCCAGGGACTGGCCCGAACGGGACGAGCGCCAGCGCAAATGGGTCCCCGCCGCCGATGCGGCCGGCATGGTCGAGGAGCCTGAATTGAAGGCGCTTCTGGACGCATTTGCCACCGGCTGGAAGAAAATGGCGGCCTGACAGGCACCCCTTTGGCGTTTGGCGGAGACGGCGGAGAATCGCCGCGGACCGGACTCCCAACCGGTTAACAAAGTCTGACTTGTCCCCGATATTCAGCGCGCACGACCGCTATATGTTGTGTTTTCGCTTTTGCCTGAATCTAGCCCTTGACCGCCCGGCACGAGTCGCTTTTTATGACGATCGTGCGACATTGGAAGCACATCGGGCGGGCCGGAACCGCTCGGGATTTTCAGCGTTCATGGTGGCGTTTCAGACGCGGAAGTGACGGTCACCCGTCACAACCGTCGGGGGTGTTCGTGTGCGCCGGATAGGCCGGTGCTAAATGGGATCGAGGGGACGAATTTGGCTGTTAACACAATATTTAGCGTTTGCGGCCCAACTGACCACAAGATAAGGTAGCCGTCGCGACGCAGGCGGCGCCACGCGCAGGCAGGACGTCGAACATTTCTTCTGGTTGACACGGCCTTTGGCCCGACGGTGGGAACCCAAGGGATTCAAGGTCGCTGCGGCCGCCGGAGCCGATCCGGCGGACAGGAGCGATTTGTGATCATGCGGGCCGCGTGACGGCCTGTGGAAAAGACACTATATATAGAGGGCACGAGGGACGACATGCATATCGAGCGGCACTACACCAAGGACGGTCAGTCACCCTATGCGGAGATCGCTTTCCGCAAGGCGACGAGCGAGATCAGGAACCCGGACGGGTCCGTGGTCTTCCGGCTCGACAATATCGACGTGCCCGACCAGTTTTCGCAGGTTGCCGCCGACATTCTGGCGCAGAAATATTTCCGCAAGGCCGGCGTGCCCGCGCGCCTGAAAAAGGTCGAGGAGAATTCCGTCCCCTCCTTCCTGTGGCGCTCGGTCGCCGACGAAGCGGCGCTCGCCGACCTGCCCGAGGATGAACGCCATGGCCCCGAGACCGATGCGCGCCAGGTGTTCACGCGGCTCGCCGGCACATGGACCTATTGGGGCTGGAAGGGCGGCTATTTCGACACCGAAGACGATGCCCGCGCCTTCATGGACGAATTGTGCTACATGCTGGCGACCCAGCGCGTCGCACCCAACTCGCCGCAATGGTTCAACACGGGCCTGCACTGGGCCTACGGCATCGACGGCCCCGGCCAGGGCCACCATTATGTCGATCCGTTCACCGGCAAGCTGGTGAAATCCAAATCCGCCTATGAGCATCCCCAGCCGCATGCCTGCTTCATCCAGTCGGTCGGCGATGACCTCGTCAATGAAGGCGGGATCATGGACCTTTGGGTGCGCGAGGCGCGCCTGTTCAAATATGGCTCGGGCACCGGCACCAATTTCTCGCACCTGCGCGGCGAAGGCGAAAAGCTGTCCGGCGGCGGCAAATCGTCGGGCCTGATGAGCTTTCTGAAGATCGGCGACCGCGCCGCCGGCGCCATCAAGTCGGGCGGCACGACACGGCGCGCCGCCAAGATGGTGGTCGTCGACATCGACCATCCGGACATTGAAAACTATATCGACTGGAAGGTGCGCGAGGAGCAGAAGGTCGCAGCGCTCGTCACCGGCTCGAAGACCGTCGCCAGGCATATGGGCGCGATCATGAAGGCCTGCGTCAATTGCGAGGCCGACAATGACAGCGACTGTTTCGATCCGGGCAAGAACCCGGCGCTGAAACGCGAAGTGAAGGCCGCCAAGAAGGCGCTGGTGCCCGAAAACTACATCCAGCGCGTCATCCAGTTCGCGCGCCAGGGCTATACCGACCTTGAGTTCAAGACCTATGACACCGACTGGGATTCGGACGCCTATCTGACCGTTTCGGGCCAGAACTCCAACAATTCGGTCTCGCTGTCGGACGAGTTCCTGCGCACCGTCGAAGGCGATGGCGAGTGGAACCTTGTCAACCGCATCGACGGCAAGGTCGCCAAGACTTTGCCGGCCCGCGAGCTGTGGGAGAAGATCGGCTATGCCGCCTGGGCGTCGGCCGATCCGGGTCTTCACTACAACACGACCATGAACGACTGGCACACCTGTCCGGCGGGCGGCCGCATCCGCGGCTCCAACCCGTGCTCGGAATATATGTTCCTGGACGACACCGCCTGCAATCTGGCCTCGCTCAACCTGATGCAGTTCGCCGACCGCGACACCAAGCAGATCGATGTCGCGTCTTACGAGCACACGGTGCGCCTGTGGACGGTCGTTCTGGAAATCTCGGTGATGATGGCGCAATTCCCCTCGCGCCAGATCGCCAAGCTCTCCTACGAGTACCGCACGCTGGGTCTCGGCTATGCCAACATTGGCGGGCTTTTGATGTCGTCGGGCATTCCCTACGATTCCGACGAGGGCCGGGCCATCGCCGGCGCGCTGACCGCGATCATGACCGGCGTCGCCTATGCGACGTCGGCGGAAATGGCCGGCGAACTGGGTCCCTTCCCCGGCTACAAGCCGAACGCGAAAAACATGCTGCGCGTGATGCGCAACCATCGCCGCGCCGCCTATGGCGAAACGCAGGGCTATGAGGATCTGGCCGTCAATCCGGTGGCGCTCAAGGCCGCCGACTGCCCCGACGCCACGCTGATCGACCGCGCCCGCGCCGCTTGGGACCGGGCGATCGCGCTCGGCGAAAAGAACGGCTATCGCAACGCGCAGGCGACCGTCATCGCGCCGACCGGCACGATCGGCCTGGTCATGGATTGCGACACGACCGGGATCGAACCGGACTTCGCGCTGGTCAAGTTCAAGAAGCTCGCCGGTGGCGGCTATTTCAAGATCATCAACCGCGCCGTGCCCGCCGCGCTGCGCACCCTTGGCTATTCGGAAGCCGAGATCGCCGAGATCGAAGCCTATGCCGTCGGCCATGGCAATCTGAACCAGGCGCCGGCCATCAACCCCTCATCGCTCAAGTCGAAAGGCTTTGACGACGAGAAGATCGAAGCGGTCAACGCCGCGCTGGCCTCGGCCTTCGACATCAAGTTCGCCTTCAACAAGTTCACGCTGGGCGAGGATTTCTGCCGCGACGAACTGGGCCTGACCGACGAGCAACTCGACGATTTCAATTTCGAGATGCTGCCGGCGCTGGGCTTCTCAAGGAAAGACATCGAGGCCGCCAACATCCACATTTGCGGCGCGATGACGCTGGAAGGCGCCCCGCACCTGAAAGACGAGCATTTGCCCGTCTTCGACTGCGCCAACCCCTGCGGCAAGATCGGCAAGCGGTACCTGTCGGTGAACTCGCACATCGACATGATGGCCGCAGCCCAGCCCTTCATTTCGGGCGCGATCTCCAAGACAATCAACATGCCCAACAACGCGACCGTCGAGGAGTGCAAGGACGCCTATATGCGCTCCTGGAAGAAGGCGCTGAAGGCCAACGCGCTCTATCGCGACGGCTCGAAACTGTCGCAGCCGCTCAACGCCTCGATCATCGAGGAGGATGAGGACGAGGATGATGCGGTCGACGCGCTGGTCGAGGCGCCCGCCGCCGCCCGCGCCGTGCAGGTCACCGAGAAGATCGTCGAAAAGGTGATCGAGCGGGTGCGCGAGCAGGAAAAGCTGCCCACGCGCCGCAAGGGCTACACCCAGAAGGCCAAGATCGGCGGCCACACCGTCTTTCTGCGCACAGGCGAATATGATGACGGGCGGCTGGGCGAAATCTTCCTGGACATGAACAAGGAAGGCTCCACGCTGCGCGCGCTGATCAACAATTTTGCGATCTCCGTGTCGCTCGGCCTGCAATATGGCGTGCCGCTCGAGGAATATGTCGACGCGTTCGTCTTCACCAAGTTCGAGCCCGCCGGCATGGTGCAGGGCAACGATGCGATCAAGAACGCCACATCGATCCTCGACTATGTGTTCCGCGAACTGGCGATCTCCTATCTGGGCCGGCACGATCTGGCGCATGTCGACCAGTCGGAATTCTCCTCCACCCCGCTCGGCAAGGGCATCGAGGGCGGCACGACCCAGCCCGTCTCCACCGGCTGGACGCGCGGCCACAAGCTGTCGGTCGTCTCGGGCAATGCGCCCACGGATGCGCCGGCGGGCGCGGGCACGAGCAATGTGACGGCGATCTCAAGCGGCGCGGCGCTCGCCACGGCCCAGAACCCGGTGCTCGAACAGCAGCAGGAGGTGTCAGCCTTCCACCGCGACTATGCCGAGCGCGCCGAGACCTTCAAGGCGGAGACGCAGGCTGACGCCCACGCCGACGCCCAGGCGGACCGCCAGGCGGAAGCGCAGGCGGCGGCCGCCGCGGCCACCGGCCTTTCGCCGAACACGGCCAAGAAGCCCGATGCGGACGATGCCAAGCAGATCGCCGCCGAACGGCGCATGAAGGCGGTGATGCAGGGCTATACGGGCGACATGTGCGGCGAATGCTCGAACTTCACCATGGTGCGGAATGGTACATGTTTGAAGTGTGATACGTGCGGGGCGACCAGCGGGTGTAGTTAAACTCAAATCAAAGTGGTACTTTGATTTAGCGAGGAGTGTATCGTACCTTGCGCATTTAGAAGTTAGAGCACGGGCCAATCTAACATGCTGACCAAGCGATATCTCCCAAGCGTTAAGAACCTGCCGAATATTCTAGAGCAGATGCAAAAAGGTGTCGCACCGGAAACATTTGACTACGAGCACCTCAAATCAATCGGCTTTACGAGCAGTAACGATCGCGGTGTTGTTACCTTGCTGAAGGACCTTGGCTTCTTGACCGAGAACGGAGCTCCTACGGACCGTTATCGCGAATACAGAGGGGACCCGGAAAGAGTACTTGGAGAAGCGATTCTCGACACATACGGCGATCTCTTTCACATCAATGCAACACCGACTGAAGCCGACCGACCGGCCATCGAAGGTAAGTTCAAGGCCGTTCACAACTCGACCGACAAAGTTGCATCGCTACAGGCAGCGACGTTTTTCTGCTTGCTGAGAAATGCGGACATCAGCAAGGCTCGCGAGGAATCGGCGCAACCGGCAAAAGAAGCCCAAGAGGCCCCCGAAACTGATCTAGTTGAAGAACCAGCGACAGGGTCGGCAAATTACAAATCGACAAGCGTTAGCATTCCACTCAGGTACAACATCGAGATACATCTCCCGGCCACTAAAGACATCGAGATTTACCACGCGATTTTCCGTTCTATCCGCGAGAACCTCGGTGAATGACGTCGACTTGAATGTTCGTGAGTGGCTCTTTAAGACCATCATGTTCGAAGCGGATGCCGAGCGTTTTCGTCGAGCCGGCATTAAGGTAGGAGCGGATTACCAAACCGCTGAACGAAGCCTTCTTGAAGAGAGCCTATCGCCATTTCCTCTCGATTTGCGCAACGACGCAATGACGATGCTTCGTCTGTATGGTCTGTTGTTTTGCTTTGAGAACTCTGTGAGGCAACTAATACGTGAGCGCCTTTCGGAGAATGTGGATGCGAATTGGTGGGACAAGGCGATTCCAAAACGAATTCGAGAGCATGCGGAGTCGCGACGAGATTCGGCGCTCAAGAATTCGTGGCTTGAGGGTGAGAAATCCGACCTTCTTCAATACGTGGAACTAGGGCACTTGTCCGACATAATAGTTGCAAGATGGGATGAATTCTCAGATCTTCTTCCAAGCCAGCACTGGGTCAAACAGCGATTTGATGAGATTGAGCAGTCTCGAAACTTCGTCGCCCACAACAGGCTCCTGCTTCCATCAGAATTTGCGCGAATAGAGCAATACGTTACTGATTGGCGGAAGCAGATCGGATTTTGAGTGGTTTGCACTATGCGCTATGCGATCGTCATCGAGGACGCGGGCGAAAACTACTCGGCCTTTGTCCCCGACCTGCCCGGCTGCGTGGCAATCGGCAGGACGGCGGATGAGGCCAAGGCCGAAACCGCCGCCGCCATTCGCTTTCACATTGATGGCTTGAGCGAAGACGGCCTGCCCATTCCCGCTCCGCAAACGATGGTTGCCGAGGTCGAGGTTTAGGCGCCAAGGCTACACCCTCCTCCGTCATCCTCGGCCTTGAGCCGAGGATCCATTCCGTTGAGCGGCTGGCGAGTGCCTGAAGACCAAGAACGAGCGGGTTCTGCGGCGCCGGTGGGCTCCATGACCGGAACGGAGTGGATCCTTGGGTCAAGCCCAAGGATGACGGCTGTGTTTTTCGTGCCCGCCCAGTGCGAAACCTCAGGAATGGACTCCGGGGACAAGGCCCGGAATGACGGCGTTAGTGGGTATCCGCTTACATTTCGACCGCCTGATTGAAGACGGCTTGCCTATTGCCACACCACAAACGGTCGTCACCGAGGTCGACGTTTAGGCGCCAAGGCCATCCCATCCGCCGTCATCCTCGGCCACCGAGCCGAGGATCCATTCCGTGATTTGGACAATAGCGACGAAGTTGAAGAACCGCTGCAATCGGGCCACCCCAAAACCCCTCTCTTGCCGTTTCTGGCACTTGGGCTGCGCCCAAGACACCGAAACGGCTTTCTCTCCCGCAAGGGGAGAGACAGGTCCGCGCCAATGGCGCCTGACACGTTTTATCTCGCAGCCCAACGGAAAGGTCCGGCTTTGATCGGTGAAGCGCCGAAGGCGAAGACGCGCATATCTCTCCCCTTGCGGGAGAGAAAGTGATGTCCGTGGCTTGCAAGGGCCACGGCCCGCGCAAGTGACTGGACATCACAAGTGAGGGGTACGTGCGCATAGGTCGCGAAGGATCGCTACGATCGGACGGCGCAAAAACCCCTCTCTTGCCGTTTCTGGCACTTGGGCTGCGCCCAAGACACCGAAACGGCTTTCTCTCCCGCAAGGGGAGAGATAAGCGCGGATCAACCGCGATCGCCCGACCGCACAACGTGCAAAATATGCGCACAGACCCTATCGAGATCACGTTGGATCGCGTCGTTCCAGAACCGCAGCACCCTGAAACCGGACGCCTCGAAATGGGCGTCGCGGAGGGCATCGGCCGGGTTTTCGGAATGCTGGGCGCCATCAACTTCGACGATTAGCCGCGCTTCGAGACAGACAAAGTCGACAATGTAGCCGTCCATCGGCACCTGCCGCCGGAACTTCAGGCCATCGAGTTTGCGGCTTCGCAATGCCTGCCACAACAGGTTCTCGGCCCGCGTCGCATCGGCGCGCATGGTTCTGGCAAACTCGCGATGGCGCGGTGGAACCTTGCGGTGTGGCATACTCTCCCTCTTGCCGTTTCCGGCGCTTGGGCTGCGCCGAGGATGCCAAAGCGGCGTTCTCAGGCGCAAGGGGGAGAGAAGACAACTGCCCCCGCCCAAAAACTTATCCAACCGCCTTTCCGCTCCCCCTATCCTTGCCGCCATCGCCTTTGCGGAACAGGCCCGGTCGACCCGCCGGGTTGCGAAGGCGGCGACGGCGCAGTTGGTCATGCAGCGGTGCATGGCTGGGCGATGAGCCCCCAAGCTGCGGCGGAATGAAGGTGCGGAGCGTTGGGCGCCGTGCCGTGCGCGAGTCCCCGCGTGCGGTTCAAGCGGTGCCGACGCCCGGCGCGGCCGAGATTCGTCGCCACGGGGCTGTGGCGGGGCAGATGAAGGTGTCACAACGCGCCGGCCAAGCGGCCTCCAAGGAGCGATCTTTCTGGGGCCGGCGCTGCGCATGACGATCACCGCAAG
Source organism: Roseitalea sp. (assembly GCA_017642895.1). GTDB lineage: Bacteria > Pseudomonadota > Alphaproteobacteria > Rhizobiales > Rhizobiaceae > Roseitalea. The sequence continues at coordinate 25,842 of JAEPON010000023.1, forward strand.
CCCGTCGAACGGGCGGTCCGGCGACCGCATTTGTTCTTGTGCACGACGGCGGTCACCGGATCGCCCGTTGTTCTGTTGCCTGAGCTCACGGCAGTTCTCCTGCCGGAGAACGCCTCCGCATGGGCGGCGAAGGGTCGGACGGCCGTCGGGTCCCCGCCAGCGAGCGCGGCCGCGCGACGCTTAAGGGCGGGGCAAAGAAGGTCCGCCTTGCGGGCTGACGCCCGAAATGCCTGGCGCATGGCAAGCGCAGCGAAGCGCAAGCTCTGGGTCACTGACGAAGCGCGGGCGGCTTCGCCCGAAAGAACCGGTACACGGTCTTGCGCGACCAGATGCCCGCGAGCGCCGAACGAAAAAGCCCCGCGCCGAAGCGCGGGGCCGGTCGATCGATGGTGAAGAGCCCGTCCCCCGGGCCGGCGCTTACCAGTTGACGACGAATCGTCCGCCGACGGCGTAGGACCAGTCGCTGCCGACCGTGTAGGCGAAGGTGTCGCCCGGTCCGCCCGCGCCAACAGCGGCTTCCGCGGCCACCGATCCGCCGGCCAGGTGGCTGATCGCGCCGCCAAGCTGCAGCGAGGCGCGCTCGCCCCTGAACTCGACGCCGGTCGCCAGCGTCCATGTGTCGGTGAAGACGTCCTCGGTGGTCGACACGCCCTTGTCCCAGGTCAGGCTGACCGAGCCGGACATCCAGTCGGTGAACTGACGGCCGACGCCGCCGGTGACCGTCCAGCCATCCTGCCAGAAGAATTCGAGGTTCCGCACGCCGGGCAGCGCGCCGCCGGTGACCGTGTAGTTGAGCGTTTGCAGCACGCTCCAGTCGGTCCATTTGACCGAACCGAACACCAGCGTGCCCGGCGCGACGCCGGTCTGGGCGCGCAGTTCGACCGACTGCGGCAGCGTGCCATTGCCCAACGAGGTGCCCGTGCCGCCGGCCAGGAAATCGGCCGCCGTGGCGAACGTGCCCGCCGGGTTGTGGGTGACCTGGCTGCGATAGAGAAGCTGGACGCGCGCGGCGATCTCGGGAATCTCATAGGCGATGCCGAAACGATAGCCGGGATTGTAGCCGCCATCGAAGGACAGCGTGCCCTGGGTGCCGTTCAGCGTGCCGCCGATGGCGCCGGCCACAAGGGCCGGCTGTCCCGCCGCCAGAAGCGCGCCGGTGATCACCGCGCCCTGGAACTGGACGACCTCGGCATAGGTGAAGTTCTCGATGAAAACACCGCCGATCAGCGACAGACGCCCGGAGCCGACGCTGAACGAACCGACATCGTTGAACATCAACGCGCATGTCAGGCCGAATTCATCGGTCGTGAAATCGCGGCTGACAAGGCCCGAACCGTCGATGAGGCCGGCCGCGATCGCCTGCGGTCCATACGATGAGCTGGCGCCGTAGGGCTGCGTGTAGGTGCCGGCGCAGCGCGCATTGTCGGTCAGGTTCAGCTTGATGGCGCCCGTCGGCACATAATAGGTGTTCGTATAGTTCGGATCGGTCGCCGCAACGCCGTTGATCGTTGAGTAGCCGCGCTGGGGCGCAACGGCCGTCGCGCCGGCGCGCATGCTGAAATTGCCCTCTTCAAAGAGGATGTCGGTGTCGGCGGTGCCGCGCGAAAAGCCGCCGGCTTGGGCCGAGGCGACCGTGATCGCTGCACCGGCAAAACCGGCAATAAAAACCCTGAATGCCCCACCCATGGGATCCCTCCAAACTTATGCTTTGATTTGTTGTGACCGAAACGCCGCGGACAGATCAAGCACAATCGAAGCGCGCAGGGCGCGCCGTCGCCACCCGTCAAGAAGAGGCCGGTGCCCGCCGGGTAAAACACGGTGCTTGAACGCGCAATGACGGCGCCTGCCCGTGAAAAAACCGAAAATTTTCATGCAAAAAACGCAATTGGCGGCAATTTGGGCCGCCACAACGCTTACTGTTGCAAAAGCGTCACAATCCGGCCCTTTTTCGCGAAGTGACCCTTACGTGTGCGTAAATGCCCTGTCGCGGCGGTTCAGATATCGGTGATTCGCGCCAGCGCCGCGTCAAGTTTCTCCAGCGCAGGGATTGCTTCGGCCAGCTTGTCGCGTTCGGCCTGCACCACATCCGGCTTGGCGTTGGCCACGAATTTTTCGTTGGCCAGCTTCTTCTCCAGGCGCGCGATCTCGTCCCGCGCCTTGGCGATCGCCTTTTCGAGCCGCGCCTTCTCGGCGGCGATGTCGATCAAGCCGCCGAGTGGCAGGCAAATGGTCGCCTCGCGCACAACGATCTGGGCCGCCCCCTTGGGTGCTGCGCTCTCGATGACAATGTCTTCGGCGCGGGCCAGTTGCTTGATCGCCGGGTCGTGGCGGATGAGCCGGGCGCATGTCGTCTCATTGGCGCCAACGACGATCAGCGGCGCCCTGGCCGATGGCGGCACGTTCATTTCGGCGCGCACCGAGCGGATACCGGAGACCAGTTCGACCAGCCAGTTGATCTCGTCGGCGGCGGCATCGTCTTCCAGCGCCGGCGCCGGCCAGGCGGCGTGGCACAAAAGCCCGTCGCGGCTGCCGGTCAGCGCCCACAGTTCCTCGGTCATGAACGGCATGAACGGATGCAGCAGCTTGTAGATTTCATCGAGCGCGAAGGCGGCGCAGGCGCGCGCCTCGGCCTTGGCGTCCTCATCTTCGCCGGCAAAGACCGGCTTGAGCAGTTCCAGATACCAGTCGCAGAAATTGTTCCAGACGAATTTGTAGAGCGCACCGGCCGCCTCGTTGAAGCGGTAGGTCTCGATGCCTTGCGAGACCTCGCCGACCGTCCGGCCAAGCTCGGTGAGGATCCAGCGATTGATCGTCAGTTGAGCGTCTTGGGGCCGGAAACCGGGAGCATGCGCGACGCCGTTCATCTGGGCAAAGCGCGTGGCGTTCCAGAGTTTCGTGCCGAAATTGCGGTAGCCGGCGACCCGCGCCGGATCGAGCTTCACGTCGCGCCCCTGCGCGGCCATGATGGCAAGCGTGAAGCGCAGCGCGTCGGCGCCATATTCGTCGATCAGCTCCAGCGGATCGATGACATTGCCCTTTGACTTGGACATTTTGGCGCCGTGCTTGTCGCGCACCAGCGCGTGCACATAGACCGTGTGGAACGGTTCGATGGCCGCGCCCTGATCATCCTTCATGAAATGCTGGCCCATCATCATCATCCGGGCGACCCAGAAGAAAATGATGTCGAAGCCGGTGACCAGAACCGAGGTCGGATAATAGGTCGCAAGCTCGGGTGTCTTGTCCGGCCAGCCAAGCGTCGAAAACGGCCAGAGCGCCGAGGAAAACCAGGTGTCGAGCACGTCGGGATCGCGCTTCAGATCGACGTCATCACCATAATGGGCACGTGCCTCGGCCTCGGCCTCGTCCTGGGTCCGCTGGACGAACACGGTGCCGTCCGATCCGTACCAGGCCGGGATCTGATGGCCCCACCAGAGCTGCCGCGACACGCACCAGGGCTGGATGTTCTCCATCCAGTCGAAATAGGTCTTCTCCCAGCTCTTGGGCACAAATTGTGTGCGGCCCGCGCGCACCGATTCAATGGCCGGCTGCGCCAGGACATCGGCGCGCACGAACCACTGGTCGGTGAGCATGGGCTCGATGACGACATGGCTTCGGTCGCCGAAGGGCTGCATGATGCGCTTTGACTCGACGAAGGGGATCGCATTACCCTCCTCGTCGGTTGTCATCACCGCCAGCCCCTCGCCGGTGATCTGATCGATCACCTGTTTGCGCGCCTCAAACCGGTCGAGCCCGCGCAGATCGTCGGGCACCAGGTTGATCGCGTCCGCTTCGGCTTCATCGAGCGTGCGTTCGCCGCGTGCCACCGCGCCGGCAATCGCCGCGGCCTCGGCATAGGGCGCGCCATCGGTGCGCATGGCACCGCGCACATCCATCAGCCGGTACATCGGGATGCCGCCACGCTTGGCGACCTCATAGTCGTTGAAATCATGCGCGCCGGTGATCTTGACCGCGCCGGAGCCGAAGTCCGGGTCCGGATACTCGTCGGTGATGATCGGGATCAGGCGTCGATGCTCCTTGGGCCCGACGGGAATTTCACACAGCTTGCCGACGATCGGTGCGTAGCGCTCGTCATCGGGATGGACCGCCACCGCGCCGTCGCCGAGCATCGTCTCGGGCCGGGTCGTGGCGATCGAGATGTAATCGCGCGTCTCGCGCAGCGTGACGGTGCCGTCCTCGTCCTTTTCGACATACTCATAGGTCGCGCCGTCCGCGAGCGGATATTTGAAGTGCCACATATGGCCGTCGACCTCGATGTTCTCGACTTCGAGGTCGGAGATCGCGGTTTCGAACTTCGGGTCCCAGTTGACCAGCCGCTTGCCGCGATAGATCAGCCCTTCCTTGTAAAGCCGCACGAAGACTTCGAGCACCGCCTCGGACAGGCCGTCATCCATGGTGAAGCGTTCGCGCGACCAGTCGCACGACGCGCCCAGCCGCTTGAGCTGGTTGAAGATCTGGCCGCCGGATTCGTCCTTCCACTGCCAGACGCGTTCGACGAACCTCTCGCGGCCCATCTCGCGCCGCGTCATGTTCTCGCCGCTCTCCGCAAGCTGGCGCTCGACGACCATTTGCGTGGCGATGCCGGCATGGTCCATACCCGGTTGCCACAGCACATTGTTGCCGAGCATCCTTTGGTGCCGGATCAAAATGTCCTGCAGCGTGTTGTTAAGCGCATGGCCCATATGCAGTGAGCCGGTGACGTTGGGCGGCGGAATGACGACGCAATAGGGATCGGCGTCCTCGCGCGCGCCGGCACCGGCGGCAAAGGCGTTCGCCATGTCCCACATTTCGGCAATGCGCGGCTCGACGCGCGGGGCGTCAAAATTCTTGTCCAGCATGAGAATGGTTCCGTTCGCGCCGGGAGAAATCCCGCCGCTGTAAACCGGATGCGCCCGGCCCTGTCAACAAAGCGGCGGCAGCGGCGAAACCGTCGCCCGATCCGCCCTGTCCGATCGGTCTTGCCCGATCAATCCTGGCGCGGGTCGCCGCGCGCGATCCGCTCGATCTCGGCGCGCACCAGCCGCTCAACCATGGAGGGCAGATTGTCGTCCAGCCATTCGGCAAGCATGGGCCGAAGCATCTGTTCGGTCATCGCTTCGAGATCGCGACCGGCCTTGGCCTTGAGCGTTTCGGACAATTCGCCAAACGACGTCTCGACCGAGCGGCTCACTTCGCTGGAGATCAGCGGCTCCAGGGCCGATGTCGTGCTCACGCTGCCGGTGCTCGCATCGGAGACACCTCCGGAAGGCGGTTCGGGGTCCGTGGCGTCAGCAAGCACGGCCGGAGGCGCCGGCTCCACTTGCTCAACCGAACGCAGTTCACCGGCCGTCGCCGACAGGACGCTGGCAACCTGGGCAAAGGCGCGGCTGTCATCTTCCGAAAAGCGCGCTTCATACTTGCCGTTTGCCGACCCGACACCATTGGTGGCATCGATGACACGTTCGCGGCCTTCAAACGTCTCCGGCGCGCGCGCGTCCAGCGCGTCGGCGAAACTGTCCAGGTCAGAGCGGCTCATCGGCGGGCGATCTGCTGCGACATCGTCGGCAGGCATGCCGCCCGCCGGAGTACGCCCTGCCGTCTGCGGCGCGGAAACCTCTGCGGGCTGCGGCCGGTCGGGCTCCGCGTTCTGGCCGTCACTGCGCTCGATGATCCGGCGTATCGACGACAGGATGTCGTCCATGGAAGGCTGATCGTCCGTCGGGTTGGGTTGGCCCATAATATGTGTCGTCCCGCTGCGCATTTGCGAATCACTGACCCGACATTAGCCAACCGTCCGGGCAATGAGAATCCCGGGTTATGCGATTGCGCCGGCATTCACAGGAATGCGTGGCAGCCAGCGGACAACCGGGTCAGCGTCCGTCTGGCGTGCGCAATCCGTACCACAGATCCTTGACGGCATTGTAATGCTCCTCGGGATCGTGCTGGCGCACGTTCAGACCCAGGCGCGAGGCGGTCAGGCGACCGACGGACGAGCCCAGCGCATAGGAGGAGACGACGAGATTGCGCTGGGCCTGAACCAGCGCGACTTGCGCATCGAGCACGGTCGCCTGGGCGTTGAGCACATCGAGCGTGGTGCGCTGGCCGACATTGCGCTCTTCGATGACGCCATTGAGCGCCAGTTGCGACGCGCGCACCGATTCCTGGTTGGCGCTCAGCGAGGCGCGCGAGGCTTCAAGCTGGGTCCAAGCCGAAGCGACCGCCGCGCGGACCTGATCGCGCGCCACATCAATGTCGATCCGGGCCTGGCCGAGTTCTTCCTTGCGCTGGCGCACCGTGGCGCTGGCCTGGCCGCCCTGATAGATGGGCACGGTCACCTGCGCTCCGATCGATGCAGCGGTGCCGGACGTCGAGCCCTGACTGGTTGATGTCGAGGCCTGGGAGAGCGAGGCGTTCAGTCCGATCTGCGGCAGGAAGGCGCCTTCCGCCGCCTTGACGCTGAAAAGGCTCGAATCGACCAGCGCATCGCGCACCTTGATCGCCGGGTGGCCGGAGAATGCCGTCGCATAGGCGGTGTCAAGCGAATTGGGGAGCAGGCGCGACAGCGGCTGTGCCGGCGACAAGGCCCCGGGACTCACACCGGTCAACTGGCGGTAGACCGCTTCGCTCGAGCCGACCGAAGCGCGTGCCGCCGTCAACTGGGCCCGGGCGCCGGCCAGGCTCGCCTCGGCCTGGGCGACATCGGTGCGGGTGCCCTCGCCGACCTCAAAGCGCGCGCGGGCGGCGCGAAGCTGCTCCTGCAGGAACTCCAGGTTGCGCGCCCGCAGGTTCGCGATCTGGCGGTTCTGGACCACGTCCATATAGGCCTGGGCGGTGTCGAACAGCACATTTTGTTCGGTGTTGCGCAGGTTCTGCCGTTCGGCGCGCACGCCCGCTTCGGCCGCCTGGACATTGTTGCGCGTCTGGAACCCGTCGAAGATTGCCTGGTTGATCTCGATGCCGAAGCTGACCTGCCCCTGTCCGCGCCCGGTCATCGGTCCGCCGCGTGAATCGGAGGAATAGACAATGCCGGACGTGCCGGTGACGCGGGGCCGCATGCCGGACCTCGCCAGCGGAACGCCCTCATTGGTCACCCTCAGGCCGGCGCGTGCCGAATTGAGCTGGGCATTGTTCTCATAGGCCTTGGCGAGCGCGCCATGAATGGTATCGGCCGCCCAAGCGGGCAGCGGCATCGCCGCCACCGACAACACCACAAGACCCGTAATCCAAACTCGACGCATCAACGTCTCCTGTTCGCGCTTGGCCCACCCATGCCCGTTCAGGCGAACATAGCCACACCGCGCCCAAATAGAAGTGGCGGCCCGGGCGCGGCAAGTTAACAAAGTATGACGCCCGGGCTTTTGAAAGCGCTGTTGCCGATTGGCAACGCATACCGGGCCGATCGCACGGAACCGCTCAGAACGCGAATTCGGCTTCGGTTGCAAAACCGGGCAGAGGCTTGGCCGCAACGTTGAACGCGCGGCGGCGGGACAGGACGCCCTCATCATCGCGAATATGCAGCATCGCAAAACCGGTCGGTCCATGGCCCTCAACGACCACGAGGCGGCCCCCGGGCTTGAGCTGGTCCAGCAGCGCCGGCGGCACCGCATCGACCGCACCGGCCATGAAAATCACATCGTACGGCCCCTCGCCGACCAGCCCTTCATGAAGCGGCCCGGGCACCACGGCGACGCTGTCGAACCCGTTGTCGCCAAGCGCCTCGGTCGCCTGGGCGGCGAGCGCCTCGTCGCTCTCCAGCGCGATCACCGCGCCGCACAGGCACGACAAGATGGCAGAGGAATAGCCAAGCCCGCAGCCGACATCGAGGACAAGGTCACCGGGGCCGATCTCCGCAAGCTGGACCAGCCGGGCGAACGGCGCCGGGTCCATCATGTAGCGTGGCACGTCGGCGCCCTCATTGAGCAAAATGTCGTCGTCGAGATAGGCAAACGGACGCTGACGGGCCGGCACGAACGCCTCGCGCGGCACGGTCAGCATCGCCTCGATGATCGCGATGTCGGTCACATCGCTGGGCCGGACCTGGCTGTCGACCATGGCGCGCCGCAGTTCGGAGAAATCCTGGCCCATCTCAATCGTCCCGTTTCAGGCATTGCGCGCGTGAACGTTCCACACCGTGGCGGATCACCGGCCCGACGGGCACGGATCGCCGCGCACGAAAAGGTTGGAGGCCTCGCCCGGAATCGAACCGGGGTACAAGGATTTGCAGTCCTCTGCGTAACCACTCCGCCACGAGGCCATGGCGCCACTTGCGTATCGCGCGCCGTGTTAACAGAGGGTTTTTGCGCCGACAAGCAGCCAAAGACGCAAAGCGCGGCCTGTGCGCGGTTTTTTCGCGGGCGCGCCCTCAGTTCCGCGCCGTGCCCGAACGCTTGCGACCCCGGCGCACGGCAAGCCGGCGCCGGATGCGGCGCAGGGGATGCAGTTCGTGCGACAGGATGAAAAGGCCCAGCGGGATCATCCAGAAGCCGAGGACCGGCAGAAATCCGAACACGCCAAGAACGCTGAGCGCAGCGCCTAGAGCCAGCCGCGCGCGGCGCGAGCCGGGCTTTGGAAATTCGCGCCCGAACAGCCGGTAGACAGGGCGGCGACCGGCGCCTTCGCCCACACGAGACAGCGCGTCGTCGGCGGCGTCCGGGGTGCCGGCCGGGGGTCTTTCGGCGGACCGGTTGTGCTCGTCCATCGCAATCGCATCCGTCATCGTCGGGCCGGCACCTCCGTGAACCGGAGGCGAATCGCACGACGCCGTTGACGTGAGTGCCCGCGCCGGTTCGTTCAAGGCACAAGCGGCAAAAAAAAAGCACCGCAGGCCGCATGGACCGCAAATTTACCCCTTTTCAACACCACGGTGCGTTTGATATAGCCGCCGGCATTCGAGTTTTCCCCAGTAGCTCAGCGGTAGAGCGCTCGACTGTTAATCGATCGGTCGCAAGTTCGAATCTTGCCTGGGGAGCCATTTTTCGCCTTTGCAGGCCGCAATCGCTGTTTTTGTTTCCATCTGTTTTCCGCCGCACCACGATTGTGCACGATTACCGCACAACGGTTGTGGCGTCGTTTCGCCCTTTCGCCGCACATCGCCCACTCTCGGCGAGCGGGCTTTGATCCCGCACCAGCCCCCTCCCCGGCCGGATCGGCCGTGCAAAGTTACCCGAGCCTTTCGATAGTTCGGATCGTGCATCGAAACCGCTGTTCAACGGCATCCCAACGACTATCTCACCGGTCGATTCGCAGGAACATCAACTTGCTGTGCGCGAGATGACGTGCGTGCTCTCCGGCCTTTGATCGGTCAAACCGTGCAGTGCGTTTTCGGCGACCCTATTGAGCGACATAACCGCCATCGACGGGCATGTTCACGCCGGTGACGAAGGACGCCTTTGAAGAGGACAGCCAGACGATCAGTTCGGCCACCTCGTCAGGCAATCCAATCCGTCCGATCGGATGCAGCGGATCGAGCAGTTGGTGGGAGTCCTGCGCGCCCTCGCTGATCTGGTCGGCGAGCGAATCGAGCATGCGCGTGTCGATCCCACCCGGACAGACCGCATTGACGCGAATTCCTTGATTGCTGTATTCCAGCGCGGCGTTCTTGGTCATGCCGTTGACGGCGTGCTTGGATGCGACATAGGGCGACAGGCCGGCAGAACCGATCAGCCCGGCCACCGAGGCGAGATTGACGATCGCGCCACCGCCCGTCTTCAGCATTGCGGCGATCTCGGCCTTCATGCACAGGAAAGTGCCTCGCGCATTGACCGCCATGATGCGATCGTAATTGTCCATCGGCTGCTCGACCAGCGGCATGATCTTGCCCTCGATGCCGGCATTGTTGCACGCGCAATCGACGCGACCGTGGGTTGAAACCGTTTTGGCGACCAGTGCTTCGACCTGTTCGGCGTCGGCCGTGTCGCAGGCCACGAAGAACGCATCTCCGCCCGCATCCGCGATCATCCGGGCCGTCTCCTCGCCACCCTCGACATTGATATCGGAGACGACGACCTTTGCCCCTTCTTCGGCGAATTTGAGCGCCGTTGCGCGGCCGATCCCGGCTGCTGCACCGGTGACGAGCGCGATCTTCGAGTCGACCATTCCCATTGGCATTCTCCTCCTGCGAACTGTGGATACAATCGGGGAGAACATGCGTGTTTGCCGGCCGCGGCGCGTTAACATCGGTCAAGCGGCCGCCAGTGGAGGAACTTGCGGCAACAGAACAACCGCGACAATCTCCAACCTGACGGCGTTACCGCCGGATCACGATCCTTGTCGCATCGCGCCCGTGAACCAGAACGAGTTCGAACAGTTTTCGCGCATGGTCGGGGTGCAACCTGACGCAGCCGTGCGAAGCGGGTTGGCCAAGACTGGCGATCTCGGTGGTCCCGTGGATGGCGTAGCCGCCGTGGAAAAAGATCGCGTGTGGCATCGGCGCGTTGTCATAGATCGTCGAATACCACATGCGCTCCAGACGGATCGGCCGGTAGGTGCCCACCGGTGTGCAATAGCCGGACCGCGCGGTCGAAACGGCCCAAAAGTGCAGAACTTCTGACTCATCGCTCACGGTCATGCGCTGATCGGAGAGATCGATCAGGATGGTCAAGGAAGCGGCAGCGGCAAGTGCCGGCATCGCCAGGATCATGGCCAAGCATACCGCGGCGACCAGTGTTTGGCGAAGCCGTCGGACAGCGCCCGTCATCAGGCTGCATCCCCTTTTGGTTCGTTGTGGTCGACGTTCACCGGGTTTTGTTTTGGCACCTGCGGGTCCGACGCAGCGACCAGCGGGACTTTGCCCGGACTCCTTGTCGCGCACGCTGCACGACATCGGCGCAGAATGTCCGTGACCGAACGGTCATCGATCTGATCAAATTTCCGGTAGTGGGCACCGACCGCGTGGAAGGGCTCCGGCTGGTGGAGGCAGATGACCGCATCGGCCTCGGCGCCAAGTTCGGCGACGCTGGATGATGGCGCCACCGGTAGCGCCAGGATGATCTGCAGCGGATCCTGCTGACGCACGAGACGCAACGCCATGCGTGCCGTTGCACCCGTGGCGACCCCGTCATCGACGAGGATCACGGTTCTGCCGGCGAGCGGTTCGGGTGGATGATCGGCGAAATAGAGCCTGCGGCGACGCTCGATCTCCGGCAGTTCGCGCTTGGCCAAGGCCATGACATCGGCATGCGAGAGGCCAAGGCGCTCAACGACATCGTCATTGAGCACGATCTGCATATCGCGGCCATCGGAAACCGCGCCGATGGCCAGTTCGCGATGCCCGGGCACACCGATCTTGCGGATCAGCAGCACGTCAAGCGGGATGCCGAACCGTGCGGCGACCGGCGCTGCGACCGGCACGCCGCCCCGAGGCAGGGCGACAACAATCGCCGCGTGCAAATCCAAGGCAGCGAGGCGCTCGGCCAATTGCTCGCCGGCATCCCGTCGATCGTCGAACCTTTGCATGACGCAAGCATGCACAGAAGGCAGACGACCCGCCTTAACATCGGTCAACGTCGGGGGGCGCCGTCGGCGATAGACTTGGGCCGTGCGGGAGAACCGATGTATGCAAACGATCATACGCAAGAGCGACACCGACCGGGCCGCTGCGGTCATGGCCGACCGCGACGCCATGCGGGCGGGTTTTGATTGGGACCAGGCGCTGGCGATGCTGGACGGTCTGCCCGATGGCGCGCTCAACATCGGTTACGAGGCCGCCGACCGCCACGTGCTGGGCGGCAATGGTGATGCGGTTGCCATGCGCTGGTTCGGCAAGGACGGCAGCGTGAGGATTTTGACCTATGCCGACATGGCTGATCTGTCGTCGCGCTTTGCCAACCTGCTGAACGACCACGGCCTTGAACCCGGTGACAGCCTGTTTGCGCTGATGGGCCGGGTGCCCGAACTCTATGCCGCGGCGATCGGCACGCTTAAAGCCGGGATGATTTTCACGCCGCTCTTTTCCGCCTTCGGCCCGGAGCCGATCCGGACGCGCATGGAGATCGGCAGGGCCAATGTGCTCTTGACCACCGGCGCGCTCTACAAGCGCAAGATCGCTGCCTGGCGTGACCAGATTCCGTCCCTGAAGCTTGTTCTGGTCGTCGGCGACGAGGCGCCTGATGGCTGTGTCGCGCTCGGCCCGGCGCTCGCCGGCGCATCGCCTGAGTTCGAGGTCGTCCACACAAAGCCCGAAGACCGTGCGTTGATCCATTTCACCTCGGGAACGACCGGCAAGCCCAAGGGCGCCGTGCATGTGCACAAAGCGGTGCTCTATCATGCCTTTTCGGGGCGCAATGCGCTCGAGCTGACACCGGGCACGGTCTATTGGTGCACGGCCGATCCGGGCTGGGTCACCGGAACATCCTACGGCATCATCGCGCCGCTGGTGAACCGTGTGACCATGATCGTCGACGAGGCCGAGTTCGATCTCGAACGCTGGTACCAGACCGTGCAGCGCGAAAAGGTCCAGGTCTGGTATTCGGCACCGACGGCGATCCGCATGATGATGCGCGCCGGCGTCGAGGCGGCCCGGCCTTACGATTTTTCGTCGCTGAAGTTCCTTGCCAGCGTCGGCGAACCGCTCAATCCGGAAGCGGTCGTGTGGAGCCATCAGGTCTTCGGCCTGCCCTTCCATGACAATTGGTGGCAGACCGAGACCGGTGGCATCATGATCGCCAACACCAGGGCGATGGACATCCGCCCCGGGTCGATGGGCAAGCCGCTGCCCGGAATCGAAGCGGGCATCGTCGAGCGCCAAAACGGCACGGTGCGCACATGCGCCCCCGGCGAGATCGGCGAGTTGGCGCTGCGGCCCGGCTGGCCGTCGATGATGCGCAGCTACCTCAACGAACAGGCCCGCTACGACAAATGCTTTGCCAATGGCTGGTATCTGTCCGGCGACCTCGCCCTGAAGGACGAGGACGGCTATTTCTGGTTCGTCGGCCGCGCCGATGATCTGATCAAATCGTCCGGCCACCTGATCGGACCCTTCGAGGTCGAAAGCGCCCTGATCGAGCACGATGCGATCGCCGAGGCCGGGGTCATTGGCGTGCCTGACGAAACGGCCGGCGAGATCGTCAAGGCCTATGTCGTGCTCAATCCGGGTTTCAAGGCGTCCGGGGAACTGGAGCGCGCGGTGCGCGGTCACGCCCGCAAGAAACTGGGGCCGGCGGTGGCGCCGCGCGAGATCGTCTTCCGCAAGACCCTGCCCAAGACGCGCTCGGGCAAGATCATGCGCCGCCTGCTCAAGGCGCGCGAACTGGGCCTGCCCGAAGGCGACATTTCCACTTTGGAGACCGACGAGACATGAGTGTGATCGACAAGCTGCGCCTCGACCATGCGCATATGGTGGGGCTTTTGCGGCACATGGTGCGCATCCGGCGCTTTGAGGAAAAATGCGCCGAACTCTACACGCAAGAGAAGATTCGCGGCTTCCTGCATCTTTATGACGGCGAGGAAGCGATTGCGAGCGGGATCATTCCGGTGCTGACCGCCGAGGACCGCATCGTTGCCACCTATCGCGAGCACGGCCATGCCCTGGTGCGGGACGTGCCGATGACCACGGTGATGGCCGAAATGTACGGCAAGGCCGAGGGCTGTTCGGGCGGTCGCGGGGGTTCGATGCACCTGTTCGATGCGGCCACCAATTTCTACGGCGGCAACGCGATCGTCGGCGGTGGTTTGCCGCTGGCCGCCGGACTGGCGCTGGCTGACAGGATGCAGGGCAAGGATAGCGTTACCGCTTGTTTCTTCGGCGAGGGCGCTGTGGCCGAGGGTGAGTTTCACGAAACCATGAACCTTGCGCAGCTTTGGGCCCTGCCGGTGTTGTTCGTCTGCGAGAACAACAACTACGCAATGGGCTCAGCGCTCGCACGCACGGAGGCCGAAACCGACATTTCCGCCAAAGCCGCTTGCTACGGCATCCATTCGGAAGCCGTTGACGGCATGGACGTGGTTGCGATGGAAGCGGCCGCGCGGCGTGCCATTCAGCGCATCCGCGAGACGGGCGCACCGGTGTTCCTTGAAGCGCGCACCTACCGCTTCCGCGCCCATTCCATGTTCGATGCCCAGCTCTATCGCGACAAGAACGAGGTCGAAGAGTGGCGCCGCAAGGGTCCGATCGTGCGCTTTCAGGGTTGGCTGATGGACAACAAGCTGATCCGCGAAGCGGATATCGCAAAGATTGAGGCCGACATCGACGCCGAAATCACGGAGGCCGTCGCGTTCGCCGAAGCAGGCACGTGGGAGCCGGTCGAGGACCTGGAAAAACATGTGCTCGGTGCGCAGCCGTCACCGCCCGTGCCGGCCAAGCCGTCAGGCCAGACCGAGGAAATCACCTACAGGGAGGCGGTCAAACGGGCGATCCGAGAAGCGATCGAGCGCGACGATCGCGTGTTCCTGATGGGCGAGGATGTCGGTGCCTATGGCGGCTGCTACGCCGTGACCAAGGGGCTGATGGCGGAGCTCGGCGAGGATCGCATACGCGACACGCCGCTTTCGGAATCCGGCTTCACAGGCGCCGGCATCGGCGCGGCTGCGGCTGGCATGCGACCGATCGTCGAACTGATGACCGTCAATTTCAGCCTTCTGGCGCTCGACCAGATTCTCAATACGGCGGCGACCTTACGCCATATGTCCGGCGGCCAGTTCGACGTGCCGCTCGTGATCCGAATGGCGACCGGCGCCGGCAAGCAGCTTGCTGCGCAGCACTCGCATTCGCTGGAGGGCTGGTATGCGCACATTCCCGGTCTGAAGGTCCTCGCTCCGGCAACCATCGAGGATGCGCGCGGCATGTTGTGGACGGCGCTCGAGGATCCAGACCCGGTGCTGATTTTCGAGAACGTCATGCTTTACAACCGCACCGGTCCGATCGACAAGAATGCCGGCGTCGTACCGATCAGCGGAGCGGCCATCCGGCGTCCGGGGACGGACATTTCGCTGATCACCTATGGCGGCTCGCTTCACAAGACGCTGGAAGCGGCCGGGCAGCTCGCCGACGAGGGCATCGAGGCCGAGGTGATCGACCTGCGCTCGCTACGCCCGCTGGACGATGAAACCATCGTCGAGTCGGTGGCGCGCACGCGGCGGGCGCTGATCGTCGATGAAGGCTGGCGCTCGGGTTCGCTGGCCGCCGAAATCTCGGCGCGGATCATGGAGAAGGGCTTCTGGCATCTGGACGCGCCGGTCGGCCGGGTTTGTGCGGCCGAGGTGCCGATCCCCTATCCAAAGCACCTTGAAGACGCCGCCATTCCGCAGGTCGGCAGCATTGTCGACGGCGCCAGGGCCGTCATGGGGCGCTGACATGGGCATGTTCACGATGCCGTCGCTTGGCGCGGACATGGAGGCCGGAACGCTGGTCGAGTGGTTGGTCAATCCCGGCGATACGGTTAAGCGCGGCGATGTTGTCGCCGTGGTCGAAACACAGAAGGGCGCCATCGAGATCGAGACATTCGAGGCCGGCACGGTGCATCAGCTTCAGGCCGAGCTGGGTCAGAAACTGCCGGTGGGAGCGCCGCTGGCGGTCATTGTCGGCGAGGATGAGGCCGCTCCGGAGGCAATGTCTGCTTCCACGCCCGATGAGCCATCGGCCGAGCCCGCTGGCGCCCCGCCATCGCCGGCACCGACGGTCGAGCCGATGGTCGTCGAAGCCCCGCCGCGCCCTGCGGCGGCGCCGACGCCCGTCGCCCAACCGCCTCAAGGTCATGTGGCGTCTCCCGCGGCGCGGCGGCGTGCCGCCGAGTTGGGCGTTGATCTGGCAACGGTCACCGGCACCGGTCTGGGCGGGGCGATCCAAATGGCCGATGTTGAAGGCGCGGCCGGTGCGGCACAGGCCAAGACCGGTGCCGCCACCGTGTCCGCGCCGGAGGCCGTCAAACCATCGCCCTTGGTCGAGATGCGCAAGGCGATCGCTGCGGCGATGGCGCGATCCAAACGTGAAATCCCGCATTTCTATGTCAGTCAGACGATTGATCTTCAGCCAGCGACCGAATGGCTCGATACGACCAATGCCGACCGCGCGCCGGCCAATCGCATCCTGATGGGCGCCTTGTTCGTGCGCGCCTGCGCCCTCGCCGCCGCCAAAGTGTCCACGGTAAACGGCCATTTCACCGATGACGAATTCCACCGGTCGGACGCGGTCCATGCCGGGGTCGCGATTGCCTTGCGCGGGGGCGGTCTGGTAGCGCCGGCGCTGATCGACGCTCACAAAAAGGGGCTCGATGCGATCATGGCGGACATGCGTGATCTGGTCACACGGGCACGCGCCGGCCGGTTGCGCGGCTCGGAGATGACCATGGGCACCATCACTATCTCGGCCCTGGGCGATGCGGGCGCGGAAGCCATGTCGGGCGTCATCTTTCCACCGCAAGTCGCGCTCGTCGGCATCGGCGCGCCGCAGCGTCGGCCCTGGGTGATTGGCGATGCCGTCGAACCGCGCCAGACCGTCGCCGTCACCGTTTCCGTTGACCATCGGGTTTGTGACGGTCGGCAGGCGGCAAAGTTTCTCGTCGAATTCGAGGCCCACATGCAATCGCCGGAGGCGTTATGACACCCGATGAAATCCGAGCCGCCTTTCTGGAAGAACTGGCGAAGGTGGCGCCCGACATCGCACCGGAAACCGTCGGCGATGACGATCATATCCAGGATGATCTCGAACTCGATTCCATGGATGTGCTCAATCTGGTCACGGCTCTGCACACCCGTTTCGGCATCGACATTCCCGAAAGCGATTATCCGCAGATCGGCACGCCCGCGCTGGCAGTCGCCTACTTCGCCAGGACCGACTGAGCCGAAGGCCGGGTCGTTGCCTTGCCGGCGGTTGCCGCAAGACGGGACGCCAGGGGCGTTGCCAGCATCAACTGGCCGATGACGAGCGGAACAAAGCTCATGGCGCATGCAAGGGCCAACCCTTGCAGGCCGGGAAACGGCAGGCCGAGCAGGTCGGACAGGCCGGTCAGTCCCAACGCGAGGGCGATCAGACCGGAGCACAACACAAGCGCCATCCAGACATAGCGATTGCCGGTCACCTCGTTGATCAGAACTCCGCTTCCGGGCGTTCGCATGTTGAAGACGTTCCAAAGCTGACCCAGAGCCAGGGTCAGGAATGCAACGGTGACGGCATCTGCCGGTTTCAGTTCGAGCCAGAACAGGGCCAGCGCGAAGGTGGTCAACGTCGCGGCGGTAATCACGCTGCCGAGCATCGCGATCAGTGCCCAGCGGGGACGATCGACAATCGGTTCGCTTGGATCACGGGGCGGCTGACGCATGACGTCGGCGTCGCCGCGTCCAAGACCCAGGGCAAATGCCGGAAAGACGTCGGTGATCAGATTGAGGAACAGGATCTGCAACGGCAGCAGCGGCACCGGCAAGCCGGCACCGACAGCAAGGCCAACAACCAGAACCTCACTGACATTGCAGCTCAGCAGATAGACGACGAATTTGCGGATGTTGTCGAAAATCACGCGCCCCTGATGCATGGCCGCGATGATGCTCCCGAACGCGTCGTCCTTGAGAACCATGTCGGCCGCCTCGCGGGCGACCTGCGTGCCGCGCCGGCCCATGGCGATGCCGATGTCAGCCTTTTTCAGCGCCGGCGCGTCATTGACGCCATCGCCCGTCATCGCGACCACATGACCGCTTTGCTGATAGAGCGCGGCAAGCGTCAGCTTGGTTTCCGGCGACACCCGCGCAAAGACATCCGCATCAAGAATGCGCTGTCGCTCCTCCCCATCGGCGGTGTGCGGATCGAAGCCGGCCAGTTCGCGGCCCTCGATCACCGTCATATGGTCGTCGCCAAGCCCCGCATCCCGGGCGATCCTGGCGGCAGTGCCGGCATGGTCGCCGGTGAGCATGACGACCCGGACGCCAGCCCTCAGGCTGTCCGCGATCGCCTCCGGCACGTCATCGCGCAACGGGTCGGCGAACCCGACCAGGCCGACGAGCGTCAAGTTCGAATAGGGATCGGCGTTTGGCGTGTCGGCGTGTTTCATCGCCAGCGCCAGCAGGCGCAAGCCGTCACCGGCCGCAGCTCCATTGCGATCATACCAAGATCGCCGTGTCGCCTGGTCGAGCCGCCGCGATCCATCAACGGCCAGAACATGGCTGCAGACGGCGATGACGGCTTCCGGCGCGCCTTTGACAGCGTAGAGGTTGCAACCATCGTCCCGGTGGACGGTGGCCATCATCTTGCGATCGGCATCGAACGCATGCTGGCCGACGCGCACATACCGGTCGCGCGGCGATGCCCCATCATGACCGGCCGCATGAGCGATGCCGAGCAGGGCGACTTCCATCGGATCGCCGGATTGCGCGTCGTCGGTGCCATCCCCCAGTTCGGCATTGTTGCACAAGGCGCCGATCATCAGGGCCCAACCGAGCGCCTGATCCTGGTTTGGGCTGATCCCGGTTCCTTCGATCTGAAGCAGCACCTCGTCATCGTGCCGGTCGACGTCGATGTCGCGATCCGCCAAAAGGTACCGGACCACCGTCATGCGGTTTTCGGTCAGTGTTCCGGTCTTGTCGGTCAGGATGATCGTTGTCGCACCGAGCGTCTCGACCGAGGAAAGCTGGGTGATCAGGGCGTTGCGTGCCGCCATCCGCCACATGCCGCGAGCGAGGCTGAGCGTTGCGACGATGGGCAGGCCTTCGGGCACCGCCGCAACGGCCAGCGCCACCCCGGTCTGGATCATCTCCGTCAGCGGGTGACCGCGCCAAACACCCACACCGATCGTCAACGTGGCCAGCACAAGCGCCAGCCAGACCAGACGGCGACCCAAACGGTCGAGCCGTCGTTCGAGTGGCGGGACTTCGGCATCGGCCTTCTGCGCCAACGCGCTGATGCGCCCGATCTCCGTATTCATGCCGGTTGCAACGACGATGCCCTCACCGGTCCCTTGCGTGATGGCCGTGCCCTTGAAGGCCATATTGGCGCGATCGCCGATCATGGTTTCGGCATCGATGGCCACGGTCTGCTTGACGACCGGTATGGATTCACCGGTCAGCACGGACTCATCGCTCTGAAGATTGAAAGCTTCAACCAGCCGCAGATCGGCGGTCACCACATCGCCGGCATCGAGTATGACAACGTCTCCGGGCACCAGTTCCTCAGCATTGACTGGCCGGACAACGCCATTGCGCCGCACGCGCGTGCGCACGTCGGCGATGCGCAACAAAGCCTCCATGGACCGAGCGGCCCGCAGTTCGGTGAAGAATCCGATCGCCGCATTGATGACGAGAACCACGATGATCGCCGCGCCTTCGGCGTTGTCACCGATAACGAACGAGAAGGCCGAAGCGATCGCCAGCAACCACACGATGATCGAACGGAACTGATGCAGAAGGATGGACCAGATGCTCTTGGTGTCATGCCGGCGCAGTTGGTTTGGCCCGCAGATCCCCTGCCGCCGTTCGACCTCGACACTGTCGAGGCCCCGGTCAATGACGGTTGCGAGCCCCTCTTCAACGTCCCGCACCGTCAACGCGAAGGGGTCACGGATCGACACGTCGTCAGGCATGGCTTGGCCTTCGCTTCTTCGGCCTTCAATGATTTCTGCCACAGGCCCGGGCAATCGCGAACTTGTGAGTACCACCGCCAACCAGTGACACGCCATCGCGCCTTCTTGCCTTAACGCCGATCAATCTCGCTGTTTGCCCGATCGGAAGCCCGATTAACCCTGGTTAATGCAGCCGGACGATGGAGCCAGTATCAAGCACAAGCAGCCCTTTTCTGGGTCCACGGGACCGAAAGGAGACAAGATGATGCCTGACAAGTCCGAGACCACTCCCGCCAAGACTGGAGTCAAAGAAAGCCGTGCGGTTTCCGAGCACGCTTGGGACTCGATCTGGAACCTTCGCGACGAGATCGACGAACTGTTCGAGGATTTCTATCCCGGTACCAGGCTTGGCCCGTTTCGCCGCCGATGGAATTGGCCGCGACATCGAAGTGCCACCGCCTTTTCCTGGCGCCTGCCAACCATCGACGTGATCGACAAGGACGACGAGGTCGAGATCAGTGCCGAATTGCCGGGCATGGCCGAAGAGGACATTGATGTTCGCGTGACCGACAGCACGCTCACGGTGAGCGGCGAGAAGAAGCAGGAACGCGAAGAAGGCGACAAGGGAGGCGAACACTATCTCGCCGAACGCCGCTACGGCTCATTCCGCCGCACGATCGCCATCCCTGAGGGGGTCGACCAGAACAGGATCGAAGCCGGGTTCAGGAACGGCGTGCTCACCGTGCATCTGCCCAAAAGGCCGGAGGCACGGAAACCGAGCAAGAAGATCGAAGTCCGTGCCGAAAGCTGAGACCGGTTTGGTGCGTTCGCTCCAGGCACGGCTTGTGTCGACGTGATGCGGCGCCCATGGCCATTGGTGGCCACGTCAGCGACTGCTTGGCGGTACAACCCGCAGGCTGATCGAAAACGGAACGCGCCCGATGCTGATGGCGCATTCAATCCCGGATCGGGGCGTCGATGGCCAGTATGATTGGCCTGAAAAGATCGGAACAAACCTTCGGTTAAGGGCGGCGAAGAGATGTTGGTCCACCAGATCATGTCCAAACCGGTGAACACAATCGGGCCGACCGAGTCGATCGGCATGGCCGCAGGATTGATGCGCAAGTTCAATGTCGGCGTGTTGCCGGTCGTCAATCGTCAAGGGAACGTGGTCGGCATCGTCACAGACCGCGATCTTGTTTTGAGCCTGCCATGGCAGCAATCGGGACCGGTGGAAGCGGTGATGACAAGACAGGTCGTCCACTGCGATCCCGATCAGACGATCCAGACGGTTGCGGGAATCATGGGTGATCACCAGGTTCGGCGCCTGACGGTTCTTGACCGGCGAGAAAGGCTGGTGGGGATCGTCTCGGTCGGCGACATCGCTGAAAACGCATCGGAGCAGCTTGCCGGACAGGCACTGGGAGAAATCGTTGAAACGCGATAGCCGCGCCGCGCGGCGGCAGCTCGGTCACATTGGCTCACAGTCCGGCAGGATCTCCTCGCACAAATGGTTCAAATCGACTTTGGCGATCTCCGCCAGGCGCGCGGAGTTGATCACACGCACATCCATATGATCTGCCACATCGATGATGCCGTTGCGCTCCAACCTGCGCAGCGTACGGCAGACATGCACCGATGAAAGGCCGGTAAACTCGCCCAGTTGCTGCTGCGTCAAAGGAATATGAAAGGTTCGGTCAGCGCCGTCGCCGATGGCGCGCAGTCGGAGGCAAAGCTCCAACAGCGCATGGGCGATGCGCATCTCCGCACTGCCGCGACCCAATCGCAGCATGCGCTCGGCGATCCGCGCGCGTGATGCCCCGGAAAGGGCCTGCCGAAGGCTTTCAAGTTCGGGCGTGGCCATCTTCAACTGTGTCCATTGCGCCGAAGGAATGGTCGCGACGACGCAATCGGTGATCGCTTCGACCTGCAGTGCGGATGTGAACCGATCCGCGCCGAGCGCAAATATGAACTCGCCAGGCAGAATGAGATCGACGAGTTGCGTTTCGCCGTCGTCAAGTGATTTCGACAAGCCAATCCAGCCGCCAACAACGCAGATCACGGCGGGGACTTCATCACCTTCATGGACGATCTGCGACCCGGAACCGAACAGCCGTGCATTCTGCCGGATCGCCGCCGGCAAGCCGTCGACAGCGAGACGGCTCCACGCTGTTTGAACCTCGAACTGTTGTGTCAGCGTCGGCGGCGCAGCTTTCAGAACGGCCGGACACATGGAATCCCTTTCCGGACCATGGGCGTCCGTTCCGGTCGCACGAACAGGCCGCTTGAGGGCCAGTGCTGCGGTCGAATTGTGGAATTTTGTCATCCTATCGTCTAACCTGTGCTCCGGGATTTGATTTCGATCAACTCAGTATGGCGATCGTCACCCGGGCAGTGGCGCCATGGAAACATCTGACAAGCGCGTTGATCCGCCGGCAGAGAACCCGATCACGCGAGCGGCCCCCTCCCAACACCCAACAGCCCGACCAGCTTAGACCGTCGATGAGGCGGAGGGCTTAACCGGCGTTAATGCGCCCTCGTGCTTCGCCGGTCAGTCTTCAGGCCGACATTGCGTCAAGCTCAAGGGCGACGCCGGGTCGGCGTGCGTGCGCTGTCCGCTTCCGTGCCTGAGCCACAATCCATGGAGACGAAAATGAGTCAAACGCGATCGTTCTTCAAAGGCTTCGCAATCGCGGCGGCCTTCCTCATCGGTTCAAGCGCGGCGGCATCCGCATTCACCGCCTGCCAGATCACGGACGTCGGCGGCATAGACGACAACAGCTTCAACCAGACGGCCTGGAAAGGCATTCAGGACGCGGAAGCGCAATTGGGCGTTCAGTCGCGCTTCTTGGAGTCCCAGGCCGAGACGGACTACATGCCGAACATCAATTCGCTGCTTGGCGGCGAGTGCGATCTGATCTTCACCGTCGGCTTCCTGTTTGGCGATGCCACCAAGCAGGCCGCCGAGGCCAACCCGGACCAGAAGTTCTCTATCGTCGACTTTGCCTATGATCCGGCGATACCCAATGTGGCGGGCCAATTGTTTGCGACAGACGAGGCCGCCTTCCTTGCCGGCTATCTCGCCGCAGGCATGACCGAGACGGGCATCATCGGCACCTTCGGCGGCATCAACATTCCACCGGTGACGATCTTCATGGACGGTTTCGTGCGCGGCGCGAACCACTACAACGCGCGAAACGGCACCGACGTGTCCGTTCTGGGTTGGAACGTCGACAGCCGCGAGGGGCTGTTCACCAACAATTTCGAGTCGCTCGACGACGGCCGGGCCTTTGCCCAGAACCTTTATGACGAGGGCGCCGACATCATCCTGCCGGTCGCCGGCCCAGTGGGGCTTGGCTCGGCCACGCTCGCCGACGAACTGGGCAGGGACTCGCTCAAGATCATTGGCGTTGATGCCGATCTCTACTTCACCGATCCCGAGAAGCGTCACGTCTATCTCACCTCGATCCTCAAGCGGATGGATTCGACGGTGTTCCAGGTGATCGAGGCGGCGATCAACGACACGTTCGAGGGTGGGACCATCATCGGCACGCTGGAGAACAGCGGCGTCGATCTGGCGCCTTTCCATGACATGGATGCGCTGGTCTCCGACGACCTGAAGGCTGAGATCGAGACCATCCGGCAAGCCATCATCGACGGCACGATCAGCGTGTCTGGCTGAACGGCGCGCTGGTGGAGTTCAAACATGGACGTTGTGCTGCGCGGCATCACCAAGCGGTTCGGACCGGTCATCGCCAATGCCGGCATCGATCTCGACATCCGCGCCGGCGAGGTGCTCGGCCTTCTGGGCGAGAACGGCGCCGGCAAGTCGACGCTGATGAACGTTTTGTGCGGGCTTTACCAGCCCGATGAAGGCGAGATCGTCATCGACGGTAATCCGGTGACGTTTTCGGGGCCAGGCGAAGCGATCGAAGCGGGCATCGGCATGGTGCATCAGCATTTCATGCTGGTGCCGGTGTTCACTGTGGCCGAAAATGTCATCCTCGGCATCGAACCGACCAAACGCATCGATTATCTCGACCTTGCCACGGCGCGGCGGCAGGTGCGTGAGATCGGCGTCCAGTACGGCCTCGACGTCGATCCCGATGCGCTGATAGAGACGCTGCCGGTCGGCGTTCAGCAGCGCGTCGAGATCATCAAGGTTCTGTTCCGGTCCGCCGACGTGCTGATCCTGGACGAGCCGACCGCCGTGCTGACGCCGCAGGAGGTCGAGGAGTTCTTCGGCATCGTCCGGTCCCTGCGCGATGCCGGCAAGGCGATCGTCTTCATTACCCACAAGCTCGACGAGATTCTGGAGATCTCCGACCGGATCAGCGTCCTCAGGGGCGGGCGGATCGCCGGCCATGGCGACCCGAAAAACCTGACCGAGGAACAGCTTGCCGAGATGATGGTCGGCCGGCCGGTCAGCTTCGAGGTTCAAAAGGCGCCCTACAAGCCCGGCGCGGTTCTGCTTGAAGTGCAAAATCTGACGGTGCTGCGCCATAGCGGCGAGGTCGCCGTTGACGATGTGTCGTTGACCGTGCGCAGCGGCGAGATCGTCGGCATCGCCGGCGTGCAGGGCAATGGCCAGTCGGCGCTCATCGAGGCGATCGTCGGCCTGCGGCGGCCCGCCGCCGGCGCGATCCTCTACGATGGCGGGGACATCACCCGTGCTTCGGTGCGGGCGCGGCATGCCATGGGCATTGCGCATATTCCCGAGGATCGTCAGCGCAGCGGAATCATCGGCGACTTCACCATCGGCGAAAACATGGCGCTCAACTGCTATTATGAAGCGCGTTACGCATCGGGACCGGCCATCAACTGGCCCGACGTCATGGCCGGCGCGGCCCGGTACGTCGCCGATTTCGACGTGCGCACGCCGTCGGTCTACGCCAAGGCCTATCAATTGTCCGGCGGCAACCAGCAAAAGCTCGTCGTCGCCCGCGAACTGACGCGCGACACCAAGCTGCTGATCGCCGCACAGCCGACGCGCGGACTCGATGTCGGTTCGGTGGAATACATCCACAACCGGATCATCGACGCGCGCGACGAGGGCGACGGCGTGCTGTTTATGTCGTCCGAGCTTGATGAGATTCTTGCCCTGTCCGATCGAATCCTCGTCATGTTCAAGGGCCGGATCATCGCCGAATTCGACGCCTTCAAGGGGCCGGTCGACCGCAATGCCGTCGGCCTGGCGATGGCCGGCTCGGCACCGAGGGCCGCGGCATGACCGACCAGACCGCGCCCGATGCCCTGACACAGAAGCTCCTGCAACGTGCCGCGCCCGGCCGAGCCGAATTCGAGGACCTGGTGATCGTGCCGATCTTCGCGGTGATCGCCGCGCTGATCCTCGGCGCGCTCGTCATGCTGGCGACCGCCGTCGATCTGCCGACAATCGGGCAGTCCTATGTCGCACTCATCCGGGGCTCGGTTGGTTCGCTCAACGCAGTGTCCGAGACCTTGACCGCCGCCGCACCGCTGGTGCTCGCTGGACTGGGCCTCGCACTCGGCTTCCGCGCCGGGCTGTTCAACATCGGCGCTGAAGGCCAGATCGTCATCGGCGGATTGGTCGCGGTGATTGTCGGCTTTTCGGTGACCGGACTGCCATTTGCCCTGCATCTGCCGCTGGCGCTGCTCGCAGGCGCGGCGGCGGGCGCGTTTTATGCGTCGATCGCCGGCTGGCTGCGCGCCACCACCGGCGCCCATGAGGTCATCACGACCATCATGCTCAACCTGATCTCCTATCGCATCCTGGACTATGTGCTCCGCCAGCCTTTCATTCAGCGCGAAGGCCGGGCCGACCCGATCTCCCAATCCGTGCTCGAAACCGCGCAACTGCCGCAACTGCTGACCTGGATCGATCCCAATCTGCGCGTCCATGCGGGTGTGTTTCTCGTGCTCGGTGCTGTCGCGTTGGCCCATTGGCTGCTGTTCCGTTCAAAGATCGGCTTTGAGTTCCGCGCAAGCGGCAAGAATCCCGATGCAGCCCGCTATGCGGGTATCCGCGCTTCGCTGATCATCATTGCGGCGATGGCATCGGCGGGCGCCATGGCCGGGTTGGCCGGTGCCAACCAGGTGCTCGGCGTGCTCGACCGGGCAACGCCGGGTTTTTCTGCAGGCATCGGGTTCGACGCCATCTCGGTTGCGCTTCTGGGCCGGTCCCACCCGGTGGGCGTGCTGTTTGCCGGCCTCCTGTTTGGCGCGCTGGAGGCGGGCGGACGGCAGATGCAGGTGGATGCGGGCGTTTCCATCGATTTGATCGGCATCATCCAGGCGCTGATCATCGTCTTCATCGCCGCGCCGCTCCTGGTGCGCGCCATCTTTCCCTGGGGGTTCCGCAAATCCCGGCAAGAGCGCGGGGCATAACTGGTCATGGCGAGCACGATCGACGCCAATCTGGCCCCGAACCGCCCGATCAACGTCCAAGGCGCGCGCCGGGCACGCGTCACCGGCATGGTTCTGATCGGGCTTGCGATCTTCGTTGCCGGCCTGTTCGGACTTGACGCGGCCGGTGACGCCACCTTCCGCCTGTCGCGGCCCAACGATCCGTTCGCCTTGCCCAACCTTGTCGTGCCGGCGGCGCCGTTCAACTACATCATCGCCGCGGTCCTGGCATTCCTCGGCGCGCGGCTTTTCCTGCGCGGCGGCGGCAAATGGGCAACGCTGTCACTGGGCATTGGCCTCGCGCTGCTGGTTATCGCCTTTCTTGTCTGGGCGACGGCCGGCAAGTCCTTTTCGCTGACCGGCATGCTTCAGGCGACGATGGTGCGCGCTGTCCCGCTCGTGCTCGGCGCCATCACCGGCATGATGTGCGAACGCGTTGGCGTCGTGAACATCGCCATTGAGGGCATGCTGCTGGCCGGCGCGTTCACCGGCGCGCTGATGGGGTCGCTGCTCGGCGGTGTGGGCGGGCTGATGGCCGCGATCGGGATCGGCGGCTTGTTCGGGCTGATCCTGGCTGCCCTCGTCGTCACTTACCGAATGGACCAGATCATTGCGGGCGTCGTTATCAACCTGTTCGTGCTCGGCCTGACATCCTATGTCTCCAGCCAGGTGCTCGCCGAGCACCGCTATCTGAACAACGCGCCGGTGTTCCGCGCCTACAAGATCCCGCTTCTTGGCGACATCCCCGTGATCGGGCCGATGTTCTTCAACCAGAACATCTTCGTCTATGGCGCGCTGGTGATGGTGGCGGTCGCAACCTATTACCTCTTTTACACGCGCATGGGCCTGCGCGCCCGCTCGGTCGGCGAATATCCGCGCGCCGCCGACACGCTCGGCATCAATGTCTACCGGACCCGCTACATCAACGTCACGGTGGCCGGCATGATCGCCGGCTTTGGCGGCGCCTGGTTCACGCTCGGCTCGGTCGGGCGGTTCGACGAGAACATGACCGGCGGGCGCGGGTTCATCGCGCTCGCTGCCATGTTGTTCGGCCGGTATCATCCGGTGGGTGCGCTGATGGCCGCCCTCGTCTTCGGCTTTGCCGATTCCATGCAGCAAAAGCTGGCGCTTCTGCAGACGCCGATCCCGTCCGAGTTCCTGGCGATGGCGCCCTACATCGCGACGATTATCGTTGTCGCCGGCGTGGTCGGCCGAACGCGCACGCCGGCCGCCGGCGGCAAACCCTACATCAAGGAGTAGACCGATGAAGATCACCGGGATCACGACGCTCGACAACGCACCGCACGACGTCAACGCTTGGCTCAAGGACGTCTGTGCTGCGCTCGACTGGGACGAAAAAGGTCGCGCCTATCTGCTGCTGCGGATGGTCCTTCACGCGGTGCGCGACTGGCTGACCGTCGATGAGGCCGCACAGCTCGCGGCGCAACTGCCGATCCTTTTGCGTGGCATCTATTATGAGGGCTGGGACCCGTCCTCGACGCCCGTCCATCCGCGCGCCAAGGCCGATTTCCTCGCCCGCGTCGACCACATGTTCAACAAGGAGCCACTGGACGATACCGAGGCCGCGATATCGGCCGTGCTCGGTGTTCTCCAAAGCCATGTTTCGTCCGGCGAGATCGAGCAGGTCAAACACGCCATGCGCGCCAACATTCGCGAACTTTGGCCATGATCGAACGCCTTGCCGACAAAAGAAGCAGCACAAAACGCCATCCAACAGCTGCCCGAGCTGTCGCGCCGATGTGCGGGACATAGGAGCAAAAAGGGCAGCAAGCACAATGACTCGCAGAAGCATTCTTGGTCTGCTCGCAATGACTGCTCTTCTGGTCGCTGTGATCTATGTCGCTTTGCAGTTTCGGGCCGACATGAAGGCGGCCCGTACCGCCGTCAACGGCTATGCCACCCTCGAAGTGGACACGTCTTTCGGCCGCATCGAACTGGTCGATCAGGGTGACGGATTTCCGGTTCTGTCGATCCACGGAACGGGCGGCGGCTTTGATCAGGGCACGGCGCTGGCCGAGGCGCTTTTGCAGAACGACTACCGTGTTATCGCGCCCTCGCGGTTCGGCTATCTGGGCACACCGGTTCCCGAACGCAACGATGCCGTCGCGCAGGCCGACGCCTTTGTGGAGATGCTCGACGCGCTCGGTATCGAAACCACGGTGGTCATGGGCACATCGGCGGGCGCAATCACCGCGCTGCATTTCGCGGCTCGCCATCCCGAGCGAACCGCAGCTCTGCTGGCCATGGTACCTGCCTACTATCCACCCGGCCAGGCAGCACCCGAGCCTTGGTCACCGCTCAAGACCTGGGCCGTGACGACAGCGCTGCAATCAGATTTTTTGTTCTGGGCCGGCCTGAAGTTGTTTCCGTCAAGGGTTTTGGCAACCGTGCTTGCCACCGATAGCGGTCTCATCGAGGCGGCCGATGCAGCGGAGCGCACCCGGCTTCATGCACTTGTTGGTATGATCGTGCCGATCAGCGCGCGCGCCGACGGCTTGATGCTGGACGCGCAAAACACGGCAGCGCCATCGGTTGTCGATCTGGCTTCGATCACCGTGCCCACCTTCATCGCCTCGGCGGAAGACGACCATTATCGAACCGCCGACAGTGCCAGATTGTTGGCGCGGGCCATCACCGGCGCCGAGCTGCTGATTACACCCGATGGCGGTCATGTCTGGGTTGGTCGATCCGGCGAGATTGAAGCCGCGGTCGCAGCCTTTCTCGAGCAAGCGTTGTCACCGCCATGAGAACCCGATTGCCCGAAACCGCCCAGCTCGGGCCATCGGCGTCCCAAGTGCCGTTGTGTCAGATGTTGCCCCGAACGGATGTACCGTAATGCCCTATCACATGGATGACCGATCGCTTGATCTGGGTGCCCTGCAACGGCGTCTCGAGGACACCGATCTGATCCCGAGCCAGTTGCCGTTGCGCGACGGGCTGAGCGCGAAGATGACGTTGCTCAACGCGGCCGGAAT
>JAEPON010000019.1 GCA_017642895.1 Roseitalea sp.
CTTGGGAGAGCCTGGCGGTGGCCTCTAACCCACACTCTGGACATTTGAGCGGAACGGAGAAACGGTCACGTGCAGTCATACAGCAAATATGGCATTCAAAGTCGGGCATTTGAAGGCAGATTTTCAAACTGACCCACTACCGCCAGATGGGGTTTTCAGGAGCAGTCTTCAACCTCGAACAGTTCCAGTTCCTCCATCGTGCCCGACAAAAGGAAGTCGCCATAGTCCATTTCCAGCGACCGGGTAATGCCATTGTCGTGCATCTTGAAGGCGATACGGTATTCGGGCAGCCCCTCGCCCTCGGTCACTTCGTCGAAATAGGCGACTGAAATGTTGCGGAACGGCGTGTCGGCGACCGCGCCGATCGCATCGGGATCGTCCTCGTCCCCGGTCTTTTCGGGGCCGATGATCACCGTCGTCGTCAGCACGCGGTCGGCATCGTCCGAACCGTCGAATATCTTCCGTTCATAAAAGCGCTCGCCATCGGCCGCCCGCTCGATCAGGTCGATCATGTGGGCGGTGGGAAAGGCGGCCGGATCGAGCCGGATCTCGCCTTCCTCCGGTTCGCTGAGCGTGACGACGGTGGCGTCGTCCTCGACCGCCGCCACGCCC
Source organism: Roseitalea sp. (assembly GCA_017642895.1). Taxonomy (GTDB): domain Bacteria; phylum Pseudomonadota; class Alphaproteobacteria; order Rhizobiales; family Rhizobiaceae; genus Roseitalea. The sequence continues at coordinate 613 of JAEPON010000019.1, forward strand.
TCGATCATGCGGTCGGGCCGCTGATCGACGAAGGTGCGCGTCAGGAAGCGGAAGGACGAGCCGTCGGCTTCCTCGAAGGTCGTCGTCTGCTGGTCGGTGACGCGGCCGCCGGCCCGTGCGGCGATCTGCGTGACAAAGCGGAAGTTGGTCGTATAGCCCTCGCAGGCCGATCCCCGGAACTCGTAGACGATCCGGCCGCGCATGCCGGTGATGCCGCTGCGGTCGGAGGCGTCTTCCAGTTCCACCGCATAGACGGCCCGGTGCGGCGCCAGTTGCACGCCGGCGGCATCGGCGGAGGCGGACATCATGGGTGCGGCCAAAAGCAGACCGGTTGCAAGGGCGATGGATTTTCGGCGCATGGACATCGTGAATCGCTTTCCTTTTTGGCGCCACTATAGGAAACGTCTTGTCAGAAGCGAGGCAAAATGCGCCCCGCGCCACAGGAGGGACCAGGACGCATGACCGACCAGATCGAAACCCGGCTCGCCGAGATGGGCATCACGGTGCCGGACGTTGCCGCGCCGGCGGCAAACTATCTGCCCTACACGCGCAGCGGCAGTCTGGTGTTCACCTCCGGCCAGTTGCCATTCAAGGATGGCGCGCTGAGCGCGACAGGCCTTCTGGGCGCCGATGTGAGCGTGGAAGACGGGCAGGACGCGGCCAAATGGTGCGCGGTCAACATTCTGGCGGTGGCCAAAAGCGCGCTGGGCAGCCTCGAAGCGATCGAAAAGATCGTCAAGATCTCGGTGTTCGTGGCATCGGCGCCCGGTTTCACCGAGCAGCATCTGGTCGCCAATGGCGCATCTGACCTTCTGGCCGAGGCGCTGGGCGACAAGGGTCGGCATGCGCGCGCGGCGGTCGGCATGGCCAGCCTGCCGCTCAATGCCGCCGTCGAAATCGAGGCGATCATCCAGGGTTGATGGCGGATCTGGCGTTCCTGACGGCACGGCCCATCGCCCATCGCGGCCTGCATGACGACAACCGGCTGAGATGGGAGAACACGGCGTCCGCGTTCCGCGCGGCGCTCGCCGGCCATTTCGCCATCGAACTGGACGTTCAACTGTCCGCAGACGGCGTGGCGATGGCGTTTCACGACGCGCAGCTCGATCGTCTGACCGGCGAAAAGGGTTTGGTCGCGGACCGCAGCGCACACGAATTGCGGACGCTCGCCATCGGCGGCACCGAAGACCGCATCATGACGCTTGGCGAAACGCTTCGCCTTGTCGATGGCGCGGTGCCGCTGGTCATCGAGATGAAGGACAATGGTGCCCGCAACGGCGATCTCGCACGCGCCGTCGTCAGCGACGTTGCCGCTTATCGCGGTCCCGTCGCCGTCATGTCGTTCGAGCACGCCCTTCTGGATGCGTTTCGCGCCGCCGGAACGGGCGTGCCGCTCGGGCTGACAGCATCCGGCACCAGCGATGCCGCGTTGGCCGAACACAGGCCGCAGCTCGAAGCCGGCATCGATTTCGTCTCCTATCAGGTCGCCGCCCTGCCCAACGCCTTTGTCGCCCAGGTGCGGGCGCGGGGCCTGCCGGTCATCACATGGACGGTGCGCACGCCCGAACAGGTCGCGCTGACACGTGCCCATGCCGATCAGATGACGTTTGAAGGCTTTGATCCGGACGCTGCATGAAATTGGCGGCCACGCCTTGCGGCGCGTGTGCGATGCAATACATCTCCGTCCATGACCGATCCCAACGCCGCCACAGCCGCGCCCGATGGCCAAGCCACCCATGTCGTGCGCGTCCATGAGCGCATCGCCGACGTGCCGCGCACGGTCTGGGACGGGTTCGCGGGCACCAGCCGCGCCAGCGGAACGGGCTATAACCCGTTCATGCGGCACGATTTTCTGAGCGCGCTGGAAGAAGCCGGCTGCGCCGTCGCCGACACGGGCTGGCATGGCCAGCATCTGGTGCTCGAAGATGGCGCGGGCCACGCGCTGGCCGCCGCGCCTGCCTATCTGAAGGCGCACAGCCAGGGCGAATATGTATTCGACCATGCCTGGGCGGATGCCTGGGAGCGCGCCGGCGGCCGCTATTATCCGAAGCTGCAACTGTCTGTGCCGTTCACGCCGGCCACCGGTCCGCGCCTTCTGATCGGCCCCGACGTGAATGCCGATGCGGCCCGCGCGGCGCTGGCGGGCGCGATCGCGCAACTGACCGGGCGGCTCGGCCTGTCCTCGGCGCATGTGACATTTGCACAAAAGCCGGACATGGACGCGCTGCTTGATGCCGGTTTCCTGCACCGCACCGACCAGCAGTTCCACTTCTTCAACAAGGGCTACGGCACCTATGCGGAGTTCCTCGAAACCCTGTCGTCGCGCAAGCGCAAGAACCTCAAAAAAGAGCGTGCGACAGCGATTGAAAACGGCATCACCATCGAGTGGCTGACCGGATCGGATATCACCGAAGCGGCACTCGACGATTTCTACGTCTTCTACACCGACACCGGCGACCGCAAATGGGGCCGGCCCTATCTCAACCGGCGCTTTTTCTCGCTCGTCACCGAACGCATGGCGGACGACATCCTGCTGGTGATGGCAAAGCGCAACGGGCGTTACATTGCCGGCGCGATCAACTTCATCGGCGGCGACACGATCTTCGGACGCCACTGGGGCTGCGTCGAGCACCACCGTTTCCTGCATTTCGAGGTCTGCTACCATCAGGCGATCGATTTTGCGATCGCGCGCAAGCTGGCCATGGTCGAGGCTGGCGCCCAGGGCGAACACAAGCTGGCGCGCGGCTATCTGCCGGTCACGACCCATTCGGCCCATTTCATTCCGCATGAAGGGTTCCGCAACGCAATCGAAGACTATCTGCGCCATGAGCGGGCCGATGTGGCGCGGTTCGGCAAAATTCTCGCCGGATCGACGCCGTTCAGGAAGGCCAGGTGATGGCCGCGGCCAATCCGAAGCCGACGCAGACGGCCGCTTCCACAACCAGCCCCGCCTCGCTTGACGCAAAGCCGATTGAATCGCCGCTTGTCTGCGCATAGACCAGAACCGCGCCGGCAACGACGCTCAAGACCAGGCAGAAAAGGCTGATTGCCTTCATTGCATCGCACCGGATTCGCGGAAGCAGACATGACACCCTACGATACCGACAACATCTTCGCCAAGATCATGCGCGGCGACATTGCCTCCCATACGATCCACGAGGATGATGACACGCTCGTCATCATGGATGTGATGCCGCAGGCGCCGGGTCATGCGCTGGTGATCCCCAAATCAGCCTCGCGCAACCTGCTCGATGCCGAGCCGATGGCGCTGGGTTCTGCGATCGCCGTCGTCCAGCGGATCGCGCGCGCCGCCAAGGCGGCCTTCGATGCGGACGGCATCTCCATCATGCAGTTCAACGAAGCGGCCGGCGGCCAGTCGGTCTTTCACCTGCATTTCCACGTGATCCCGCGCCATGACGGCGTTCCGCTGCGGGCCCATTCGGGCCAGATGGAGGATCAGGACGTGCTGGCGGCCAACGCCGAAAAGCTGCGCGCGGCGCTCGCCGCACTCTGAACCGGCCTATTTGCGCGCCCTGTGCGCGGTCTCGATGGCGAGCCGTGCCCAGGGCTCCATCGCATCGGCGCTTTCCAGCGCTTCGTCCGGCACCTGCCAATAGGGCATCGCCGTCGGACGCCGGTTCTTGTGGCCCTCATAGACCCAGCGCTCCATGCCCTCGGCTTCATAGGCCGGCGCGGATTGCTCGTCGCCCTTCATGAACAGCTTGTCGAAAGCCACGAGCGCGAAGATGCCGTGGGCGCAGTAAACCCCCTGCCCGCCGAACATGCGCTTGATGGTGATCGGCCCGACGGAAGCGAACAGGTCGCGCAGATAGTCTTCATCCATGGCGCAGTCATGCCACGGCGCCGCAGTGGCGCAAAGCGGTCATATCGCGCCCCGGGCCTCGGCCAGTTCCTTGAGATCGGCCGGCTTGAGTTCGACCGATTCGCCGCATCCGCAGGCCGAGGACTGGTTGGGATTGTTGAAGACAAAGCCGGTGCGCAGCTTGGTCACCTCGAAATCCATCTGTGTGCCCAGAAGATAGAGCATCGCCGCCGGATCGACCCAGACATGAGCGCCCTCATGGCTGATATGGTCGTCCTTCGCATCGGGGTCGGTCACCAGATCGACCGTATATTCCATGCCGGCGCAGCCGCCCTTCTTGATGCCGACGCGCACCCCTTGTGCGCCCTGTTCGGCACGTCCGGCGACGATATCGCGCACGCGATCCGCTGCGGCATCGGTCATGGTCATGATGGCAAAGGCCATGGGTCCAACTCCATTTGTCGCTATCAAGGTAGGCACGTCGTCGGCGTTGCGCAAGGAAGACCAGCCACCCTGGCCCTTTGAGGCTCGCTATCCCATTCCCTCATGCTGAGGTGCGAACCAAGCGAGCCTCGAAGCGCGCGGGAATGGGTTGCTCGCACCTCAGCATGAGGGCGGTGGGACCTTGTCAGTAAAGCCCCACCGCGATCTGCGCCTCTTCGCTCATCCGGTCCGGCGTCCAGGGCGGATCGAAGGTCATCTCGACCTCGACATCCATGACGCCCTCGACCGTGCGCACCGCGTTTTCGACCCAACCCGGCATCTCGCCGGCCACCGGGCAGCCCGGCGCGGTCAGCGTCATCTCCACCTTGACCGTCCGGTCGTCCTCGATATCGACACGGTAGATCAGGCCCAACTCGTAAATGTCGGCCGGAATCTCCGGATCGTAGACCGTCTTGAGCGCTGCGACGATATCGTCGGTCATGCGCGCCAGTTCCTCGCGCGGGATCGCCGATTGCGGCACCGGCGCTGCGTTGGCGGACGTTTCCGTTTCGGCGGTTTGCGGTGTGTGATCTTCCATCATGGGATCATCCTAGCACGACGGTGTTCATGCGAAAAACTCCCGCGCCTTTTCCAGCGCTTCGACCAGCGCGTCCACTTCGGCGCGCGTGTTGTACATGCCGAACGAGGCCCGGCAGGTGGAGGTGGCGCCAAAACGCTTCAGAAGCGGCTGGGCGCAATGGGTGCCGGCGCGCACGGCGACGCCCGACCGGTCGATGACCATCGACACGTCATGCGCATGCAACCCCTCGATTTCGAAGGCAATGATCGCCGCCTTGTCGGGCGCGTTGCCGATAATGCGCAGCGCATTGATGCGCGAAAGCTGATCATGGGCATAGGCACGCAGATCGGCCTCGTGCGCGGCGATTGCCGGCCGGCCGATCGCGTCCATGTAGTCGAGCGCGGCGCCAAGCCCGATGGCCTGGGCGATCGGTGGTGTGCCGGCCTCGAACCGGTGCGGCGGTTCGGCATAGGTGACATCGTCTTCGGCGACATCGAGGATCATCTCCCCGCCGCCCTGGAACGGCTTCATTGCGGCAAGTCGCTCGGCTTTTCCGTAAAGCACGCCGATGCCCGACGGGCCGTAGGTCTTGTGGCCGGTAAACACATACCAGTCGCACCCAAGGTCCTGCACGTCGACCGGCAGGTGCACGGCGCCCTGGCTGCCATCGACCAGCACCGGAATGCCGCGCGCATGGGCGATCTCGCAGACCTTCTTGATCGGCACGACCGTGCCGAGCACGTTCGACACATGGGTCAGCGCGACGAGCTTGGTCCGGTCGGTCAGCCGCGCCTCGAATTCGGCGATGTCGAACCGGCCTTCATCGTCCACGGGCACCCAGACGAGCCTGGCGCCATTGCGCTCGCGCAGGAAGTGCCAGGGCACGATGTTGGCATGGTGCTCCATGATCGAGATGACGATCTCGTCGCCCGCGCCGATCGCGTCGGCGCCGAACCCGTGGCTGACCGTGTTGATCGCCTCGGTCGCCGATTTGGTGAAGACGATCTCGTCCACCGAACCCGCATTCAGGAACCGGCGGACTGTCTCGCGCGCCGCCTCATAGGCGTCGGTCGTCGCGTTGGACAGATAATGCAGCCCGCGATGCACATTGGCATATTCATGCTCATAGGTCCGCGTGACCGCATCGATCACCGCGCGCGGTTTCTGGGCCGACGCGCCATTATCGAGATAAACCAGTGGCTTGCCATGGACGTCCCGCGACAGGATCGGAAAATCGGCCCGGATGGCGTCGACATCGTATGCCTTTGTTTCGATCGGATCAGCACTCATATCCGCATGTCCTTGTGTGCCTGCCCTTCGCCCTCACCTTCTCCCCATGCACGGGGAGAAGGGGTCGCGAACTTCAACGCCGAGTCTTTCGTCCACGGACGCCAAGGTTCGGTCAGGAAATGCGCAAGCATCGAGGTCTCCTTCTCCCCGCTTGCGGGGAGAAGGTGAGGATGAGGGGCAAAAGCAACGCAGCGCATCACCCGTGCGCCTCCAGCCAGTCGGCGATGCGGATTTCGAGGGCTTCGATCAGCGCATCATCGTCCAGTTCCTCGACGATCTCGTCAACGAAGGCCTCGATGAGAAGACCCCGCGCCGTCTTGGCCGAGATGCCGCGTGCCATCAGGTAAAAAAGATGGTCCTCGTCGATCTCGGCGACCGTCGCACCATGGGCGCACACCACATCGTCGGCAAAGATTTCCAGTTCCGGCTTGGTTGCAAAGCCACCCTCATCGGACAGGAGCAGCGTGTTGCAGGCCATCTGCGCGTCGGTCTTCTGCGCGGCCTGGGCCACGCGGATCTGGCCCTGGAACACGCCCTGCGCCTTGCCGGTGACGACATTGCGCACGGTCTCGGTGGATGTGGTGTCGGCGACCAGGTGATCGAGTTCGAGCGTCACGTCGCAATGGGTCCGCTCGCCGATCAGGTTGATGGCGCGGAAGGTGAGGTCGGCGCCCTCGCCCGTTGCGGCCGCATGCACCTCCTGACGCACCAGCTTGCCGCCATAATTGGCGATGAACAGTGTGGCTTTAGCATCTTTTTCAAGCGTCAGGGTCAATTTGCCGAGATGGGATGCCGCCGCGCCCTGCTCCTGCACGATGATCCAGCGGATCTCGGCGCCCTCGCGCACGGTCAGTTCGGTGACGTTCGATGCCAGCACCGCCTCGTCCGATCCCAGATGCCGGTCGATGAAGGATGCTTTTGCACCCGCGCCGACCGTGATCAGATTGCGCGTATGGGCCTGTCCGCCATCATGGATCGACTGGAACTCGATCGGCCGTTCGATGTGAGCCCCCTCGGCGATGGAAAGGCGCACGCCATCGGTGACGAACGCGGTGTTGATGGCGCCGACCGCATCGTCGGCATCGGCCGGCGCTTCCAGCGCCACGCCACCCACATCGGCGCGCAGCGCGTCGGCCACCGACTCGATCTGGCAGCCCTCGATCTGGGCGCGCTCGGCCATTTGTCCGTTGACCAGCACGAAACGATGCGCGTCCTCAAGCAGCGGATCGGCGGCTCCGGCGGCCACATCGCTGCGCCAGTCGGGAAACTGGTTCAGAAGCCGCCGCAGGTCCGTATAGTGCCAGGCTTCCACCTTGCGGGTCGGCAACCGGTGCGCCTTGATCGCCTGCACCGCCTTGTCCCGTGCCATCACTGCATCGGCATTGCCGGGCAGATGGCTGCTGCGATCGCCGAACTGCGCAACCAGCGCGGTTTCCGTCGCCGTCAGCGGCGCCTCGGCCGGTTTTGTCATTGTCGCCGCCATGTCAGGCCGCCTCGGCGATGATGTCGGCATAGCCCTTGGCTTCAAGTTCAAGCGCCAGCGACTTGTCACCGGTCTTGACGATGCGGCCCTTGGACAGGACGTGCACCGTGTCGGGCACGATATATTCGAGAAGGCGCTGATAATGGGTGATGACGATCACCGCGCGGTCCGGCGACCGCAGCGCGTTGACGCCGTCGGCGACGATCTTGAGCGCATCGATATCGAGGCCGGAATCGGTTTCGTCGAGCACGCACAGTTTCGGTTCGAGCAGCTTCATCTGGAGGATTTCGGCGCGCTTCTTCTCGCCGCCCGAAAAGCCGACATTGAGCGGACGCTTGAGCATTTCCATCTCGACGCCAAGCGTACCGGCCGCCTCGCGCACCTTCTTGATGAAATCGGGCGTGGTCAGTTCTTCCTCGCCGCGCGCCTTGCGCTGCTCGTTCAGTGCCACCTTCAGGAACTGCATGGTCGCCACGCCGGGAATTTCCATCGGATACTGGAAGGCCAGGAACAGGCCCGCGCTGGCGCGCTCGGCCGGGTCCATGTCGAGGATGGACTCGCCATTGTAAAAAATGTCGCCCTCGGTCACCTCATAATCGTCGCGGCCGGCCAGCACATAGGAGAGCGTCGACTTGCCCGAGCCGTTCGGCCCCATGATCGCGGCCACCTCTCCGGCTTTGACGGTCAGGTTCAGACCGTTGATGATCTCGGTGCCATCCTCGGCGATCCGTGCGTGCAGGTTCTTGATTTCCAGCATGTTTCTCGTTCCCAACTCGGTCTTTTCTGTCTTATTTCTTCTTCACGAACAGCCCGCGCATTTCTTTTCTCTCATTCCAAGGCGCGATCCTGTCCTTTCTCGTCATTCCGGGGTCGCGCAGCGGAACCCGGAATCCAGGGCGTAGGCGTGCCCGTCACATGTTCATTCCGTCCTGCCGGGCGCGAATTGCGTCCGATGGGTTGTCTCGTTCGTAGCAGCGATCCAGAAGATCGAGCCAATCGGGATTAAAGCCCTCGATCAATTCCAGTTTCCACGCACGCCGATATTTCTTCAGCTTCTTTTCCCTTGCGATGGCCTCGACGATGTTGTCATGCCGCTCATACCAGACCAAATTCTTGCAGCCATAGCGGCTGGTGAAACCCGGCATGGTTCCATCTTTGTGTTCCTGGGCGCGGCCCCGAAGATCGCTGGTCACGCCGGTATAGATCGTGCCATTGCGTCTTGATGCCATCATGTACACCCAACCGGACAAACGCGCTCCGATTTCCCAAGCCTCATCTCTGGATTCCGGGTTCCGCTTCGCGGCCCCGGAATGACGGCAAGGAGCCATGGCACCCAACAACAGCCAATCAGTCTCCCTTCTTCACGAACAGCCCGCGCATGGCGTAGCTGATGGCGGCGACACCGCCCAGAAGCCCGGCGCTCAGATAGCGGTCGCCGAACGGGTTCCACAGATAGCCCGCCACGGTCACGAACAGGATGGTCGCAGCGCCGGCCAGGCGAATCGTGCCCGTCAGATCCCGGTCTTCATCCTTGCGCATCAGATCCCCAAAGCGGCGCGCACATAGGGCAGAACGAACGCGGCAAAGATACCGACCAGCGCGCCGACGATGATGCGCTGCAGCCGGTCCGAGAACGAGGCGACAAAAGCGCCGAGCCCGCCGCACACCACGGCGTAGTAGGTTATCGTGACCGGATCAAAGCTCATGGCTGCCCCCAACCCTTGTCAGCCAACAGAGCCCTCGAGGCTGATGCCGATCAGCTTCTGCGCTTCGACCGCGAACTCCATCGGCAGTTCCTGGATCACTTCCTTGACGAAGCCGTTGACGATCAACGCGATCGCCTCCTCTTCGGGGATGCCGCGCTGCATGCAGTAGAAGAGCTGATCCTCGGAGATCTTCGAGGTCGTCGCCTCATGCTCAAGCTGGGCCGAGGAATTGTTGGCTTCGATATAGGGCACGGTGTGCGCGCCGCAGCGGTCGCCGATCAACAAGGAATCACATTGCGTGAAATTGCGCGCGTCGGTCGCCTTGCGGTGCACCGATACCTTGCCGCGATAGGTGTTCTCGGACGTGCCTGCCGAAATGCCCTTGGAGATGATGCGGCTCGACGTGTTCTTGCCCAGATGGACCATCTTGGTGCCCGAATCGATCTGCTGGGCGCCGTTCGACACCGCGATCGAATAGAATTCGCCGCGTGAATTGTCGCCGCGCAGGATGCAGGACGGATATTTCCAGGTGATCGCCGACCCGGTCTCGACCTGGGTCCAGGAAATCTTGGAATTGTCGCCCCGGCAGTCGCCGCGCTTGGTGACGAAATTGTAGATGCCGCCCTTGCCTTCGGCATCCCCCGGATACCAGTTCTGGACGGTCGAATATTTGATCTCGGCATCTTCATGCGCGATCAGCTCGACCACGGCCGCGTGCAACTGGTTCTCGTCGCGCTGCGGCGCCGTGCAGCCTTCCAGATAGGAGACGTAGGCGCCCTTTTCCGCGATGATCAGCGTGCGCTCGAACTGGCCGGTATCCTTCTCGTTGATGCGGAAATAGGTCGACAGTTCCATCGGGCAGTGCACGCCCTCGGGCACATAGACGAACGAGCCGTCGGTGAAGACCGCCGAATTGAGCGCCGCGTAGTAATTGTCGGACACCGGCACGACCGAGGCGAGATATTTCTGCACCAGTTCGGGATGCTCGCGCATCGCCTCGGAGATCGACATGAAGATGACGCCGGCCTTGGCAAGCTCTTCCTTGAAGGTGGTGACGACCGAGACCGAATCGAACACCGCATCGACGGCGACCTTGCGTTCCTGCACGCCGGCGAGGATTTCCTGTTCGGCGAGCGGAATGCCAAGCTTTTCATAGGTGCGGCGGATTTCCGGATCGACATCGTCGATCGTCTTCGGACCGCTCTGCCCCTTGGGCGCGGCATAATAATAGATGTCGTTGAAATCGATCTTCGGATAATCGACGCGCGCCCAGTCGGGCTCGTCCATGGTCAGCCAGCGGCGATAGGCATCGAGCCGCCACTCCAGCATCCATTCGGGCTCTTCCTTCTTGGCCGAAATGAAGCGGATGATGTCTTCGCTCAGGCCCTTGGGCGCCTTGTCCATCTCAAGGATGGTCTCGAAACCATATTTGTACTGGTCAACATCGATCCTGGCGACCTGATCGATCGTTTCCTGAACGGCGGGCATGGCCAACTCTCCTTCCAACCAACATACATGCTGCGCTTTTGCGCCGATTGACCGTCTGATGCGGTCTTCGTCATTGGACAAAATAGTCCATACATCAGTTTTGAAAAGTTCTAAAGAGCGAAAATCTGACTTTTTCCGATAAGTTTTCTCTCATGTGGCGTTCCCAGCCGCAAAGGCAAGGGTCAGGCGGCCCGCATTCGTCCGATCAGGGGCTTTAACGCGTCGATCAGCGCGGACAAATCGTCCCAATGCGTTTCGGGGCCGAACGAGACGCGGATCGCGCCCTCGTCGCCCTCGACACCCATCGCTTCCAGCACATGGCTCTTTCCGACCTTGCCGGACGAGCAGGCCGAGCCGGACGACACCGCAAATCCGCCGAGATCAAGCCCGATGGCGAGCGTCTCGGCCTTGATGCCGGGCACGGTGAAGAAGCTGGTGTTGGCGACGCGCGGCACGCCCGCGCCATGCACGACGATATCGGCCGCCATGCGCCGAAGTTCGGCCTCGAACCGGTCGCGCAATGGCGCCAGTTCCGAAAAACCGCCCAACCCCGCCTCGGCCGCCGCGGCCGCCGCGCCGAAACCAGCGATCAGCGCCGGTGCCTCGGTGCCACCCCGGTGGCCGCGCTCCTGCCCGCCGCCGCCAATCAGCGGCAGCGGCATCATCAGATCAGACGCGCCGGCGATCGCCCCGACGCCCTTCGGTCCGCCAATCTTGTGCGACGACAGAATCAGGAAATCGGCCAAACCCGTTGAAAGATCGACCGGAAGACGCCCCAATGCCTGCACGGCATCAAGAACCAGAACTCCGCCGGCCTCGCGCACAATGGTGCTGATCGCCTCGGTCGGCTGGATCACGCCCGTCTCATTGTTGACCCAGTGGACAGCGACCAGCGGCAGGCCCAGCGCCTTGTCATGCGCGCCAAGCCGTTCTTTCAGCGTTTCAAGTTCGATGATGCCGTTTTGGTCCACGCCGATCCGCGTCACCGCTTCAGGCGCGAACCGTCCACCGGCCAGAAGACAGGGATGGTCGGCCGCGCAAACGTAGAGATGGCCCATGGTCAGCGGCGACCGGCCCATCGACCAGTGCGGCGTCAGCAATGTCGCGGCCGCTTCCGTCGCGCCCGAGGTGAAGACGACATGGTCGGGCGCGGTACCGACCAGCCCGGCCACCTGCCGCCGCGCGGTCTGGATCATGGCCCGCAGGGCGCGTCCGTTCTTGTGCACCGACGAGGCGTTGCCCTCGATCGCCATTGCCGCGAGCATCGCATCGCGCGCCGCATCGATGAGGGGCGCCGAGGCGTTATGGTCCAGATAGTGCGTCACGGGCGCTCTTTTCCCGAAAGGTGCGGGATTTCCTTGATATTTCGGGGTCGATGGTCATATGACGGCCTCCGCGCTTGCATTCAACCTTTTCAAACCTTGAAACCGGGCCGCAAACACGCATCTCAATGCCGGCAAAGCCGCGTGCGATGGGCCACCGCCGGTTTTGCCAGGGAGACCCGATGCCTGAAGTGATTTTCAACGGACCCGCGGGGCGCCTCGAAGGCCGCTACCAGCCGGCCGCCGACAAGACGGCGCCGATCGCGATGATCCTGCATCCGCATCCGCAATTCGGCGGCACGATGAACAACCCGATCATCTACAATCTGTTCTACATGTTCCAGAAGCGCGGCTTCACGACGCTGCGCTTCAATTTCCGCTCGATCGGCCGCAGCCAGGGCGAGTTCGACCATGGCGTGGGCGAACTGTCGGACGCCGCCGGTGCGCTCGACTGGGTACAGTCGCTGCATCCCGAATCGAAATCCTGCTGGATTGCCGGCTACTCCTTCGGCGCCTGGATCGGCATGCAGCTTCTGATGCGCCGGCCGGAGATCGAAGGCTTCATGTCGATCGCGCCGCAGCCCAACACCTATGATTTCTCGTTCTTGGCGCCCTGCCCCTCGTCCGGCCTGATCATCCATGGCGAAGAGGACAAGGTCGCCCCGCCCGACGCGGTGCAGGGGCTGGTCGACAAGCTGCACACGCAAAAGGGCATTCTGATCACCCAGAAGACCATGCCGGGCGCGAACCATTTCTTCTCGGGCATGGAAGAGACGTTGCTGGGCGAATGCGCCGATTATCTCGATGCGCGCCTGCGCGGCGAACTGGTGCCCGACAATGTCAGGAAGCTCGCCGGGCGGTGACGCCATGTCCGGGCAGCGACAGCACGCCGCCGGTGACCGGTTCTTCGCAGCCGGTCGTCGAGGGATATGTCAGCGCCAGGCCGCGCAGCGACCGCACGGCCAGATAGGCCCAGGCCTGCGCCTCCATCATGTCCGATGACAAGTCGGCGGCCTCAGCGGTCATCACCCGTTCAGGGCCAAGATGGGCCTTCAGACGATCCACGATCGCGCGATTGTGTGCGCCTCCGCCCGAGACGATCCAGCGATCGGGCGTCATGGCCGCCGTCCGGGCACTGAAGGCGATCGACCGGGCGGTGATTTCCGACAGGGTGGCCGCACCGTCGCCCGCCTCCATGGCCGGCATGGCATCGAGCGAGAAATCGTTCCGGTCCAGCGATTTGGGCGCGCTGCGGGCAAAGAAAGGGTCGGCCAGATAGGCGTCGACCGTCGCATCGTCCGCCCTGCCCGCCCGCGCCAGATCGCCGTCCTCGTCATAGTCGCGATTGGTGTTGGCGCGCATCCACTGGTCGATCAACGCGTTGCCCGGCCCGCAATCAAAGGCAACCGGAGGGCCGTCCGGCGCGACGAAGGTGACGTTGGCGATGCCGCCAACGTTGACGAAAGCGGCCACGCCCGATGCGCCGATCCTCCGGGCCAGCGCCTGGTGGAAGACCGGCACCAGCGGTGCGCCCTGCCCGCCATTTTCCATGTCGTTGGCGCGCATGTCCCAGACCGTGGCAATGCCCGTCATCTCGGCCAGTTGCGCGCCATTGCCCAGTTGAACCGTGAGCCCGTGGTCTGGCCTGTGCACCACCGTTTGCCCGTGAAAGCCGATCACGTCGACGGCCGCGCTGTCGAGACGATTGTCTTGAAGAAACCGGGCGACGGCTTCGCCATGGCGTCGGGTGATCTCGGCTTCCAGCGCCGCCAGATCGCCGGGGCGGTCTTCGCGCCGCTCAAGGCCCGCCGCAATTTCGAGCGCCGCGCTGATGCGCTGTGCGAACGCGGCATCAAAGGCATGGGAAGCGACGGGACCGGGCACGACATGATCGCGGCCGTCGGTCTCGACCAACGCGATGTCGATACCGTCCATTGAGGTCCCGCTCATCAGGCCGAGCGCCGTCTTGATCTTGGCCAAGCAAACCTCCATGAGGGCGTGAAACCGGACACGCCCGGTGTTACACGCCTTCGGCGCGTGCCGACAAGGCGCCGCCGGCCACCCTGTCTGCACGGAACATCGTACCCATGCCCGCCTACAAGTCCGACTTTCTGAACGTCCTCAATGAACGCGGCTTCATCCATCAGATCTCCGATCCCGAGGGGTTGGACGCCAAGTGTATGGCGGGGCCGATCACCGCCTATGTCGGCTATGACGCAACCGCCACCAGCCTGCACATCGGCAACCTGATCTCGGTGACGATGCTCTACTGGTTGCAGCAGACCGGACACCGGCCGATCACGCTGATGGGTGGCGGCACGTCGATGGTCGGCGATCCTTCGTTCCGCGACGATCAGCGCCAATTGCTGACGCCCGAGAAGATCGATGCCAACATTGCCGGCATCAAGCGCGTTTTCGGTCGTATCCTCGACTATGGCGAGGGCGAAACCGGCGCGCTGATGGTCAACAATGCCGAATGGCTGATGGAGCTGAACTATGTCGACTTCCTGCGCGAGGTGGGCCGGCACTTCTCCGTCAACCGGATGCTGACCTTCGATTCGGTGAAGCTGCGGCTCGAGCGCGAGCAGTCGCTGTCCTTCCTCGAATTCAACTACATGATCATGCAGGGCTACGACTTCACCGAGCTGAACCGTCGCTATGACTGCATCCTTCAAATGGGCGGCTCGGACCAGTGGGGCAACATCGTCAACGGGCTCGACCTGTCGCACCGCATGGGCGGCCCGCAGCTCTATGCGTTGACGACACCGCTTCTGACCACATCGTCGGGCGCCAAGATGGGCAAGACCGCGCAGGGCGCCGTCTGGCTCAATGAAGACCTCTTCAGCGCCTACGATTTCTGGCAGTATTTCCGGAACACGGAGGATGCCGATGTCGAGCGCTTCCTGAAGATTTTCACGCGTCTGCCGCTTGATGAAATCGCCAGGCTCGCCGCTCTGCAAGACACCCAGATCAACGAGGCCAAGAAGGTGCTGGCGACCGAGGCGACAGCGGTTGTGCATGGGCGCGAGGCGGCCGAACAGGCCGCCGAGACCGCGCGCAAGACGTTCGAGGAAGGCGCGCTGTCGGACAATCTGCCGACGATCGAGGTGCCGGCCAGCGATTTGTCCGCGGGCACCGGGTTGTTGAGCCTGCTGGTCGCGGCCGGGCTGGCGTCATCCAACGGCGAAGCGCGCCGGCATGTGAAGGGTGGCGCGGTGCGGGTCAACGACAGCCAGGTCAGCGACGAACGCATGACGATTGATCAGGGCGCGGTCGCCGACGGCGTCGTCAAACTGTCCGTCGGCAAGAAGAAGCACGTGCTCGTCAGGCCGGTGTGACGTCACCGCCGGCCTCCCCTCAAGGGGGAGGAGGCACGAATGTCACCGAAACTCGAAGATCGAGCGGAACAGGCCCGGCGCGATCACCGACAGCGGATTGATCGTGATCTGCGGTTGTTCGAACGAGCCCTCGAGCTTGAACGTCACGCCGATCAGTCCGCGCTCGCGGCCGTTGCCGAGGAAAAGGCCGAGGATCGGGATCTCCGCAAACAGCGAATTGACGCCATAGGCCGGCATGAAGGTTCCGGTCATCCGCATTTGGCTGTCGCGGTCATAGACCTGGCCCTGAAGCGCAAAGCCGACCAGCGGACCGCGCACGACACCCTGGCGGACGGACAGCCCGGCCGGCGAAAAAAGGGCATCCGCCTGCGCAATGTTGAAAACGACCTCGCGCGTGTCGATGTCACGCCGCACCGCTTCGCTCAGGCTGTCGGAGCCGCCGGCGCGGGTGGACACCAGTTGTGCCAGTTTCGGCTCGTCGAAAACCCGGAAATCGGTCAACCGTACCGGGCCCGACAATTGCCCGCCGGCGCCGCCCTGAAGGCGCGCATCGAGCACACCGCCGCGGATCTGCCCGTAAAGATCGAGAAAACGCAGGAACCCGCCAGCATCAAGCGCCTCAACGCGCACCTGCCGCGCGGCGCCCTGGCCGCGAATGGCGACCGAAAACGGCATGTCGGCCGCGCTCCTTCCGGTGATCGACAGGTTTTCGACACCGCCGTTCCGGATCGACAGTTCGGCGCGCACATTGCGCATCGCGACGCCGCGAAAGCCGCGCACGGTGCCGATCGATGCCGAAACCGTCACCGGCGTGTCGTCGCCACCGCCATCGCCGCTCTGTTGCATCTGCCGGCGCACATGGCGGATCAGCGCCCGCGCATCGACGGACTGCCCCTCGACATCGACGATGTAGCCCGCGCCCTCGCGACGCACATCGACCGAGACCCGGTCGCCTTCATTGAGGCGCAGCGACCCGAAGCGCGCACGCGTCAAACCGTTGCCGTCAACGGCGATCCGCCCTTCCGCGCCGAACGGCCCGCCCGTCAGGCTGAACGCGTCGAGCACCGCCGCATCGCCGTCCAAAAGCAGTTGGAAGCGTGCCCGGGCGCCGACGCCCGCCCCCTTCGACCAGCCGATCCACGGCAGGATCAGCTCTGCCGATGTCAGGTCGGCCGAGACATCGAACGCCGCGCCCGTGCCCTCCAGCTCCAGCGGGGTCGGTCCCCGAAGCAACACATCAAGGCCGGGCGCGAATGATTCGCGATCCGTATCGTCCAGTTGCAGCGTGATCGACCGTGCCGCCTCCACATCCGGTGCAAACGGGATCGTCATGGCGATCTCGGCGGGCAACCCGTCGATCGCCCCGGTCAAGTCCAGTTCCGCACGCTCGGGCGTCACGCTGACGGCACCGTCAAGACCGGTCAGCAACGCGCCATCCACCGGTTCGGCGAGCGCGGCATCCGACAGGTCCATATCGACGGTCCAATCGGGCCTCGGCCCGTCCTCGCCGCCATTGAGGAACAGGCCGATCGCGATCTGCGCATCCACGTCGCCGCTGAGATCCGCCGGATCATAGGCGCGGTACTGCATCGCGTTGATCGGCCGGTAGGCGATGATCTCGCCAAGCGCGTCCGCGCTGCCGCGCACGCGGACATTGACGTCGGCGGCAACCAGGCCCGCATCGTCTTCGGGCTGGATCACCATCACACCGTCGCTCGCGTCGGCCGTCCGGCCCGACGGCAGGAACACCGTGCCCGATCGCAACAGCATGCGCGCCGTCCCGTCCGCATATTCGATGCGGCCGACCGCATCACGCACCGGCGGCAGATCGCCGGCAATGTCAAAGCGCACGCCTTCGACATCCAGGGCGATCGCCGTATCGCCGCGCACACGCCGGTCGGTGCCCGGAACACGCCGCCGCAGCGGTTCGGCGATATCGAAGCGGCCGGAGACCACCCGGCCGCCGGCGAGATTGTCCAGAACCCAACGCCTTGCGCCACGCGCCACAGGCGCGGGCCAGAACTGCTTGAGCCCGGCAACGCTCATGTCTTCTATGTCAAGCTGGAACACCGCGCTGGGCGCGGGCGCATAAAAGCTCATCTGGCCTTCGGCCCGCGCCCCGCCGGCATCGGATTGCATCTCCATGTCGGTGAAGCGCAGCAGCCTTTCTGCGGGATCGAAGGTGCCACGGGCGCGCGCCGCAAAGCGAAGCGACTGTTCGGGCGAATCGGCGGGCGCCAGGCGTCCGCGATTGGCGATGGCATCGAACTCAAGCGGCAGGATCCCGCCGGCGCCGGACGGTGCCGCATCGACCGCATCGCGGATGCGCACGGACAATTCGAACGTCGACCGGCCGAGCGACCACTGCCGCGGCTCGACCGACAGGACCTGATCGTCGAACCCGTAGCTGGCAATGATCCGCCCGCCAAGCGGAACGAAATCGTCGGCCCCCAGCTTCAGCGACAGGTCCTGCGGCGTCAGCGTTGCGCGCAAAGTGTTGGCGGCGCCCTGACTGGGCGCGTGGACCAGTTCCAGCACCGTCTCGGTGGGAACCGGCGGCCGTTCGGCGCCCGGCTCATGATCGGCGGCAACCTCGGAAAACAGCGTCGGAAAACGCCGCCAGGGAAACGGCATCGCATCGATGGTCATCGAAATCCGCGCCGGTTCGGACGGCTGGCCGGCGCGCGGAACGTCGATCTCGCCGGCAATCGCCGATGGCACGCCACCGAAGGCGATCTCGCCGTCCAAGGTGGCGTTGCCCTGCCCGTCCGCCCTTGCTGTCAGACGGTTGACGGCGAAAACCGAGCCTGCCCCGCCATTGTCTGTCAGGATGGCGCTGTCGGCAATCCGCAGGCGCAGCCCGCCTTCGCGATGCAGATGGACCGCACCCCATCGGCGCAGCCCCTCAAAGAGCACGTCGAACTGTTGGGGCACCTGCGCCAGCCCGAAGGGTTCGCGGGTGGTGCCGGCATCGTCCCGTGTCAGCGCGGCCATCGCGGCACGGTCGATGCGCACGCCTTCAACGGCGATGCCGGCGATGCGCGGATTGTCGCCCGCCAGGCTAGCCGGATCGATCTGAACCGACAACAAGCGCACCGTCGCGACCGGCTCGGCACCGGCGTCAGGTGAAATCGACACCTCATCGAACGTCACGGCAAGGCTCGGCGGCCACGAAAGGCGCACATCGGTCTTGCCCAATGTCAGGGCGAAACCTTCGGGCACCATGCGCTGCAGCGTCTCGCCGGCAATGCGTTGCGCCGGACCGGCCAGCAGCCCGCTTGCGGCAAGCATGGCGGCCACCATGATGACGATGAGAACCGCCAGCACCGAAAAACCGACGGTTCGCCGCGCCAGCCGTCCGGCAGGCGGAAGAAGCGGCGCGTGCACCGGCCCGATCCTGCGCCGGCCATGCGATGGCAGCGCGCGCAGCCGCCGGCCCGCGTCGCGCTCGAACTTCACATAATGGGTGTCGTGCCTGTTCAAACCGTACCGCCAGCTCCGGCGCGCATTGCGTTCAGGCGGGAATCGCCATGGACGCCCGCTTGCGGTCCCTTATATGTCATGGCGCGCGGGACTGCGAAGCACCCCAGACCACGCACCGACCGCATATGCGAACCAATTGCGATGACGAGGAACCGACCAGTGACGACTATCGACGCCGGCGCTCAGGCGCCCGACTTCACCCTTCCGGCCGACAATGGCGAAACCGTGTCGCTGTCCTCCTTGAAGGGACAGAAAGTCGCCTTGTTCTTCTACCCCAAGGACGACACCAGCGGCTGCACCAAGGAGGCCATCGCGTTTTCGGGCCTGCTCGACAACTTCAAGGCCGCCAACACGGCGGTGATCGGAATGTCGCCGGACAGCGCCGCCAAGCACGACAAGTTCAAGGCCAAGCACGATCTGACGGTCACGCTGGCCGCCGACGAAGACAAGACAACGCTGGAAGCTTACGGCGTTTGGGTCGAAAAGAGCATGTATGGCCGCAAATATATGGGTGTCGAGCGCTCGACATTCCTGATCGATGCCGACGGCAAGGTCGCCCAGGTCTGGCGCAAGGTGAAGGTGCCCGGCCATGCAGAAGCGGTGCTGGAGGCCGCCACCGCGCTCAACGGCTGACGGCTGCCTGCGCAAGGCTCGCGCCGGCACCGGCGACACGCTTTGTTAACCCTAACAACGTCTAATTCCGCGTCAGGATAATGACACAGGAGACGGGGTATCGTGGGTCAATCCGCCGTATTCGGACGCCGCCAGCAGCCACACATGATTGTCATCGCCCAAGGCGACCGGATCAGGCATTTCACCATCCGGCCATGGGTTGTCGCCCTGGGCGCTTCGCTTTTGCTGGCGATCGCCGCAGGCTATCTGATCGCCACCGGCTATCTGATCATGCGCGACGATCTGATCAATGCTGCCGTGCTGCGTCAGGCCCGCGTCCAGCATGCCTACGAGGACCGTATCGCCTCGCTGCGCGCGCAAGTCGACCGGATCACCTCCCACCGGCTGCTCGACCAGCAATTCATGGAAAACAAGATCGCCGAACTGGCAACGCGGCAAAGCGCTCTTGCCGAACGGTCGGGCGCGTTGGCGCCATTGCTCGAACGGGCGCGCGGGCGCGGCGTTGGCGATCAGCAGGTTCCGGCCGACGCCCTGCCCGTTCCGGCGCTCAGGCCCGGTGCCGACCAGGCAGCGCTTGAGACCATCGTGCCCGCCAATCCGCTGCTGACGCCGTCCGCGCCTCCCGTTCAGGCCGCGCTCGGCTACGCGCCGATCACCCGTTCGGTTGCCAGCGCCAAGACCGACCGACTGCCGCCGGCCGTGCCGGCCGATCCGCTCGCCGCGCTGAGCGATGTGACCATGACGCTCAACGAGATCGAGACCGCACAGCTCGAACAGTTGGGCGCCCTTGCCCGTGCGGCCCATTCCCAACGCAATGCCATCATCGCGGCGGCACGCGAATCGGGTCTGCCGATCCGTTCCGAGACGACACCGCTTGAAGCGGTTGGCGGACCGTTCGTGCCGATCGGCGACATGACAGCGGACGAATCGTTCGAAACCGGCATCGAGGCGCTGCAGACGGCGCTCGACGCGCTTGAACGCACGAAAAGCGAAGTCACCGCATTCCCGATCGCCCACCCTGCTCCGGGCCAGCGAATCACCAGCGGTTTCGGCCCGCGCCGCGATCCCATCCTTGGCCGCAGTGCCTTCCACGCGGGCATTGATTTCAGGGCACCCACGGGCACGCCCATTCGCGCGCCGGCGACGGGCAAGGTCATCCGGGCCGGACGCAGTGGTGGTTATGGCAAAATGGTCGAGATCGATCACGGCAACGGCCTGAAGACACGCTTTGCCCATCTGAGCCGCATTCAGGTCAGGGTCGGCGCAGAGGTATCCGCCGGACAGCGCATCGGCGCGTCGGGCAATACGGGGCGCTCCACCGGTCCGCATCTGCATTATGAGATCCGCGCCAACGGCCGGGCCGTCAACCCGATGCGCTATCTCAAGGCCGGAACGCGAATCGGCAATCACCTCTAGAGCGTTTCCGCGTTTCGTGGAAACGCAGCTCCGCTCTAACCGATTGTTTTATCGCTTGTCTTATCGGCTCCGGTGATTCCACCCCGGATCAAGTCCGGGGCAGGCTCTTCGCCGGACGCGCGCTAGCGCATACGCGTCACTGGTCCGGCAAGGCGGCATCGACGATCCGCAATTGCGGGATCTGCCGCCCGTTCCAGTGATTGATGGAAATCGTGCCCGCCAGGTGCAGGCTGCGGCCGGCATTTTCGGCCAGAATCCTGCCCAGCGGCTCGTCGCGCACCCGAAAGGCGATCGCATCAAGCGTGCCCGGACCCATGCCGCGCAAGCCCAGTTTCAGATGGCCATTGCCGACCGGTTTGACATGGGCGATCTGGTGGCGCGGCAGGGCGAACACCGGCTCGGGATGGCCGGCGCCAAAGGGACCCGCCTTGGCGAGCTTGTCGATCAGCGCCGCGGTCACGCCCGATGCCGAGAGCGCGCCATCGATCTCCAGCGCGTCGTTTTCGATCAGCCGGCCCACGGTATCGCCCGCGCGCTCCTCAAAGAAGGCGCGCAGATCGCCGAGCTTTTCGGTGCGCACGGTCAGGCCCGCCGCCATGGCATGGCCGCCGCCTTTTTCCAGAATGCCCGCATCGACGGCCCCGCGCACCATGCGGCCCATGTCGAAGCCGGCAATTGACCGGCCCGAGCCGGTGCCGATGCCGCTGGCATCGAACGCGATGGCAAAAGCGGGCTTGCGCAGCGCTTCCCTGAGGCGCGAGGCGATCAGTCCGGCAATGCCGGGATGCCAGTCGTGGCTGGCGGTGACGATCACCGAAGGCGGATTGGCCGATTGCAGCTCACGCTCGGCCTCGGCGCGGGCCTCTTCGACCATCTGCGCTTCGATCGCCTGGCGCTGCGCGTTGAGGGCGTCAAGTTCACCGGCAAGCGCCCGCGCCCCGTCATGATCATCGGTGACCAGCAGCCGCGCGCCAAGCGCGGCGTCACCGATCCGCCCGCCCGCATTGATGCGCGGACCCAGAACGAAACCAAAATGAAAAGGCGCCAGCGGTTCGCCGATGCGGGCGACCGAGGCCAGCGCCGCGAGGCCGGCATTGGTCTGGCGCCGCGCGACGGCCAGCCCCTTGACGACGAAGGCACGGTTGAGGCCGACCAGCGGCACCACGTCGCAGATCGTCGCCAGCGCGACGAGATCAAGCAGCGCCATCAGATCGGGCAGATCACCCCTGCCTGTGCCGCGCAATTGGCGCGAGACATCGACCAGCGTCATGAAGACCACGCCGGCCGCGCACAGATAGGTCAGCCCGGACACATCGTCGTCGCGGTTCGGATTGACCACGGACACCACGTCGGGCAGCGGCCCGCCGATCTGGTGATGGTCGAGCACGACGATATCGGTACCCGAGCCGGAAACCGTTTCGAACGCCGCCGCGCTGTTTGTACCGCAATCGACGGTGACGATCAGGTCGGCGTTCTCGGCAAGCTTCGCCATCGCTGCCGGGTTGGGGCCATAGCCCTCGAAGATGCGGTCAGGAATGTAGATGTCCGGAGACGCGCCGAAATGCGCCAGATAGCGGGCGAGCAGCGCGCTCGACGCCGCGCCATCGACGTCATAGTCGCCGAAGATGGCGACCCGTTCGCCATCGGTGATCGCACGCGCAATCCGGGCGGCCGCTTCGTCGAGCCCGGTGATCACCGACGGATCGGGCATCAGCGCCTTGATCGTCGGATCGAGAAAAGCGGCCGCCTCGTCGGCGGTGACGCCGCGCGCCGCCATCACGCGGGCAATGATCTCATCGATGCCGTGTGTCTGGGCCATGTCGAGCGCGACATTGGCCTGCGCCGGCGTCAGCTTCTCCACCCAGCGCCTCTGCCGGGCCGACTGGCGCACATCGAGAAAGGCGGGGCGGCTGGTCATCGCCCCATGTCGCCCCTGCCTCGGGCGGCGTCAAGCGGCTCGGCAGCCCGGTGCAGCTCAGAACTTCTCCATATCCAGGTGCCGTGCGGTGATTTCGCGGATCGTCTGCGAGCGTGAGCGCATCACGATCGTCTCGGTCTGGATGAACTGCCGGGCAAAGCGCACGCCGGCCAGCATGTTGCCGTCGGTGACGCCGGTGGCCGCAAACAGGACGTCGCCGCTCGCCATGTCCATGATCGAATAGATCCGCTTGGGGTCGCTGACCCCCATGCGCTCGGCGCGGGCAAGCTTCTCGTCGGTATCGAGGATCAGCCGGCCTTGCATCTGGCCGCCCACGCAGCGCAGCGCGGCGGCCGCCAGAACGCCCTCGGGCGCGCCGCCGGTGCCGATATAGATGTCGATCGAGGTGTCCTCGGGATCGGTCGTGTCGATCACGCCGGCGACATCGCCATCGCCGATCAGCCGGATCGCCGCGCCGGTATCGCGCACCGCTTCGATCAGTTTGGCGTGGCGCGGCCGGTCGAGGATACAGGCGGTGATCTCGTTGACCGGCACATTCTTGGCGTTGGCGAGCGCATAGATGTTTTCGGCCGGCGTGGCGTCGATGTCGATCAGCCCGTCCGGGTAGCCCGGCCCGATGGCGATCTTTTCCATGTAGACATCGGGCGCGTTCAGGAGGCTGCCCTTGGTGGCGATGGCGATGACCGCCAGCGAGTTGGGCTGGTTCTTGGCGCACACCGTCGTGCCTTCCAGCGGATCAAGGGCGATGTCGACGGCGGGTCCGCCGCCCGCACCCACTTCCTCGCCGATATAGAGCATCGGTGCCTCGTCGCGCTCGCCCTCGCCGATCACCACCGTGCCGGCAATCGGCAGGCGGTTGAGTTCGGCGCGCATCGCATCGACCGCCACCTGGTCCGCCGCCTTCTCGTCGCCCCGGCCGCGCAGCCGTGCGGCGGCCACCGCCGCGCGCTCGGTCACGCGCGCAAGTTCCAGCGACAGTTCGCGGGTCAGCCCCGGCGTGTGCATGGTTTCATTCATGAAATCAGACCCGATCCTGTTCTTGTCGGCCCGCAATGACCACAGGGGCGGCCCGGGCAAAAGGCCGAAAACGCCCCTGCCCCAAACAAAATCGATTTAGGTGTCTGGCCGCCCCGATGTGGTCAGCCCGCGCGCTCGATGCGGATGACCTGCGGGCGCGACACCAGATGCCCGTCTTCCAGAATGCCCTCGATCGCCAGGCGGATCGCCTGCTCGGTCGTCTCGTGGGTGATCAGGATGACGGTCTTGGGATCGGCACCATCGTCGCCGTCGCCATGGGGATTGTCCGGGCCCATCGGCACCGGATGGGGTGCGGCGCCGTGCTGGACGATCGATTCCAGCGAAATCGCCTGCCCGGCCATGCGGGTTGCCAGCGCGGCGAAGACGCCCGGCCTGTCGTGCACCGTCAGGCGGACGAAATAGCCGCCCTCATGGGCGCGCATGCGCGCCCGTTCATAGGGTTCGAGCAGGTCGGCGGGACGGCCGAGCGCCGGCGCCTGCTGGCGGCCGGGCTGCGCCTTGGCGATGTCGGCCAGATCGCCGATCACCGCTGACGCTGTGGCGTTGCCGCCGGCGCCGGGACCCGACATCATCAGCGAACCGATCACGTCCGCTTCGACCGCGACCGCATTGGTGACGCCGTCCACCTGCGCGATCACCGAGCCGAGCGGCACCATGGTCGGGTGCACGCGCTGTTCGATGCCGCTTTGCGTGCGCTGTGCGACCCCCAGAAGCTTGATGCGGTAGCCCAGCTCGCGCGCCGCCTCGATGTCGCCGAGCGCGATGTTGGAGATGCCTTCGAGATAAATGTCGTCCGCCGCGATCTGCGTGCCGAACGCGATCGACGCCAAAATGGCCAGCTTGTGGGCCGTGTCGTGCCCTTCAATGTCGAATGTGGGATCGGCTTCGGCATAGCCGAGCCGCTGCGCATCGGCGAGGCATTCGGCAAACGAGATACGGTCGCGCTCCATCCGGGTCAGAATGTAGTTCGCCGTGCCGTTCAGGATGCCGTAGACGCGGCTGACCTTGTTGCCCGACAGCGATTCGCGCATCGTCTTGATGATCGGGATGCCGCCGGCGACCGCCGCCTCGAAATTGAGGATCACGCCGGCCGCTTCCGACTTGCGCGCAAGGTCCACGCCATGTTTGGCCAAAAGCGCCTTGTTGGCGGTGACCACGTGGCGGCCGGCATCGAGCGCCGCCCCGACACTGTCGAGCGCGGGGCCCTCATCGCCGCCGATCAGTTCGACGAACACATCGATATGGTTGCTTTGCGCCAGGGCGACAGGATCGTCGAACCAATGCATGTGCGAGTGATCGAAGCCGCGATCCCTGGACCGGTCGCGTGCGGAAACGGCGGTGATCTCGACCGGGCGGCCGCACTGGGCGGCCAGTTCGTCCGCCTTTTCGGCGATCACGCGCGCGACCGACGCGCCAACCGTGCCAAGGCCCGCAAGCCCGACCCGCAAACTCTCACTCATGACCTTGGTCCCCTTTGGGTCTTACCGGTGGGCGCTCAGCGACACGACATTGTGCAGATTGGTGTCGGCGCTCGCCAGAAACCGCTTGATGTTGCGGGCGGCCTGCCGGATTCGGTGCTCGTTTTCAACCAGCGCGATGCGGACATGGTCGTCGCCATGCTCGCCGAAACCGACACCGGGCGCCACGGCCACATCGGCCTTTTCGATCAGCAGCTTGGAAAATTCGAGCGAGCCCAGGTCGCGGAACTTTTCGGGCACCGGCGCCCAGGCAAACATGGTCGCTTCCGGCGCCGGCACGTCAAAGCCGGCCTTGCCGAAACTGTCGACCAGCACGTCGCGGCGCTTGCGATAGGTGTCGCGCACGTCGGCGATGTCGGATCCGTCCCCATTGAGCGCGGCGGTCGCCGCCACCTGGATCGGCGTGAACGCACCATAGTCGAGATAGGACTTGACCCTGGTCAGCGCGCCGATCAGCCGCTCGTTTCCGACGGCAAACCCCATCCGCCAGCCTGGCATTGAAAAGGTCTTGGACATGGAGGTGAATTCGACGGCGACATCCATGGCGCCGGGCACTTCAAGGACGGAAGGCGGCGGCGCATCGCCGAAATAGATCTCCGAATAGGCAAGATCGGACAGGATGATCAGATCGTGCTTGCGGGCGAACGCGACGACGTCGCGGTAAAAATCGAGCGTCGCGGTCAGCGCCGTGGGATTGGAGGGATAGTTGAGGATCACCGCCAGGGGCTTGGGGATCGAATGGCGAACCGCGCGATCCAGCGCCTTCATGAAGCCGTCATCGGGCGTGGCCTGCATCGAGCGGATCACGCCGCCGGACATGATGAAGCCGAAGGCGTGGATCGGATAGGTCGGGTCCGGACACAGCACCACATCGCCCGGCGCGGTGATCGCCTGGGCCATGTTGGCGAAACCTTCCTTGGAGCCGAGCGTCGCCACCACCTGGGTCTCGGGATCGAGTTTCACCCCGAAACGGCGCGCATAATAGGCCGCTTGGGCCTTGCGCAAGCCGGGAATGCCCTTGGATGAGGAATAGCGGTGGGTGCGCGGGTCGCGGACCGTGTCGCACAATTTGTCGACGATCGATTGCGGCGTCGGCAGGTCCGGATTGCCCATGCCCAGATCGATGATATCACGGCCGGCGGCGCGGGCGGTGGCCTTGAGCCGGTTGACCTGCTCGAAAACGTAGGGGGGCAGACGCTTTGTCTTGTGAAATTCTTCCATGGCCGGGCTCTCGTCGGGATATCGGGCGCTATAGCCCGCAAACTGGCAAAAAGCGAGGGCGGAGCGCTCAGGGTTCGCCTTCGATACGGCGCAGCACCTCGTCGGAATGGGTGGCGGCGAGCCGTTGCAGTTCGGCCAGTCGGGCCTGACTGTCTTCCGTCGGCACGCGTCCGGCATCAAGTTCGGCCTGCAGCGCCTGCATTTCGGCCATCATCGCCGCCCGCTCTGCCTCCGTTATCTGGTTAGGCGCGGGCGCCGGCTCATTGTTCACGTTCGGAAACACACCGCGGTCGACCGGCCCGCCCGAGGACGCCACGGGCACCAGTGGCTGTTGGGCCGCTGGTATGGACGGGTCCGGCAGCGGATCGACTGCGGTTGTTGCCGCCGGCTGTCCGATGCCCGAGAATGCGGTGTCGATCGTCGATGTCGATGTGCATCCGGCGAGCGCCAGGGCCACCGGCAGCAACCGGGCCAGGCCCCGGCGCACGGCAAGCGGCGTTTTCGTCGTGACATCAGACAAAGCGGTTACGGCCTTGGTTTCGGTTGATCGTCATCTTTGTGCAACGCTAGTATGGCGTCAGCAAGACCGCCGCAAGAAGCGGGCAGGAACAAACGAACGGGATGGAAACGATGAGTGCCAAGGCGCGCGACGACGAGGCTGCGCATCAGTCCCAGAAAGGGCTGGAGGCGATCGATGCCTATGTGATCAAGGATCCAGAGGCGTTTGCGCGCAACCTGGCGCGGATGGTGCAGGCGGCTGGCCATGCCGCCGCCGAATGGGTGGGCCCGCGCGAAAAGGGCGAGGCGCAGGACACGATTTCAGAACCGGCGGCCGAAATGGCCAAGACCTTCTCCAAGGTGACCGAATACTGGCTGTCCGACCCGCAACGGGCGCTGGAAGCGCAAACCAAGCTTTTTTCGGGCTATATGGACATCTGGGCCAATTCGATCAAACGGATGGGCGATCCGTCGGTCGGCGAAGCGGTCCCGGCCGCACCGCGCGACAAGCGCTTCGCCGATGAGGACTGGACGGGCAATGCCTTCTTTTCGTTCCTCAAACAGGCCTATCTGGTCACCTCCAAATGGGCGACCGACCTGGTCGATGATGCCGAAGGGCTCGACGAGCACACAAGGCACAAGGCGCAATTCTATGTGCGCCAATTCACCAATGCGCTGTCACCGTCCAACTTCATGATCTCCAATCCCGAGGTCTTCAAGGAGACCGTGGCGACCAATGGCGAGAACCTGGTGCGCGGCATGGAACTGCTCGCCGAGGACCTCAAGACCGGCAAGGGCGAGGTGCGCATTCGCCAGGCGGACTATTCCAAGTTCGAGATCGGCAAGAACATCGCCACGACGCCCGGCAAGGTCGTCGCGCGCAACGATCTCGTCGAAATCATCCAGTATGAGCCGACCACCGACACGGTGCTCAAGCGGCCGCTTGTGATCTGCCCGCCCTGGATCAACAAGTTCTACATTCTGGACCTGAACCCGGACAAGAGCTTCATCAAATGGGCGGTCGACCAGGGTCACACGGTGTTCGTCATCTCCTGGGCCAATCCGGACGAGCGCCACGCGCAGATGGATTGGGACGACTATATCCGGCAGGGCCTGTTCTTCGCGCTCGACACGGTGGAAAAGGCAACCGGCGAAGAAGAGGTCAACGCGATCGGCTATTGCGTCGGCGGCACGCTTTTGTCGGCGGCGCTGGCGCTGATGGCACGCGAGGGCGACACGCGCATCGCCACGGCGACATTGTTCACCACCCAGGTCGATTTCGTCCATGCGGGCGACCTGAAGGTCTTTGTCGATGAGGAGCAACTGGGCATTCTTGAAGCGCGCATGAAGGAGACCGGATATCTCGACGGCTCGAAGATGGCGACCGCCTTCAACATGCTGCGTTCGGGCGATCTGATCTGGCCCTATGTCATCAACAATTACATGAAGGGCAAGGATCCCCTGCCCTTCGATCTGCTCTACTGGAACGCCGATTCGACGCGGATGGCCTGCGCCAACCACATTTTCTACCTGCGCAACTGCTACCTCGAAAACAATCTCGCCCGTGGCCAGATGCGGCTTGGCGGCGCGCCGGTCAATCTCGGCGATATCACGCTGCCGATCTACAATCTGGCGACGCGCGAGGACCATATCGCGCCCGCCCTTTCTGTGTTCGAGGGTTCCAAACTGTTCGGCGGCGATGTGACCTATGTGATGGGCGGCTCCGGGCACATCGCCGGCGTCGTCAACCCGCCCCATCGCGGCAAATACCAGTTCTGGACGGGCGCCACGGTCGAAGGCACATTCGACCAGTGGATCGAAAAGGCCAACATGACCGAAGGGTCGTGGTGGCCGCACTGGCATGACTGGATTGCAAGCCACGACGATGCCGAAATCTCCGCGCGGACCAAGCTGGGCATCGGCGGCAAGAAGAAGCTGCTGGGCGATGCGCCGGGCGACTATGTCAAGGTGCGGGCGTGACGCCTGTCGGCCCTGAACGTCTCGGATGATTTTCGACCCGCCGCTCATCGAGGCGCGGCTGATCCGCCGCTACAAGCGCTTCCTGGCCGATGTGACGCTGGCAGACAGGACCGGGATCACGGTTTCGGTGCCCAACACCGGGTCGATGATGGGACTGACGGCCCCCGGCTCCCGGGTTTTCCTGTCGCGCTCGGACGATCCCAAGCGCAAATATGCCCATCGGCTGGAGATTGTCGAAGCGGACAAGACGCTGGTCGGCATCAACACCGGCCTGCCGAACCGGTTGACCGAGGAAGCCATCGCCGCCGGCCTGATCGGGGATTTGAACAGCTACGAAACGCTCCGGCGCGAGCAGAAATACGGCCAGAATTCGCGCATCGACATTCTGCTGGACGATCCGGCGCGCGGGCGCGCCTATGTCGAGGTCAAGAACGTGCATTTGCGGCGTGTGCCCGGGTTGGCCGAGTTCCCGGACACGCGGACCACACGCGGCGCCAAGCATCTGCGCGAACTGGGCGATATGGCCGACCAGGGCCACCGCGCGGTCATGGTGTTCCTGATCCAGCGCGCGGATTGCGAAACCTTCCGCCTGTGCCGCGATCTTGATCCCGATTATGCGCGCGAATTCGACCGGGCGATCGCCCGCGGGGTTGAAGCCTTTGCGGTTCGGTGCCACATCTCGCAGACGGCCATCGCGCCGGAGCGGCCGATCGCCATCGACGAAGCCGCCCTGCGCGCCGCCTGACCGGAAACCATTCAGCGGACCAGACCATGGTGACCTATCTCGACGCAGCCATCGCCCCGGTGAAGAACACCGGCCAGATCCGCCTGCACGGCAAGGCCGGGTTCAAGGGCATGCGCAAGGCCGGTGCGCTGGTCGCAAAGGCGCTCGACGAGGTCGCCGCGCTGGTCGAACCCGGCACGACGACCGCGGCGATCGACAGGTTCCTGTTCGAATTCGGCATGGATCATGACGCGGTGCCCGCGACACTCAACTATCGCGGCTACACCAAATCGTCCTGCACCTCGATCAACCATGTCGTCTGCCACGGCATTCCCAACGACAAGCCGCTGCGCAATGGCGACATCGTCAATATCGACGTGACCTATGTGCTGGACGGCTGGCATGGCGATTCCTCGCGCATGTACCCCGTCGGCCAGCCCAAGCGGGCCGCCGAGCGGCTGATGGACGTCACCCATGAATGCCTGATGCGCGGCATCGATGCGGTCAGGCCCGGCGCGCGGATGGGCGCCATCGGCGCGGCGATCCAGGCCCATGCGGAGGCCGAGCGCTGCTCAGTCGTGCGTGACTTTTGCGGCCATGGCATCGGCCAGCTTTTCCATGACGCGCCGAACGTGCTGCACTATGGCCGTGCCGACGAAGGCGCGGAGATCAGGGCGGGCATGATCTTCACCATCGAACCGATGATCAATCTGGGCCGCGCCCATGTGAAGGTGCTGTCCGACGGCTGGACGGCGGTGACCCGCGACCGCTCGCTGTCGGCGCAATATGAGCACACCATCGGCGTGACGGAAGATGGATGCGAGATCTTCACCCTGTCGCCCGGCGGGCTGCACCGCCCCGGCCTGCCCATTGCGCGGTAGACGATGACCGACGAGGGCGACGAGCAAGACGAGCGCGCCGCCTTCTTGCGGGAAATCCGTGACGACACGCCGTTCGCGCCGCGCCAACCCGCCAAGTCCCCGGCGCCCTCGCCCCATGCCGGCCATCGCCAGCGGCTCAAGACGCGCTTTGCCAAGGCCGGTGCCGATGCGCTGGCCGACTATGAGCTTCTGGAACTGTTGCTGTACCGCTCGATACCCCGCCGCGACACCAAACCCATTGCGAAAGCGCTGATCGCCCGGTTCGGTTCGTTCGGCGCGGTGCTCGGCGCCGATCCGGCCCGGCTGGCCGAGGTGCCCGGCATGGGCCGGTCGAGTGCGCTCGACCTGAAGATCGTCGCCGCATCGGCGCGTCTGATGGTGCGCCAGGGCATCGACGAGCGCACCGTTCTCAACTCATGGCAGGCGGTGATCGACTATTGCACGGCGGCGATGGCCCATGAGAGCCGCGAGCAGTTCCGCGTTCTCTATCTCGACAAGAAGAACGGGCTGATCGCCGACGAGGTGCAGCAGACCGGCACGGTGGACCACACGCCGGTCTATCCGCGCGAAGTGCTGCGCCGCTCGGTCGAGCTGCACGCCACCGCTATCATCCTGGTCCACAATCATCCCTCGGGCGATCCGACGCCCTCGCGCGCCGACATCCAGATGACGCGCAAGATCATCGAGGCGCTGGAGCCGCTGGACATCACCGTCCACGACCATGTGATCATCGGCAAATCCGGCCATGTCAGCCTCAAGGGACTGGGGCTGGTTTGAGCCAGGCCGCCCTGCGTGCCGCCGTTTCATGGTCTCTCTGATCAATGAACCTCTTTGCGCGGGGCATGGGGTCACCCCAATACTGGTCCGGCCCCAGCATCTTGCGGTCGTTCAGTGCCACCTTGTCGAGCAAGTCATAGTCGACAGGCTCAACTGATGCGTTCCAACCGGGGCAGCGCCCTGACCAGCCTTTCCAGTGATGTGCCAGCAGCCGACTGCGCGACGAGTAGCCGTGATAGTCGAAGGCGATCCGGCCGTTGGTCACATAGACGTGATTGCCCGAGAAGCCATCTTCCGGCGTGATTTTTTCGGCGTGAAACCCCGGGAGCGGCTCCAGCCTCAGGTACATCCCGGCAAGGATATGACAGGCACCATGTCCGAAGAAAATGCGGTCCGGCAGGTTCCAGCGCCGCTCCGGGTCGTGCTTGATCCCATGCTTGAGGACGTACATCTCAGCAGCCTGCCACGGGACGCGATTCGCCTGAAGGCCATGCCAGCCTGAAGGGGCTGGCGCCGGTTTAGGCCGGTTTCCTTCGCCCCGCGTGCGGGGAGAAGTTGGCCCCGGGCGCAGCGAGGGGTCGGATGAGGGGCAGCGCATTCAGTTGCCGCCAGGCGTCCGCCGCACTTCTCGCAAGAGCAGACATGGGCCCCCCACCCAACTGCGGCTGACGCTCACTGCGTTCGCGAAGCCTTATATCCCTCTCCCCGCCAGCGGGGCGAGGGTTGCTCACGCCTCAGGATCAGGCAGCCCTCACAACGGAATGTTGTCGTGCTTCTTCCAGGGATTTTCGAGGTCCTTGTTCCGCAACAGCCGCAATGCGCGGGCGATGCGCTTTCGCGTCGAGCGCGGCATGATCACCTCGTCAATATAGCCGCGCTCGGCGGCAACGAACGGCGACAGGAACCGGTCCTCATAGGATTGGGTATGCGCGGCGATCTTGTCGGGATCATCGAGATCCTTGCGGTGAATGATCTCGACGGCCCCCTTGGCGCCCATCACCGCGATCTGCGCCGACGGCCAGGCATAATTGATGTCGCCGCGCAGATGTTTGGACGCCATCACGTCATAGGCGCCGCCATAGGCCTTGCGGGTGATCAGCGTGACCTTGGGGACGGTCGCCTCGCCATAGGCGAACAGGAGTTTGGCGCCATGCTTGATCAGCCCGCCATATTCCTGCGCGGTGCCCGGCAGGAAGCCCGGCACGTCGACGAAAGTGACGATCGGGATCGAAAACGCGTCGCAAAAGCGCACGAAACGCGCCGCCTTGCGGCTGGCGTCGGAATCGAGCACGCCGGCGAGCACGAGCGGCTGGTTGGCGACAAAGCCCGTCGTGCGCCCCTCGATCCGGCCGAAGCCGGTGACGATGTTCTTGGCGAAATCCGCCTGGATCTCGTAGAAATCGCCCTCGTCGACCGTCTTTTCGATCAGTTCGGTGATGTCATAGGGTTTGTTGGCATTGTCGGGCACGAGCGTGTCGAGCGAGCGGTCCTCGCCGTCCGCCGGCTGGTGGCTTTCCAGTTCAGGCAGGGGCGCGGTGTTGGAGGCCGGCAGGAAGTCGATCAGCCGGCGCATCTGCAACAGCGCGTCCACATCATTGTCGTAGGCGCCGTCGGCGATCGATGAGCGCGTTGTGTGGACCTTGGCGCCGCCCAGTTCCTCGGCGGTCACCGTCTCGTTGGTGACCGTCTTGACGACGTCCGGGCCGGTCACGAACATGTAGGAGCGGTCCCGCACCATGAAGATGAAGTCGGTCATCGCCGGCGAATAGACGTCGCCCCCCGCGCACGGCCCCATGATGACGGAAATCTGCGGGATCACGCCCGAGGCCAGCACGTTGCGCTGGAACACTTCGGCATAGCCGCCAAGCGCGGCCACGCCCTCCTGGATGCGCGCGCCGCCCGCATCGTAAAGCCCGATGATCGGCGCCCGGTTCTTCAGCGCCATGTCCTGGACCTTCATGATCTTCTGCGCATGGGTTTCGGACAATGAGCCGCCGAACACGGTGAAATCCTTGGCGAAGACGAAGATGGTCCGGCCGTTCACCGTGCCCCAGCCCGTGACCACGCCATCGCCGGGAATCTTGGTTTCGTCCATGCCGAAATCGGTGCAGCGATGCTCGACGAACATGTCGAACTCCTCGAAACTGCCCTCGTCGAGCAGCACCCGCAGCCGTTCGCGCGCGGTCAGCTTGCCACGCCCGTGCTGCGCCTCGATCCGCTTTTCTCCGCCGCCCAGCATGGCGACGGCCCGCCGCTGCTCCAGCTCTTCGATCACGTTTTTCATGAACAATCCCGCCCTTTCGTTATGCAGTCATCGCTAGCAAGCGATCATCCGGCCGCAAAGCCGCCTTTCGGCCTATTCGCCCAGCGCCCGCACCATCCGGGCGGCGGCGTCCATCTCGGTCCCGCGCCTGGCCCGGCGAGCCTTTGCCTCGGCATCCTCGCCCCATTGGGCGATGTTGAAATCCTCATCGACATGGGCGGCGGTCCAGGCCTCGTCGGCGCTCCACGCGCCGCGCAGCGTGCCAAGCGCAAGGATCGCCGAACCGGTGAGCGTCGTCATCGAATGCAGCGCGGCCAGCGCAACGGGATCGGCGATCTGGCGCAGATGCACGCCCATCGCGGCCAGCGTCTCGCGCGGCTGGGCCACATGCATGATGCCTTCGGCCAGCGCAAAGCGCGATCCGGCCAGCTCTTCGGCCCATGCCAAAGGACCGTCCCATTTCTCGCGCTGGGCGGCGACCAGCGCTTCGGGCTCGCCGGCGCGGTAGCACACAAGGTCGGTGCCGAAGAAGCGGACAACGTCCTCGAGAACCGCCTGCGGGTCGGCGGCGACGCCATCGATCGCCGTGTTGACCAGCCGGTAGCAGGGCATCGTCGCCGGATCGATCGTCTCGCCTTGCGCGGCGAACTCGTCGGCGACCAGCCGCGCCGCCGCCGCGGTTGCCAGAACGAGCGGTGCCCTACCCGGCGTCTTCGCGGTGCGCCCGTCAAGCTGAACGGCATGGCCATCGCCTTGGGGCGTCACATCGGCGACCTTGTAGAAGCGCTTGGGCAAGGGCGCGCGCATCGCTTCTTGCGCGGCCTTCATCGGATTTTCCGGGCCTTGCCCGGCTTCGCGGTCGAACAGATGATCGCTCACGGCTCTTGCTCCGTCGTTGCGGCCGCCCCAGATAGCCTTTCCGGCCCACGCCGCACAAGCGCGCACCGCATTTCGCGCCGCCGTGCCGGCTGTGCCATAGTGCCGCCTGATTCGGGGCCTCATCGAGCAGTCATGACCATGGACGACACAGGCGATCTTTTCGGCGCATCCCAACCGGCACCCGCGCAGCGCGCTGCAACGCCGAAGGCGGCGCCCAGGGGCACCAAGAACGCGCCGCCGGCACCGACGACCGGCACCGATTACGATGCCTCCTCGATCGAGGTGCTCGAAGGGCTCGAACCGGTCCGCCGGCGCCCGGGCATGTATATTGGCGGCACCGACGCCAAGGCGCTGCACCACCTGTTCGCCGAAGTGATCGACAATTCGATGGACGAGGCGGTTGCCGGCCATGCCACCTTCATCGAGGTGTCGCTGGAGGCGGACGGGTCGCTGACCGTCAGCGACAATGGCCGCGGCATTCCCGTCGATCCGCATCCGAAATTCAAGGACAAGTCGGCGCTGGAAGTGATCATGACCACGCTGCATGCGGGCGGCAAGTTCGACGGCAAGGCCTATGAGACATCGGGCGGCCTGCACGGCGTCGGCGTGTCGGTCGTCAACGCCCTTTCGGACAGTCTCGAGGTGGAAGTCGCACGCAACAAACGGCTTTTCCGGCAGCGTTTTTCGCGCGGCAAGCCGCTGGGCGGGCTCGAAAATCTCGGCGAGGTGCACAATCGCCGCGGCACGCGCGTCCGGTTTCATCCCGACGCCGAGATTTTCGGCGAAAGCGCCAGGTTCGATCCGGCGCGGCTCGCCAAGATGGCGCGCTCGAAGGCCTATCTGTTCGGCGGCGTCGAGATCCGCTGGGAATGCGCCGAGGAACTGGTTGCGCCCAAGGACCGCGACAAGACCCCGCTCAAGGCGACGTTCCATTTTCCAGGCGGGCTGAAGGATTATCTGGAAGCCTCGCTGCCCGGCGATCACCGCATCTCGGAAACTGTCTTCGCCGGCAAGACCGAAAAGTCCGGCGGCCATGGCGCCGTCGAATGGGCGATCACCTGGCACACGGGCGATGGCTTCGTGAACTCCTACTGCAACACGATCCCGACGCCCGAGGGCGGCACGCACGAGGCCGGCCTGCGCCTTGCCATGACGCGCGGGCTGAAAGCCTATGGCGAGATGACCGGCAACAAGCGCGCCTCGGCGATCACGACGGACGATGTGATGATCTCGGCGGCGGCAATGCTGTCAGTGTTCGTGCGCGAACCCGAATTTGTCGGCCAGACCAAGGATCGGCTCGCCACGATCGAAGCGCAGAAGATCGTCGAGACCACCCTGCGCGATCCGTTCGACCATTGGCTGACCGCATCGCCGCAACAGGCGAACCGGCTTTTGGAATGGGTCGTCGAGCGTGCCGACGAGCGCCTGCGCCGCCGAAAAGAAAAGGAAATCAACCGCAAGAGCGCGGTACGCAAACTGCGGTTGCCCGGCAAGCTGGCCGACTGCTCGCAAAATTCGGCAGCGGGTGCGGAACTCTTCATCGTCGAGGGCGATTCAGCGGGCGGATCGGCGAAGCAGGCGCGGCATCGCGCAACCCAGGCGATCCTGCCGCTGCGCGGCAAAATCCTCAATGTCGCCTCGGCCGGCCGCGACAAGCTGACCGCCAACCAGCAGATCGCCGACATCATCCAGGCACTGGGCTGCGGCACGCGGTCGAAATATCGCGACGACGATCTGCGCTACGAGCGCGTGATCATCATGACCGACGCCGATGTGGACGGCGCCCACATCGCCTCGCTGCTGATCACCTTCTTTTATTCGGAGATGCCGGAGCTGATCCGCAACGGCCATCTCTTCCTCGCGGTCCCGCCGCTCTACAAGATCACCCAGGGCGGACGGA
Source organism: Roseitalea sp. (assembly GCA_017642895.1). GTDB lineage: Bacteria > Pseudomonadota > Alphaproteobacteria > Rhizobiales > Rhizobiaceae > Roseitalea. Next base: position 37,176 of record JAEPON010000019.1, read on the forward strand.
CACTTTATGCACGCGACGACGCCCACAGGGCCGAATTGATGGAGCGCGAGTTCAACAAGAAGGGCAAGGTCGAGGTGTCGCGTTTCAAGGGGCTGGGTGAAATGCTGCCCAAGCAGCTCAAGGAAACGACGATGGATCCCGCTCAACGGGCATTGCTGCGGGTCGAGATCGACGAACTGGATCCCGGCGCAACGCGCAAGACCGTCGACGAGCTGATGGGAACAAAGCCCGAGGCGCGTTTCCGTTTCATCCAGGAAAACGCCGAGTTCGCCGATCAGGATATGCTGGACGTCTAGCGGCCAGCCAGCCAGAGCCTCAGCATGGGCGAAGGCAGTCCGATATTGTCGGTCTTTCCTTGAAAGCTGTGGTTTATCTCCACCCGCGTTGACATTGTTTCGGATCGAAATGATAGTCAAAAAAGGGGCGCTTTGACATGTATCGATCAAAGCGAAAGGGGAGGAAATGCGCGACTTTGTCTTCGCCGGACTGCTGGGGACGAGCGTTGTATTGAGTGGATGCGCCACCGAATTGCACACAGCAGATTCGACCGCGGAAAATAACCTGAGGACCTACTGCGACATGCACCATGAGCGGTGCGTGATCGCCGGCATCATCATAACGGGCCTTGTAATAGCCCTGGCCTCATCGGCGGCCGGCGGTGGCGGCGGAACGGTTGCTGTCGGCGGCGATGGCGGTGGCGGCCCCACGGGTGGTGGCGGTGGCGGCCCCATAGGCGGCGGCGGTGGCTCCGCGGGTGGCGGTGGCGGCGGCCAAGCTGGCGGCGGTGGCGGCCAAGTATGCTTCAACGGTGTTTGCACGCCGGGCGGCGGTGGCGGAAATGCTGGCAATGCCTCTGACGAACGACTGAAGACCGAAATTGTGCGTGTTGGACAGACCCGTCACAACCTGCCTGTCTATACCTTCCGTTATCTGGGCAGCACCGAGCGTTTCTCCGGTGTGCTGGCGCAAGACGTTCTGGATCGGCCCGATCTGGCCCATGCCGTGCACAAGGGCAGCGACGGCTATTACAGGGTCGACTATGGCGTGTTGGGGCTGGAACTGGTGAACCGGGACCGGATGGTGACGGCCAGCCGAAAAGCCATCGATATGGCCCGGTCATAGCCGCCAGATCATAGTGAACGGTCGCGCGTCGCTTCGCCCTCGCGCCGAAGGGTGACGGTGCCTTACGCCGCAGCCAGATCGCGTGCATGGGCACGGGCATTGTCACGCATCGCGTCCAGATGGATCGAGCGCAGGACCCCGACAATGTCGTCATTGGCGGCGCTGCGCCGGGCTTCACCCTCGGTCTCGATGCGCTCGATAATCCGCCGCGTCACCTCCTGGACACCCGCGACCGTTCTTCCGACGGCAACGTCGCGCCACAGGCCAACAGCGTGCACAAGCACAGGCTGGATGGAATCGGCCAGCCCCGCATTGGTCAGAAGCGCCCGCAACTGGTTGGAGCGCTCATTGACGAGGATCGACGTGACGCGCTGCAACGGCACCTCGGCGAGATCCGACAGAACCGAGGCGAGAAAATCAATCTGGCCACGGCAAGCCGCGCGCACCAGAAGCACCGTCGTCAGGTCGCCATGATCGCGCATCGTGTCGACCAGCGCGTCGCTGGCGCTCGCATCGACCGTTGCCAGCAGGGCGCAGACGGCCTTTTGTTCACTTTCGCTGATGAGATGATCGGCTGTTTCGCTGCCCGCCAGGCCGCGCAGAAACGGGCTGTCGGCGAGCGCCCGCCCGGCGGCCTTCATCAGCCGGTAGCGCAGATCCGCCTCCAAATCGGGACAATCGAGCAGCGCGCCGCGCACGCTGGCATCGGAGCCATGGCGCTCGACGATGAACATCCGGCACTGACGGCAAAGCCGGGCATTGGCGTTGGCGATCAAAACGATCGCGCTCGCAGCCGATCCATGACGCGTCAGTGCCAACGCCAATGGCTGCGAGACTTCCGCCCGCCCGGCAATGACGCATTGCAAGGCCTCGGGCGATGATCGCGCCCGCTCGATCAGGTCACCGTCGCGAACGACGGGAGACCGGGCGATGACGATCGAGGCGATATCGATCTGGTCATGCACCAGCGCGGTCACGATCTGCGCCGGCGCGTGCACACTGCTCGCCAGCGCTTCAGCCAGTGCAAAGCGCACCTTTGGCGAGGGGTCGTCAAGCAGCAGGGTCAGCGCGGCCTCGGCCGCCACACGGTCGTCCAGATCAAGATCGGACGTCAGATAGGCCCGCGCCAGCGCCGAAGCCGCGGCGGTGCGCCGTGCTACGTTGGCCGAATCCTTCCATTTCAGGAAATGCTGGACAATCAATGCTTTGGCCCCCGGATCACATTGCCGGTCCACGCTAGGGGCAAAAGGTTTATGTTTGGTTCACCATGTTCATTGGGCGCCGGTTAACCGCGATCCATCGTCAATCGTCAGGCCGGGTCAGTGCGAACACAGGTCCCAGGCGGCCGAAATCGCGATAGCCAAGGCGCGTCACCGGGTCGGCCCGCGCCGTGTCGAACCGGCCATCGTTCAAAAACGCGCCGTTGATGTGAACGCCAACCACCTCGCCGAACACCGTCCACACATCAAGCGCCGCGCCGTGCCGGTCAAGCGGCTGGATGATCTGCGTGACGGTGCATTCGAGCGCCGCCGGAGCATCGCAGACGCGCGGCGCGTCAACGACCCGAGACGGCGCCATGGCAAGGTCGGCCAGATCGAATTCCGATGTGCCGCGCGGCACGCTTGCCGAGGTCAGGTTCATCTGGTCCGCCAAACCGGCACTGACGAAATTGCAGACAAATTCGCCGGTTTGCCGTGCAAAAGCCACGGTGTCTTTCTCGCTGTCTGACGAAAACATGACGATCGGCGGATGGCTCACCACCGCGTTGAAGAACGAATAAGGCGCCAGATTCACCGCTCCATCGGGCCCGCGGGTCGAAATCCAGCCCACCGGGCGCGGCGCCACGATCGCCTTGAACGGGTCGTACGGCAGACCGTGCCCGTCCTCCGGCCGGTAGAAATGGTCCGCGCTCATGGCGTTGCGGGCCCCGCATAGTCGCTGATCAGCGCATCCACGTCGGGCCGTGGCCGGTCGGGCACGGCGGCATCATGGTTGCCGATATGAACGACGCCGGCCATGCGCTCGTCCGGCGAAAGGCCGAGAATGGCCCGTGCCTCGGCATCGTCGGAATACCAGCCCGTCACCCAGTTGACCGCGAACCCGCAAGCGGTCGCGGCGGTGACAAGGTTCATCGCCGCAGCACCGGCCGACAGGAACTGCTCCCAGACCGGGATGCGCTCGTGATCGGCGGCGGTCGAAACGACGCCGACAGCGACCGGCGCGCGGCTCAGCCGTTTGCGTTCGCGGTCCAGCTCATCCTCCCGCATCTGCGGATTGCGTTCGAGAGCCAGTTCGGCCAGGGCCTCGCCGATCCGGGCGCCATCATCGGGCCGGTAAATGATGAAGCGCCAGGGCTCCAGCCGGCCATGGTCAGGCACGCGCGCGGCAATGCCGATCAGCCGCCGCAATGTCGGCGCGTCCGGCCCCGGTCCGCGAAACAGCGACAGCGGCACCGATTTGCGGCGTTCGAGGAAAGTCAGGACGCTGTCATGGCGTTCACCGGGCGTGAGGGTCGGCATGTCGTTTCCCTTGATCGGACGATCGCGATATGGATCATCCGCCTTGAAATTGCCACCGCTTTGCGGTCAGAACGCGGGCATGACCACGCCTTTGCCGACCTTACGGTGCATCATCCGTCCTGCCGTTGCCCTTTTCAGCGCCATCCTCATCGGATGTGCGGCGATGGCCGCCGCAAACGCTCAGGACACCGGTCTTGAAATCCCGGCATTGGCCCCCGAGGACACCCTGCCCGATCTCGACCTGCCCGGCCTGACAAGCTACGCGCCCGCCGACCGCGTGGCGCCGCTGACGGGCGTGACGACGGGTGAATTGTTTCTCGAAGCACGGCTGAGCGAGGATGGCGCACCGGTCGGCAACGGCCTGTTGTGGCGCGTTTTCGGCGCACAGGCCGAATCGGATGGCAAATTGCCGCTGATCGCGACGGCGCGCGGCGGCGCGGCGCAGTTCGCGCTCGAGCCGGGCAGCTATCTGGTCCACGCCGCCTTCGGCCGCGCCAGCGCCAGCGCCCGCATCTCGATCGGCGAGGAAACCCGCCGTCAGACCATGGTGCTCAACGCGGGCGGGCTCAAGCTCGACGCGTCGCTGCCGGACGGCAGCCCGGTGCGCCGCGCCAAGCTGTCTTTCGACATTTACGACATGGGCGAGGATGGCGAGCGCGACCTGATCCTGCCTGAAGTGCCGCCGGGCAAGACGGTGCGCCTGCCGGCCGGCACCTATCACATCGTCTCGCGCTACGGCGCCATCAACGCCACCATCCGTGCCGATCTGCGGGTCGAGCCGGGCAAACTGACCGAAGCTGCGATCGAACACCGGGCCGCCCAGGTCACGCTCAATCTGGTCCGGTCGGAGAACGGGTTCCCGCTGGCCGATACCGCATGGTCGGTGATCGGTGTGTCGGGCGAGGTGCTCGCCGAACATGTCGGCGCCTATCCGACGCTGATTCTGGCGGCGGGCGAATATACGGCCATCGCCAACCATCGCGATGCGATCTACCAGCATACCTTCGACGTGGTGGCCGGCCGCGACGTCACCGTGCGCGTGATGGCCGAAGGAGAAGATGCGCAGTAACGCAGCCTCCCGGCCCCGCCTCAGCCGCAGGGTCCGGCCTTGATCTCTTCGGTGCGCGCGCTGGCACCACCGCTCGGATCGAGATCGAAGACGCTGTCATGCAGATGCTGCAACAGCACCTTGCGGTCCTTGATCTTTTCGAGCTCTTCCCACGGCATCGCTTCGCCGATCCACGCCTTGATCTGCTTGCCGTAAAGCCGCTGGAACTCGCGGATCAGAAGCGAGGTGCGCAGCGTCAGCGAAAACTGGCTGACCAGATGGAAGACACGGCCGTTCTGCCCTTCGAAATAGACCGGGATCACCGAGGCGCGCGCCGTCTGCACAAGCCGCGCAACGAACATCTTCCACGGCAGATCCTGCGCCCGCCCCAGCCCCTTGGGCGCGGTCGCCACACCGCCGGACGGGAAGATGATGATCGTCACGCCCTCCTTGAGCAGCTTGACCGCCTCCTGCCGGGTCTTCAGGTTGAGCGCCAACGCTTCCTTGGTCTCCTCGAACGAGACCGGCAGCGAATAGGGCCGCATCTCCGGCACCCGCAGAAGATCATTGTTGATGATGACGCGGAAGGGCCGTCCCAGCCGTTCGGCAAGCGACAGGAAGGCGATCCCGTCACCGATGCCGTAGGGATGGTTGGCGATCAGCACCAGCGGCGTGTCGGGCAGGTCGGCCGGCGGCCATTGGCCGCCGGCATCCAGCCGGACCTCGATCAGGTTGAGCATTTCGGTGAAAACGTCGTCGCGCTTTCCGAAAATCTCGCTGCGCCAGAACTCGTAGAGATCGGCCAGCCGCTCGCGGCCGGACATGTTCTCGACCGTGCGGATCAGCCAGCGTTTGACCGGCGGATCGGTCGGCCGCGCATAGGACAGTTCTGCAAATCTGACGCTGCGTGGCATTGTCGCTGACGGCCGGCCCCTGGTCGTGGTGCGCAAATGTAGCAAGTTCGGGTGATCGTGTCCCGCATTTACGGGACAAGACCGCCAACGAGTTTACGCGGCGACCTGCCCTTCGGATTGCCGCGCCCGTTTGATGTCGGGCGGGGTTGCCTCGTCGGCCAGCGCCGAAACCGCCTCGTCAAAGCCCAGCATGGTCTGGTCGCGCGACCCCAGCCGGCGCATCGACACGGTGCGCTCGTCCGCTTCGCGCCGGCCGCACACCAGGATCACCGGCACTTTCTGCACCGAGTGTTCGCGCACCTTGTAGTTGATCTTCTCATTGCGCAGATCGGTCTGGACATGCAGCCCCGCGCGGCGCAGCGCCGCAGCCAGTTCCTCGGCATAGGGATCGGCTTCCGAGGTGATCGTTGCGACAACGGCCTGTACGGGCGCCAGCCACAGCGGCAGGTGCCCGGCGTGGTTTTCAAGGACGATGCCAAGGAACCGTTCCAGGGAGCCGCAGATCGCACGGTGGACCATCACCGGCTGCTTCTTGTCGGAATCCGAGTCGATGTAGAAGGCGCCGAACCGTTCGGGCAGGTTGAAATCGACCTGGGTCGTTCCGACCTGCCACTCCCGGCCGATCGCATCCTTGAGCGTATATTCGAACTTCGGGCCGTAAAAAGTGCCCTCGCCTTCGTTGACACCCGCCGTGATGCGGCTGTCCTCACGCGCCATGCGCTCAAGCGACGATGTCAGAATGGCTTCGGCGTGATCCCACGCCGCATCGGTGCCGACACGCTTTTCGGGGCGCGTGGCCAACTTTACCTCGACCTTTTCGAAGCCGAAATCGGCATAGACCGACATCATCAGATCGTTGATCTTCAGGATTTCAGCCTCGAGCTGCTCCTCGGTGCAGAAGATGTGCGCATCGTCCTGGGTGAAGGCGCGCACGCGCATCAGCCCGTGCAGCGCGCCGGACGGCTCATACCGGTGCACGACGCCGAATTCAGCAAGACGGATCGGCAGGTCGCGATAGCTCTTGAGCCCGTGCTTGAAGATCTGGACGTGCCCGGGACAGTTCATCGGCTTGAGCGCGAAGGTGCGCTGATCCTCGACATCGGGGTCGGCGGAGCGCACGCCGAACATGTTCTCCTTGTACCAGCCCCAGTGACCGGATGTTTCCCAAAGATCCGAGACCAGAACCTGCGGCGCGTTGACCTCGTCATAAACGCCCGCCAGCCGCCGCCGCATATAGGCGATGACCGTCTGGAAGATGCGCCAGCCCTTGGCGTGCCAGAAAACCGTGCCCGGCCCTTCCTCCTGGAAGTGGAACAGGTCCATCTCACGGCCAAGACGCCGGTGATCACGCTTTTCGGCCTCCTCGATCATGTGCAGATAGGCGTCCAGTTCCTCCTGCGTCGACCAGGCCGTGCCATAGATGCGCGACAGCATCTCCTTGTCGGAATCGCCGCGCCAATAGGCGCCGGCCACCTTGGTCAGCCTGAAGGCGTTGCCGATCTGGCCGGTCGAGACCATGTGCGGCCCGCGGCACAGGTCGAACCAGTCGCCCTGGCTGTAGATTTTGACGTCCTCGCCCTCGGGGATCGCATCGACCAGCTTCACCTTGTACTGCTCGCCCATCCCGGCAAACACGTCCTTGGCCTTGTCGCGCGGCCAGACCGCCTTTTCGAACTTGGCGTTGCGCTTGATGATCTCGCGCATCTTCTTTTCGATGACCGGCAGGTCCTCAGGCGTGAACGGCTCGTTCTTGGCGAAATCATAGTAGAAGCCGTTCTCGATCACCGGGCCGATGGTCACCTGCGTGCCCGGCCAGAGTTCCTGCACCGCCTCGGCCATCACATGGGCGGCATCGTGCCGGATCAGTTCGAGCGCGCGCGGATCGTCGCGGGTGACGATCTCGATGGCGCCATCTTCGACCGGATCGGCCAGATCGCGCAACTGGCCGTCCAGCGCGATGGCGACGGCCTTCTTGGCGAGCGATTTGGAGATGGATTCGGCAACGGCGCGGCCGGTCGTGCCGGCGTCATAAGCGCGTTCGGAGCCATCGGGGAATATAAGGGAAACACTGCCGGAAGCAGCCATGGTCTGATCTCCTTTCCAGTCCCGCCAACACATGCGGGTGGTTCTGTTGCAAGCCGCAGATAAGCGATCGCGCCGGGCGGGTAAAGGGTGGGGTCGAGCAGGAGCGCAACCAGGGAAAATCGCCGGCCACGCCCTTGTGCAATGGAATCGGGTTTGCTATCCGCGCCCGGTCAGCCTGTCTGACATGCAGTCACCGGTGTGCGGCCGTGGCGGAATTGGTAGACGCGCAGCGTTGAGGTCGCTGTGGGGCAACCCGTGGAAGTTCGAGTCTTCTCGGCCGCACCATCCTTGTCTGCGGGCGGCCGACCGCCCTACCCCGCCCGCTGGTGCGGTTCGAGGTCACTCCTCTCGCCTGCGCCATGCTTGAACTTGTCGATGACGGTCAGCTTGCGGAAGGCCTTCGCCGAATGCTTCGAGTGAGCCTGTTGGCCAAGGGCTGCGACCGGTTTTGGACCCCTATCGCCAATCAGGACATGCCCACCCTGCCCCGCGCCCGAACCGGGGGCATCAAAAATGCTAGGGAACGACGAACTCAAAATCGTGGCAATCCGCACAGAAGTTTTGAGACGGCTCATGTACCTGATGACACAGGTCGCATTCGGCAAATGTCGGCCCGTGCGGCGTCATGTGCGGATTGGTGGGCTGAACGTCGGCTGTCAGGGCGCCCAGCGCCTCAAGCGGACCGTGACAGACCAGACACTGTTCGGTCGTCATCGGCGCCGGCGCAACAACGTCTTCCTCGCCATGGCAATCCGCGCAGGTGATGCCGGCCAGCATGTGCTGATGGCTCAGCGGCATGGCACTGTGCAGCGTTAGCGGCGTGCCGTCGACATGGCAGGCAAGGCAACCGTCAAGGTCCATGCCGGCCGTGGGCGGGTGGCCTGCCGGCAGAACCTGTTCGCTCTGGTGACAACTTGCGCAATCACCGCCGTCTTCAGGGCTGCCAAGAACGGCGCCTGTGAACCCGGCAACAACGGCAAAGACGATCATCGATACCAGCGGTAGGCGCATCTCGCGCAGCAGGTTGCGATGACGAACCGATAACATGGCGGTCTCCATTGTGCCGGGCATTGGCGGGTGAACGGCGATCGGTTGCCACCGTGCGTCGATCGAAAGCGGTCAGCCCCAGACCTCTTCGGCCGCCGCGTTCTGCCCGGCAATCCGGCCGAACACCAGGCAGTCGGCATAGGCGCAGGATCCCAGGCGCGAGGCGCCATGAACCCCGCCGGTCACCTCGCCGGCCATATAAAGCCCCGGGATCGGTTCGTTCGACACGATATCGAGGGCCTGCGCGTCCGTGTTGATGGCGGAGCCGCCCATCGTGTGGTGGATCTTCGGCGACAGCCGCACGGCATAGAAGGGCGGCGTGTCCAGCGGCGCGATGTCGCCGGGCAGATAGCGCCCGAACTCGGCATCCGTGCCCGCCGCGACGCCGGCGTTGAAGGCCTCGACCGTGGCTTTGAGTGCGTCGGCGGGGATGTCATGGGCCGCCGCCAGCGCATCAAGGGTTGCATATTCCATCAGCACGCCATTGTCCTTCATGCGGTCCAGGCGCTCGGTCGCCATGCCCGCGACATTGCTGATCGCGACGGCGTTGTTACCGGTGGCCAAAATCGCATCCGCCCGCGTCTTGCGGTCTGCGAGTTCGTTGACGAATCGCTTGCCCGTCCGGGTATTGACCCACAGGCCATAGGACGCCGTTACGCCTTGGACGAAGTGCGGTGCAAGGCCGAACCCGCGTTCGTCGGGGCTGGTCCAGGGGCCGAGCTGGATCCAGGAGGGCTGGATCAGGATGCCACCGATGCGCAGCGCCTCGCGCAGCGCCTCTGAGGTAGCACCGGGCTGGTTGGTGGTGTCGAGATCCCCGCCAAGACGGGGATCCTGGAGCGCCCGAAAGCTCGGATCGGCCCCGAAGCCGCCTGTGGCCAGCACCACTGCGCGCCGCGCCTTGATCGCCACCGGCGTGCCGCTGTCGAGATCGGGATGCGCATGGCCGGTGTGGACGACGACGCCCTTCACGCGGCTGTCCGTATCGCGCACGATCTGCTTCAGAAGCGTCCGCGTGCGCGGTTCGACGCCCATCTCCTTCAGCCTGGCCAGTTGCGGGCCGACGATACCCGAGCCGCTGCCCGCCGCCAGCGCGTAGGAGCGCGGTACGGCGTGCCCGCCCAGATGCGACAGGCCGGCATATTGCACGCCCAGCTCGTCGATGGTCCATTGCACGGTTTCCGTCGCGCGTTCGGCGACCATGCGCACCAGTTCCGGGTGGTTCAGATTCAGCCCGGCTTTCATCATGTCATCATAAAGGCTGTCGACGGAATCCTCGATCTCCGCTTCGGCCTGCAGTGGAGAGTTCGGCGCCACCACGACCCCGCCGCTGATGATCGAGTTGCCGCCGGGCACGCGCATCTTTTCCAGGACAGCAACCGAAGCCCCGGCCTTGACAGCCTCGTGCGCCGCGGCCAGCCCGGCAAAGCCACTGCCGATGACGACAACGTCATACTCCTCATCCCACGTCTCTGGCAGAGTTGCGCTCGCCTCGGTGGTTGTGCCCGAAAGGGCGATGCCCGCGACGGCCGCCGCCGTGCCGCCCGCCAGCAACGTCCTGCGCGTGGGCTGATATGCATTTTTGTCGGTGTCCTTCATCGAAACGCTCCGTCGTGTCATCGGTCTACCATTCTTGCTTTTTTGTCTCAGTGTGGGGGGCGCGGGGACCGGCCGGCCTGCTTCCGGCAGATGGTCCGGTCGATCCGCGCTGGGCCGTGCTCTGTGTCATGCGTCCCAGGCCGGTTCGGCCGCCGCATTTCGGCCGGCCGTGCGGCCGAAGACGAGGCAATCACCGACGGCAACGCCGCCCAGGCGCGAGGCGCCATGCACGCCGCCGGTCACCTCTCCGGCGGCATAAAGGCCGGGGATCGGCTCGCCGGTCACTATGTCCAGAGCCTGGGCCTCGGTGTTGATGGCGACGCCGCCCATGGTGTGATGGATCTTGGGCGCAAGGCGCGAGACGTAGAAGGGTGGTTCGCCAATGGGAAACTGGTCGGCTTGCAGATAGCGGCCGAATTCGGCATCCTTTCCAGTGTCAACCGACGCGTTGAACTGGTCAATGGTCTGCTGCAGCGGTTCGAGCGGCATGTCGTAGGCGGCCGCCATGGCCTCGAGCGAGTCAAAGCGGCGCACGACCTCACGTTCAAGCAGGCGTTCCATCCGGTCGTCGGGGATAGCTTCGGCATAGCGGTATCCGCCAGCGTCGCAGAAGGCGATGCCCTGATTTCCCGCTGCTATCAAGGCGTCGGCGCGCGTCTTGCGGTCAGCCAGTTCGTTGACCACACGCCGGCCCGTCAGCGTATCGACCCAAAGGCCCCATTGGGCGCATACCAGGGCGAAGGTCCACGCCAGGCCCATGCCGCGTTCGTCCGGGCTCGTCCAGGGACCAAGCTGGATCCATGAGAGCTGCACCGGCGTGCAGCCTATGCTGAGTGCCTGGCGCAGAGCCTCGGACGTGCTGCCCGGTTGATTGGTGGCATCAAACGCTTCGGTCAGGCGCGGATCCTGGGCGGTGCGGAAGCCGACATCGGCGCCAAATCCACCACTGGCCAGCACCACAGCACGCTTGGCTTTGATGAAACGTGACGGGTCGTCATTGTCTTCTGGATGGCGGTAGTTCTCGCCGATGGCGACGCCCTTGATGCGGCCGTCATCGTCACGAAGCAACTGCCGCATGATCGTCTCTGTGCGCGGTTCCACTCCCAACTGCCGAAGATTGGCCAGTTGTTGAGTCACGATGCCGGAACCACTTTGAACATGAGTGGTATAGCTGCGCGGCACGGAGTGACCGCCAAGCTGCGAGCCTTCACTCAAATACTCAACGCCCAGCTCATCGATCGACCACATCAAGGCATCCAACGACTCCTCGGCGACCTTGCGAGCGAGCGCAACGTGGTTGATATCGAGACCGGCTGCCATCATGTCCCGGACCATCACGTCGGGCGAATCTTCTATGCCCGCGGCTTGCTGTATCGGCGTGCCGGGCAAGGACCAGATACCGCCATTGATGATCGAGTTGCCGCCGGGCACGCGCATCTTTTCGAGGACAACAACCGAAGCCCCGGCCTTGACGGCCTCATGCGCCGCGGCCAGCCCGGCAAAGCCGCTGCCGATGATCACGACGTCAAACTCCTCGTCCCAGCTTTCGGGCACTGCTGTCGTCGCTTGCGCATGGCTGCCGGCAAGCCCGAGGGCTGCCGCTCCGCCTGCCAAAGCGACGGTTCCTGAAGTCAAAAGTCGCCTGCGGGTCAGACCGCTTCCAAGCTGGCCTTCACTGTTCGACATCGTTCAATCCTCCTTCGCACGATCACCTGTCCAGGCGGTTTGCCTGGACATCGGGAATGTCAAAAAAGAATGCGATCAACGAAACTGATCCTCAGCCTACAACCGCATGAGGCAGCTTGTGATTAACCGGCGTTAATGCGGTCGACGATTTGGAGCCACTGGGCGCGATACCGGATTGTCTCCGCGGAAAAACGCCGCAGTCACATGGCGTGAAACACCCCGGATCAAGATCAGATGGCTCTGTTTTGCCGGGCCCGGTACTGCTCTGCGCGCACCGCGCCATCAAAAGCCAATTCGCGAGAACGGATTAACCGCGGTTAATGCGCCTGTCGGAAACCGGCCCTTTGGTGGCGCTTGGCGGCGGGGTTGGAACTCTCAAAACGGGGAACCAGTTGGCGGTTTCGGAAAAGACAACGCACTTCAGGGTAAGGGCGGGTTTGCGACCCAACCGAAAAGGCAAACCGGAAGCCACAATCGAACAGGCCGCGCGCCCGGTTGCGACTGCCTTGGTTGGACTGGATTTCCCGGGCTTGCGACCTTCATTCAAAGTTGCTCAAGGCGACCGTGTCGCCGAGGGTGAACCGTTATTTGTAGACCGCAGCAAAACCGACATTGTCTTTGTGTCTCCGGTTTGTGGCCGGGTCACGCACATTGCGTACGGACCAAAGCGGTCGCTCTCAAGCATCGTTGTCGAACAGGAGCCTGCCGGACATCCCGGTCAGGCTGAAGTCCGCGTCCCGGAAGGTTCGGATCCGGAGACAATTCGAGAGGTGTTGCTCGCGCGAGGCATGTGGCCGGCCTTCCGCACCCGCCCGTATGGTTTCGTTCCAGCCCCCGATGTCACCCCCGAGGCAATATTCGTCAATGCCGTCACAGCGGGCACGCACCGTCCCGATCCGTTGATCGTGCTCAAGGAACACATGGATGCCTTCCGGCACGGCCTGGCGATCTTGACGCAACTGACCTCAGGTCCGGTCCATCTTGTCCAAAACGATCGTCCAGCGTTGTATACCGGCCCCAAGGAAAGAGTTCAGGTCACAAGGTTCAGCGGGCGTCATGCCGCAGCGCTGAGCGGTACGCATATCCATAGGCTGCACCCGGTCGGAATCGATCGCCAGGTCTGGACGATTGGATTTCAGGACGTTGCCGCGATCGGCTCTCTTTTCCTGACCGGACGGTACGAAGGGCGCCGAGTGGTCGCATTGGCCGGGCCGCGCGCCGTTCGGCCGCGCCTGCTGCGTGTTCCCATGGGCACGAACCTGCGCACGCTGCTCGATGGGGAGACAACGATGCCGAAACGGCCCCGTCAGATGCGAAATCAGGTGCGAATTCTGTCTGGCGATGAAGTCTGCGGTCGGCCAGCGGCATATCTTGGTCGCTACCACGACCAGATCACCATCGATGAGGGCGCGCGTCGCAAGGGTCCCGGTTCGTTGGCTCGACTGGAGGCTGCACGAGCGCTGATCCCGGTTGCAGCGTTGGAAAGCACGCTTCCTTTCGACGTCTTGCCCGTGCCGCTTATGCGCGCCCTGGCGGTCGGCGACACCGAGACCGCCCATCGTCTGGGGTGCCTGGAACTGATTGAGGAAGATGTGGCGCTCTTGACCCGCCGTTGCACGAGCGGCGCCGACTATGGCGCGCTTTTGCGCGGTGTTCTCGACGAAATCGCAAAGGACGCCGCATGACCGTCTGGATCGAACGGATGGCGCGGCGCGGCCCGGGCGCTGTGACCGCGCTGCAAGCGCTTGCGTTGGCCTTGCCGCTCGCTGCCATGTTCGCCGAGCGGGGCACGGCCATGGTTCCGGTTTTGGTGACGGCGTTGGCTACCGCGCTCCTGTGGGAAGCCGCGTTTGCGGTCGTGCGAAAGCATCCGGTAACGTTTCACGGGCTGACGACAGCGCTGATCGTCGCGATCATGCTGCCGGCGGAGACATCTCTGTGGCAGGTCTCGCTTGCCATGACGCTCGGCATCGTCATCGGCGAACTGATCTTTGGCGGGCGCGGTTTTGGTTTTTTGAGTGCCGCGGCCGTGTCGCTGGCCCTTTTGACGATTTCGTTTCCGCAAGCGCAACTGGCCGTGCCCGGCACATCGATCGCGATCGCCACTTTGCCCGGCGCTGCGCTTTTGCTCGCCTTCGGTCTTGTTCCATGGCGCGTGTTGGTGGCAACGCCGGTCGCGATGGTGCTGATGATGCTGGCAAGCGGTGCAGTCCCGGCGATCGTACCCGTCCTGGCAAGCCTGGTTTTCGGCCTGATCTTTTTGATCTGCGATCCGGTGGCCAGCGCCTCGACCGGGCCGGGCCGCTGGGCCACGGGCCTTCTGGCTGGACTACTGATTTTCCTGTTCAATGCCGGCGAGACGATGACCGTTCTGCCGGGCGCGATCGTTTCGGCCGCCGTGCTGGCCAGCGTCTTCGCGCCGCTTGCCGATCATTTGGCAATGCTTGCCAACACGGCGATCAGGAGGCGCCGCCATGGATAGATCCTCCAATCCCGTTCGCGCGTTTCTCGACCGGCCCAATGACGACCGGGTCAAGGTGTTCGGCGTGGCGGTCATCGTCGCCTTCGTCTGTGCGGTGGTGGTTTCGACCGCTTCGGTAATGCTCAAGCCGCTCCAGGATGCGCATCTGGAAGCCGAACGCGGTGCGCGCATGGAAGCCATGCTCGACACGCTGCCGGGCATGCGCGACCTGATGGAAGAGGTGGGTGTCACCGCGCTTGAAATGCGGATGGTCGATCTGCAGACCGGTGAGTTTTTGTCGGATATCGATCCGGCGACCTATGATCCGCAGGCGGCGGCGGCCGATCCCGAGCAGGGTGTCGGCATCCCGGCGGATCAGGATACCGCGCGTCTGCGTCGTCGCGCGCCCTACGCGCCGGTTCACCTGCTTGAACGCGACGGTGAATTGCTGATGATCGTCCTGCCGGTCGAAGGCACGGGCTACCAGTCCGTGATCCGCGCGATGCTGGCGCTGGAGAGCGATCTGAACACCATCGCCGCGCTGACCATTCTTTCCCAGGATGAAACTCCGGGTCTTGGGTCGCGGATCGAAGATCCGCAATGGCAGGCGCAGTGGCCGGGCAAGCAGGTTGCCGACGCCGACGGCAACATCGTCATCGAGGTCGTGCGGGGCAGCGCGAGCGGCCCGCATGAGATCGACGGTATCTCTGGCGCGACGCTGACCGCCCAGGGTGTTGCCGGAATGGTGACGTACTGGATGGGGCCGCACGGCTACGGGCCGTTCCTGGAGCGTCTTGAACGGGAGGGCATCTAGATGGCCGCCCTGTTCCGCCATGTCACCTCGCCGCTGATCGACAACAATCCGGTCACGCTGCAGATCCTCGGCATCTGCTCGGCGTTGGCGGTGACAACGTCGCTTGCGACCGCGATCACCATGTCGATCGCGCTGACCGTCGTTCTCTGCCTGTCATCGGGTATCATCAGCGCGATCCGCCATCACATTCCACCGGTCATCCGGCTGATCGTGCAGATCACGATCATCTCGTCGCTTGTGATCGTCATCGATGAGTTCCTGCGCGCCTATGCGTTCGAGATCAGCCGCGAACTGTCCATTTTCGTCGGGCTGATCGTCACCAACTGCCTGGTGCTGGGGCGCGCCGAGGCGTTCGCCATGCGCAATCCCGTCGTCCCGTCGGTCCTGGACGGCCTGGGTAACGGCCTTGGCTATTCGCTGATCCTTGTCGTGGTCGGCTCCATCCGCGAGCTTCTCGGCGCCGGCACGCTGCTCGGCTACGTCATCCTGCCGACCGTAGAGAACGGTGGCTGGTTCGAGCCGCTGAGCCTGATGCAGCTCGCCCCCAGCGCCTTCTTCATTATCGGGCTTTTGATCTGGGCCATCCGCACGCGCTGGACCAAGCAGATCGAAGCGCCGAAATTCGCCCTCAAACAGCGGCAGGCGCGATCATGACCGACATCATCGTCACCGCGGTCTTCGAGCAAAATCTGGCGCTGTCCTTCTTCCTTGGCGTGTGCACCTTCCTCGCCGTCTCCGAACGGTTCGACACGGCCTTTGGCCTCGGCCTTGCGGTGATCGTCGTCCAGACCATCACGGTACCCGTCAACAATCTCATCTTCACCGGGCTTCTGGCGGACGGCGCATGGGCCTGGGCGGGGCTCGGCGACGTCGATCTGTCCTTTCTCCGGCTTGTCGCCTTCATCGGCGTCATCGCGGCAATGGTCCAGATCCTGGAAATGACGCTGGACCGCTACGTGCCCGCGCTCTATCGGGCGCTGGGCATTTTCCTGCCGCTGATCACGGTCAACTGTGCGATCCTCGGCGGCAGCCTGTTCATGGTGGAGCGGCAATATGGCTTTGGCGAGTCGGTCGCCTACGGGTTCGGCAGCGGCTTGGGCTGGGCTTTGGCGATCATCGCGTTCGCCGCCATCCGTGAACGGCTCAAATACACCGATATGCCAGCCGGCCTGCGCGGATTGGGCAGCGCCTTTCTCGTCACCGGCCTGATGTCGCTCGGGTTCACGGCCTTTGCGAGGACAGGCGGATGATCGACATCGTCTTCGGCAGTGTTCTTCTGATCGTCTTGATCATCGCTTTGACGGCCATTGTCATCGGCGCGCGCACTGTGCTGATGCCAGCGCGGCCGGCCGCGGTGACGATCAATGGCGGAATGCAACTGGCCACCGAAACCGGCGGCAAGCTTCTGCAGGTCCTCACCGACAACGACATCCTGGTCCCGTCGGCTTGCGCAGGCGCCGGGACATGCGGTCTGTGCCGTGTTGCCGTGACCGGAGGCGGTGGCGATCCGCTGCCAACCGAAGCGTCCAGGCTCAGCCGCGCTGACATGCGCGAGGGCGTGCGCCTGGCCTGTCAGGTTATTGTGCGCGGCGACATGGCCGTCCGGGTCGCGGACGAACTGATTGGCGCTGAGCGGTTCGAGTGCACTGTCGTCAGTGTCAAGCCGCTGACCCCGCTGATCCGAGAGATCGTGCTGCAATTGCCCGAGGATCGGCGGCCCGACCTTTTCGCCGGCGCCTTCATGCAGTTGACCGCCCCGCCATTTTCGCTCGACTATGCCAGCATCTCCATACCGGACACGCACACGGACGAATGGGCGCCGCTGCGTCAATTGACAGTTCAAAGCGACGAGCCTGTTACCCGCGCCTACTCGATCTCCAACCGCATTCAGGACACCGAGGCAGGTCGTCTTGTGTTCAACATCCGTCTTGCCCTGCCGCCGCCCTCGGTCCCTGAAGCGCAACCCGGCATCGTCTCCTCGTGGCTCTTCTCGCTCAAGGAAGGCATGATGGTGGAAGCCAGCGGACCGTTCGGCACCTTCCGGGCCCAGGACACAGACCGCGAGATTGTGTTCATCGGCGGCGGCGTCGGCATGGCACCGCTGCGCGCGATGATCTACGAACAGCTCGAACGGCTCGGCTCCAAACGCAAGATTAGCTTCTGGTATGGCGCGCGTTCCAGGGCTGACTTTTTCTATGCCGATGAACTGAACGCACTGGCGGAAAAACATGACAATTTCGACTTGACGGTTGCGCTGTCCAGTCCCGCCGCAGACGACCGGTGGGAGGGCGCGACGGGCTTTATCCACACGGTGGCCTATGAGCGCTATCTGCGCGACCACCCCGCGCCCGAGCAGTGCGAGTACTATCTGTGCGGGCCGCCGCTGATGATCCGCGCGGTCTTTGCCATGCTCGATGATCTGGGCGTTGAGCGCGAGGACATCTACAATGACGATTTCGGATTGTGACCATGTCTCTGAGACGACGTGATCTGATTGTTGGCGCCGCTACGTTGAGCGTGGCAAGTGCGCTGCCGGCCGTCGCGCGTGCACGGATCGTTGGCGGTCGGGCCTTTGGCAGCATTTGGCGACTTTTTCCAGGCATGCTTGTTGATCTTGACACCGCGCGTGGTGCGCTCGAAGCCGTCATCGCCGACATCGACGCGACCATGTCGCCCTATCGTGCCGACAGCGCGATCAGTCGTTTCAATCGGGCTGAAACGACCGCCGCCCAGTTGGTGCCGGCCCAATTGCGTGAAGTCACGCGGGCCGCACTCGACATGGCCCGCGCGACCGGCGGTGCCTTCGATCCGACGGTCGGACCGATCGTTCGGCGTTTCGGTTTCGGGCCGATCAAGGGTGAGACGGGACAATGGCCGGCGATCGCCGTCGACGGTCAAGGAATTGCCAAGGCAGAGCCGGGCCTGACCCTGGACCTGTGCGGCATCGCCAAGGGGCATGCGCTCGATCGGATCGTTGCAACCTTGCGGCGCGTCGGCGTGGACAGCGCGCTGGTCGAATTGGGCGGCGAAGTAGCGGTGCTTGGTGCTCATCCTGACGGTCGGCCCTGGCACGTGGCGGTGGAAAACCCGTTTGCCGACGGGTTCGCGGTCGAGCGGGTCATCGCGCCCGCATCCAAAAGGCTGGCCACCTCCGGTCATCGCGTCAACGGCGTGGCCGGGTTGACCAGCCATATCATCGATGCGCACCGTCATCGACCTGCGCTCGGATCGATCGGCTCGGTGTCCGTGCTGGCGCCCGATGCGATGCGCGCCGACGCACTGGCCACGGCGCTCTGCGCCATGCCCGACGAGACGGCAATCGCCTTCGCGCAAGACAATGACATCGACGCGCTGTTCATCCTCGCCGATGGCGCGGTCAACCGCGAGGTGATGACCGGCGGCTTTGAAACCCATGTGATCGCGTGAGAAACCCATGGAAACGTTCCTTTTCGCCTTTGTCACTTTCCTGATCGCCATGGCCGGTATGGCTGCCGGCGTCATGGCAGGACGTGCACCCGTCAAGGGTTCGTGTGGCGGGGCGGCATGCCTGAAGGGTATTGATTGCGGTGTCTGCAAGGCCCGGGCTGTAGCGGAGGAATACCGATGAGTGACATCCCGCTTGTGGCCGACTACATGGCCCGCGATCCGGTCACGTTGACGCCGCACATGGAGATCAATCACGCCATGAACGTTCTTCTTGATGGCCGCCTGTCCGGCGCGCCGGTTGTCGACAATCAAGGATGGCTGGTGGGCGTCTTGTCCAAGAAAGACTGCCTGACCGCGGCGCTGGAGGCGAGCTATTACAGACAATGGGGTGGACGGGTGGAAGCCTATATGGCGCGCGACGTGAAAACGCTGGAAGCCGGCATGGACATGATCGCGGCGACCCGTGCGTTCGTGGACAGCTCGTTCAGGCGCTTTCCCGTTATGGAAAACGGTGAACTGGTCGGGCAGATCAGCCGCGCCGACGCCCTGCGCGCCATGCGCGATTTATGGTCCTGACACCATTTTGCGCCAACGGGTAGACCGTCTGCCCCAATGGGCCTTTTCGACGATCCAACACGCCAGATCGACCTGGCTTGTGAGTGTATGACCCGGCCAACCTGCCGCTGAAATTCAGTCGATGGACAAGTCCATGGGGGTCGGTGCGACGACTGCATCGCGAAAAAACCGTCATTCGTGCCATGACCGACGGGTTGAGGCGGGCATCGCTCGAGCCACAAGCCTGGATCCCGCAACGGGCTTCGATCCGTCGGTACGGCCATGTCCGAACGGACGCGTACCCACTTAACACAGGTCAATCCGAAACCATCGGCTTTCTCCTAACGCTTCATTCATTCGTCAACCAGAAGCCGCATCGCCAATCGAACGCCATCCAAGCGAGGGGCGAACCTCATGAACACAACCGACGATCAGAAAAACACCGAACCCGCGACAAGAATCGTTGATCCAGATGCACCACCGGACGCCGGCAAGCTCAAAGACTGGATGGGTGCGCCCGCCTACGAGTATTGGTGTTGTCTTGGTGAAATGATTGACGACCTGTATCCGGGCGTTTTCGTTCCGGAGTGGCTCAATGGCGGCAAGAAACATGGCTGGTCGTTGCGATACAAGAAGAACCGGTCCTTCTGTACCCTCATACCGGAGCGGAACGCGTTCAAACTCCAAATCACTTTCGGCGCGAAGGAACGCGAGAAGGTGGAGTTACTGCGAGACCGGATTTCGCGCCCGACTTTGGAGGCCTACGACAACGCCACAACCTATCATGATGGCAAATGGTTGCTTCTGACGGTCGATGATCAAACCGTCCTGGATGACATCAGGATGCTTCTGAGTGTCAAGCGGAGACCCAAGCGGATTCCAGCCAGTTGATCTCGGACGGTTTCGCCCCAAAAAAAGAGCCATTGGCCGAACTTCGAACCTCGATCTGAAAACGTGCGACGAAAACACCTTTGGTGAACGACCGCCAAACACCGTGGGGAATGCCGCAGAAAAGCCGATGCACCTATCCGCTTCAGGCGGATTCGGTCGAAAAAGACGCCCGTGGCAGATACGGGTCCATGTCTTGGACGTTCAATCCGCATTCGATCGTTTGAAAGCATCCAGTTTCGCAGAACGGGGAGATTTGAAACCCAGTTCTGCGCAATGCGACCGGCAGTACGGTCACGCGACCTTTTCAACACCATCGGCGGAGACGAGATGTTGCCTCTTGCTACAGCATCGGTTCATGCGGGCTCAAAGCTGTCGTGGGCAGCAATGTGTTCGCAATGCCCATAACCTCGGTATGCCAGCGTCGTGCGTCCGCACTCGACTTCGTGGAACTTCAAATTGCCGCGCACCAAGCGGTCACACTGTCGTAGCGCCATGGCGAGGCCATGGTTGCATTTTTCACGCGTGACCCGCCATGAGCCATTCGCAGTCCTTTCTGCGACCCAGTGGGCTACGGCCTGTTTTTTTGTTCGGCCAGTTTCAAGTGGCGGTGACCACCGAGTAAACATCAGTACGCAATTCGCTTTCGCGGGTTCGGGCCGGGTCGTTCGCGTAGACTTCCCAGGTCGGAATCCCCAATATCTTACCCTCCCTTGCCAGTTCTGATTCGGCTGCAACGTAGGCGTCGCGAAGCGTCGAGTACGGACCGATATGCGTAAATGTGTAGACGGGGCCGCCGGGGGTTGCATCGGCCTTCACATCGCCAACCGCCTTGCAGGCGTCGGTCTTGGATACGTGCATCGCGGCCCGGAACACCATTTTTTCCGGATCATAGTCGTGATAGACGACCATTGGCGAGCCTTCCGGGGTGACCTTTTGTGCATTCAGGAACGCCGTCAGGCGTGTGAAGGCTTTGTCCATCTCTCGACTGATCAGCGCGGGATCCATGGGGGCTTCCCCGTCTACATACAGATAGGGTGTCTCAACGACTTCGATCGTTTCGATTGTCATGGCGATCCTCGTTCTGACTACTGATGGATTGCGTCACAGCAATAGGGTCAGAACCCACTGATCTGGTTGAAATGGGTCCTGACCCGAGAGACTTTGCCTCGGAGCTCATTGAGCCGATACGTGTCGCTGTTTGCACCGCGGAAGCCTGATTGTCGTGAATACGTCAGAAAAAAGCATCTCTGCGTATGCCAAAAGGTCGCGCGCTTTGGATTTTTGATTGTGACCAAGACATAATCCATGGGCTTGGCCTTGACCATCCGAAGCGCAAGCTGAAACAGGGCCAGGTAGATTGGGGGCGCGCGGAGTTCATGGATTCAAGGCCGCATCACTTGTTTTCGGCGCCAAAGAACACAGCATCTTACCGCCAGAGCGCGGCAAATCCTCATCAGAGAAAAGCTGCACCGGAGCGGAAAAGCTTTTTGGGATCAGGTGGCTCCGAGTTGTGCTGCTGCGAACCTGATGTCGAGGACCGCTGCTTTCGCGTAACTGTCCGGTGAGGCGTTGCGGTCAGTTCAGACCGGCGCAGCGCGCCGTAGGTAGAGCGTTTCCGCGTTTCGCGGAAACGCAGCTCCGCTCTAACCGATTGTTTTATCGCTTGTCTTATCGGCTCCGGTGATTCCACCTTCGCCGGACGCGCTCTAGTGGCGGTCGTCGCCGATCAGCTCTTGCGTGCTTGCATCTTGGCGGCCGCTGCGCCATCTGACGATGATGACCGAGGTTGTGACACCATCACCGCCGGTGCGCGACGACCTGGCCGGTTTGTTCTACCCCGCGAACGGTTCGCCGCCGGTCGAATGGCGCGTCACCGACGGGCTCACGGACTATGAGGCGGCGCTGGCCTTCATGGAGGCGCGCGTTGCCGCGATCCATGAAGGCATCGCGCCGGAAATGGTCTGGCTGGTCGAGCACCCCCCGCTCTATACGGCCGGCACATCCGCCGACCCGGCTGACCTGACCGAGCCGGACCGCTTTCCCGTCTTCAAGACCGGGCGCGGCGGCCAGTACACCTATCATGGTCCGGGCCAGCGCGTGGCCTATGTGATGGTCGATCTCAAGCGGCGCCGGCAGGATGTGCGCGCCTTCGTCGCCGCGCTCGAAGCCTGGGTGATCGGCACGCTCGACCGGTTCAATGTGCGTGGCGAGCGGCGCGAGGATCGCGTCGGTGTCTGGGTTCAGCGGCCTGAACGCCCCTCGGCTGTGCCCGGCGCGGTCGCCGAAGACAAGATCGCCGCGATCGGTATCCGCCTGCGCAAATGGGTCTCGTTTCACGGCGTGTCGATCAATGTCGAGCCGGACCTGTCGCACTATCAGGGGATCGTACCGTGCGGCGTCAGCGACCGTGGCGTCACCAGCCTGGTCGATCTCGGCCTGCCGGTGACAATGGCCGATCTGGACATCGCATTGAAGGCCGAGTTCGAAACCGTGTTCGGTCCGGTTGCCTGAGCGCTTTCAGCGAAAGTGGGCACCGGTTTCGCGGTTCGAAAGCGCGAAAAAAAGAAGAGACCGCGCTATTCAAACTCCATGATCACCGCATCGACGGCGAGGCTGTCGCCGGCCTCGGCGTGAATGACGGACACGGTCGCGTCGCGCTCGGCGCGCAGCACGTTCTCCATCTTCATCGCCTCGATCACCGCCAGCGTCTCGCCGGCCTGCACCGCCTGCCCTTCGGCGACATGCAGCGACACGACAAGCCCCGGCATCGGGCACAAAAGCTGTTTGGACGTGTCGGCAACCGTCTTTTCGGGCATCAGCGCCTCAAGCTTGGCCACATGCGGGCTCATCACCTGCGCTGTCACCGAATAGCCGCGCCAGTCGATCACCATCGCATTGGCAGCCGGACGGATCTGCGCGACCACCGGCGTTTCGCCGACGGTTCCGGTCCAGAGCGGATCGCCGAGCCGATAACCGGTTTCAAGCGCCAACGGCGCACCGGTTTCGGGTGTGGCCGTGAACGCCGTCCGGTCACCCAGTTCGGGCGAAGCGACCGACAACGCTTGGCGTTCGTCGCCGATCCGCACCACCCAGTCCGTCCCGATCCGGCCTGAATGGGGCGCGACGCGCCCGGCATGCCGGTCAAGGCGGTCCTTGCGGATGATTTCCACCGACAGCGCGATCGCGGCAAGCACGGATCGCGCCCCGGTATCCGGTTCGGGCGGCATGAACCCGTCGGGATATTCCTCGGCGATGAAATTGGTCGTCAGCCGCCCTTCCCGCCATCTGGGATGCGCCATCAGCGACGCCAGGAACGGCATGTTGTGGGCGATCCCGTCAATGACGAACCCGTCCAGCGCGTCGCGCATCGCATCGATCGCAGCCTCGCGTGTCGGCGCCCAGGTGCACAGTTTGGCGATCATCGGATCGTAGAACATCGAGATCTCCGCGCCGGCGAAGACACCCGTATCGTTGCGCACGACCAGATCGTCCGAACATTGCTCGGCCGGCGGCTGGTAGCGCGTCAGCCGGCCGATCGACGGCAGGAAGCCGCGCACCGGATCCTCGGCATAGACCCGGCTTTCGATCGCCCAGCCGTTCAGGGCCACATCGTCCTGGGTCATGCCAAGTTTCTCGCCGGCGGCGACCCGGATCATCTGCTCGACCAGATCGAGCCCGGTAATCAGTTCGGTGACCGGATGTTCGACCTGAAGCCGCGTGTTCATTTCAAGGAAGTAGAAATTGCGGTCCTTGTCGACGATGAACTCGACCGTGCCCGCGCTCTGATAGTCGACAGCCCTGGCCAGCGCGACGGCCTGCGCGCCCATCGCCGCACGGGTTTCGGCATCGAGAAACGGCGACGGCGCCTCCTCGATCACCTTCTGGTTGCGGCGCTGGATCGAGCATTCGCGCTCGCCCAGATGAATGGCGTTGCCATGGCCGTCGGCCAGCACCTGGATTTCGATGTGACGCGGCTCCTCGACGAATTTCTCGATAAAGATGCGGTCGTCGCCGAAGCTGGACGCCGCCTCCGACTTCGACCGTTCGAACCCGTCGCGCGCTTCATCATCGTTCCAGGCGATCCGCATGCCCTTGCCGCCGCCGCCGGCCGACGCCTTGATCATCACCGGATAGCCGATCTGCGCCGAGATCGCGGCCGCCTCGTCCGCATCGGCGATCAGATCCATATGGCCGGGAACGGTGGAGACGCCCGCCTCGGCGGCAATCTTCTTGGACGTGATCTTGTCGCCCATTGCCTCGATGGCCTTGGGCTTGGGGCCGATGAAGGCAATGCCCTGGGCCTCCAGCGCCGCGCAGAACGAGGCGCGCTCGGACAAAAAGCCATAGCCCGGATGCACCGCCTGCGCGCCGGTCTGTTTGGCGGCATCGATGATTTTTTCGGCGATCAGATAGCTTTCGGCTGCGGGCGGCGGCCCGATATGCACCGCCTCGTCCGCCATCTCCACATGCAGCGCATCGGCGTCAGCATCCGAGTAGACCGCGACCGTGGCGATGCCCATGCGCCGCGCTGTCTTGATAACACGGCAGGCGATCTCGCCGCGATTGGCGATCAATATCTTGTCGAACATGCCCGGTCAGGCCCCCGCTTTTCGTCTTTTTGTCCGGCCTTGATACCGCAATCGGGCACCCGGGCAATCATTTGTTTGTCTTAACGTCGTGAGCGCGCTCCCGCCAGAACACGTAAAGCCCCGAGGCAATGATGATGCCGATGCCGAGCCATTTGGTCGGTGTGGGGAACTCGCTGAACAGCAAAAAGCCGAACAGGGCCGCTGAAATGATCTCGATATATTGGAGCGGGGCGAGCAGCGAGGCTGGCGCCATCTGAAAGGCGCGCACGAAAAGATGGTGCCCCAGAAGGCCGATCATGCCCATCAGCAACACCAGCGCCCAGACGGTCAGGTCCGCGGTCGGCGTCACCGCAAGATCGTCGATGCCGGCCACGGTGCCCACCGCCATGGCCACGGCGACGATTGCCATGCCGCCAAGCCCGGAAACGAACTGCATGACCATGGCGCCATCGTTCCGGCCGGCAATGCGGTTGAGAATCAAGTAGGTGGCAAACAAGGTCGCCGCGCCGAGCGGCAGAAGCGATACCGGCCCGAGCACCGCATAGGAGGGTTGGATAACGACAAGCGCGCCGCCAAAGCCGACAATGACGGCGGCGACCCGGCGCCAGCCCGCCGGTTCGCGCAGCACGATGAAGGACAAAAGCGTCAGGATCAGCGGTTCGACGAAAAAGACCGCGATGGCATCGGCCAGCGGCATGTATTTGAGCGCCGTGAAGAAGAAGAGGCTCGCCGCGCCCAGCAGCACGCCGCGCACGAAATTGATGCCGAACCGGTTCGAGCGCAGCGCGACGATGCCGCCGGCGGCCAAAAGCCAGACGAGGCAGAACACCGCCTGGATCGCAAAGCGGAAGAAGGTGACCTGCGCCGGCGACATGGCGCCCGTCTGGCCGAGCAGTTTGGCCACTGCATCCATGGCCGGCAGCAGCAGCGCGCCGCCGACCGCCAGCACCATGCCGCGTACGGGCCTGTCGGCTGCAAAGGAGGGTTTTGACGGCAGCGCCTGAACCATCGCCCAGACGTGGCACGGCGCGGCGCGGCGGAAAAGCCCCTATCGGCCTTGAAGGGTTGGCTGCTGGCGCGCGCGGGTCAGGCGACCTTTTCGATCAGTGGCGCAAGCGAGGGGTGCACATCGGGCGTTTCGTCACGAATGAAGCGCAGCAGTGCCTTTTCGTTTTCATGCAGAACACCGTCGCGGCCCATGCGCCCGGCGATCCAGCCGGCTTCGTCCGCGTTGATCGTTTCCGCCGCCGTGCTGGCTTCAGCAAAGGCCCGGTTGGTCTCGCGCCATGCGTTTTCGACACCGGTCTTCGTCATGACCGCATCCTTGTAGCCTTTCAGGCCGCCGGCGAAGACGCGCGAGAAGAAACCGGCGACATCGACGCTGTCGTCGGCGAGCCACGCCTGGCGCCGCAATGCGGTCTCCCGGTCGGCGGCCACATGGCGGGTCGCGGCCATCAGCGAAAAGCCGATCGCCTTGACGAACAGGTCCGACCAGGCCGGGTCGTTGTCGGCCTCGGCCGTACGGTCGTTGATGTCGAAGAGCACTTCGGCTTCGTTCCGGGTGATGCCGGCATTGCCGCCGCCCCCATAGGCATAGAGGATGCGCTTGAGCATGGCGACATCGGCTGCGGTGACGACGCCCGGCCGCGCCACACGGCCCCTGGCGAGCGGTCCGTCACCATCGGTCACCGCATGGGCCACCTGACGCAGCGCGAACGCGCTGAGCGCGGCGGGCATGGCGGTCGCGCGCTCCATGACCTTGATCAAAAGCTCGACTTCCGTGCGCGTGCACACGACGCCATCGCGCGAGATGGCGCGGATCAGCCAGTCGGCATTGGTGTCCGACACATAACCCTTCGGCGCTTCCCGGTTGACCAGATAGTCCGAAACCGCCTCGATGAAGAAATCGTCCCATTCGGACACACGCGACCGACAGGATGTGTCGATGGCAAACAACGCATCCGCCTCGGGCCGGCACACGACGCCATCGCGGAAAACCTCGCGGCGCAGCCGCGCGACATCATCGGCGGTCACCGCGTTCCTGGCGACGATTTCGGCCACAGGCCCCTGCAAAACCAGTTCACCCATCTCAATTCCCCGCGCGTTCGGACGCATGGCGCCCACAAAAATCTCCGGCGAGACTGGCACGGATCGCTTGAATTTCGGCTAAGCGGCGTGGTTAAGCCAAGCTTGCAACCCCGGACCCGCCCCATGACCGAGACGACCGACGCGCTGGCCGACGCCTACAATCAAGCGCTGGCCTTCGAAAAAGCCGGCGAAACCGCCGAGGCTGCCGCGCTCTACCGCCAATGCCTTGCGCTCGATCCCGCCGACCGGTGCGGCGCGGCAATGCGTCTGGCCTCGATGGGGATGGGCGCCGTGCCCGAAAAGGCGGCCGATGCCTATGTGGCGACCCTTTTTGACCAGCATGCCGAGGATTTCGACGACATCCTCACCGGCGCGCTCGGCTATGCGGTGCCGATGCAGGCGGCCGAATGGCTGACCGCGAACCGGCCCGGCCCCTATGCCCGGCTTCTCGATCTGGGTTGCGGCACGGGCCTTGCCGGCATGATGCTGATGGAATTGTGCGACCACGCGACCGGCGTCGATATCGCCGAACAGATGGTGGAAAAGGCCGATGAACGGGCGGCCTATGACGCGCTCTACGTCAATGAAGCCGTGCACTTTCTCGATGAATGGGCGAAAAGCTGCGACCCGGAGCATCAGCCGTTCGACCTGATCGTGGCGACCGATGTCCTGCCCTATATCGGCGCGCTCGAGCCGCTGTTCGACGGCATCGCCGCGACTGCGACCGACAATGCGCGGCTGGTCATCTCGTCGGAGACGTTGCCGGTGCTCGCCGATGGCGACACGGACTGGACGGTGACGCCGCACCAGCGTTTTGCCCATTCGGCCGCCTATCTGCGCGCCATGTGCGCGCGGGCGGGCTTCGCCGCGATCGAATTGTTCGAACCGATCACTGTCCGCCTCGAACAGGGCGCACCGATCCCGGGCTTTCTGGTTGTCGCCGCGCGCGGCTAACCGGGCCGTCGGCCGCGCATCATCTCGCGTTTTCCCCCGAAGCCGGGCACTTTTGCCACATCGAACCCCGCTGCCTGAAGATTGCGCCGCACCCAGCCGGCGGCGGTGTAGGTGGCGAACGTGCCGCCGGGCTGCGTCCGGTCGAACACGGCCTGCATCAGCGGCTCCGACCACATGTCCGGGTTTTTCGCTGGCGCGAACCCGTCCAGATACCAGGCATCGGCCGGCCCTGCCCAGCGCGTGACCCCGTCCAGCGCATCGCCGACCACCACCGTCAGCCGCGTCTGGTGATCGAGCATCCAGGACGCCGGCATGGGCGAAAGCTCCGGCCAGCGGTCGATAAGCCGTGCGCAGAGCGGTTCAAGCTCGGGCCAGCGGCCGATGGCAGTCGTGATGGCGTCCGCCATCATCGGCAACGCCTCGAACGAGACGAAATCGAGCCGGGCGCCGGGCAGGCGGTGGCGCGTCCATTGCCGCCAGGTTTCAAGGAAGTTGAGGCCCGTGCCGAAGCCCAGTTCGGCAATGGTGACATCGGCGCCGTCGCCCCAGCGCTCGACCAGCCGGTTCTGGCCGATGAAGACATGGGCCGTTTCGGCGCGTCCATCCTCGCGGGCGTAAAAATGGTCGCCAAACCGGGTCGAAAACGGCATATCGCCGTCCATCCACTCCAGTTCGTCGCGCTCAAGATCGTCCGCCAATGATTGTGTCTCCCGGTCCGGCCAGTCCCGATATCGCCATCGTCGGCGGCGGCATTGTCGGCCTGTGGTGCGCGCATGTGGCCGCAAAACGCGGCGCCCAAGTGCTGCTGATCGAAAAGCGCACAATCGCCTCGGGCGCAAGTGGCGGCATGCTCGGCGCGCTGATGCCGCACCAGCCGACCGGCTGGAACGCCAAGAAACAGCTCCAGCTCGACGGGCTTTTGTCGCTGCCCGGGCGCGTGGCGGAACTCGAAGCGCAAACCGCCCTTTCCTGCGGCTATGCGCGCACTGGCCGGCTGATGCCGATCGGTCATCCCGAAAAGCGCCGCCAGAGCGCGCAATGGGCGGACGGCGCGGCCGAACATTGGCCGGAGGGGTGCGCCTGGACGGTCGAGGACGCCAACCCTGCGCCCGGCTGGATGACCGACGGCGCCCTGACCGACGGCGTCAACCACGACACGCTGTCGGCACGCATCGACCCGCGCCGGCTGACAGCGGCCTTGCGCGCCGCGCTCGAAACACATGACCATGTGTCGATCCGGGAGAACGCCGAAATCACGCGCATCGGCGCCGATGGCGCGCTCACTCTGCCCAATGACGAGACGATCGCACCCGGCACGACGATCATCGCCGCCGGAACCGGCGCTTTTGCGCTGGTCGATCCCGCCGAGCCGGGCCGCGTCGGCCGGGGCGTCAAGGGCCAGGGCGCGCTGCTCAAGCCAACCCGTCCGGTCGATCCGGTCTCACCCATCCTGTATGACAAGGGCGTCTATGTCATCGCCCATGAAAGCGGCCATATCGCCGTCGGCTCGACCTCCGAGGACACATTCGACGCGCCCGACACAACCGATGACAAACTCGACGGCATCGTCGCGAAAGCGACCGCGCTTTGCCCGGCGCTGGAGGGTGCAGCCATCATCGAACGCTGGGCCGGCGTGCGCCCCCGCGCTGAAGGCCGCGAACCGCTGGTCGGTCCCCTGCCCGGCGGACACAACGTCATCCTGGCCACCGGCGGCTTCAAGATATCGTTCGCCATCGCCCATCTGATGGCTGACGCCGCCGTCGGCTATGCGCTTGGCGGTCAGCCCGACGGCCTGCCGGAACTGTTCCTGCCCGCGCAACGCGGCATCACGCTTCGTCGATCGCCCTGAAAAACCGCGCCGAATCGTCGCGCACGGCCTCGATCTTGTCGGCACTCATCCGGTCGAGCGTGCCATACATCATGCCCATGCGCCGGTTGCCGGCCAGCATCTCCCGGTTCTCGATCAAAAAGTTCCAGTAGAGATGGTTGAACGGGCAGGCCTTCGGCCCGTTCTTCTTGCGCACGGCATAGCGGCAGGAGCCGCAATAATCCGACATCCTGTCGATATAGGCACCCGACGACGCATAGGGCTTGGAGGCGAACAGGCCATTGTCGGCGTAAAGCGCCATGCCGACCACATTCGGCATTTCCACCCACTCGTAGGCGTCGTGATAGACGATCAGGAACCATTCCTGCACCTGTTTGGGGTCGATACCGGCCAGAAGCGCGAAATTGCCGATCACCATCAGCCGCTGGATATGATGGGCGTAGGCATTTTCCTTCGTTTCCGTAATGGCTTGGCGCAGACAGTTCATGTGTGTTTCACCAGTCCAGAACCAGTCGGGCAGGTCGCGCGAGGCGCCCAGCGCATTGCTGTCGCCATAATCGGGCATGTTGCGCCAGTAGATGCCGCGGATGAATTCGCGCCAGCCGATGATCTGGCGGATGAACCCTTCGGCGGCGTTGAGCGGCACCGCGCCCTCGCGCCATGCCTTTTCGGCCCGCGCGCAGCATTCGCGCGGGTCCAGAAGGCCCACATTGATCAGCGCCGACAGGTGCGAATGAAACATCAGCGCTTCGCCCGTCACCATCGCGTCCTGATAGGTGCCGAAATCGGGCAGCGCATGGTCGACGAACCAGTTCAGACAATGCAGCGCCTGCCGGCGCGTGACGGGATGGGCAAACGGTTCGAGATCGCCGAAATGGTCGCCGAACCGGTCGGCGACCAGATCGAGCACTTCCCGCGTCGTCTCGTCCACGGTCCAGGCGGGCCGGCCCGGAAAATCGAGCCCGTCCTTCGGCGGCGCGCGGTTTTCCGCATCGAAGTTCCACTGCCCGCCCGCCGGTTCGCCATCCTCCATCAGATAGCCGGTGGCTTTGCGCATCTCGCGATAGAAATACTCCATGCGCAGCGCCTTGCGGCCATCGGCCCAGCGCGCGAAATCGGCGTGGCTGGCGATGAAGCGGTCATCGCCGCAAATGTCGACCTTGATGCCGAACAGGTCGGCCCAGCCCTGCTGCATCGCCAGAACGCGCCACTCCGCCGCTTCGGTGGTGACGATCCGCTCGGCCCCGTGGCGGCCCATGGCAGCCTCCAGCGCATCGGTGAACGAGGTGATATCCCGGTCGTCATCAAGTCGCCGGTAATCGACCGTGAAACCGTCCGCTTCCAGATCGGCGGCAAAGTGGCGCATGGCCGCAAAGATGAAGGCGATCTTCTTTGTGTGATGGCGCACATAGGTCGCCTCGTCCCAGACTTCGGCCATGACGATCACATCGCGCGCGGGGTCCGCATCGCGCAGCGCCGACAGATCGCGCGAAAGCTGGTCGCCCAGCACCATGCGCAGCGTTTTCGGCATGGACCGCTCAGCCCTTGGTGCGCAGCGCCGAGCGCCCGCCATCGACCCCGATCACCTGCCCCGTGATCCAGCCGCCCGCATCGGTGAGCAGCACCCGCGCCAGCGCGGCATGATCGTCAGCCGTCCCGAGCCGGGGGATGGCGTGCATGCCGGCGATCGCCTTGGCCATCTGCTCGGACGCCGTCATGGAAGCGGCCAGCGGCGTCGCCGTCAGGCTGGGCGCGATCGCATTGACGCGCACCTTGGGCGCAAGCTCGGCGGCCAACGCCCGCGTCAGCCCCTCGACGGCGCCCTTGGCCATCGACACCGAGGCATGGGCCGCGAACCCCTGCCCCACCGCCACCGACGAGAACAGCAGCACCGAGCCGCCTTCGCCGGCCTTCAGCGCGTTAAGAGACGCCTGCACCGCCAGCGCGGCGCCCGCCGCATTGACGCGGAAGTCGGTCAGGAAATCGTCGCCCGTCATCCGGCCGAGCGGCTTCAAATTGATCGTGCCGACCGCATAGACGAGCCCGGCCAGATCATCGCCGGCATCGGCGGCAGCATGCGCGATCTGGTCCGGATCGGTCACGTCCGCCACGCTCAATGAAGCGCCCAGGTCCGCTGCCACGTCGGACAGCCTGTCCGCGTCGCGCCCGACCAGATGCAGGGCGTGCCCGTCTTCGGCCAGTGCCCTTGCGACCGCGGAACCGATGCCGCCGCTGCCGCCATAGATCAGATAGGTTCCCAAACGGACATCCCCGCCTTGCCAGAGCGGGCACGACGCCCGCCGCCCTTAACCTAGGCGCGGCGCCGCGGGGTCAAGCGGCAATCGCGGAAGCCTGCCAATCCCGCGCACGAAAAAGGCCGGCATCGCTGCCGGCCCCGATCGAAACGCTGTGGCGCCACTTACTCGGCGGCGTCGCCATCCTTGGCGTCGGCCGCTTCGGCCTTCTTCTTGGCCGGCGCTTTTTTCTTGGCCGGTGCCTTCTTCTTCGGCGCGGCCTTCTTGGTCTCTTTCTTGGGCGCGGCGTCCTCATCCTCGTCCTCGGCCATCAGCTCTTCCTTGCTGACGGTCTGGTCGGTGACGGACACCACCGTCATCAGATGGTCGACGGTCTTTTCCTCGAAGATCGGCGCGCGCAGATTGGCAACGGCATCGGGGTTCTTCTGGAAGAACTCATAGACCTGCTTTTCCTGGCCCGGATATTGCTGAACATGGCGCATCACCGCCTGCTGCAATTCGGTGTCGGTCACCTCGACGCCGGCATCCTCGCCGATCTGCGACAGGACCAGTCCCAGGCGCACCCGGCGCTCGGCCAGCTTCTCATATTCGGCCTTGGCTTCGTCTTCGGTGGTTTCCTCATCCTCGAACGTGCGGCCGGCCTGCTCAAGCTCGTTGGTGATCTGGTTCCAGATATTGTTGAATTCGGTCTCGACCAGCTTTTGCGGGCTTTCGATCTGGTACATCTCATCCAGCGCATCGAGAAGCTGGCGCTTGACCTTCTGGCGCGTCATGCCGCCATATTGGCCCTCGATTTGCTCACGGACGACCGCGCGCAGCCGCTCGGCGCTCTCGATGCCCAGCTTTTCGGCCAGTTCGTCGTTGATCTCGACCGGCTCGGCCTTTTCGACCAGCGACACGGTGACGTCGAACACCGCTTCCTTGCCGGCCAGATGGGCCGCCTGATAATCCTCTGGGAAGGTCACCTTCACCTGGGTCTCATCGCCCGCCTTGGCGCCGACAAGCTGCTCCTCGAAGCCGGGGATGAACGTGCCCGAACCCAGAACCAGCTTGGCATCGTCATCGGTGCCGCCCTCGAAGGCCTCGCCGTCAATCTTGCCGACATAGTCGATCGTCACGCGGTCGGTATCGGCGGCCTTGCCCTTCTTTTCGGAATAGTCGGCGGCCGACTGGGCGATCTGCTTGACCTGCTCCTCGACCTCGTCCTCGGCGATATCGACCACCGGGCGGGTTATCGCGATCGACGAGAAATCCTTGGTCTCGATCGGCGGGATCACCTCATAGCTCACCGAGAACTCGAAATCGCTCTCGCCGGTGAGCACCTTTTCGGCCTCGCCCTCATCCTCGGTCATGTCGACATCGGGCGGCGTTGCCGATTTTTCGCCCCGGTCGGCGAGGATCGAGCGCGGCGTCTCGCTCAGGATCTCGTTGACGATCTCGGCCATGAAGGATTTGCCATACATCTTGCGCAGATGGCTGACCGGCACCTTGCCCGGCCGGAAACCGTTCAGGCGCACGCGGTCCTTGGCATCGTGCAGCTTGTCGGTGAGCTTGGCCTGGAGATCGGACTTGGGCACCACGATCTTGATCTCGCGCTTGAGCCCTTCATTGACGGTTTCGGTGACCTGCATCTTCTAACCTTCGTTTCTGCCGGCGCGCTGCC
>JAEPON010000030.1 GCA_017642895.1 Roseitalea sp.
CACCAGGATCGCGCCGTCCATCTGCGCGGCGCCCGTGATCATGTTCTTGACATAGTCCGCATGGCCCGGGCAGTCGACATGGGCATAGTGGCGCGCATCGGTCTCATATTCCACATGCGCCGTCGAAATGGTGATCCCGCGCGCCTTCTCCTCGGGCGCAGCGTCGATCTGGTCATAGGCCTTGAAGTCGCCGAAGAACTTGGTGATCGCCGCCGTCAGCGACGTCTTGCCATGGTCAACATGACCAATCGTGCCAATGTTCACATGCGGCTTGTTGCGCTCAAACTTTTCCTTGGCCATTTTCTACTCCATCTGCGCCCCGAAGGGACCAATAGCTGTCTTTGTTCACGCCGGCGTGCCGGCCGATTGCGATCAGGCGAATTTCGCCTGGATTTCCTGGGCCACGGCCTGCGGCACGGGCTCATAGTGATCGAAATGCATGGTGTACTGCGCCCGCCCCTGGCTCATCGAGCGCAGCGAGTTGACGTAGCCGAACATGTTGGCGAGCGGCACCATGGCGCTGATCACGGTATCGACGCCGCGCGTCTCGGTGCCGGCGATCTGGCCGCGCCGCGAGTTCAGGTCGCCGATCACGTCGCCCATATAGTCTTCCGGCGTGACGACCTCGACCTTCATGATCGGCTCGAGAAGCTGCGCACCGGCCTTCTGGGCGCCTTCGCGGAATGCCGCGCGGGCGGCGATCTCAAAGGCCAGGACCGAGGAGTCCACGTCATGGTAGGCGCCGTCCATCAGCGTCGCCTTGACGCCGAGCATCGGGAAGCCCGCAACCGGGCCGGCATCCATGACCGAGCCGATGCCCTTTTCAACGCCCGGGATGTATTCCTTGGGCACGTTGCCGCCGACGATCTTGCTCTCGAACAAAAAGTCCTCGCCCTCGGGATTGGGCTCGAACACGATCTTGACGCGCGCGAACTGGCCCGAACCACCCGACTGCTTCTTGTGGGTGTAGTCGATCTCGGCCTGGCGGGTGATGGTCTCGCGGTAAGCCACCTGCGGCGCGCCGATATTGGCCTCGACCTTGAACTCGCGCTTCATGCGGTCGACGATGATATCGAGGTGCAATTCGCCCATGCCCGAAATGATCGTCTGGCCGCTTTCCTCGTCCGACTTGACCCGGAAGGAGGGATCCTCGGCGGCAAGGCGGTTCAGCGCCAGGCCCATTTTCTCCTGGTCGCCCTTGGTCTTGGGCTCGACGGCAATCGAGATCACAGGATCGGGGAATTCCATGCGTTCAAGGATCACCGGCTTGAGCGGATCGCACAGCGTGTCGCCAGTGGTGGTTTCCTTGAGGCCCGCGATCGCCACGATATCGCCGGCGAACGCTTCCTTGATGTCTTCGCGGCTGTTGGAATGCATCTGCAGCATGCGGCCGATGCGCTCGCGCTTGCCCTTGACCGTGTTCATCAGCGACACGCCGGTCTCAAGGCGGCCCGAATAGATGCGGCAGAAGGTGAGCGAGCCGACGAACGGGTCGTTCATGATCTTGAAGGCCAGCATGGAGAGCGGCTCGTCGTCGGACGATTCGCGCACCGTCTCTTCTTCGGTCTTGGCGTCGATGCCCTTGATCGCCGGCACTTCGAGCGGGCTCGGCAGGAAATCAACCACTGCATCAAGAAGCGGCTGCACGCCTTTGTTCTTGAACGCAGAACCACAGAAGACCGGGAAAAATTCGACGCCGCAGGTGCCCTTGCGGATCAGGCTGCGGATCGTGTCATTGTCCGGCTCGTTGCCTTCCAGATAGGCTTCCATCGCATCGTCGTCCATTTCGACGACCGTCTCGATCAGCGCTTCACGGAATTCCTGCGCGCGATCGGCGAGGTCGGCGGGAATGTCGACGACATCCCATTCGGCGCCCAGGTTCTCGGACTTCCACACCAGCGCCTTCATCTCGATCAGGTCGACGACGCCGGCAAAGTCGTTTTCGGCGCCGATCGGCAGTTGCATGACGACCGGCTTGGCGCCCAGGCGCTCCTTGATCATCTCGACCGAGCGGTAGAAGTCGGCACCGATCTTGTCCATCTTGTTGACGAAGACCATGCGCGGCACGTTGTACTTGTTGGCCTGGCGCCAGACGGTCTCGGTCTGCGGCTCAACGCCGGCATTGGCGTCAAGCAGTGCGATCGCGCCGTCGAGCACGCGCAGCGAGCGCTCCACCTCGATCGTGAAATCGACGTGTCCGGGCGTGTCGATGATGTTGAAGCGGCGCTTCTTGCCGTCGCGGCCTTCCCAGAAGGTGGTGGTGGCAGCCGACGTGATCGTGATGCCGCGTTCCTGCTCCTGCTCCATCCAGTCCATGGTCGCGGCGCCGTCGTGCACTTCACCGATCTTGTGCGACTTGCCCGTGTAAAACAGGATGCGCTCGGTGGTCGTGGTCTTGCCGGCGTCGATATGCGCCATGATGCCGAAGTTGCGGTAGTCTTTGAGTTCGTATTCGCGGGCCATGGGAGGGAGCCTTGTTCCGTAGAGCGGGGTGTTACCAGCGATAATGCGAGAAGGCGCGGTTGGCTTCGGCCATCTTGTGCGTGTCTTCACGCTTCTTGACGGCCGTTCCGCGGTTGTTGGCGGCGTCCATGAGTTCGCCCGACAGGCGATCGACCATGGTGGTTTCGTTGCGCTTGCGCGCGGCGGCGATCATCCAGCGGATGGCCAGCGCCTGACGGCGCTCGGGGCGCACATCGACCGGCACCTGATAGGTGGCGCCGCCGACGCGGCGCGAGCGCACTTCGACGGCCGGCGCGACATTTTCAAGCGCGGCATGGAACACCTCGACCGGCTCCTGGCTGGTCTTGTCGGCAATGTTGTCGAACGCGCCGTAGACGATCCGTTCGGCGACGGACTTCTTGCCGTCCAGCATGATCGCGTTCATGAATTTAGACACGACCAGATCGCCGAATTTGGGATCGGGGTTGATTTCGCGTTTTTCTGCTCTGTGGCGACGGGACATTTCGGTGTCTCAATCTTGTCAGTACAAATCGGTCTGGTGACTGGACCCCGGATCGCCGCTGCCGCATCGTCCGGGGTGACCCTCGTTCAGATCACTTCGGACGCTTGGCGCCATATTTGGAGCGGCGCTGCTTGCGGTTCTTGACGCCTTGCGTGTCGAGCACGCCGCGCAGGATGTGGTAGCGCACGCCCGGCAAATCCTTGACGCGGCCGCCGCGGATCATGACGACCGAGTGTTCCTGCAGGTTGTGACCCTCGCCCGGAATGTAGCCGATGACCTCAAAGCCGTTGGTCAGGCGCACCTTGGCGACCTTGCGCAGGGCCGAGTTCGGCTTTTTCGGCGTCGTCGTGTAGACGCGCGTGCACACGCCGCGCTTTTGCGGGTTGGCCTGCAGGGCCGGAACCTTGTTGCGCTTGACCGGAGCCGTGCGGGGCTTCCGGATCAACTGGTTGACTGTGGGCATCAAGCCGTCCTTCTTCGTCCTTTGCGCTTGCGCGCTCAAATCTCGATCATCCGTGCAAACAGAGAAGGGCAATCCCGCCCTTAGCGGATTGCCCGTGCGATACAGAGGAAGCGGAACGCTTCGTGTGTTCGGTTCGGTTTGCGCCGTATGATGAGCCGTGTTTGGAGCGCTTGTCTGGCGCAAGGAAACGCCGACGCCGATGCTCCACATCGACTCGTTGGCCGCTATGTACTGTCGGTCCCGCCCCGCGTCAACAGGCTCCGCCCCTGTTTTTTGGCGATTTTTGCGTCCCTTGGCGCCAATCGGACCCGATGGGCTTTACCCCGCCGCGACAGCCATGCGAGGACGATGGCGACCGTCCCTTCCCCGCCGAACATGAAAGCCGCCCGATGGCACAGATACCCGACGACACCGACGCAGAAGCCGCCGTCTACATTCTTCTCGGCCGCGTCTGGCTCGACAAGAACGAACCGGAGATCCCGGTGCATATCCTGCTCAGGGCGCCCGACGACGACACGGCGATCCGCGAAGCGCTGAACGCGCTGGCCGAGGACGGCTATGAAGAGGCCGAGTTCGACCAGATCGGCACGCTGACGGGCATGCCCGACGAGGAGCCGCACGCCTCGGCCTACCAGGGCGCCACCGAAGGCGAAGTGGCGATCGTCAGCTTCGTCGACGAAAACGCGCCCTGGACCGATGCGCCTGACGATGACGGCGAAGACGCCGACAATGTGCACCCGTTCGAGGCGCTGAAGGGCTGGAAGCCGGCCGGCTAGACAAGCAAGCTCAATCGGATAGCATTTACGAGGGTTTAGCGGGGGCAATCATGTCTGACGAGAAGACGGGCGTTATCGAATACACGAAGCTGAAGTCGATCAAACTCAAGTCCGGCTTCATATTCAAACGGCGCCGCGATCCATCCGAAGATCTCGATGCCGAGATCAGACATTTCTGTTCGGAACAGCGCTCGCGTTTCAACTCGATCGTCGCGTCCACTTTCGATCTTCCCGACGACAGCTTCACCAAGTTCGAATTCATCTGGACGCCCAAGCGGGCGCGGATCGTCACCGGCGGATCGGACTATGTCGACACGACGAAAGTGGCCTTCCGTTCAGAGGCCGACATCACCCTTCTTTATCTGAAGGAACGCTCGCTGATCCTGTTCAACACCAAATATCGTTTTGCCGTGACCGAACCCGGTTGCGGCGGCAACGGCACGATCTTCCATACCGGCGGAACCAATTTCACGCTCGAGGAAATCTACTTCAACAAGATCACGACGGTCGGCGCCTATCACAATGAAGACATCTTCAAGGTCGTCAGTCCGGGATGCGGCGGCGGAACAGAGACCAATTACACGGTGATGAAAGACGGGTTTGTCATCCGCGCCGGCGAATCCTTTCGCATCGTGGCATCGGAAGATGCCTCCGACGAATTGCGGGACGCCCGGCAGTTGATCAACCAGAAGATTTCGACGTCGAACTGACGATGGTGACGCTCGGCGCTCTGGCGGCGGGTTATGCGCTCGTGGTCTTGGTCACGGTTTCCTATCGATCTTGGATGCTGACGCCTTCCGGGGCCCGCGCGATGGCCTATTCCCGACTGAGCCTTCGCTGGGCCTGGGACGCCGATCTTGTCGAGTTCGACGACGTCCGCCTGGCCGCCCCGGACCGCTACTGGATCGCCAAACCACACAAGCTGGTGCCGATCTTCGTGATCGTCATCTATCAGTGCGCGACGCGGCTGGTTCCGGGCCGCTTTCGGTGCCCGCAGGAGCCCAACTGCTCCAACTACGCCATCGGATTGATCCGCAGACATCCGATCGCCGCCGCCATTCCCCGCGCTGCCCGTCGCGTTCACGATTGTGGCGCGCATTCCGGCGGTCCGCACTTTGCCGAAGATGACTGATCGCTGGCTATCGGGTTCCGAAGGAATGGAACACCGGCGAGTCACCGAATGGCCCGGGTAAGCCTCCGACCGCGGCCAGCGCCGATCAGGCCGCGCTCTGTTTGGTGTCAGCCGACCTTATGTAGCTTTCGCCCCACTGGCTGATCGCCTCGATCACCGGGGCGGTGCTCTCGCCGATCGGTGTCAGCGCATACTCCACCTTGGGTGGCACGGTGGCATAGGCGGTGCGATCAACGATTCCGTGTTCCTGCAAATGCTTGAGTTCCTTGGTCAGCATGCGCGTGGAAATCCCCGGTATGGCACGCTCGAGTTCCTTGAAGCGCAGCGTGCCCTGCCGTGACAGGACATAGAGGATGGCGAACTTCCACCGCCCCTCCAGCATGCTCATGGCCAGG
Organism: Roseitalea sp.; assembly: GCA_017642895.1. Classification (GTDB taxonomy): domain Bacteria; phylum Pseudomonadota; class Alphaproteobacteria; order Rhizobiales; family Rhizobiaceae; genus Roseitalea. Next base: position 5,732 of record JAEPON010000030.1, read on the forward strand.
TGGAACGGGCATTCCAGATATTGCTCAAGCGTCTTTTTCGCCATTGAATACCCCTGCAATCCTTCAATACTTACTTTTTGGTCTCTAGCGACCATAGGTGTTCCTTCTTGCGGATGTAAAGCGCCCCCGCCCATATGCTGCCTGACAGACAAGCCGGAGGAGCCCATGTCCAACAAAGAACTCGTGGTGGCGTTCGTCGAGGCGATGCGCGTCTCCGATGTCGAGGCGCTGAAGTCGATGATAACCGATGATTTCACATGGTGGATCACCGGCAAGCCCGACTATCTGCAGACCGCCGGCGAGCACGACAGGGACTTCTTTTTCGGCTTTTTCGGCGGCGGCGCGGACATGTTTCCCAACGGTGCCGACTTTCGCGTGACGGGCATGGTTTCCGAAGGCGACAAGGTCGCGGCCGAAGCCCATCTGACCGCGCAAACGGCGATGGGCACCACCTATGACAATGCCTATCATTTCCTGTTCACGATCGACGACGGCCGCATCCAGCGCATGAAGGAATATATGGACACCCATCATGCCAAGATGACGTTCGGGCTATGAGCATTCAGCAGAAGACAGCACTGATCACCGGCGCGAATACCGGCCTTGGCTTCGAGATGGCCCGGGCGCTGGCCGCGCAAGGGACCCATGTTGTGGTCGCCGGCCGAAACCCGGACAAGGTGCAGGCGGCGATCGGCACGATCGGTGACGAGGCCCCGAACGCTTCGCTGGAGGCCGGCATCGTCGATCTGAACAGCCTTGCTTCGGTGCGCGCGTTTGCCGCAACGTTCCGCGCCAGCCATGACAGGCTCGATATCCTGATCAACAATGCCGGGGTCATGGTGCCGCCGGCCGGCCGCACCGAAGACGGGTTCGAGACGCAGTTCGGCGTCAATTTCGTCGCCCACTTCGCGCTGACCGGGCATCTGTTCGCCCTTCTGGACGCAACCGCCGGCGCGCGCGTCATCACGCTGTCGAGTATCGCCCATCGCGGTGCATCGATCGATTTCGACAATCTCCGGCTGGAAAAGCCCTACGATCAGTGGCGCGAATATGGCCAGAGCAAGCTGGCCGATCTGATGTTCGCGCTCGAATTCGATCGAAGGCTCCGGGCAACGGGCAGCGACGTCCTTTCGCTCGCCGCCCATCCCGGCGTCAGCCAGACCGAGCTGACGCGCAATCTCGGCCCAGTGCCGGACCACATCACCATGATGACGCCGCAGGAAGGCGCGGCGCCGGCGCTGGTGGCCGCCACATCGCCCGATGTCGAGGGCGGCCAGTATTGGGGACCTGATGGCCCCGAGGAACGGTCCGGCAAACCGGGCCTTGCCGCCGTGGATCTGGCGGCGTTGCGGGACGGAGACGCCGAACGCCTTTGGAACTGGGCCGAAGAAGCAACCGGCCTGCGCTTTCCGAACTGATCATCGACTGGTGCGCATGCGATCCGAACGCAATCAGAAAGTGCGGGAGCCGGCCGCCTGTCCCGGCTTTCGTCACTTGCGGTTGAAACATGCCCGCCCCTTTCGTCAAAGCCTGTGATCAAGGTCAATGCCGGTTGGCCTGATGGTGGGCTTAGCTCCTTCGTGTGGCGTCCATGGACGCCGGCCATGTTCATCTTCGAGGGAGGAACCAGTGAGCAGCATGATGAAAGCCGCCATATTCATCGAACCGGGACGGATCGAGCTTGACGACAAGCCGGTCCCCGATGTCGGCCCCAACGACGCGCTGATCCGCACGACCACGACGACGATTTGCGGCACCGACGTTCACATCCTCAAGGGCGAATATCCCGTCGCCAGGGGGCTGACGATCGGCCACGAACCGGTCGGCACCATCGAGAAGCTGGGCTCCAATGTGGAGGGTTACACCGAGGGCCAGCGCGTCATCGCCGGCGCGATCTGTCCGTCGGGCCATTCCTATGCCTGCCTTGACGGGCTGCATTCGCAAGACGGCCAGTGCGGCAAGCATGGCCTGAAGCCGCTGGGCGGCTGGCGGTTCGGCAACACGATCGACGGAACCCAGGCCGAATATGTGCTGGTGCCCGATGCCATGGCGAACCTGTCGCCGGTGCCCGACGGGCTGACCGACGAGCAGGTGCTGATGTGCCCGGACATCATGTCGACCGGATTTGCCGGCGCCGAAAGCGGTAACATCCGTATCGGCGATACGGTTGCCGTCTTCGCACAAGGCCCGATCGGCCTGTGCGCGACCGCCGGCGCCAAGTTGAAAGGCGCAACCAACATCATCGTCGTCGACCGGGTTCCGGCACGGCTGGAAATCGCCAAGAAGATGGGCGCCGATCATGTGATCGATTTCAGCCAGGTCGATCCCGTCGCCGAAATCATGCGGATCACAGACGACCGTGGCGTCGATGTGTCGATCGAGGCGCTCGGCCTCCAGGAAACGTTCGAGGCCTGCCTGCGCGTGCTCAAGCCAGGCGGCACGCTGTCGAGCCTTGGCGTCTATTCGACCGACCTGACCCTGCCGCTCGATGCGTTCGGGGCCGGGCTGGGCGACAACAAGATTGTCACGTCGCTGTGTCCGGGCGGCAAGGAGCGCATGCGCCGGCTGATGAATGTCATCGAGAGCGGTCGCGTCGATCTAGAGTCGCTGGTCACGCATCGCTACAAGCTCGATGACATTGTCGATGCCTATGATCTGTTCGCCAACCAGCGCGACGGCGTTTTGAAGATCGCGATCACACCGTAGCCGCGCCGGACAGACCGAAGCGCTGCGGCTTGACCCTTATGAACGAACGCGCCCCTGCATGGGCGCGTTTGCGGCGGGCATCACGCCGTCGCGCCGGCCCGATATGCCCCGGATCCTGTGCATGACGGCCTAATGCACGGCAAAGTCGGAAAAGGCGTTGATGACGACCATGCCGGCAATGATCAGTCCAAGACCGATGACGGCGCCAAGATCCAGCCGCTGCCCGAAGACGATGACGCCGGCCAGCGAGACGACGATGATGCCAAGACCCGAGGCAAGCGCGTAGGTGATGCCGAGCGGCAGGTATTTGAGCGCCAGCGTCAAAAAATAGAACGAACCGGCAAACCCGCCGATCACCAGCAGCGAGGGCCAAAGCCGCGTGAACTGCGCGCTGGCGTTGAGCGCGGCATATCCCACCGCTTCGGCGACGACGGATACGAACAGGTAGACATAGTGTATCGGCAATGCGATCTCCCTTGAAAGCAAACCGCAGAGCATGGCCTTGCGTTGCGGGCGTGTCGCCCGATCGCTAGCCTGCCACTTCGATCAATGAAACGGGTTTGGCGCCAACGACATGACCAAGGTCGTGAACGACACCGCCCTTGACGACACCGCTCTTGCGGCCACGCTTTCGGAAGCGCGATCGATGGCGCGGCAGACAGGGTTCTGGCTCGGCCTTGCCGGTGCGGGAATCGTTGTCGGGCTGGTCGGCCCGTTCGGCACATACGACACGATGCCGCAACCGGCACGGATCGCCTATTGGCTCGCGGTGGTGGCGACGACTTACTGGATCGGTTACCTGACCTCGTTTGCCGTCGCGTCGGCTCTGGAAGGCCGCGGCGCGGGCGTACCCCTGAGCGTCGGGATCGGCGCCATCGCCGCGAGCCTGCCGGTGACGGCCTGGCTTGCCGGCCTGCACATGGTTGTCTTCGCCACGCCCTTCTGGAGCGATGCCGTGCGGCTTTTTCCCTATGTGGCAGCGATCAACATGGTGCTTGCTGCGCTGATGGAGGCGGGCCAGAGCGCTCCGGCCGGGCCCGTTTTGCCTGATGCCGAACCGCGCCCACACCCCGCCTGGCTCGACGGTCTGCCGACGCATCTGGGGCGCGATCTTGTCTTGCTGCAAGCGCAGGACCATTATGTGCAGGCGCGGACGGCGCTCGGCGAGACACTTGTCCGGACGACGATCCAGGAGGCGGCCGACGCGCTGGGCGATCATGGTCTTCGCGTGCACCGGTCATGGTGGGTTGCCCGAAGCGCCATCAGGGCCCACGCATACCGAAACGGTGCGCCGGTCCTGCTTTTGCACGATGGCCAGGCGATTCCCATCGGCCGCACCTATCGCAGGGCGGTGCGACAAGCGCTTGGATAATCGTGCGACCGCGCGCGGTCTCTCCGGTTCACAAAGGGGGCCGACCCCGGTCAACCATGCGGGCACACCGCATGCGCTGGGAGCCGCACAGGGTGTGACACGGGTTGCGCACGGCGGCGCTTTCGGCACCGGAACAGGACGAAAAAGCCGGGGCATCGCTGCCCCGGCTTCTGTCATTTTTCGGCTGAACCGCGCACCCTATTCGGCGGCGGGCGCTTCCTCGCCGTCGCGCATGTCCTCGAGCATCGCATCGGCGGCCGCGGCATCGGCCTCCTTGCGGCGTTCTTCGAGGATCAGATCGTCACGCGAGGTGGCGATGCGCCGGATCTCGTTCATCGCGCCGCCGGTGCCCGCCGGGATCAGGCGGCCGACGATGACGTTTTCCTTCAGACCCTGAAGCGTGTCGATCTTGCCGGCAATCGAGGCCTCGGTCAGCACCTTGGTGGTCTCCTGGAAGGAGGCGGCCGAGATGAAGGACGGGGTCTGCAGCGACGCCTTGGTGATGCCGAGCAGGACCGGATCGCCGCTGGCCGGCTTTTTGCCCTCTTCCTCAAGCCGCGCATTGACGTCCTCGAGCTCGATCCGGTCGACGCTGTCGCCGGCGATATAGCCCGAATCGCCCGGCTCGGTGATTTCGACCTTCTGCAGCATCTGGCGAACGATCACCTCGATATGCTTGTCGTTGATCACCACGCCCTGCAGCCGGTAGACCTCCTGGATCTCGTTGACGAGGTAGGAGGCGAGTGCCTCGACCCCGCGGACGGCCAGAATGTCGTGCGGCGCCGGATTGCCGTCGAGGATGTAGTCGCCCTTCTCGATCGGGTCGCCGTCCTGCAAGTGGAAGGGTCGCGACTTCGGAATGAGATATTCCGCGGGCTCGACGCCCTCCTCGGCCGGCTCGATCGAGATGCGGCGCTTGTTCTTGTAGTCGCGCCCGAAGCGGATCGTGCCGTCGATTTCGGCGATGACCGCGTGATCCTTGGGACGGCGCGCCTCGAACAGTTCGGCCACCCGCGGCAGACCGCCGGTGATGTCCTTGGTCTTGGCGCTTTCCATCGGAATACGCGCG
>JAEPON010000029.1 GCA_017642895.1 Roseitalea sp.
CCTTGGCATCGTGCAGCTTGTCGGTGAGCTTGGCCTGGAGATCGGACTTGGGCACCACGATCTTGATCTCGCGCTTGAGCCCTTCATTGACGGTTTCGGTGACCTGCATCTTCTAACCTTCGTTTCTGCCGGCGCGCTGCCAGTCGGCCTGGTTCGGCGCGCCCTTTTCGATGTTCAAACTGCCCGGTGGCGAATTGGTGGTGCGGATAGAGGGAGTCGAACCCCCACGCCTTGCGGCACTGGAACCTAAATCCAGCGCGTCTACCAGTTCCGCCATATCCGCAGCGCGCCAAGCCGCAGCATGACGCCAGTGGCGGCCCCTATAGCATCATGGCCCGGCGCATCAAATGAAAAACGCCGCCAAGCGGAGCGGTGTCGCCGCTCAATAGAGCGGTTCGGTGACGATGGTCTCGCCAGCCTGTCGCAGGGCCTTGATCTGCCCGGTGCCGTCGGCGCCCACCGCGATGACGATCTCGGTCAGTTCGCCGGCGCGCATCCGCGCTTCCAGTTCCGGCGCCCGGTGCTCATTGGTGTAAAACCGGCCGATTCCGTAATCGAGAAAGAGCGTCTGCGTTCTGCCATCGAGATAGGGCGCGATCCCGCGCAGCACGATGCCCTCATCGGGTTTCGCCAGCGAGGCGGAGACGGGCCGGTGATGACCGTCCGGGCCGGGCTCGAACGTCACATAGACAGGCACGTCCCGGCCGCGATCGCGCGCGCCCATTCCGGCGGTCAGGTCAGTCAGCATCTCGCCGGTGATCTGCCGGGCCGGATAGGTCAGCACCACATAGCGGCCGCGCAGCAGGTCGCGCGGGTCGACCGGCTCACTCTTCAAAACGATCTCCGTGCCCTCGCGCAGGATTTGCGCACGGCTTTCGATCATCCAAGCGAGAATCGCACACAGGACGGCGGTCGCGGCGATGGCGGCCGGGATGACGAAGGGCTTTTTGCGCACCGGTTCAGCCATCGGCCTGCTCCTCCCGCGCCGTTCGGCGCCTGAAACGGCGCTCGGCCCAGTAGATGCCGCCGGCGATCAGCGTCAGCGTCAGCCCGACGGCGAGGAAAAAGCCCGCTGTTCCCAGAAGCGACGCCACCGTTTCCCCGTAGAGGAACAGGATCTCGCCGACAAAGACGACATAGGACGGATAGCGGATCGCCTGCGAGCGCGCGCCATGGGTGAACAGCGCATAGAGCGCAAACCCAAGCGTCATCGGCCCGACGACCAGCAGCGGCAGCAAATCTTCGCTTTCCACATGCAGCGCGAGCAGCGCGATCAGGCCCGCGCCGAACGCCGTTCCCGGCCGGCGCCAGAACGAGGGCTTCGGCTCGTCGGGATCCTTGGAAATCCACAGCCTGCCAATGCTCAGTACCAGAAGGGCAAGCCAGAGCGCCAGCCGCACCGCGTCCGGCAGGCCCTCATAGAAATCGGCGATGGCTTCGAGCACGTCGAGCAGCAACGGAATGAGGCCGATGACGAATGCCGCCGCCGCCCCCCAACGCAGCCAGGGCATTCCGCCGAACCGCGCCAGCGCATATCCCGCCGCACAGAAGGCGGCGAAGATGGCAAAGTTCGCGCTGGCAAGATTTTCCGGCGACGGCGTTTCCAGATACCACCAGGCAATGGCGCCCAGCGCCGCGCCCGCCAGCACATGGCTGCGCACCGCAAGCCCGGCCAATCCGAGCCCAAGCGCGAAGCCGAACATGGCCTGTCCGATATCGCCGGGCAGATGATACATCTGGCCGACCAGTGCCACGCCGCCCACATAGGCGGCGCCGGCCACCAGATAGGCCGCCTCTTCCAGCCAGCGGCCATATCGGCCGCCACGCGCACCGATGACCGCGCCGCCGATCAGCCCGCCCGCGATCAGCACCATGATGCCGCCGACCTTCACAAGACGCGGGATCGCCTCCCAGTTGGCCGAGATGAACATGACGATGGCCGCGGCAAACGAGATGGTCGCGAAAATGGCGACGATTCGGAAAAAGGAGAACGGTTGGGTGCTCTCTTCGCGCGTTGTGGCGCCGCTTTGTCCGATATCGGCCAGAAGCGCATCGGAAACCGCGTCCGTGATCACGCCACGATTGTGCCAATCTTTGATCTGGTTTTCCAGATAGCTCGCCATTGCTCACTTTTTCTGCTGATTATTCAGATAGTTGGAGAAACGCTGCCGGTAACCTTTCGGTAAGAATCATGGCATTTTTGTGCAATGCAAAAACGCATATGTGCTATGCACAAAACGGGCTTATCACGACCAGATACCCTGCCTATATGCCGATCGTAACAACAACGACAAAACGGATAAAACCGCGAGTCAACGGAAAGGAAAAGTCATGAACTTCGCTCGCTCCTTCAACGAATGGCGCAAAGCCCGCCGGACCTACAACGAACTCAGCCGCCTGTCGACGCGCGAACTGGACGATCTGGGTATCGCCCGCGGCGACATCGCAGAGATCGCCCGCCGCTCGGTCCGCGGCTGACACAGCAGTTTCGCCCGTCCGGTCCCTCCTCCTCCCGGACCGGTCGGGCAGTGAAGGCGCAAGGCACCTCCTCCCTCGCCGCGCCTTCATGTGAAGAGCACCCGCCGGTCCTCCCCCGGCGGGTGTTTTCATTTTCCGGAACTGCGGCATGCCGCGCGGCACGGCAAAAACGCATGACAGGTATTCCGGTTTGGCGCTTCTACAAAGCGCTTTGAGTGCCCATCTTTGCGTCATCACGAGATCATCAAACCACCAGACAAAAGGACAGAACGATGATGAAATTCGCACATTCGCTCAAGACTTGGCGTTCGGTCCGCAACACCGAACAGCAGCTTCGCCGGCTTTCGGAGCGTGAACTGGAAGATATCGGTTTCGCTCCCGGCGACATCCCCGCCATCGCGCGCGGTGGCCGCGCCGCCTGAACCGGCGGAGCCTGAGCAAACCTCCAGTGGGAACCCGTCGACACGCGTCGGCGGGTTTTTCTTTGTGCCGGACCGGCGCTGCCCGGCCGCCGTCAAGTTGAAGGCGCCGCGCGCATGCGCTAACCCGGTGGCATGACCAACGCACCCATCCACATTGTCGGCGGCGGGCTCGCCGGATCGGAAGCGGCGTGGCAGGCGGCGGAAGCCGGCGTGCCTGTTATCCTGCACGAGATGCGCGGCGTACGCGGCACCGACGCACACAAGACCGACGATCTGGCCGAGCTGGTCTGCTCCAACTCCTTCCGCTCCGACGATGCCGACCTGAATGCGGTCGGCCTGCTGCACGCGGAAATGCGGTTGGCCGGTTCGCTGGTCATGGCGTGCGGCGATGCCCATCAGGTGCCGGCCGGCTCGGCGCTGGCCGTCGATCGCGAAGGCTTTGCCCAAGCCGTGACGGCCAAAATCGAAGCGCATCCGTTGATCACCATCGTCCGCGAGGAAATCACCGGCCTGCCGCCCGCCGGCTGGGATCAGGCGATCATCGCCACCGGCCCGCTCACCGCGCCATCGCTCGCCGAAGCGATCGCCGCCGAGACCGGCCAGGATGCGCTCGCCTTCTTCGACGCGATCGCGCCGATCGTCCACACCGACACGATCGACATGGACACCGCCTGGTTCCAGTCGCGCTACGACAAGGTCGGCCCCGGAGGGACCGGCAAGGACTATATCAACTGCCCGATGGACGAAGCGCAGTACAATGCCTTCATCGACGCGCTTCTGGCAGGCGACACAACCGAGTTCAAACAGTGGGAAGGCACGCCCTATTTCGACGGCTGCCTGCCGATCGAGGTGATGGCCGAACGCGGCCGCGAGACGCTGCGCCACGGCCCGATGAAGCCGATGGGGCTGACCAACGCGCACAGGCCCGCCGACAAGCCCTATGCCGTCGTCCAGCTTCGCCAGGACAATGCACTCGGCACGCTTTACAACATGGTCGGCTTCCAGACCAAGCTGCGCTATGGCGCGCAGGGCGACATCTTCCGCATGATCCCCGGCTTGGAGAAGGCCGAGTTCGCGCGCCTGGGCGGCATTCACCGCAACACCTATCTCAATTCGCCGGTGCTGCTCGGGTCCGATCTGACGCTCAGATCGCGGCCGGGCCTGCGCTTTGCCGGCCAGATCACCGGCTGCGAGGGTTATGTGGAATCGGCCGCCATCGGCCTTCTAGCCGGCCGCTTCGCGGCCGCGGACCGGCTTGGCGCCAGGCCGGATCTGCCGCCCGCGACGACCGCTTTCGGATCGCTTCTCGGCCACATCACCGGCGGCCATCTGACCGCTGACGACGAACCGGGCAAACGCTCGTTCCAGCCGATGAACGTCAATTTCGGCCTGTTTCCGCCGCTCGAACCGGGCGCGATCCAAAAGCCCGAAGGCCATCAGGGCCGGTTCCGGGGCAAGGACAAGGCGATGGCCAAGAAGCGCGCCATGACGGGCCGCGCGATGGCCGATGCAAGAGCCTGGCTCGGCACCGATCGGACGCATATGGAGGCCGCCGAATGAGACAAGCCGCCCTCCCCGCCACCGCAATCCTGCTCTTTTCCGCCCCGGCCGCGTTCGCCGATTGCGAAGACGATGCGCGCGCCGCCATGCTGGACGTCGCCCATCCGGTCCCGATGCGCCAGACCGTGACCACGGAGATGGCCGGAAACACGATCGAGAGTTTCGCGCTTTCAACGCCCGACGGGCGCGGCATGGCGCTCGATGCCAACGAAACGCCCGTGAGCTTGTGGATCGGCGGCCGCTTTTATTCGAGCGCCGATGGCGGCGAAAGCTGGACGCTCGTGTCGGAACAGACGCAGGACCAGCGCGACGCCCAGGCCGCCGGGCGCCGAACCCAGGCCGACGACGCCACCAACATCGCCTGCGACTATGGCGTCGATCTTGACGGCAGGACGGTGAACCGCTTTGCGCTGGACTACGTTATGACCGGCTCGGGCATCCCCGTCACAAGCCAATACTGGGTCGATGCGGACACGCGTTTTCCCTGGCGGGTGATCCACGCATTCGGCGGCGCCAACCCGTCCGTCATCACCCAGAACAACGAGCCGGCCAACGCGCTGACGATCCCCGACCCGGACGGCTGATCGCCTTTCACCCATCCGTGACTTGCGCGTGGTCACAACGCCGTGCTTGGTGCGCGCGACCGACTTTCAGCCAAGGGGACACATATGCTCATTCCACGCCAGAAGGTGCCCGATCTGACGGTGCCGACGCTCGATCACGGGACGTTTGATCTGTCGAGCGAGGCCAGCGAACGCGGCACGGTGATCTGTTTCTACCGGGGTCTGCACTGCCCGATTTGCGCCACCTATCTGACCGAGTTCGACAAGCAGGCGACGGCGTTCGCCGAGCGCGGTGTCGGCGTTCTGGCGCTGAGCAGCGACGGCGAGGAGCGCACCCGCGCCATGGCCGACAAGATCGAAAACAAGAACCTGCGCTTCGGCCACGATTTGCCGTTGTCAAAGGCGCGCGAATGGGGCCTCTACATCTCCACCTCGCGCGGCAAGACCTCGATCGGGATCGAGGAGCCGGCCCTGTTCGCCGAGCCCGGCCTGTTTCTCATCACGCCCGAGCAGACGCTCTATTACGGCTCGGTCCAGACCATGCCGTTCGTGCGCCCGCATTTCCGCGAACTGGTCGCAGCGCTCGATTTTGCGATCGAAAAGAACTATCCGGCCCGCGGCGAATATACGGGCGAATTGCCGGGGTGAGCCGGGCCGGTCTCGTCACTGGACGGTGGCCCGGCATATGGTAGGATATGATCCTACTTTGCCAGGAGCCGTTCGATGCCCAAGCCTGCCGAGAAACTCTCCGTCACCATCACCGCGCCCATGGCCGAGCGCATCCGCGCCGAAGTCGACGCCGGTCACTATGGCTCGACCAGCGAAGTGATCCGCGAGGCGTTGCGCCTTTGGGAGAAGCAGCAGCAGGAACTGGATTTGCTGCGCGCCCGCGTCAAGGCCGCGATCGAGGACCCGAGACCGAGGGTGCCGATCAAGGATGCTTTCGAGCAGATCCGCGAACACGCCGAAGCATACAAGGCCAAGAACGCCGATGAAGCGGCTTGAGGTTCGCTTTGCCAAAAGCGCAATTGATGACCTGAAGTCAATCTACGAATTTGTTTTCGATCGCAGCCGGTCGGCCAATCTTGCCGACGGGTTCGTCGACCGCATTGAGGCGCGATGCATGAAGGTCGGCAACGCTCCCCATGGCGGCACGGCACGGGACGATCTGGCGCCGGGCCTTCGGACCGTTCCTTTCGAGCGCACCGCCCTGATCGCCTACCGGATCGAAGACGATCGTGTCGTGATCACGAATGTGTTCTATCGCGGCCGGGACGTGGACGCGGCCTTCGCGGAAGACGCGTAGGCGAACCGTTTAGAGCGGTTCATCTCCAGATGGAATCGTTTGAGCGCCGGGATTTTGTGGTCTGGCAAGGCGCGCAAGGCGACACGGTGCCCGCACCGTTAGCCTTGCGCAACGCAGTCCAGAGCGCAAAAGACCAAGCTCGGGCGATTGGCGGTTACCGTTATCCGTCAATGGCCTGAAGCTGCCGGCTTGGACGTCTTTTCCGCGGTTAGCGGCGTCGAAATCCTCAAAACCTGCCCCCGGGCTTGACCCGGGGGATCCTCAGATCGCGCTGCGGTGTTCTCCTTGCCGCCGCAAAAAATCCTGCCCATCAATCCGCTTCCATCTGGAGATGAACCGCTCTAGTTCCGCACCAGCCGCTTGGCCGCCGCACCTTCGGTGCGGTCATAGGCGAGCAACGCGCGGAACGCGCTCAGCGACGTGTCCGGCGCCTTGCCGTCGGCCAGCGCGTAGATGTGCTCAAGGTACCAGCCGAGCGCGGCCCAGGCATTGAGATCGCGCAGGAAGCTGATCGGGGAGCGCGGCCCCAAGAGCCCGCCGCCGATGACCAGATCGTCGTCGCGGCTTTCCAGCCGCTCGGCCATGCCCTCCAGAAGATGCGAAGCACCGTCCGGGTCGAGCACGAGAGGCCGCCCGAGCCCGATCATGTCGACGCCATCATCACCAATCGCCGCCTCCATCGCTTCCCTCGACCGGAACCCGCCGGTCACCATCACCGGAATGGACACCGCCGCGCGCAGCTTGGGCACGAACTCCAGGAAGTAGGCCTCGCGCCGGCGCGTGCTTTCCCGCTTTTGCGCCGCCAGCGGGTCCTTGCGGTTGAAGTCGATCATGCGCGGCTGCTCGTAATTGCCGCCCGAGACCTCGATCAGGTCGACGCCCGCGCCGGCCAGCCAGCCGGCGACGGCCACGCTGTCATCTTCCGAAAAGCCGCCGCGCTGGAAATCGGCCGAATTGAGCTTGACCGCAACGGCAAAGCCCGGCGCCACCGTTTCGCGAATGCGGCCGATGATCGCCAGAAGCATGCGCGCGCGGTTCTCGAGGCTTCCGCCCCATTCATCGTCGCGGCGGTTGGAGAGCGGCGACAGGAACTGGCTCATCAGATAGCCATGCGCCGCATGCACCTGCACGCCGTCGAAACCGCATTGTTCGGCGGTCTTGGCCGCATGGGCAAAGCCGGCAATGATCGTCTCGATCTGTTCGGCCGACAGCGGCGTCGGTGTGCCGAAACGGCCATTGCCCATTTTGAGGCCCACGTCCGAAGGCGCGTTCGGCCTGGGGTTGATCATCTTCTGCGTCTGGCGGCCCGCATGGTTGAGCTGCATCCAGATATGGGATCCGTGCGCCTTGGCGGCGGACGCCATGTCGGCCAGCGCCGCCAGCGCCTCGTTGCCCTGTTCGCCATCGATGGCCAGATTGCCGCCGCGCTCCAGATGCCAGCGGTCGATCAGCACATTGCCGGTGATCAGAAGCGCGGCGCCGCCCTCGCCCCAGCGCCGGTAAAGCGTGGTGAAGCGCTCATTGGCGCGGTTGGTGCCGTCGGCGAGCCCTTCGGTCATGGCCGCCTTGGCGATGCGGTTTTTCAGCACCGCGCCGCACGGCAGCATCAGCGGTTGAGCGAGAACAGTCGATTGCGCCATCAAGGTCACCCGTACCGGAAACAGGCCGCAATCTACCTGAACAGGCAAAGTAACGAAAGATTAACCACAAGTGGATGCTGCAACACGGTTAACAGGTCAGAGCAGTCTTGCGCCCGGTTACAGGCGCTGCCCCAACGCGTCAGCCCGAGACCGCGACCACCGTACCCTGCGCCAGTGCGCATAGTCGCTCTGCCCCGTCCTCGATGGCATATATCTCGCAGGTGCACACGGCCTGACGCCGCCCGACGCTGCGCGTGGTGGCCCGCGCGATCAGCCGCGCGCCCCTGGCCGGCCGCACATAATTGATCTTGAACTCCGAGGTCAGCGCGTCACCCCCCAGCCCGAGCCCGCCGGCAAAGGTGATCGCATTGTCGGCGAGATAGGAGATGAGCCCGCCATGGGCGAACCCGTGCTGCTGGCGCAGTTCGTCGCGCAAATCGACGGCGATCTCCGTTTGGCCCTTGCTGGCCGCGACCAGTTCGGCGCCGATCAGATGGGTGAAGGGCTGGGCCGCGAAGATGCCGGCGGCAAAGGCATGGGTCTTGTCCATGACGGCACGCTCACTCGGCGGGTGTTCTCAGGCCCGACGCCTGATCCACCGGCGTTTCGCCCGGTGCCGCCGGCAGGCCGGGCATGCCGGCCTGATCGGGATGGCGGCGCACAAAGTCCGCCTTGATCTTCGTCGTATCGTCGCGGCTGCCGTCATGGCTCCAGCCCGGCGGCATCACCAGATAGAAAAAGCGCTGCTTGAGCGTCAGGCCCGGCCGCGCCGCATCGGCGAACATCGCCCACCACTCATGAAACGCCACCTTGATCGGGTTGAAGGTGCCGATGTTCCTGACAAGGCCATAGCGCGGCATGTCCTCGTCCAGTTCAGGCACGAAGGTGCCGAACATGCGGTCCCATATGATCAGCGTGCCCGCATAATTGGCGTCCAGATAACGCGGATTGGTGGCGTGATGAACGCGGTGATGGGATGGCGTGTTGAAGATCGCCTCGATCGGCTTCCACATCCGGCCGATCGCCTCGGTGTGGATCCAGAACTGGTAGACAAGGTTCAGCCCGCCGACGAAGGCGATCATCACCGGGTGAAAGCCAACCAATACCAGCGGAATGCGCAGGATGAACATGCCGGTGAAGGTGCCGGTCCAGCTCTGCCGCAGCGCGGTCGTCAGATTGTAATGCTGGGAGGAATGGTGGTTGACGTGCTCGGCCCAGACCCAGCGCGAGCGATGCGCGATGCGGTGATACCAGTAATAGCGCAGATCATCGAGGATGAAGCACAGAAGCACCGCCCACCAGGAAAAGCCGAAATCGTACACACGGAACTGCCAGGCCCACATCAGGACGCCGAAGGCAATGAAACCGAACAGGAGGCCGGCCACCACATTGCCGGTGCCCATCAGGAGCGAGGTCAGCGTGTCGCGCGTCTCGAACCCCGCCTTGCGCTGGTCGGCGAAGCGCTTGAGCACCCAGAGTTCGGCGATGATGGCGATGATGAAGAACGGGATCGCCACCTGGGTGACATCGGGATAGTTCGGAATGAGCTGGTCCAGATCCATCACGCGGCCTCCGAAACCGGCAAGGTGGCGAGACCGAGCGCGGCCATGATGTCGGCGCGGGTCTGCGGGCTGCCGAATGCGATGGTGATGCGCGGCAGCGTCATCTCATGGGCATCAAAGGCCAGCGACACCTCGTCCTTCACGCTGATCATGGTGGCGAACTCGTCCCTTTTGTAGTGCCGCGTCAGCGACTTGGAGCCGACCGTGTGCACGAGTCCGAGGCTGCCATCGGTCAGAATCAGCAGTGCGTCGAACCCGTCCGCCGATTCAAAACAGCGCGCGACCTCCGAATCGGGAAAGTCGATCCGAAACCGCTCGGCCACCTGGGCATCCGTGCCCAGCTTGACGCGCTGCGACCCGCCGCTCAGATGCACGAGCAGCACGATCAGACCGATGCCGAAACCGACGATGGCGACCAGAACCGGCAGGCTCACGACGCTCCTCCCAAAACACGAGATCAGACTAACGGTTTTGACGTAAACGTCAAAGAAAGTTTGACGGGTCAGAAGCCGAGCGCCTGCCGGGTCATGCGCCATTGCACGGTCACCGGCGACAACCGCACCGGTTCGATGCGCGCGCCGGTGCCGGCCTTGCTCGCCTTGGCGAGCACCGCATCGGCGACGCCCAGCACGGCGAACGGCGCGCGCAGGCCCTTGGGCACGTCCGTGAGCGCGGCGCGCGCCTTGCCCAGATGCTCGCGGCCGAGTGCGACAAAGGCGCTGATCGCAGTCGCAAAGGCCGGATCGTCGCTTTCTGCGAGCCAGCGGCCGGCATCGGTGCCCGCCGCGGCCAGAAGATCGGCCGGCAGGAACACCTGCCCGCGCGCGCGATGCTGCGGCATTTGCCGGATCAGGGTTGCGATGCCGTAGGCGACGCCCGCATGGCCGGCCGCATCCGCCGTCGGCGGCGTCTGCCCGCCACGGAGAATCTGGCAGGCCATCTGGATCATCATGGACGCGGTCTCGCCCAGATGGCCCTCAAGGTCTGTCCGTGTCGGCATCGGATCGTCGTAAAGGTCGAAAATGCGCGCTTCGAGCAGGTTGTCGAACGCGGCCACCGGCAGATCGTGCGCGGCGATCACATCGAGCAGCGCGGCGGCGAGCGGGTTCTGCCGGGCTTCCTCGGCCCGGTCGCCGGCGATCACGTCGCGCCACCATTGCAGGCGGATTTCGCCCGGCAGGGGTTCGGAGACGAGATCACGCAGCCGCGCCGTTTCGGCATTGAACAGGAACAGCGTCGCCAGCGCTGCGCGCCGGTCTTCGGGCGCAAACAGCACCGACAGATACCGCTCGCGATCCGCCTCGCGCAACTGGTTCAAAAGATCGCCGGAGGTATCGTCCATGGGTGCGGATATGGCACCGGCGGGCGGGGATGGCCAGTGGGGGTGGGCGGAGCGGTTACGGATCACCCTTGATTTGGAGATTGGCCGGCAGGGCGCCGGTCTGCTCCGGGCCCAAGAGTGACCTATGCTGCGCTTTGCACCAATGTCCGCTCAGTATATTGATAACACCATGAGGATGTTTACGGAGGCAACATTGGTCCCGAAGGGTTTTTGGTCATATGCAAGAGGCGACGATGCCCACTTGGATGGAGTTCTAAGTGATCTTCGTAGGAGGCTCCAAGCGGAGATTGCCATACTTCTCGGGCACAAGGTTGATATATTTCAAGACATAAACGAACTGCGAGTTGGTGACCTTTGGGCAGACAGACTTCGGAACGAAGTCAGCGAAGCCACGTTCTTGATACCAATCTTGACGCCGACTTATTTCAACCGACCATGGTGCCGTGAGGAAACCATGACTTTTCTAGCCCTGGCGTCTGAAAGCGGAAAAAAACCACTGATATTCCCAGTTCTCTTTGTTGAATATGACAACGATCCGAACTGTGAAGTGAAGTCTGCCATCGCGCAATATCAGTATGGTGATTTCAGCCAGTGGCGCTTCATAAGTAATCCTACAGAAAAATCACGCATCGAAAGCAGATTCGCTCAAGACATCAAAGGTGCACTCAAGCACACTCAAACTGTTAAAAATAGGATAACGTACAGAGTCTTTCGCACATTTGACCGTGACGGAGGCTCCTTTCAGATTGTCTGAGAGGAGCAGAGAATGGAAGATGACGAGAAGCCCACAACGATGGGGCAAGTGATCCAGATCGACGAAGCCCGGATCAAGGA
>JAEPON010000028.1 GCA_017642895.1 Roseitalea sp.
CTCGGTCAATAAAGGCACGACGACGGGCGGGGCTCAGAAGTTTCCCTTTGCCGCCTCCGCCAAAATCAGCTTGTCGAGAGTCAAGTCTGACACGGCTTTGCGCAACCGCTCGTTCTCTTTCTGAAGCCGCTTGAGTTCCTTCAATTGATCCGTGCCCAATCCACCGTACTTCTTCTTCCAGCGGTAGAAGGTTTGTTCAGTCACGCCGATCTGCCGGATCGCATCCAGACGCGGCATCCCTTGCCCATAAGGACCTCAACTGGCCGTAGCTTGGTGACAATCTCTTCCGGCTTTGGTCGCTTGTTCCCCATCTCTATCTTCCGTTTTCCTAAACATAGCGGAGGACCACCTCAGTGGGGGAGGATCAACGTGACGCTTCCATCGAGGACCAGCTTCGGCTCTGCCGAGAGCGGGCTGACCGCGAGGGCTGGCAGGTCATCGACAGCTACAGTGACCGCTCGGTTTCGGGCGCGAGCCTGATCCGGCCCGGCATCCAGACCCTGATGGCCGATGCGCAGGATCGGCGATTCGACCTCGTGCTGGCGGAATCGCTCGATCGGATCAGCCGGGACCAGGAAGATATCGCCGGTGTCTACAAGCGCCTGACTTTCGCCGACGTCCGCATGGTAACGCTGTCGGAAGGCGACATCAGCGAACTGCACATCGGCCTCAAGGGCACGATAGGCGCATTGTATCTGAAAGATCTCGCCGACAAGACCCGGCGTGGCCTGCGCGGTCGCGTCGAAGACGGCAAGTCCGGCGGTGGGAACTCGTATGGGTATCGCGTCGTCAGGAAGACGGGTCCGGATGGCGAACCGGTGCGGGGCGAACGGGAGATCGATCCAGCCCAAGCCAGGATCGTCCGGCGGATATTCACCGAGTATGCCGCCGGAAAATCGCCACGCGTCATCGCGCACGAGCTCAATGCCGAGGGTGTCGAGGGACCGCGCGCCGGAAGCTGGGGGCCGAGCACGATCCATGGCAACGCAAAGCGCGGCACCGGCATCCTTAACAACGAACTCTACATCGGTCGTATCGTCTGGAACCGCCAGCGCTTCCTCAAGGATCCCGAGACGGGCAAACGCGTTGCCCGGCCGAACCCCGAGAAGGAGTGGATCGTCCAGCACGTGCCGGATCTGCGCATCGTCGAAAACGATCTGTGGGAGAAGGCCAAGCTGCGGCAGAAGGACAACAGCGAGAGATACGCCCGCACCGAAGGCAACAGCCTCACCGAGACCAGGTGTCAACGCTACCTCTTCTCGGGCCTGATCAAGTGCGCCGAATGCGGTGGCGGATACTCGATGGTCTATCGTGACATGTTCGGCTGCTCGACAGTGAAAAACAAGGGCACGTGCTCCAACCACACGCGCATCAAACGGTCTGAGCTCGAGAGCCGGGTGCTTCATGCGCTGCGCGAACATCTGATGCAGCCAGGACTGTTCAAGGAGTTCTGCGACGAGTTCACACGCGCGGTCAATCGGGGCCGCATGGATGCGGCGAGCGAACTGACCGCCAAGCGCGCGGAACTCAAAAAGGTCGAAGCACAGATCGAAAAGATGCTGCAGGCGATTATGGACGGCCTTTGTTCTTCGTCCATGAAAGAAAAGATGACAGCGCTCGAGGCGCGGAAAGCCGAACTCTCCCACAATCTCCAACGAGCGAAGGAACCACCGCCGCTGCTTCACCCCAATATGGCGCTGCTTTATCGCGAACGCATTGACGGACCTGTTCAGTGCGCTTGAGGACGAGCAAACCTATCTTGAGGCCAGTGAGGGTATTCGGAGCCTCGTCGGCCGGATCGTCGTCTCACCGGCCGTCGGTGATCATGCCGAACTGTGCCTGGAAGGCGATCTCGCAGCAATCCTGTCCCTGGCCGCCGGCCGCAAGATTCCAGCGGGCGCTGAAGACAGCAAGATTCTGCAATCGATGAGCTCCGGAGAGGCAGAAACACTTGGCCAAAAACGCAAAAACCGCCCTCAAGGGGCGGTTCAGGCAGACGCACCAGAGGTGCTGATATCGTTGGTTGCGGGGGCTCGCAACCAACGATATCAGCAGTTTCTCTGTCAGACCGCGGCTTAAGCAAAGCCCTGGCGTCAAAGCAGTGCTTTGTCGAGGAGACGCCAAGGCCCGACCAGAAGTATAGTCCCGGAACGTGGTAATGAACATGGTGCTGACCAGCAGGATTACCCACTGCGCCTACCCTAAATGCGATGGCTGGACGACTGCTGAGGTCAGGCAATTGATCGCATACATGGCAAGGTTCTGCTGGCATAGCTTCGTCCTAGCCTGCGCCGAGAACGACATCGATCATCGGTTGACGAAACCAAACCACCCGTGGACCAACGCTCAGCTTCTCAACGATTACAGGCAATCATTTGCCAGCCAACGGTTCGAGCGCATGTAGCGAACCATGAAGCACGCAACGGTTCGACGCTATCACCACGAGAGCCACAAACGTTTGCGCGAGCACCTCACCACGCCCTCAAAAGCTACAACGTAGCGAATAGGCTCAATACACTTCAAGGGCTCCCCCTCTCGGTAGTACGCGCATCACCTGCCGGGCAAAAGATGAGTTCAAGGACAAGACTACCGCACCAAACCAGCTCTGGCAAACCAGCTTCGTAGCGCGTCAAGGAACAGATTCGGGTTGGGACCAAACCGGATCATGCGGTCCGGATCGGCTGCCTAAAGCACGGTGGGAACTACGTCGGCCAGTGCCTGGCGGTCACCGGGGCTCGCCTTTCCGTCCGTGACCAGCCAGTCGACATTACCGGCTTCGCTCATCAGAACGCGACTAGTGCGATTGAGCTTACTGCTATCAGCCAGGATGGCCACCTGGCTTGTCTTGGCGCTCATGGCCCGAGCGACCTCTGCCTCGTGCAACTCATAATACATCACACCATGTTTAGGGTGGACTGCTGTGGGTGACAGGATGGCAAGGTCAGCCATGAAACGGCCGATCTCGGCCAAGGTCAGTTCGCCGAAAGTGGCCGGCACGTCACTCAGCAGCGTACCGCCCAGAAGAATGCTGCGCCGCCTGAGCGTCTGAGCCACGTCGACCGAGTTGGTGATCACCTGCACATCAGGCCCCCCGCGCAGCGCGCGGGCAAAGGCCATGGTGGTCGTGCCTGCATCCACGAAGACAATCATACCGGGCTCAACCAGTTGCAGCGCCTTGCGCCCGATCTCGCTTTTCTCCGCCCAGTTGAGTGTCTTGCGCTTCTGAAAATCGGCTTCGGAGTCCTGGCCCGCCGTGATGGCGCCGCCATGGACGCGTGCCAGCAACCCCTCGTCCTGCATGGCCAGCAGGTCACGCCGGATCGTCTCGCGCGAAACGCCCAGTTCCTCGGCGATGGCAGCGGTGCGCGCATTGGCTGATTCCCGCAGAATCGAGAGAATCTTTGCGCGCCTTTGAGTATGCCACAAAACTGCAATTCCTTTCTGCAACTTGCCCGATTATTGGGCATTTGGACCGGTTGCATGGACCCACATACCACAAACTGGGACCCGAGTTGCGCAGATTTTCACAGGTCAGTGCTGTGTTTTTTGCACCGATTAGTCGGCTTTGCCGGTAATTCAAAGCCAAAACTGGCGGTCGGAATGATTTTTGTTGACGTCGTGGGATTTTGTGGCAATTGTGGATTAACGAGCGTTTTTAGGGAGTACGGTCGTGACGATGACGGCGGGAGAGTCAGCGGGGACGGCCATGGATGCCGATCTCACCCTGTTGACGGACATGGCAGACGCGGCGCGAGCGATCGCGCTTCGCTACTTCCGCAAGGAAATCGGCCTGACCATGAAGAGTGATGCTTCGCCCGTCACGCAGGCAGACCGCGAAATCGAAGACCGCTTGCGTCAGATGCTGGCACTGCACGCGCCCGATGATGGTGTCTTCGGCGAGGAAATGCCGCCGACAGGTCTCGATCGGCCCCGCCTGTGGGTCATAGATCCCATCGACGGCACGGGCGCATTCGCCACCGGCTCACCGCTTTTCGGCACGCTGTTCGGGTTGCTGAACGAGGGTGTTCCGGCCATCGGCGCCATCGAAGCAAGCGCCACAGGCGAACGTTGGATCGGACGTGTGGGCAGCGGAGCCTGGCTCAATGGAAGCCCGTGCCAAACCAGTGGACAAACGCGCCTTCAAGGCGCCTCGATCGGCTCCACGGCGATTCACGCCTATGCGCCGGAGGCGCGCGCGGCCTTCGACCGGCTGGCGGCGCGGGCCGCGATCACCCGGCTCGGCGGCGATTGCTACATATACGGCCTGGTTGCCGCCGGCCATCTCGACGCGGTGATCGAAACCGGCCTGAAACCCTACGATTTCGTGCCGATCGTGCCGATCATCGAAGCGGCCGGAGGCGTCATTACCGACTGGCAGGGGGCGCCGCTGACGCTGCGTTCCGAGGGTCACGTGGTGGCCGCCGCCAGCGCCGAATTGCACGAGGAGATCTGCGCTTTGTTGCGCGCGCCGTAAGGCACGAACCCATGATGAGCGCCGCGCGGCGCAGATGCCATCAAGCACCCCAGAAACGAACAAATGACAGGAGGCTACAACATGATTAAGCGCAGAACTTTCTTGGCAGGCGCAGGTGCGCTTGCCGGTTTCCAACAGCTCAACCCGGATTTCTTCATCTCGTCGGCATTCGCCCAGACAGGCCAGCCGATCACGTTCCTGTCGGCGGAGAACATCACCGGCAACTGGGACCCGACGGCGCACACGACCCTCTCGCAAAAGATCATCGAGGGGTTCGTGATGGGCTTTCTCGCACGTGCGCCGATGCGGCCGGACGATCCGGGCGAAATGGTCTTTGAACTCGCCGAATCCATGGAACTGCTGGACGGTAGCAGACTTCAGATCAAGCTGCGTGACGGCGTGACCTTCCATGACGGACACCCCTTCACGTCCGCCGATGTGAAGGCCACCTTCGAGTATGGCGCACAGCCCGATCGTCCGGCGCAGTGGTATCCCGGCCCCACCGACAGTTTCGAGGTAACGACGCCCGACGATCTGACGGTCATCGTCGACACGACCAAGGGCGGCTACTCGGCCAGCCTCTTCATCTTCCTGGCCGCGTATCTGCCGATGATATCCGCCAAGGACATCGCCGAAGGACCCAGTGGCGCGCTGACCCAGAGGCTCAACGGCACCGGACCGTTCCGCTTTTCCGAGCAAAGCGGCAACGATACGGTACTGACCGCCTTTGACGGCTACTTCAAAGGCACGCCAAAAGTCCCCGGCGTCACCATTTCTTTCGTCGGCGACGCCACCACGCGGCTCTTGTCGATGATGAACGGCCAGGCCTCGATCATCGAGCGGCTCGAACCCGAGCAGATTGAAACGCTGTCGGGTCGTGACGACATCCGCATCTCCAAGCTCGTTTCGGTGGAGAACAAATATCTTTGGTTCCGTTGCTCCAAGCCGCCCTTCGACAACCCGCTTCTGCGGCGCGCGGCCTGCCACGCCATCGATCGCGAGCTGATTTACGAGGTGCTCGGCGAATCGGGCCATCCGTCGGCCAACTTCATCTCACCGATCAAGTTTGGCTATGTCGATCTGGAGAACTATCCCGAATACGACCCCGACGAGTGCCAGCGCCTGTTGGCAGAAGCGGGCTTTCCGGGCGGCCAGGGTCTGCCGGACCTCGAATACATCACCTCTGTCGGTTTTTATCCCAAGACCAAGGAATATGGCGAGGTCATCACGGCGATGCTCCAAGCCCAGGGCTTCCCCGTAACCCTGAATGTCATGGAAGTGGCCGCCTGGAACGAGAACCTCTATGACCGTCCCGGCGGCGGCCCCGGCCACATGATCGACTGCGGCTGGTCGACCGGCTCGCCGGAGCCTGATCTGGTTTTGCGCACGCACTTCCATTCCGGCTCCAAGCGGATCACGGGCATCGTCGATGCCGAGATCGATGAGGCGCTGGATCGGCAGCGTTCCGCACCTTCGCTCGAAGAACGCGAACGGCTTCTCCAGACCGAGCTGACGCCCATGCTGGCGGATAAGGCGCCCGCGCTGTCACTGTTCACATCGGTGATGGTGCATGCAATCAGTGCCGATCTGGATGGTCTGTTCCTCTACCCGGATGGCAGCATGGACGCTTCTGTGGCTACTATCTGACCAGCGGCGCCGGCCCCCATGCATCACCCATGGAGGGTCGGCGCCGTTTCTTTCTGATGCTCTTGCCAACGCCACGGAGTCGCATCTTTGTTTCTATTGGGCTTTCTGACCCGGCGCCTGGCGCAGGGCGTGGTCATCGTCCTGCTGGTGACCTTCCTGATTTTCACGCTCCTGCGCGTGATTCCGGGCGATCCAGTGCGGCTCATGGTCGGCGGCATGGCGCCCGACACGCTTGTCGAGGAGATTGCCGAGGAAATGGGGTTGCGCGACCCCATACCGGTGCAGTTCGCGCGCTATCTATCAGGCGTGGTCCAAGGCGATCTGGGGCAGTCCTTCGTGCGTCCGGCCAGTGGTGCGGCGGTTGGTGGTGCAGCGTTCGATGATGCAACCCGGGGTGAGCGCGCACAGGTGTTGACGCTGATCACGGAAACCGCTCCCTACACGATCCAGTTAGCCCTTCTAGCCATGGCGCTGGCGCTGGTGGTGGCCGTACCGATCGGGGTCTTTGCCGGTCTTAGCCCGGGGCGATGGCCTGATCGAATGGCACTTTA
This sequence comes from Roseitalea sp., assembly GCA_017642895.1. Lineage (GTDB taxonomy): Bacteria > Pseudomonadota > Alphaproteobacteria > Rhizobiales > Rhizobiaceae > Roseitalea. The sequence continues at coordinate 6,673 of JAEPON010000028.1, forward strand.
CTTGGGATCCGTCTTCGTCTCAGTCCCCAACTTCTGGCTGGGCATCGTTCTTGCATTGGTCTTCTCGGTCCAGCTGGGTTGGCTGCCGGCGATCGGCTACGAGAACTTCGCCTATACGATCCTGCCCGCCATCGTGCTCGCGGTGGAGATCGCACCGTTCATCATCCGCACGCTTTCGGTTTCCGTCGCGCAGGTCATGCGCGAAAGCTACATCGCCGCAGCCGCCGTGCGCGGGCTCGGTCAGACGCGGATCATCATGGCCCATGCGCTGAAGAACGCTTCGGTACCGCTGCTCAACCTTCTGGGCGTCCAGTTCAGTCTCCTCTTGGGCGGTGTGCTGGTGGTCGAATTCATCTTCGACTATCCGGGGCTAGGCCTTTTGACGATCAACGCCGTCCTGCAACGCGATTTCCCGCTGATCCAGGGCATCGCGATCGTCACCAGCGTTGCGTTTGTGATGATCAACATCTTTGTCGACCTGCTGGCAACGATGATCGATCCGAGGCTCGAATACTGATGACAGACCAGGCCACCTCGCTCGCAACCGCCGCGGCGCCGGACGCTGAATACAGCGTATCGCAGCGCATCCTTTCCGGCGCCTGGAACTCGACCGAGTTCCGGATCGGCTTCTTCGTCTTCGTGTTCATGGTCTTGATGGCGCTGTTCTATCCGCTGGTCAGTTCCATCGACCCAATCGCGATGGATGTGCGCGCGCGGATGACGCCGCCCCTGTTTCTGGGCGAAGGTTGGAACTGGAGCCACCCGCTGGGCACCGACCAGCTGGGCCGCGACATGCTGATGCGTTGCCTTGTGGGCCTGCGCTATTCCTTGTTGATCGGCCTGGCGACCGTCCTCCTGATGCTTGCAGTCGGTTGCATGGTCGGCCTGTTCGCCGGCTATCGCGGGGGACTGACCGACACCGTTTTGATGCGCATTACCGATGCGCAGCTTTCGATCCCGATGATCATCCTTGCCATCGCCATTCTGGGCGTCGCGCGGCCGACGATTCCCGCGATCATCCTGGTTTTGGGCTTGTCGGGCTGGCCGGTCTATGCGCGGGTCATGCGCAGCGTGATTCTGGCAGAGCGCAATAAGGAATATGTGCGCGGCGCAACCGTGCTCGGCGCGTCGGATCTGCGCATCATGTTCCTGCTGCTGCTGCCGATCTGTCTGCCGCCCATTGTCTTCGTCGCGGTGCTCGACGTCGCGCGGATGATGATCTTCGAGGCGGTGCTCGGCTTTTTGGGCCTCGGTGTCCAGCCGCCCACGCCAACTTTCGGCAACATTATCGCCGACGGCCGCAAATACCTCGTCAACGCGTGGTGGATCGCCACCATGCCGGGCATCTTCCTGCTCGTCACGCTTTTGAGCCTCAACCTGATGGGGGCGGCACTCGAACGGGCGCGCAACCGCATCTACGGAGGTCTGGAATGACCGACACACCGCTTCTGGGCGTCCGTGGACTGACGGTGGAGGCCGGCCGTGCCGAGGCCGCGCCGCGCATCCTTGACGATGTGTCCTTCAGCCTTCAGGCCAAACGCATTCTCGGCGTCATCGGTCCGGGCGGTTCCGGCAAGACCACGCTGGCGCATGCACTCGTCAACTGGTTGCGCCCGCCGCTCGAGGTCACCTCCGGCGAAATCCGGTTTCGCGGCGAGGACATATTGGCGATGCCCTCCGACCGCGCGGCCCGACTGCGCGGCAAGACGATTGCCTATGTGGGCGGTGATCCGCAGGGCGCGATGAATCCGACAATGCATGTCGGCGAGCAGATCATCGAGAAACTGCGCGCGGTCGAACCCGGCGTGTCCTACAAGGAAGCCAGGGAGCGAGCAGTGGCGCTGTTGGGCGCTGTGCACATCCCCTCCCCTGAACAGCGCTTCGGCGAGTATCCTTTTCAGTATTCGGGCGGCATGATGCAGCGTGCGATGATCGTCGATGCGCTGATTGCCAATCCGGAGCTCTTGATCGCCGACAGCATCACGCAGCCGCTCGACGTGACTGTTGGCGCGCAGATCCTCAAACTCATGCGCGAACTGTCGGAACGCTTCGACACCGCGATCCTGTTCATCAGCGCATCCTTGCCGACCGTGGCGGACGTGGCGGACGAAGTCCTGGTTTTGGAAGGCGGGCGCGTGGCCGAATGCGCGCCGGTCGACGACGTGATCAGCCGTCCGCGCCACGCAGCCACCCGGAAACTGATCAACGAACTGCCGAAGCTGTGGCACCGCGACGGCACGACGCCCGTCGCCGCAACCGACAAGGCGCAGACCGTGCTTTCGGTGCAGAATGTCAGCCGCGTCTACCCGATCAAGAACAAGTCGGGTCTGGGCAAGCCGAAGCTGCTGCAGGCGGTGCGTGATGTCAGCTTCGACATTCATGCGGGCGAGAACTTCGGCGTGGTGGGCGAGTCCGGCTGCGGCAAATCCACGCTCATGCGCCTTCTGACGGCGCTCGAAAAGCCGGACACCGGCCATATCGTCTTCGACGGCGAAGACGTGTTCGGCCGCGGGCGCGCCGGCACCCGGCGTTTTCGGCGCGAAGTGCAACTCGTCCTTCAAGACCCGTTCGGATCCCTTCCGCCGCAGAGCTCAATCGGCGAGATCATCTCCGAGCCGCTGGTGATCCACGGCGAGGGCGACCGCCGGCGGCGCCGTGCCCGCGCGCTCGACATGATGGGCGAGGTCGGCCTCGACAAGTCGCTCTACGAGTCGTTGCCCACCAGACTGACAGCAGGTCAGCGCCAGCGCGTGAACGTGGCACGCGCGATGATCCTCGAACCGCGTCTGATGATCATGGACGAAACGCTGTCGGCGCTTGACCAGACCGAACAGAGCCGGCTGATCGACCTGTTCGAACGGTTGCAGGCGCAGCATGGCTTCACCTATCTGTTCATCTCCCACGATATCGCGCTGGTGCGGCGCGTCTGCGCGCGCATCGCCGTGATGTATCTGGGCGAAGTGGTCGAACTTGCCGCCAACGAGCGCCTGTTCTTCGATCCCGGCCACCCCTATTCCAAGGCGCTTTTGAGCGCGGCGCCGACGCTGGAAGATCGCCGCTACCGCCCGGAAGACTGCCTGTTGGAGGGCGAACCGCCCAGTCCCATCGACCTGCCGCCGGGCTGCGCATTTGCTTCGCGCTGCCCCTCGGCCCACGACCGCTGCCGCGAGGTCAACCCGCCACCCGTCTATCGCGGCGAACACGACCGCGCCGCATGTCATCTGCTTCAACCGGAACCTGTCGCCTCATGACCCAAGCGCTTGCCAATGACCGCCTTGCCGTCGACCGCCCCTGGCTCGACGCCATGATGGAGGAGGTTTCCGCCTTCGGGGCCACCGACGAACCGGGCGCGCTCAACCGCATGGCGGCCACGAACGAACATGGAGAGGCACGCGACTGGCTGTGTTCGGAGATGGAACGCCGCGGGTATGAGGTGCGTGTCGATCCGATCGGAAACGTGTTCGGCATGCTCGAAACAGCGGGCCCAGATGCGCCGCTGGTTCTGGTCGGCTCCCATCTGGACAGCCAGCCCAATGGCGGACGTTTTGACGGCGCTTACGGCGTCGTCGCTGCCCTTGCCGCCATCGAAGCGGTCCGCGCCCATCTCGACGGGCGCGGCGAAAGGCCGGGCTGCAATTTCGCCGTCGTCGACTGGACCAATGAGGAGGGCGCCCGATTCCAGCCCAGCCTTCTGGGCTCGGGTGTCTATGCCGGCGAACTCGACCTTGATTTCGCGCTCGCACGCGAGGACGGCGATGGCCTCGCGGTGGGAGCGGAACTTGCACGCATCGGCTATGCCGGCACCGACACCGCGCCCAAGGCCGATTGCTACATCGAGTTCCATGTCGAGGGCGACACGGCGCTCGAGAAAAGCGGGCGCCACATCGGTCCGTTCGAACGCTATTGGGGCGCGCTGAAGGTGCGGGCCGCCATGCTGGGCGAGCGCGCCCATACCGGCCCGACTGTCATGGCCGAACGCAAGGACGCTGGCCTCGGTGCCGCCTACGTCATGGCAGGACTGCGGGCCATGTCGGACAAGCGCGATGGCGCGCTCTACACGTCGGTGGGCCGCCTGGTTGTCGAGCCCAATTCACCCAACATGGTGCCCGAGCGCGCCACCATGTTCATCGAGCTGCGTGCCCCCGAGCAGCCGATGCTTGAAGAAGCCGAAGCGGAGTTGGTGGTGCTCCTCGAAGAAAGCGCGGCACGCGCGGGCATTGGCCATCAGGTCATATCGATCGACCGCCGTCAGGCGGGACGTTTCGACCCGCGTCTTGTGGCGCTGTGCGAGTCCGAGGCGGCGGCACAGGGGCTGGAGACCATGCGCCTCGATACGATCGGCGGTCACGATGCGGTTCCGCTCAGCCGGTTTTGCCCGGGGATCGTCGTCGCCGTGCCGAGCGTCGGCGGCATCCTGCACCATCCGGACGAGTATACGACGCCAGAGGATTGCGAGCGCGGCGCGAACGTGCTGGCTGCGATGCTGTGGCGGCTGCACGAAGCCGAAGGCGATCTCGACGCTGCAACCGCCCGGTCGGAAGGAAAGGGTGCCACATGACCGAATTGGGACATGCCAAGACCGACGAGGAGGCGGCGGTCGAGGCGCTGATCGCGCAGGTGCCGCAATGGGCGGCATCCGCCCCCTCCTATGCACCGCTTTGCCCCGATGTCGTCTCGCCGATGCATCGCGGGGTGGCGGGCGCATTGTGGCTGGTCAAAGCTGGAGGCGATGCGGCGGGCGTGCTGAAGGTGCCCCGTCCCGACATGGATGGCTTGTTCGATCGCGCTGCGGGCGTCACAGGCGCGCAACTCGCCGGTAAGACCGGCGCAGGACCAAGCATCATCTGGGCCGATGCCGATGGCGGCGCCGTGGCGATGGAGCATCTCGGCGAGGGCTGGCGCACGGCCAATCTGGCCGATCTGCAGGAGCCTGGTATGATGCAAGCGGTTCTCGACACCTCTCGTGCCTTTCAGGCCGGGGAAGCGTTGCCTGTTCGTTTTGACGTCTTCGCTGAAATCCACGCGCTCCAGGCCCGGCTTGCCGCTACCAACATCGCGCTGCCCACCGATGGGTGGTGGATGCTGAAACAGGCTGGCGCGATTGAAAAGGCGATTGTGGCCGCCGGCTATGATCTGGTTCCGTGCCGCAATGACGGCGTGTCGTCTAATATCATGATCGGACCCGAAGGCGCGGTGCGGCTTCTCGACTACGACCGCGCGGGCATGAACGATCCGGCTTACGACCTGGCGGTACTTCTCACCGAGGTCTGTGCCTTTATCAGCGAACGCGAACCCTATGTCGAGCATTGGGCGGGGCGGGCCGACATCAGGCTGCTCAACCGTACCGTCGCCTATGGCGCGGCCGACGATCTGATGTGGGCTCTCTGGGCGATGCTGAGCGCTGAAACCTCGCCGCGTGTGCATGTCGAGTTCCGCAAATATGCCGAATGGCGGCTTTTGCGTTGCCGGCAGGCCATGCTGCAACCGCAGTTCGAAGAACGTCTGCGCAAACTGTGAACGGTTCGGAGCCAGGAGGCTTTTCATGACCGATAAGACACTCGGCCAAGCTGCCAGCGAGGCGGAACACACGCTTGAAGACGCATTGGCGCGCGCCGCCCTGTTTCAGGGCAAAAAGCTAAGCTACCGGCCCGTTGCGGGTGGTATCAGCAACCCCAATTTCCGCGTCACCACGGTCGAGGATGGCAAGCACTATTTCGTCAAAATTCCCGGGGCCGGCACCGAGATGTTCATTGACCGGGTGGCCGCGTTCGACGCCAGCCGCAAGGCGGCCGCGCAGGGCGTCGGGCCGCGCGTTTACGACGATCTTTACGAAGACGGGATCGAGATCAACGACTTCATGTCCGACCGGCGCTCCTGCACCAACACTGATTTCGGACAACCGGGACCAAGGCTGGCCGCCATTGAGGCCTACCGGTCCTTACACTCGGTCGCCCCGCTTTCGCTGACCAAGACTGTCTTTGACATGATCGAGGAGCATGACCGCCAGATCACGGAGTTGGGCGGCTGGCGGCCGCCCGACTATCCTTGGCTGATGGAACAGTACCGCATGGCGCGGCAGGCGCTGGAGGCTTCCGGGCTCGATTTGGTGCCCTGCTTCAACGATCCCATGGCCGGCAACTTCATGATCGATTCAGACGGGTCGATCATGCTGATCGACTACGAATATGCCTCCATGAACGACCGCTGCTACGATTTCGGCATCTGGTTCGGCGAAATGTTCTTCTCCCGCGAGATCGAGATGGAGCTGCTCGAATCCTATTTCGGTTCGGTAAGCGAACAAACCTATGCCCGCGTCATCGTCCACAAGGCGCTGGCGGACATCAAATGGGCCTTTTGGTCCTATGTGCAGCAGCGCGTTTCACAGCTCGACTTCGATTTCTTCAAATATGGCGCCTGGAAGCTGCTGCGCGGCCGCGCGATCATGCACGATCCGCGCTGGGTCGAGTATCTTGCACGTGTCTAGAACGAGTTCGCTTTGCGCCTGGCGAAACGCCAAGGCAGTGCCCAAACCGGAATCCAAGCCATCATGATCGAAACACAAAACAACGGTGAGCTGACGAATGATCAAAGCCTCTTGGCCGACCTTAGCGCCGTGACGCCTGCTGCGCCGTCAATACTGGCCGACTTCGAGGGGCCCGCGGCGCGCATCTACAACAAAGGCGGGCGGGCGCCGATCGTGCTGGTTTGCGACCATGCGAGCCGCCTTGTTCCCTCAGCATTGGATGGCCTGGGGCTCAGCGCGGACGTGGCACGCTCGCACATCGCGTGGGACATTGGCGCGTTCGATCTGGCGCTTGAATTGAGCGCGGCGCTCGATGCACCTCTGGTGGCATCGCGCATCTCGCGCCTCGTCTACGACTGCAACCGCCCGCCTTGCGCGCCCGATGCGATCCCGCCTCGCAGCGAGGTCTTCGATATCCCGGGCAATCGAGGGCTGAGTGATACGGCACGGGCAGCGCGTGTCCAGGCGGTTTATGAGCCGTTCCGCGATTGCCTCTCTGGCGCCCTGGACGTTCAAACGGCGAGGTTGGCGGGTGGTCCGGTCGCCCTGGTTACGGTCCACAGCTTCACGCCGATCTATCACGGCGAACCGCGGAGCGTTGAATTGGGATTGTTGCATGATGCCGACCCCACATTGGCTCGAGCGATGATGGCCGAAGCAGCCGGCGCGGTGGCGCTAAACACGCAGCTCAACGCACCTTACGACGCCTCCAACGGAGTTACGCACACCCTCAAGGAACACGCCATACCGCGTGGCCTGCCTAATGTGATGTTGGAACTGCGCAACGATCTGATCGCCGAACCCGCAGGCGTGGCACACACCGCGCATAGTCTTGCACGGCTCCTTGAGCGCGGATTGAGCAGGGTGGGGATCGAATTGTCAGGACAGATCGATGCACGATAGCCGCCAAGATCACGTTCGACCGACACTGTGCAGTCGGTCGGCATTGTGTGCTGTTGCCCCGCATTGGCCGAAGCGGGGCGAAAACCAATGCAAAACCGGATCATGGGTCGGGATGGCAGCATGAGAGGGGACGAAAGTGAGCAGTAATCTGAGTTTCGACGCGCTGAAAGCCGAGGTCGCCAGCGGCGCAATCGACACAGTGCTTGTCTGCCTGGTCGATATGCAGGGCCGGCTGATGGGCAAGCGCTTCCACGCGGCACATTTCGCCGAAAAGGCGCATTCGGAGACCCATTGCTGCAACTACTTGCTGGCAACGGATCTGGAGATGGCCACGCCTGACGGATATGCCGCAACGAGCTGGCGGCAGGGTTATGGCGACTATTTCATGCGCCCCGATCTGACCACGCTGCGGCGGGTGGACTGGCTAGAGGGCACGGCATTGGTGCTTTGCGATGTGTTGGATCATCACGGCCACGCGCCTGTACCCCATGATCCGCGCACTATCCTCAAAGCGCAGGTGGCGCGGGCCGAAGCCATGGGCTTCAAGCCGATGATGGCCACCGAGCTGGAGTTTTTTCTTTTTGCCAAAAGCTACGACGAGATTCGCAAGTCCGGTTTCCGCGACCTGGAACCGATCTCTGGTTACAATGAGGACTATCACATCCTTCAAACCACCAAGGAAGAGCAGGTGATGCGGCCGGTGCGCAATCATCTGGTCGCATCCGGCATCCCGGTGGAAAACTCAAAGGGCGAGGCGGAGACTGGCCAGGAAGAGTTGAACATCCGCTATGCCGATGCGCTGACCTGCGCTGATCACCACACCATCGCCAAGCATGCGGTCAAGGAGATCGCTTGGATGCATGGCCGCGCCGCCTCGTTCCTGCCGAAATGGCATCACGACAAGGTCGGCAGCGCCAGTCATGTACACATGTCGCTGTGGCGTGACGGCGATCCGTTGTTCTTCGACAAAAGTGCACCGCATGGCATGTCGGCGCCGATGCGCCAGTTTCTCGCCGGCCAGATCAAATATGCCAGCGACTGCACCGTATTTCTGGCGCCGTATGTCAATAGCTATAAGCGTTTCGCAAAGGGCACTTTCGCGCCGACCAAGACCGGCTGGTCCGTTGACAATCGCACGGCGGGCTTTCGCCTGTGTGGCGAAGACACACCTGCCGTGCGCATCGAGTGCCGGATCGGCGGTTCCGATCTCAACCCTTACCTTGCCGAAGCGGCACTGTTGGCGGCTGGATTGCGGGGCATCGAAGAGAAGCTGGAACTGGGCCCGGCAACCCAGGGCGATCTCTATGAAGCGGGCGATGACGACCACATCCCGCGCACGTTGCGCGAGGCCACCGAGGGGCTGCGCGAGTCGGCCATGCTTCGCGCGGCCTTGGGCGACGATGTGATCGACCATTACGTGCGCTGCGCCGAATGGGAGCAAGAGGAGTTCGACCGGGTTGTAACCGATTGGGAAGTCGCGCGCGGTTTCGAGCGGGTCTGAGAGCCATTGGTATCGATGCTCACAAAGCTGCAACAAACAGCAAAGGACATGATGTGTCAGCGACAGTCAGCTTGATTTCTCCAATCGACGGATCGGTCTATCTCGAGCGCCCGGTGATGGCGGCCGATCTTGCCCATGCGGCCGCTGCCCGCACTCGCGCCGCCCAACCGGCATGGGCCGCCCGGCCGCTCGATGAACGGATCGCGCTGGTGCTTGCGGCTGTGGCCGAAGTGGGAAAGACCACCGATCGCATGGCTGTGGAACTTGCACACCAGATGGGCCGCCCAGTCCGCTATGGCGGCGAGTTTGGCGGCTTCGAGGAGCGTGCAGAGAAGATGGCGGAACTGGCCGAGGAAGGCTTGGCACCGCTGGTCATCGAGGACAGCGACAGCTTCTTGCGCCAGATTCTAAGGGAACCGCAAGGCGTGGTCTTCGTCGTTGCGCCGTGGAACTACCCCTACATGACAGCGATCAACACGATCGCGCCGGCGCTGATTGCCGGCAACACGGTGGTGCTCAAACACGCTGCACAGACACTTCTGGTCGGCGAGCGGCTTGCCGAGGCGTTCCATGCGGTGGGTGTGCCAGACGACGTCTTTCAGAACCTCGTTCTCGATCACGACACCACTGCCTCGCTGATCGCGGCACGGGCCTTCGATATGGTCAACTTCACCGGCTCGGTGGGCGGCGGCCACGCCATGGAGCGGGCTGCGGCAGGCACATTCACACAGGTGGCGACCGAACTGGGCGGCAAGGATCCGGGCTATGTTCGCGCTGACGCCGATCTTGATGCGGCGGCAGACTCGCTGATCGACGGAGCGATGTTCAATTCGGGCCAATGCTGCTGCGGGATTGAACGGATTTACGTGCACGAAAGCCGTTATGATGCCTTTGTCGACAAGGCCGTGGCGCTGGTGAAAGGCTACAAGCTCGGCAACCCGCTCGATCCGGATACGACGATCGGCCCGATGGCGCATGCGCGCTTTGCCGCCGAGGCGCGTGCCCAGATCAGCGAAGCGGTGGCCGCAGGTGCGACAGCTCATATCCCGCCATTTGCCGAGGATGATGGTGCCGCCTATCTGACCCCGCAAATTCTGACGGGCGTAACCCATAACATGCGCGTCATGCGCGATGAGACCTTCGGCCCCATTGTTGGCATCATGCCTGTCAAGGACGATGCCGAGGCGATCGAGCGCATCAATGACAGCGATTTCGGCCTGACCGTTTCGCTTTGGACCCGCGATGTGCAGGCAGCACTGGACATCGGTGCCAAGGTGCAGACCGGCACTGTTTTCATGAACCGTTGCGATTATCTGGACCCGGCCCTGTGCTGGACCGGTTGCAAGGACACCGGTCGCGGCACTGGTTTGTCGGTTTTGGCCTACCACGCACTAACGCGTCCAAAGTCCTACCATCTGAAGAAGGTCTGATCGATGATGCTGAATGGAAACTGGTCCTATCCTACGGCCATTCGCTTCGGCGCAGGGCGGATTGCAGAAATTGGCGAAGCGTGCCGTGCCGCGGGCATGTCGCGGCCACTTCTGGTGACCGACCGGGGACTCGCCGATCTCGACATCACCCATAATGCACGCAAACTGTTGGCAAAAGCGGGGCTTGGTGAGGCGCTCTTTTCAGCCGTCGACCCCAATCCGACTAGTGAAAACCTCAATGCCGCGCTCGAAACCTATCGCGCAGGCGGGTTCGATGGTGTGGTGGCTTTCGGCGGCGGCTCCGGTCTCGATCTGGGCAAAGTGCTGGCCTTCATGGCGGGTCAAAGCCGCCCGGTCTGGGATTTCGAGGATATCGGCGACTGGTGGACGCGTGCGGACCCGTCCGGCATCCATCCGATCGTGGCGGTGCCGACCACGGCCGGCACAGGCTCGGAGGTTGGCCGCGCCGGCGTGCTGACGAACACGGCCACAAGGGAGAAGAAGATCATCTTCCATCCAAAAGTTCTGCCGGCCGTCGTGATCTGCGATCCCGAACTGACCGTCGGCCTACCGCCCCAGGTGACCGCGGGCACCGGGCTCGACGCGTTCGCCCATTGCCTGGAGGCCTATTGCTCACCGCACTATCATCCGATGAGCCAGGGCATCGCGCTCGAGGGAATGCGGTTGGTCAAGCAATACCTGCCGCGCGCCTACCACGACGGCGCCGATATCGAAGCACGGAGCCACATGATGGCCGCCGCAGCGATGGGAGCGACCGCTTTCCAGAAAGGACTGGGTGCCATACATGCGCTGAGCCATCCGATCGGCGCTCACCACCACACCCATCACGGCACGACGAACGCCGTGGTGATGCCGGCGGTGCTGCGCTTCAACCGCGAGGCGGTGGCCGAGCCGCTGGCGCGTGCAGCGGCCTATCTGGGCATTGGCGGCGGCTATGAGGGCTTTTGCGAATTCGTCTCGGCGCAGAACGCGGCGCTGGGCATCCCGGCGACGCTGACCGAATTGGGTGTCACCGCGCCCGATCTTGACGCGCTAACCGCTGCTGCGCTCGAAGATCCCAGCGTCGGCGGTAACCCTGTTAAGATGACGGCTGCAGCTACCCGCAAGCTCTTCGAGGAATGCTTGTGAGATTAACCAGCATCGATGCATCTGACGGTTGTTCAGTGTGGCTTCGTGCCTGAAAACTGGACCGTTTCGAGCCGGAAACTTCCATATGTGATCCCGACGCCGGGATAAGGAGGGTTAAATGAATCGTTCGAAGTTCAATGATGCGCAGATCGCATTTGTGCGGCTTGCGATTCATAACCTGAAGGTTCAGCAGCGATTGTCATATTATAAATATCTGAATTCATTGAATATTTTGGTTGAGGAGGCTCGCAACCAACGATATCAGCAGTTTCTGTTTCTGGCCGCAGCTTGAGGCCGGTTATCCGCACTTGTTCGATGAACCGATCGGCGCTGACCGGCAACTAGCGGAGAGTCGTCATCAATCACATATGGGTCGTGCGCGTTGGATGGTTGCCGCCGGCTACCGCCAACTTCTGATAACGTACAGAGTCTTTCGCACATTTGACCGTGACGGAGGCTCCTTTCAGATTGTCTGAGAGGAGCAGAGAATGGAAGATGACGAGAAGCCCACAACGATGGGGCAAGTGATCCAGATCGACGAAGCCCGGATCAAGGA